>CAMAPO010000007.1 GCA_945860245.1 Bifidobacterium breve
AATGAGATGTGCCGCGAATCTGTAACTCGCCACGTCGGTGCCTTCGCAACGATGACCAACCGCATGGGTTTCTGGGTTGATTTTGATCAGGCCTATTGGACTATGGCTCCAGAATATGTAGAAAGTGTTTGGTGGAGCCTTAAAGAGATCTGGAAGAAAGGTCTCTTGGTTCAAGATCATCGCGTTGCTCCATATTGCCCTCGTTGCGGCACCGGGCTCTCAGATCACGAACTCGCTCAAGGATATGAAACTGTTACTGATCCATCGGTTTATGTGCGCTTTCCAGTCACTTCGGGTGAACTAGCCGATCTTGGCGCTGCGCTCTTAGTTTGGACAACAACCCCTTGGACCTTAGTCTCAAATACCGCAATCGCCGTTAACCCAGAAGTTGATTACGTTGTTGTTGAAGTTAGCCCAGAAGATAAACCAGAAGATAAACCAGAGATATTAGTTGTTGCAAAGCCGCTTATTTCCGCCCTTTCTGGTGACGTAAAGATTTTAAAGACTGTTAAAGGTAAAGATCTAGAGCGCGTTACTTACAAGCGCCCCTTAGATTTAATTGATATCCCCGGTGCTCACTTTGTTGTACTTGCAAATTATGTGACCACCGAAGATGGAACTGGATTGGTCCATCAATCCCCTGCCTTTGGCGCAGATGACTTGGCGGTCTGTCGCGCTTATGGTTTGCCGGTTGTAAATCCAATTGCACCTGATGGAACATTTTTGAGTGAAGTTCCTCTGATTGGAGGTCTCTTCTTTAAAGATGCCGATAAGACTTTGGTGAAAGAGTTGAAATCTCGTGGCGTTCTTTATAAGCATCAACCATATGAGCACCCTTATCCGCATTGCTGGCGCTGCCACACCGCTCTGATTTATTATGCGCAACCATCTTGGTATATCCGCACTACTTCAATTAAAGATGAACTGATTCGTGAGAACAACCAGACCAATTGGCACCCTGAAACTATTAAGACTGGGCGATATGGGGATTGGTTAAATAACAATATTGACTGGGCGCTATCTCGCAATCGCTATTGGGGTACTCCCCTGCCAATCTGGCGTTGTGAAGATAAGCACGAAGTCTGTGTCGACTCACTTAAAGAGCTTGGGTCATTGGCCGGCAAAGAACTCTCCAAATTAGATCCGCACCGCCCATTTGTAGATGACATCACCTTCCCTTGCGCAACGTGCGGCCAGGAGATGGTGCGAGTGCCAGAGGTAATCGATTGTTGGTATGACTCTGGCGCAATGCCATTTGCACAGTGGGGCTATCCACATAAGCACGGTTCTGTTGAGAAATTTAAAGCCGCCTACCCTGCTGACTTCATCTGTGAAGCAATTGATCAGACCAGAGGTTGGTTCTATACCTTAATGACGATCGGTACCTTGGTCTTTGATAAATCTTCTTATAAGAGCGTTCTCTGTCTCGGCCATATCTTAGATAAAGATGGTCGCAAAATGAGTAAACATCTTGGAAATGTAATCGAGCCAATCGCGCTTATGGATCAGCATGGCGCTGATGCAGTGCGTTGGTACATGTTGGCAGCTGGATCGCCTTGGTCTGCGCGTCGCGTCGGCCACGATGCGATCAGCGATGTTGTTCGCAAAACTTTACTTACCTACTGGAACACAATCTCATTCCACACTTTATATGCCCAATCTTCTAACTTTGATATCTCACAGATTCCAGCGGTAAAGGATCGCTCAATGATGGATCACTGGATCCTGAGCGAATTAAATTCTTTAATCGCAGAAGTTGATCTTGCCTACTCTGAATTTGATTCACAAAGTGCGGGCAGAGCCCTGGCTCGCTTTATCGATGACTTATCTAATTGGTATGTGCGTCGTTCGCGTCGCCGCTTCTGGGATGGTGATGTTGCAGCCCTGGGCACACTGCATGAGTGTCTGGTAACTCTTACTCAATTACTTTCACCAATAGTTCCTTTTATTACCGAACATGTCTGGCAGGAGGTTGTTAAACCGGCCAACGCTAGCGCTGTCGATTCAGTTCACCTAACTGATTTTCCCATCGCAGATAAATCGCTAATTAATTTGGAACTTAACTCGCAGGTAGCAATGACTCGTCGCGTAGTTGAATTGGGTCGCGCTGCGCGTGCAGAATCTGCAATCAAGATCCGTCAGCCTTTGCAGCGCGCCTTAATTTCTGCTGCTGGTTGGGCGAAACTACCAAGTGATATGCGCGAGCAGATCGCTGATGAGTTAAATGTGATCGACCTAGCCGATATCGCAGATGCCGATGGAGACTTGGTAAATATCTCGGTTAAAGCAAACTTTAAATCACTCGGTGCCAAATACGGTAAAGATGTGCAAGAGATTTCGAAGGCGATCGCAGGCACTGATGCAACGTCGCTAGTTAAAACACTTCGCACGACCGGCAAAACCAAGATTGCTACTTGGGAGATTGAACTCGGTGATTTGGTGATTACGGAAGTCCCAAAGAGCGGCTGGATGGTGGCTAGCCATGAGGGTGAGTCTGTGGCGCTCGATCTGGCGCTTAGCCAATCTCTAATTGATGCCGGCAATGTGCGCGAGGTGATTCGCTATATCCAGGAGCGCCGTAAAGGCGATGGCTTTGAAATCTCTGATCGCATTAAAGTTCGCTGGAACGCTGAGGCGGCAATAGTTTCTGCGATTGCGCAATCAGCATCGCATATCAGTGAAGAAGTGCTGGCTCTGGAATTTACACACGATCAGAGCCTGCCTGCTGGCGATAATGAACTGCAGATTAGTGCGGTCTTAATTAAAGCTTAAGGATTTTAAAGTACAACTACTATTACGCCCTTAAGCAGACTGATTGCAATTAGCAACACGATAAAAGATAGATCGAGAGATACTCCACCTAAACGAAGTGGTGGCACAAATCTTCCAACGAATTTCATCGGTGGGTCGGTGATTGCATATACAAATTCAAAGAAAGCGATCAGGAATGAATTAGGACGCCAGTTGCGCGCGAATATGCGCACGTAATCGATGATTAGGCGGATAAAGAGCGCATATTTAAATAAGTCAAGTAAAGTTAATAACAAGCTAGAGATCATGGGGAATTAACTAATTCGCCGGGAGTTATGATTGGTTAAAGAAGCTTGCTTGTGCTGCCGCTGTCTTATCTTCGCTGCTCACATTTACATTGGCAGGTGAGAGAAGAAATACTTTATGGCTCACACGCTCAATGCGGCCGTGCAGTCCGAAAACTAACCCGCTGGCAAAGTCGACCAAGCGCTTACGCTCTGACTCCTCCATATCATCGAGATTAATGATCACCGGATTTCCTTCGCGATAGTGCTCACCCATCTTGCGCGCTTCGCTGTACGAGCGAGGTTGCAAAGTGATGATGTGATAGTTCGCTTCTGGTTGTGTTGATGGCGCAACTCCGATAGTTGAACCTACGACCGTAACTCCGGCTCGATCTCTTGTTCGCGAGACCTCGCGAGATGGACGTTCTGAGCGGACTGGAGTTGCTTCACCTTGGGCTTCTTCATCGGTATCTACGAGTCCGAGATAGCCCATCATTTTATTGAGTGCTGACATAGGTAAAGGTTAAGGGTGATAAGCGCGTGAACCCAGGATTTGGCTACCTATCCGCAGATGTGTCGCGCCATGGGCTATCGCTACTTCAAAGTCAGAACTCATTCCTGCGGATAAGGAAGCAGCCTCAGGAAAAGTGCCTATAAATCCTTGATGGATATCGGAAATTTCTGTGAATGCGCGTAGATACTCGTAGGAAACAGGTGGAACGCACATCAGCCCTGCCAATTTAATATTTGGCAGATTAGCTACCTTTTCCGCAAGGGCAAGGATCTCTGCTGCAACCACTCCTCCACGATCTGGTGCGCCATCTAGCGATAGCTGAAGAAAAATTGAAATATCTTTCCCTAATTCATTACAGATACGCGATAACTTCTGAGCATGATCTGAAGAATCGATGGAATGTATAAAACTTGCCCAGCCCGCAATCTCGCGCAATTTCCGACTCTGCACTTGTCCTTGGTAGTGCCAAGTTCCGCTCACTTGAGCAGATTTTTCAGCACCTTCCTCACTGCGATTTTCTCCGAAATTACTTATACCTAAACCCTGCAAAATCTCGACATCACTTGTCGGATATGTCTTAGTGACTGCGATTAAAGTGATATCGCTGCAACTTCGATCAGCGTCGGCGGCAGCTGCCGCAATCTGCGCTTCGACTTTACTCAAGGCTTCTGCAATTTGATCTGCGCGCGATTTCATAGCCTAACTAGCCCCGCCTGTCTCCCGGTCACGCCATCGCGACGATATGAGAATAGATCTGAGTCTTCTACTGTGCACTTCTTTTCACTTGACTTCACCGAAACTTCGGCTTTTTGCAGTTCTCCATTGAGGGCCTTAGGTAAATCTAGCGCGAGTGACCCAGAAGATGTACGTGAGTCGGCAAGTGGAAATTGTGAGGTAACTTCCTGATGAATATCTGCGGATACTTCATAACACCTGCCACAGATTGCCGGTCCGATAGTTGCCAAAATATTTCGCGCCCCCATTTCGCGCATTATTTCGATGGTCTTAATCGCTACTTGATTTACCAAACCACGTCTTCCCACATGAACGGCGGCAACTGCCTCTTGCGAGGTTAACAGGAGTGGAATGCAATCAGCGACCATTACCGCCAAGGTGATTCCTGGTATTCCGGTTACCAGTGCATCGGCGGTTGGTTGCACATCGGTAATACTCTCAATTATCGCAACTCGGTTTCCATGAACTTGGCGCATAAATTGCACTGGGCCGTATATCTGACCAATTACCTCACGATTGCGCAGAACATCTGCCGCTGCATCACCTACGTGATCTCCCAAATTGAAAGAGGTGTAAGCCCCTTGGCTGATGCCGCCGTGGCGGTTTGTAAATTTAACAAGCATCGCTAACTCACTCGCAGATGGAGTGGGCCACTATTACTTCATAAAGTCAGGTACATCGATCTCATCTTCGGCGACGAGATCTTCGAAGGTCACTCGCTTACGAGGTGCGGTGTTATCCAGATCTAGCGCAACCGAGATGGGATCGTTAGATGGAATCGGATCAGCAATTCCCGTCAACGCTGAAGCATCGATAACTGGCATTGAAACCTTCTTAGGCTGGCCGCCATCAAAGCCTGCAGCAATAACTGTTACGCGCACTTCATCCCCGAGGGCATCATCAATGGTTGTTCCAAAGATAATTCGGGCATTTGGGTGAGCGGCCGCTTGCACGAGTTCGCACGCCTCATTAATTTCAAACAGACCAAGATCAGATCCGCCGGCAACCGAAAGAAGAACTCCCATTGCACCATCGATGGATGCTTCAAGGAGTGGACTAGAAATTGCCAACTCGGCAGCGCGAGTTGCGCGGTTCTCTCCGCGCGCTGAACCTATTCCCATTAACGCTGAACCTGCATCAGTCATAACTGTCTTGACATCTGCAAAGTCCAAGTTGATTAAACCTGGCTGGGTAATTATTTCAGTGATTCCTTGTACGCCAGAGAGCAAAACTTGATCAGCAGTTTTAAATGCATCTATCGCAGTTATATTCCGATCTGATATTGCTAAGAGCCGATCATTTGGAATAACAATTAAGGTATCGACTTCAGCACGTAAGAGTTCGATACCTTCATCTGCTTGCGATGCACGAATTTTGCCTTCAAATGAAAATGGACGTGTAACAACGCCAATTGTTAGGGCGCCAAGATCACGGGCAATCTTTGCAACGATTGGTGCCCCACCAGTTCCGGTACCACCACCCTCACCTGCGGTAACAAAAACCATGTCCGCACCACGTAAAATTTCTTCAATATCTTCAGTGTGATCGATTGCCGCTTGTCTTCCTTTTTCGGGTGCAGCACCTGCACCAAGACCTTTAGTAGATGCACGACCGATATCTAACTTCACATCGGCATCACTCATCAAAAGATGTTGTGCATCAGTATTAATGGCAATGAACTCAACGCCCTTTAAACCAACATCAATCATTCGATTGATTGCGTTAACTCCACCGCCACCAATTCCAACTACTTTGATGACAGCTAAATAATTCTGTGGTGCAGCCACAAGTTCCTCCTTTAGAACTGTAAACCTCAACTTGAGAATTACATTTCTACGCTCTCTAATGACGGCAACGTAAGGCGTTATGAGTGCGAAAGCAAAGACCGACGCAAAGTATTTAGAACTATTTAATCCGCTATTTAGCCAGCTATTTAGCCAGCTATTTAGCCAGCTATTTAACTATGGGTGCATTTGGGGCTGTGACATCGATCAACCGTATCGATTTATTTTCTGGCAGATCTAATAGAGCGGAAATGACTTTTATCTTAAGCAGAGTGTCTTTGCCATCTCCCCAAATTATTTGACGTGTGCGGCTATTGAATTTTCCGTCGATCACTAAATTCGTAGGACTTCCTGCTGTTAAGCGATCTATTCCATCGCTAAATTCTTTTGGCATCTCCGTAAACACTTCGATCGCAATCAACCCGCTCGCCACCGATGTTGCACTAACGCTTGGAAGTCCGCTTGGGAGTTCACCGGGCAGAATGAAGATTTTGCCCGAAGCATCAAGTGCCACTTGAGGTTTACCGGGTTCGGTGTATAGGGCAACTGGAACTCTTGGATATATCTCTACTGTGACTTTGCCGTTAAACCAGTTGCGAGCGATATCTGCTGATTCAACCCAGGAATTTGCTTTTAATCGATTTGAGAGCGCCCTTGAATCTACTCGAGCTAACTTATCCCCTGTTGATAGATCAAGACTTTTTGCGATCTCCCTCTCAGAAGTTAAAGTGGGCGCTCCACTGATTTCTATTTGTTTAACAGTTAACACAGAGGACCATCCAAGCAAATATGAGCCCGCTCCAAGGATTATTAACGTTGTTGTGATCGCCAAAATCGCTTTAGACGATTTGATCTGCAGTGCAAGTTTCATTAATTAAATCGCCGCGTCAAGCCATCGCTAATTATTGGGGCGAGCGAATTAACATCACCTGCTCCAAGAGTTACGATTACATCACCTGGCTTGGCTTGGGCAATTACCCATTCCGATGCCTCAAAAAAATTTGGGATAAAGTGACCGTTGGTCATTTGTTCGACAATTGATTCGGAAGTGATTCCCGGAATCGGTACCTCGCTGGCGGCATAGACTTCTAGTAAAACAACTTCATCTGCCGCACTCAAGGCAGTTGCAAATTGACTCATAAATGCTTTTGTTCGAGAGTAGCGATGTGGCTGGAAGATAACTATCAATCGTCCATCTCCGGCATATCGCTTAGCGGCCGCTAAGGTAACTGCAACTTCCGTCGGGTGATGTCCGTAGTCATCGATAATTCGAATGCCATGAACGGTTCCTTTCAATTCAAAGCGCCGCCCGGTTCCTTGAAAACTTGCTAACCCATTTAACATTTCAGCGGCAGGTGCTCCCAGTGCTAACCCCATGGCAAGTGCTGCGCCGGCATTTAACACGTTGTGCAGCCCCGGAACTTTAAGTGACACGTTCCCGATGGCACGACCCTTCCAAAGAACCCGCGCAGTTGATCCCATCGGTAGTAAATTGATGGAGTCAATAAATAAATCTGCTCCCACGCTTGTTCCATATGAAATTAGATTCAAACCAATTACTGAGCTAGCCAGGTGTGCCGATCCAGAATCATCGGCGCAGTAGACGAGATATCCATCTTTAGAAATCGTTGCAGCAAAGTCAGCAAAGGCCTGCGTTACATCGGCTTCAGTAGCAAAGTAATCGACGTGATCATGTTCCACGTTGGTAACGATCGCAGCGAAAGGGCGATACTCAATAAATGATCCATCAGATTCGTCAGCCTCGGCCACAAAGAGATCGCCAGTTCCGCGATGAGCATTTGATCCAGAAGAAGTTAGAGTTCCACCGATTGCAAAAGAGGGATCTAGGCCGCAAGCCTGAAAAGCCACTGTCAGCATCGATGAAGTAGTTGTCTTTCCGTGGGTGCCGGCTACCGCGATACTTCGCGAATCAGACATCAGAGTTGCCAGCGCCTGTGCTCGGGTGAGGATCGGTAGGCTCAATTCACGAGCACGTGCTAATTCAACATTATTTTGGCTAATCGCAGTTGAGTAGATAACAAAGTCTGCACCATCTACTTGAGATGCCAGATGTACGGGGTTAACTTCTGCACCCAGTGCTCCAAGTGCGCTTAATACAGTCGAATCCTTTGCATCAGAACCCGAGACCGTTATCGCATGTGAGAGCGCGATTCGCGCTAAGCCACTCATTCCGGCGCCGCCAATACCGATAAAGTGCAGGCGTTTACCTTTCCACGCACTCAATTCAATAGCCATCAATCGTTCTTTCCAGATAGAGCGTGCTCCATAAAGTTAATAATCTTCTCGCTGGCATTTAGATCACTACCTGAACCAGCAATTGGTGACGCTACAGATTTTTCTAATAGTCGGCCTAAATTACTTGAGACCCAAGCAGGCGAGAAGAGTTCTTGGTTTATGACTTCGCCACGTCCTTGCGCGATCACCTGGCTGGCGTTGTAGCGTTGTTCGCCATTTCCAATGGGTAGTGGAATGAAAAGTGAATACCGACCCAGAGCATTTATCTCAGAGCAGGATATTGCACCACTGCGACTGATGATTAAATCTGCTGCCAAATAGGCTATTGCCATATCCTCAATATATTCCGTCGACTTATAGCGTTCTTGAATCCTTGGTAGAGGATTTAATTTGCCAACCGCGTGTAAAAGCTGATTACCGTTGGAGAGCAAAGTGGGAAGTGATTTCTCAATAACAGAGTTAAGAGCGACTGATCCCTGGGAACCAAAGAAAGCGAGAATCAGCGGCGCATTTGGAGAAAAACCGAGGCTCGCTTTTGCGCTAGCGCGCGCCTTCGCCCAATCTGCGGTGCTATCGGTGAGCGCCTTTGCAACATCAGATCGCAGTGGAATCCCAGTGATTAAAGCTCGGCTTAACGCCCCATTCTGCACCGCTTGCGCAACTGCCACATTAGGAGTCAGGCGCGCTCCTAAGCGATTGGCAAAGCCAGGTTTGGCGTTTGCTTCATGGATAACAAATGGAATACCAAGTGATTTCGCCGCAAGATAGGAAGGGGCAGATACATATCCGCCGAAACCAATTAATAGATCAGCGCCCTTAATAATTTGACGTGCCGCCCCTAGCGCCTTTAAGAAAGCAGCAGGAGCGCTAATTACGGCGAGAGAAACTTTACGAGGCATTACAACTTTTGGGATATGGTGCAATTTAAAGTTGGCAGCAGGCACCAATTGATTTTCCAGCCCTTTAGCGGTTCCTATAAATTCCAGAGAATCATTTGGGTATTTCTCTCGCCAAAGGCGGGCGATCGCAAGGGCAGGTTCCACATGTCCTGCAGTTCCACCACCTGCGAAGATAATCTTCATGATGTGCTTAATCTACGCCGTTCAATCGCCTTTTGTAATTCACCTTTAACTTCCGGGTCGCGTAAAGCGCTACCAAATACATATCCAAGACCAACATAGAGAGAGATCAGCGCTGAACCACCATACGAAACAAAGGGAAGAGTAACGCCCACAACAGGTAACACGCTGGTAGCTGATCCAATATTAAGAATTGTTTGGATCGAAATCCAACTGCCAACTCCTGCACCCACATAGCGCGACATCGGATCTGTGCAGCGGAGTGAAATTTTAAAGATTGAAAAAATTAACGCTGCGAGCAAGGCAAGTACCGCAAGTGTTCCGAGTAGCCCTAACTCTTCACCGATTACTGCAAAGATAAAATCGGTATGCGCTTCTGCGAGATTGCCCCACTTTTGACGACTACCGCCCAGACCTACTCCAAAGATTCCACCGCTAGCAAGCCCCAATAAACTATGGGCGGGTTGCCACCCTGCATTCTTGTAATCTTCGGCTGCAAAAGGATCAAGAACTACTAGGAATCGTTGAGCGCGGTATCCAGCAGTTGCAATTAGAACGGCAAGAGTGATCGCACCTACTGCAACCAGAGAACCTAGTACTCGCAATTCAATACCTGAGACAAAGAGTAAACCGCCAAGAATCGCAGCGATCACACAAGTGGTACCGAGGTCGCGACCTAGCATTACTAGCAACATCACAAGAACGAAGCCGGGGCCGATCAAGAGAAATACATTTAAGCGCGTCTTTCCACTGCGCTCTTTGTTAGCCAACATATAGCTTGCCCAGAGTATTAAAAGAAATTTTGCTAACTCACTTGGCTGGATATCTACAAAGGGCAGAGCGATCCAGTTGGTATTTCCATTTACCGTTTTGCCAACACCTGGGATTTGGAGAATTAAGAGAACTACCGCTGAAAGTAGTAGCCCAAAACGAGCAAGTAGACGCCACTGGGTCAAGGTACGTTGCGAGAGAAAGATTGCTAATGGAATAGAAATCACAAAGAAGGTTAATTGGCGCAGCACAATGGCAACTGCGCTACCTCTGGTATCGAGTGCGTGAATAGAAGATGCAGAGAAGACCATAACGAGTCCGATTACCGATAACGAAAGTGCGCTAATGGCCAAGATGTAGAAACTATTTACCGGTTTTGCCAGAAATTTCTGGTTATTCGAACTCATTTGTTCTCCTTTAGCGCTGCTTTTGCAAATCTATCGCCGCGGTCAGCGTATGAAAGAAATTGATCCATTGATGCGCACGCGGGTGCTAGCAAGACCGTGTCCCCTGCTTTAGCGCGCATCTTCGCCGCTCGGACAACTGCCTCCATTAATGAATTATCTGAGCCACCCTTTTCGTACGATTGTGGCGCATCGATATAAACAATTTCTACATCTGGTGCATTTGCTCGCAGCTCGGTGGCTATTAATTCACGATCAGCACCAATTAATATCGCAACTTTGATACGAGATTTACAACGCTTTACCAGATCAGCCATCTCGGCTCCTTTTGCCAAACCTCCTGCAATCCAGATTGCCGAGATAGTCGCCATTAGCGATGCGGCAGCAGCGTGTGGATTGGTGGCTTTGGAATCATTGACCCAATTAATTTCATCCCTTGCATAAATATTTTCGATTCGATGGCGACCTAGTTTGAAATTCTGCAAAGCCAGACGTATCGACTCGTGAGAGATGCCCATTACTCGCGCTAACCCGGCCGCCGCCAAGGCGTTAGAAACGTTGTGCGGAACTGTTGGGATTACATCAACAAGTTCTGCAATCATCGCCGCTTCCTGTGGATCGCTGACGAAAGCGCGATCGACTAGCAGATCATCAATAACTCCAAGCTCACCTGGACCTGGTGTATCCAGAGAAAAGAACACTTTGCGCCCCTGCCAATTAGCAGTTCTAGAGAGAACCTCTGGATCATCTCCATTAAATATTCCGGTGCTCGCGCGATCTAATATTGCCAATTTTGCTTGGGCATATTGGGAAAATCCTCCGTGCCAGTCAACATGATCTTGGGCAATATTTAATATTGACGCTGCCACAAATGTCGCTTCACGCATCCAATGAAGTTGAAAAGATGAGAGTTCTAAAACAAGTACTTCATAATTTTCGGGGCTTTCTACACTTTCAATGACCGTGGTTCCAACGTTGCCACACGCGATCGCTGAAATACCACCTTCGCGCAGCATCGCAGCTGCCATCTCAACGGTCGTTGTCTTGCCGTTAGTTCCAGTGAGGGCAATCCAACGTTGGCTTGGGACCAGTTCGGCGCGAATTTGCCAGGCTAGATCTACCTCGTTTAACAATTCCACGCCAGAGCTCTCTGCTTCGATAATTAAACGATGATCAGATTTCCAACCTGGCGAGACTACTAGCGCATCAAAATTTGCTGCGCTATATAAATTTGTGCGGGCTACGCTAAAGCCTGCAACTTCAGATACTAGATCGTCAGCTAGTGATATCTGCGCTCCTCGTCTGGCGATCGAGCGAGCGACAGCTAATCCAGTAACTCCTGCTCCGAGGATAAGAATCTTCTTATCTGTAAAAGTAGCGGCCATAACGCGCCTTACCTACTGTGTAACCCATTGGGCATAAAAGAGGCCAAGTCCTAGTGCTACACACAACCCTGCAATGATCCAGAAGCGCAAGACGATAGTTACCTCGCCCCAACCAATTAGTTCAAAGTGGTGTTGGAGTGGCGCCATCTTAAAGATGCGCTTCCCACCCGTTATTTTAAAGTAAAGAACTTGCAAAATTACGGATGCACTAATGATCACAAAGAGCCCACCTAGTGGAATTAGTAAGAGTTCAATTCTTAGTGATGTCGCAATACCGGCGAGTGCCCCGCCTAGGGCAAGCGATCCGGTATCTCCCATAAAAATTTTCGCTGGGGATGCATTCCACCAAAGAAATCCAGCACACGCGCCAGCTAAAGCAGCAGATAAGACAGCTAAATCAAGTGGATCTCGCACCAAGTAACAGTTAGCACCGGGAGCAATTGCGCAACTCTGCCCAAACTGCCAAACGCCAATCAAGATATATGCGATAAAAGTCATAACAGCGGCTCCAGTTGCCAGTCCATCTAACCCATCGGTGAGATTGACGCCATTACTGGTTGCAGTCACCATAAGAACTACCCAGACAATTACCAGACCTGCGCCCAGGACCAGTGATGTATCGCGCACCGTAGAAAGATTCTGCGAGATCGGAGTCAATCCATCACCATCTGGAAATTGGATTCCTAGGTAAGCGAAAATTGCCGCGAAGACTACCTGTCCAAGGATTTTCTGTTTTGCATTTAAACCTAGTGACTTTTGGCGTGAGACTTTCAACCAATCATCTAAGAAACCAACGAAGCCGAGCGCCGCCATTAATCCAAGAACCAAAAGCGCTGATGTACTTATTGTGTTCTGAGTAAGCGCATGCGCAATAAAATATCCAACTGCGACGGCAAAGATAATAATTAAGCCACCCATTGTCGGAGTACCACGTTTGGTGTGGTGTGATGAAGGGCCATCATCGCGAATTATTTGACCATAACCACGTCGCGCAAGGAAGCGAATTAGGATTGGCGTACCGAAGAGCGAGATGAAGAGTGCAATTGCACCGGAGATTAGAATTTCTCTCATTTTGCTTTATCGCTCCCCTTCTTCAAGATTTTCGGACTCTGCTTCAATCAATAAAATTATTTCTGCAACTATTACTTGTGCGAGTTCTTCAAACTTTTCAGCACGAGAAGCTTTTATCAGGACGACATCTCCAGCGCTCATCTGATGTACTAGTTGCAAAGCTTCTTCTTTCCTTTCGAAGAGATGGATCTCCGTTGCACTATTCGCGGTCAACTTCGCGGAGTACTCCGGAGCGCCAATACAGACCAAATGATCTATCCCTAACTCTGAAGCAAGGGTGCCAATATCTGCGTGGCGAGTGATTGAGGACTCGCCGAGTTCATGCATCTTTCCGAGAAATGCCCAAGATTGACCGCCGCGTTCTTGTGCAAATAGCACCAAGGTACGTAGCGCCGCCTCAGCAGATTCTGGACTTGAATTATAAGAATCATTTATCAAGACGACGCCGCGGAGTTCTTGGATCTCCATGCGCCACTTGCTTCGGATATCTGATGTGGAAAGGGCGACTGCGATTTGATCAATAGATGCACCCACTGCAGTCGCGGCAGCCGCGGCAGCAAGGGCGTTGGCCACTTGGTGCACTCCGACAAGTCGTAGCCCAACCGCGGCACGACCAGCGCTAGTTACTAAATCAAAGTGTGGGCGCCCTTCACGGATCTCAACATCGGTTGCGCGAACATCTGCTGCGGTAGTCTCACCAAAAGTAATTATCTCCCCCTTATGGAGTGCGCCCATTTGTGGAGTGAAAGCATCATATTGTCCAAGAATTGCGATAGCGCCAGGATCAAGTGATGAAATCATTTCAGACTTTGCTTGCGCAACTGCTTCGGCTGATCCGAACTCGCCAATGTGTGCGGTGCCGACTCTTAACACCATACCAATATTTGGTTTCGCCATCTGGCAAAGAAGAGCAATATCTCCGATGTGACGTGCCCCGATTTCTAAGATGCAGAATTTAGTATTTTCATCACATTGCAAGAGGGTGATTGGCGTGCCTAGTTCGTTGTTGAAGTTTCCAGTCGGCGCAACCGTTCTACCTAAATTCTCCAAAATATGCTGCAATAAATCTTTCGTCGTCGTTTTGCCTTGCGATCCAGTCAGTGCAATCACCTGTAAGTCTTTCAGCAAGTCTCGCACGTGTGCTGCTAATTTATTGAGAGCTGTCAGTACATCCGGTACAACGATGCACCGCTCGGATGAGGCTACGCTGACAATTGCAAGTACTGCACCTCGCGTAAACGCATCGGAAATAAAATTGTGCCCATCACTCTTCTCACCTTTTAGAGCCAAGAAAATGGATCCTGTCGTAGCTTGGCTAGAATCAAATACTGGGGCCGTAGTTACAGTTACATCTGAGCCCTTAAGTTCGCCTCCCACAATTTGGGCAATATCTGAAGCCTGTAGCGCGATCATTGCTTTGCCTCAATCGCCTGTGCCAGAACTAGCCGATCATCAAAATCAAATGTCTGACCCTTTATCTCTTGACCAAGCTCGTGGCCTTTTCCAAGAACTGCGACAGTATCGCCAGCTGCTGCAATTGATACCGCATATGCAATTGCGCTGGCGCGGTCTATTACTACCTGTGATGGTTGATCAACATTCACTCCATAGACCATTGCTTCCAGGATTGTTGTTGGATCTTCTGATCTTGGGTTATCACTGGTAAAGATTGCAATATCTGCATTCTCAATCAAACTCTTACCCATTAAAGGTCGCTTTGATGCATCGCGGTCTCCCCCACAACCCAAAACGGCTATCACTTTTCCAGATGTAAATTCACGTATAGATTTAAGAACATTGGAAACAGCATCAGGAGTATGTGCATAATCTACAAAAGCGCTGAAATTTTGGCCTACGGAAACTTCTTCTAACCTTCCGGCCGCCCCAGAAATCTTTGGAACTATGGCAGCGATATCAATTGGATCAACTCCAGATTCGACCGCGATCGCAATTGCCATCAATAAATTATCGAAGTTATATCCGCCGCGCAATGAGGTTGTTGTTTCGATCAAGATTCCACCAGAGCCCCGAACTTTCAACTGCACTCGCTTAGAACTTGTATCAATCTCAATGTAATGCCAGGTGGCCTTCGGATTTGTCCGCGCCAGGGATATAACTGGGATTTCAGTAGATGCCGCAAGCCTTGCACCGTATGGATCATCGATATTGATACAGGCTAAATCTGTCATTGCAAAGTTAAAGAGCGCTGATTTTGCCGCGAAGTAACTTTCCATATCTCCGTGAAAATCTAAGTGGTCCTGTGTCAAATTTGTGAAGCCAGCAATCGCAAAATATGAACCTTCTAGTCGGTGTAATTGCAACGCGTGGCTTGAAGCTTCAATAACTAAATGGCGCATGTGGCGCTCTCTCATTACTGCGGCCAGCGCTTGTAAATCAGTAGCCTCTGGGGTCGTGCGTATGCTGCCGAGAATTTCACTACCGATTCGCGTCTCCACGGTGCCAATTAGCCCACATTCACGACGAGCTGCTTGAAAGATCTGGTGCAATAAAGTCGTTACGGTGGTTTTTCCGTTAGTCCCAGTTATGGCTATGCAATTTAGATCGCGCATTGGTGCGCTATATAAAAGCGCTGCAATCTGGCCAGCAATCATTCTCGGATCAGCAACGACCAAAATTGGCAGGCCTTTGATTAACTCTGCGCCGGCAGGATCGGTAAGCACAGCGATCGCTCCACGCTTTTTTGCGCTTTCTGCAAATTCTGCACCATGACGCTTGGCTCCTGGAATAGCGATAAATAAATCCCCAGGGAGTACATCACCATCGTTATGAGTAACTCCACTGATAGTGAGAGATGCTAATTCCGCTTGGTCAATCGAGCTATCCGCATTACAAGATTGCGCAATTTTAGCAAGCGTTACCGCTGGAGCGCTAAATGGTCGCATCATCGCTTCTTTTCACTTGCCTGTGCAACTTTAACTTCAGAATCTTGGTTTTGCTTCTTAAGCAATTCCCTCTGCGTTAGCGCTACTGGCAGAACCTTGGTTCCTGTTGGAGCGACATGTTCGGATTGAAGAACGAAAGTCATAACCTTTTTAAAGACTGGGCCACCTAGTGAGCCGCCATAATAAGCGCCTTTAGGATCTTGAATAGTTACACTTATTACATACTTCGGCGCATCTGCAGGTGCAAAGCCGATAAAGGATGCCGTGTAACCGCTATAGCAAGCACAATCTGAGTTGTGGCGCATTGCAGTACCAGTTTTACCAGCAACTCGATAACCCGGAATCGCAGCACTAGGCGCAGTACCTTGCCCCGACACAACTGACTCCATCATTATCCGTAATTGCTTGGCGGTCTCAGCGCTGATAACTCGCTCATTGAAGCGAGATACAGAAGCGGTGTACCTTCCTGATGAATCAGTTGTTCCGGCGATCACGGTTGGGGAAACTCGGACGCCATTATTAGCAATCGTTGCGAAGATACTTGTGGCCTGCATCGCCGTTAACGCATAACCTTGACCAAATGCCACAGTTGGAGCGGTGGTTCCAGACCAATCGCTGACGGGCCGGAAGAGCCCGGCAGATTCACCAGGTAAACCTGACCCAGTGGATTTTCCAATTCCAAATTTAGATAGATAGTCGTGCAAAGTATCATTAGATAACATCTCACCAATTTTTATCGTTCCTGTGTTGGATGAGACTGCCAAGATTCCTGAAGTTGTTAAATACTGAACAGGATGAGGATCGTGATCGCGGAAAGTATCTCCACCGCGTTTGATTGAGTAAGGGACTTTCAAAACCGTTTCTGGAGTGATCTTCTTCTCTTCCAGCGCTGCTGCCAGAGTCATAACTTTTCCAGTCGATCCTGGCTCATAGACATCTTGCACCGATGGATTGCGCATTTGCGCTTCTGTGACTTTCTTAGTGTTATTTGGGTCAAAAGTCGGCGCAGTTGCATGTGCCAAGATCTGTCCTGTTTTGGGATCCATAACGATAACGGTGCCACTTGAGGCGCGAGCTTTTCTTACCGCTTCTTGAATTGCATTTGCTGCGACCCATTGCACGTCGCGATCAATGGTCAATCGAATAGTTGTTCCTTTTTTGGCGGCAATTATCTCGTTTTGTGATCCAGGAATTTCCGCTCCTAAGCCACGCGCGTATGAATATCGGCCATCGGTGCCAGTGATTGTGGAGTTCATACTTGATTCAATTCCGGTTGCGCCAATGCCGTCTTGGCGCACAAAACCAACCAGCGATGAAACTAGAGAACCGGATGGATATTCGCGGATGTAATTTCTCTCAGAAAAGAAACCAACAATTCTTTTGTCAAAGTTCTCTTTGCTCAATGATGCGTTAAATGAGTCAATTGCGGCGCTTAGATCACGCCAAACTGCCGGTTTAGCGCTCCTTGTAACCAATGCGTAACGCTTGGTTCCTGTGATTGCGCTCTGAACTTGTGCCACCGTCATACCCAGATAAGGAGCAGCAAAGTTAGCTGTCCTACCTGCATCGGTAATTAAAGTCTGATCAACCACAATATTTATCGCAGAGACGCTACGGGCGAAAGCTATTCCATTGATATCGGTAATTTCACCCCGCGCTGCTGGAATTCCACGAGTTAATTTCATCTCATTCGCAGCTTTAGCGCGATAATCGCTGGCCTGAACGGCTTGAATTTGAATGAGTCGGGCGGCAAATAACAGGAAGAATATAAAGATAAAAATAACTAGAGCGCGGATTCTAGAAGTGGCGAGATTTAAATTACCCACGTTTGATCTCTCCATTTGCTAAGGCCTGCTCTGCCGCATCCAAATTAAGGAAAACCAGCGAATTTGAGGGACGCATTCCTAGCGATTGCGCCTTAGCTGCTAAAGCTTCTGGAGATGAGGCAGCTTCGATCTGGCGGTTAATTGCTTCGCGTTGATCTGCTACAACTTTTGCTTCGGCTTTTAATTCAGAAAGCGTAAAAGCATCTTGCGCCAAGAGAATATTTACGGCAAGCAGTATCAGTAGCCCAACTCCTGCAACTGCTGATAGGAAAGTTGCAAAGAATCGATGAGTTGCTTGTGTTCCTTCTGAAACACTTGGTACTAATTTTAGAAATACTTGAACTGATTTTTCTGTGATTTTTTGAAACGGCACACGAGGCGCTTTTATCGCAGTTGAATTTAGAAGCGCCATTTATGCCGCCACCTTTTCAATTGCACGCAGACGCACGGAGGCTGAACGCGGATTCGTCGCTAACTCTTGATCTGATGGTGTTTCTCCAGATTTTGAAACAAGGGCAAATTTGGCGGCAAATTCTGGAAGGTCAACTGGCAAATTTCTTGGACTCTTAGAAGTTGATCTTTCAACGAATATCTCTTTAACAATGCGATCTTCTAGTGACTGGAAGGAGAGAACAACTACACGCCCTCCGATAGTTAACAGATCCAGCGCAATCGGCAGAGCGCGAGTAATCGCTCCGAGCTCATCATTTGCTTCGATACGTAGCGCCTGGAAAGTGCGCTTCGCCGGATTTCCTCCAGTGCGACGCGTTGCGGCAGGAATACTCTCTTTAACTAATGCAGCTAATTCTTGTGTTGAGTTAAGCGGGGCTTTCGCGCGTGCTTTTACTATGTTTTCAACAATGCGGGTTGCAAATTTCTCTTCACCAAATGTGCGCAATATCTTTACCAGCGCACCGGGTGCATAGGTATTAACGATCTCTGATGCCGTGATTCCACGGCTGCGATCCATTCGCATATCAAGTGGTGCATCTTGGGAGTAAGAAAAGCCGCGATCGACTTCATCTAGTTGCATTGAAGAGACTCCAAGGTCAAATAAGATGCCATTTACTTCGTTAATTCCATGCGCTGCAGCCACTTCACCAAGCTGATCAAAGATCGCGTGTGCACTCTTGAAGCGATCACCAAAGCGAGCAAGTCGTGCACCGGCACGGTCGAGTGCGATCTGATCGCGGTCAATTCCAATTACGGTAAGAGATGGGAATTTTTCAAGAAGTGCTTCGGTATGGCCGCCTAAACCAAGAGTGCAATCAATGATTACTGGTTTTTTATTTAGCAAGATAGTTGGAGAAAGTAGTTCAATGCAACGTTCTAGCATTACAGATATATGTTGCGCACTTGCATTGTTCATCTACTCCCCCATTTCCTTATCTTGTTAATTTAATTGTTAACTCTTTTTTAACTCATCTCTCATCTCTGGTCACCGCCGGCCGACGGATCTAACGAAAGTGACACCGGGGAAGGGGTGTCACTGCCGGCTTTAGGTCGGCGGTGGCCACAAATGAGAGCGCTATTAAGTTTTTATTTAGTTGTTTTAAAAGAGGCCAGGAAAGATCTCCTCTGAAACTTCAGCAAAACCCTTTTCGCGATCTGATAGGTATGAATTCCAAGAAGTGCTATCCCAAATTTCAACGCGCGTATTTGCACCGATAACAACGCAATCTTTTTCAAGTCCGGCATATGTGCGAAGCCCCGCAGGAATAGTTACGCGACCTTGGCGATCAGGAATTTCATCGTGCGCGCCAGCAAACATCACGCGCATGTAATCGCGCGCATTCTTTGATGTAACCGGTGCTTGGCGCAGAGTTTCAGTGATAGTTGCAAATTCAGTAGATGGAAAGACGTACAAGCAACGCTCTTGTCCTTTGGTAATTACCAAACCAGCGGAGAGCTCTTCGCGAAATTTCGCAGGAAGGATTAAACGGCCTTTTTCATC
The DNA here is from genome assembly GCA_945860245.1 of Bifidobacterium breve. Classification (GTDB taxonomy): domain Bacteria; phylum Actinomycetota; class Actinomycetes; order Nanopelagicales; family Nanopelagicaceae; genus Planktophila. The sequence goes on from CAMAPO010000007.1 coordinate 19,718, forward strand.
AAGGCGCGGCTCGTGGGTGCCAAGAAACATCTCTTCTGGCCCCCTTCCCCAGGTTCCAGCGCGGGAGATCCCGCTTAATCCCCCACTTTACTCCACTTTCCTCCTTTTTCAACCACCTATCACCACTTATCTCCCATCACAGCCCCAGCGCTCCCCACCAGTTTTTCGGCATAAAAAAAGCCCCCGCCGGTAGCGAGGGCAAGAATTGGGTTGTGGCGTCAGCCGTTATTTCGTTGATCCCAACGATCTTCCATCCCTTTAGTAAAGCCCTTGGTAAATGAGCGGCGAGCGCGCTTAGGAGACCCACCAACCAGACCGAGCTTGGATTTACTCCGAGTCAAACTGTTGATCAGCAGGATCACGCCAACCAGGGCAACTAAGAAGCCACTTACCCCGACGAGCGTCATCTGAGCGATGAGGCCGGCAAATAGGATGGCGAAGCCACCGAGCAAGGCAGCGATGGCGATACCGATAGATGCGCTAAATCGTGAAGTTGCACCGCTTAACGTTGAGACAAGGCGCGGGTCATCAGCAGATAACGCCTCTTCCATCTCGGCAAGTAAGCGTTGTTCGCGATCAGAAAGTGCCATATCCCCACAATAGAACATCTTTGCGCCAAGGGCTAGTTGATTGCCCGCCCTCTTTAATCTCACCTTACTCTCACCTTAATCTCCGTGCTCTTCTTCCTGATCCCCTGGCTTTATTAAGCGCCCCGGGCGAACGCTGCCACGCCCAAAACGCGCTTTCGCCTGATCTATCGCACTTTCAGCTTCTCGCCAACCCTTTTCGCGCGCCCCTAGGACTAGTTGTTCTGGTGAATCTTCCTGCAGGTTCTCAAGTGAGACTCCGACTAAACGCAGCCGCGCGCGCTCGATCTTTAGGGCCAGATAGAGCGACTTAACTACTTCATATACCTCGTGCGTGCTGTCAATTGGAAGCGGCAAGGTTTTCGAGCGATTGATAGTTGAGAAATCTGCAAAGCGCACCTTGATTGAGATCGTCTTGGCAAATAAACCTTTCTCGCGCAATCGTGCTGTCGACTTTTCAGTCATACGCAGAAACTCTTGCAAGATTTCAATTGGGTTATCTAGATCATTGGGAAATGTTTCGGCTGCGGAAATACTTTTATCTGGCTCCTCCGGTGTTACATCGCGATAATCGCGCCCCCAGGCAAGTTCATATAAAGATGCACCGGAAGCATCACCGAGTGCACGAATCAAAGTAGCGCGCGGAGTATTTGCGATATCAGCCACCGTATGAAGTCCGAGTCTTTCCAGTTGCTCAGCGGTCTTTGGGCCAACTCCCCAGATTACGCCAACCGGAAGTGGATGCAGAAAGGTGAGAATGCGATCGGCGGTTATCTCAAGCATGCCATTTGGTTTGCAATTTTGGGATGCCAACTTGGCAATGAATTTTGATGGTGCAATTCCCACCGAACAAGTGATGCCTTCCTCTTTCTCAACACGGGCACGAATAGCAGTTGCGATCTCGCGGCCGGTGCCGAGTAATTTACGGGCACCGGTCACATCAAGAAAGGCTTCATCAAGTGAGATCGGTTCAACTAACGGTGTGTATGCAGCAAAAATCTGCATGACACGTTCTGAAATTTCTGAATATCGGTGATGATCAGGTGCAATAAAGATCGCTTGTGGCGCCATTCTCTGAGCACGACCCACAGGCATCGCAGCGCGAATGCCAAATTTGCGAGCGGCATAGTTTGCAGATAAGACAACGCCACGTGCACCTGCGCCAACGACAACTGCTTTGCCGCGAAGTTCGGGGTGATCGAGTTCGGCAACAGATGCGTAGAAAGCATCCATATCAACGTGCAGAATCGTGGCCTGCGTCATCTCTGCATCGCTTGCTGTACTAATTGGCGCGACCATTTTTCATAAGCTGCACGTAGATCCCAAGCCCCGTTGGCGTTGATAGAGATGCCGCGATCACCGGTTCTACGAGTTTTGCCACGGACTAACAATATGGATGAACTGTAGAGAGTGGAAGCAAATCCCTCTTGGGCATCAGAGAAAAATGTGGAATCAGTACATCCATAACCATCATCGAGAGTTAAGAAGATTACGCGCCGCCCCGAACGCACTGGTGGGGTCTGCATCGCGACTTTAATTCCTGCCACAAGTACTTCACTCTGAGATCGCAGCGAAAGTAAATCCGATGATTTAACAGCGCCGATCGCATTTAGGAATGGCGCATAGAACTCGAGCATATGGTGGCTGATATCCATTCCTAAACGCTCTACTTCGTTGCGCACCTTTTCAGCAGCGCCCATCGCAGGCAAACCACTTGCTTCAACATCAGGGGGTGCAAAGCCAAAGACCATCTGGGACCCGCCAATATTGGCAACCGGGGAGCGAGTTAAATCAGATAAGTGGAGTAATAAATCACGGTGATTTATCACGCCATCTTTTAGTGAATGCACTTGGTCAAGGGCACCGGTCATAATTAAAGTTTCGATAACTGGATGCGATGCCCCTGATCTGCGATAGAAATCAGCGAGGTCAAGATAGGGACGGCCCGCGATTATCGAAGCGACTTCTTTATCGCTGATTCCTGAGACTGAAGTAAGCGCGATCCGCACGCTCTCACCGCCACCCTTATCTCTTTCTACTGTGTATTGACTGCCTGAAAAATTAATATCAAGTGGCGCTAAACCAACTCCAAGTTGGCGCGCTTCATCAATCATTAAACGTTTCGGGTACATACCTGGATCATGAGTTAAAACACCTGCGATAAATGCTGCAGGGTAATGAGTTTTTAAGTAAGCAGATTGATATGTAGGAAGTGCGAAAGCTGCCGCATGTGCTTTACAGAAACCAAAAGATGCAAAGGCGCGAAGGACCTCCCAGATTTCAGTAATCGTGATCAACTCATAACCGCGCGCTGTGGCGGAAGGAAAGAACCAATCGCAGACTTCTTGTTGGCCTTCCTTGCTGCCTAAAGCGCGCCGTTTTTCATCGGCAGCGGCAAGTGAGATACCAGTCATCACCGCGATAATCGAGATAACTTGTTCGTGAAAGACCACCACGCCTTCGGTCTGCGCCAAGATCGAATAAAGATCAGGGTGGATTATCTGCGCCTTGGTCCAGCCGTGGCGAGCGTTAAGAAATGGCCTGATCATGTCACTTTTAACTGGGCCAGGGCGAAAGAGTGAGATATCGATAATTAAATCGCTAAAAGTTTTCGGCGCTAACTTTCCGACTAGTTCACGTTGTCCGGGGCTTTCTACTTGGAAGATACCTAAGGTGCGCGTTGATTGGATTAACTCGTAAGTTGCGGCGTCATCAAGTGGCACAGCATCGATATCTAAATCAATATCAGCAACGCGTTTTATCTCGTGCACTGCATGGGCGATTGTCGATTGCATCCGCACGCCCAAAATATCTAGCTTTAATAACCCAATTTCTTCTACGCCATCTTTATCAAATTCCACCATTGGATAACCACTGGCGTTAAATTGAACTGGCGCGCGATCTAATAGCCCAGCATCAGATAAAACAACTGCGCAAGGGTGCATCGCTAAATGGCGTGGCAATCCATCTAGGCGCTGTGCCAGCGAAATCGCCATCACGGTAAGGGGCGCAGATAAGTTAAGTGAGCGAAGTTCGGGAAGTGATTTAAGGGTTGCCTCAATATTACGGGCGCGGATATGCGGCAGAGATTTAGCGATTAGGTCTATCTCCATCGCCGGCAACCCAAGTGCTGCGCCAACATCGCGGATTGCATTTCGCGCGCGGTAGGTGTCGACCATGGAAACAGTTGCACAACGCGAAAGTGCTTGTGGCGATCGCCAATCAGTATCGCCATATCTTTTAAAGACCAGGTCATAGATTTCTAAGCGGCGCGCAGATTCCACATCTATATCAATATCAGGAAGCGCCCTGCGCAGTGGTGAACAGAAACGCTCCATCAATAAACCGTGTTGCATCGGATCAACTCCTGAAATACCAAGCAAATGACAGATCAGTGAACCGGCACCACTGCCACGTGCTGCCACCCGAATATTTTTCTCCCGCGCCATACCGGTGATATCGGCAACGGTTAAGAAATATGGTTCGTATCCCAGTGTTGCAACGGTGGCGAGCTCATCATCTAGCCGTGCACGAGCTTTATTGATTGTGGCTGAATCGTTGTAGCGCCAATTAATTCCGGATTCACAGCGTGTGCGCAGCAAGGTGCGCATCGCACTTGCCGAATCTGCCCCGACTATATGGGCCTCAGGTAGGTGAATTCCTCCTAAACCAAGATCGCGTTGTGGGGAAAGAAGTGCGCGCTCGGCCCATTGGCGGGTGGTGTTTAAAAGATCGCGTGGAGTGCGTTCTCCGGCGGCGCGGGCAATTTCAGCAGCGAGTGAAGCCATCTGATCACTCGATTTTAAATAACCTTCGGCATTGCGCCGTTCCAGATGGCGTTGATGTAACGGAACTAATTGGCGGGCGCAATCTAAAATATCGGCAACTGGTCCATCTGCCGCATCGCACATCCGCACCGCATTTGTGATTACCGCATCGATATCGTGATCGCGGGCGAAGATAAGTGAGCGAGCAGCATGTCCAGTTGAGAATGGGCCGTTGCCCGCAACTAAGTGCGATACGCAATCTATTGCTTGATCGCCAAAGAGTGACCGGGTCTTATTAAATATATCAAGTGCGATATCAATACGGTGTAGCGCTAGCGCTTGGCTAACTGGTGATTCTGGGCCATGCAGTAAATGCAATTGGGTTGAATATTGGCTAAAGCGTTGCAAGAAATCTAAAGTCAGAATCGGTGTGCGATCGGCGGCATTCATATTAAGGCCACTTAATAAACGCACCAGCGCGCGCCATCCCCCATCGCCGTGGGCCAAGATAGTCACACGTGGTAAATCTTTAGCGGGCACACTTTTAAGATTTGGATCAGCTAATAAATCAATAGCCAGGTTTATTCCAATAATTGGAGCGATACCAAATTCCAGACAAGCGCTAGCAAAACGGATCGCACCTGATAAGCCATCGCGATCGGTGAGGGCGAGCGCCGGTGATTCAAATTGCGCAGCGCGTTCTACAAGATCACGTGGTTGGGTGGTGCCGTATTTAAGTGAGAAAGCACTTGATGTCCGTAAATGTATGAAGCTCATTTTTTAACTCAAACCTGAATCAGACCTGGATCAGACCTGTTTTACGATCCAGGAACCTGTGATCTCATCGCGTTCGAGTTGAAAAGTATTTAACGCACCGATAGGTGCAGCTTCGACGGTCCATAAAGCACGTGCGCCATCATCAGGGCGATAGATGCCATCGCTTACTCGGTTCCACCAGCCGCCCGCTTCACACCAACGCGAGAGAACGGCGTGGATGCGAAAGCGTTTGCCGCGAAAGGTAAATTCAATAGGTGTAGCCGCTCCATCTGAGATGACATCGTGAGCGGGAGCAACTTCTGGGAGTGACATTTTTACGTGCCTCAAGCCTTCCTGTAGATATTCGAACAAGTGTTCGAAAAGTAACCCAAGGCTCTGACATTGGCAAGGCGCGCACCACGCCACGCTCAAGATAGTTGAAAGTTCAACTATCTCCCCTACAATTGCCCGAGTCAGAACACAGACCAACCAAAATAGAAAAGACTAACAAGGAGATCCATGGACGCAGTACTCGTAATCGGCCGAATTCTTTTCGCACTTATCTTCATCACATCAGGAATCGCTCACTTTGCAAAGCTTGAAATGATGACCGGCTATGCCAAATACAAGAAGTTGCCTGCTGCAAAACTCGGCGTAATGGTCAGCGGCCTCTTCTTCATTCTCGGCGGTGTATATGTGGCACTCGGTTTCTGGGTAGACCTCGGCGCTCTCTTGCTAGCAATCACATTGGTACTTGCTGCGGTTATCTTCCATAACTTTTGGGCTGAAGCTGATGCAACTGCAAAGCAGAATGAAATGATCGCTTTCAATAAGGATCTAGCTCTGGCTGGTGCTTCTCTAATCATCTTCGCACTTATCTACAGCGGTGCAGTTTCAGCAGATGCTTTCGGGCCACACCTTGGAAATATCTCTTTCTTTAACAAGTAAAGAAACCTTCACCGAAACGGCTCCCAAAAATGGGGGCCGTTTCGCTTTTTGGTGAGAGCATTGAGAAATGGAAACCCTGCTGGCAATTATCTCTGGTGGGGTAATTGGCGCAGTTCTCGGCTTAGTTGGCGCCGGTGGAGCGATGCTCTCGGTTCCGATTTTGATGTATGGCTTTGGTTTTGATCCTAAAGCCGCAACTACCGCAGCGCTAGCCGTCGTCTTACTTGCTGCGCTATCCGGGTTAATTCCTAGAGCGCTAAAAAAACAAGTTCTGTATCGCGATGCATTTGTTATCTGGGGTATCGGATCAATTACCAACTTAGGTTTTTCATCAATCGTTGACCAGATACCGGATGCAGTAATTACAACTGGATTTGCTGGCGTCTTAATCTTGGCAGGTACCTCGATGCTGCGGCCGCCAAAGTTAGATGAACAGAAGCGAATGCCCTTTCCTGTCTTGGTCGTTTTATCGCTATTCATCGGCACGTTAACTGGACTCTTTGGTATTGGTGGTGGATTCCTTGCGATTCCAGTACTAGTTCTCTACTTTGGTACTCCACAAATTGTCGCTGCCGGAACTTCGCTCTTAATTATCGTCATTAACTCACTAACCGCTTTTGTTGGCCACCGCTCACAATGGGCTGATGTGCAATGGCATATTCCGATTCTGATGGGAGCATCTGCCACTGTCATTGCCCAGGTTGCATCACAGCTAGCCCACATGACTTCACCAGTAGTACTGCGCAGAGCATTTGCCTATCTGCTATTTGCGATTTCTATCTTTACCATATTTGAAACTTATCTTTAAGGAGTGAGTGTCTTAATCCCCCGCGATAAATAGCCAGAGAGAATTAGCATCGCAACCGGATAAATCATGCCAATCGAAAGATTTGTAAACTGAGAAATTATCCCAGTCACAGTTGGACCGAAGAAGAAACCAGCGATTCCGATAACGCCGACGCGTGAAATAGCAACTGCTGGAGCGATACCTGGAATTTTGGTCGCTGCCAAAATAAATGCTGGAAACATCGGACCGATACCAAGTCCGGCCGCAATAAAACCAATATTGACAATCACCAGCGCGGTCGTGGAATGTGTTGCAGATAGCGGAATCGCAATCGCCATCGCAACTCCCCAGATTATTCCTCCAAAATATCCGCCCAGCTTTACAAGGCGTGCAGGCCCAAAGTGATCAAGTGCGCGATCGCCTAAGAAACGACTTACGATCATGGCTAGCGAGAATGAAGCAAAGGCGGATGCGTAAACACCTTTCTCGTATCCCATCTCATCGCGCAACAAGATTGCACCCCAGTCACTGGCCGCGCCTTCGCCGACCAAGCTAGCTAGTAGCCCAACACCCAGCAACCAGAGTGGCATAACGCTCTTGCCGAAGAATGGAATTTTTGCCTCGTGTTCATCTTCGCCTTTATGGCCGTCAATTGCCGAAGATAATAAGAATCTTGCAGCAATCAGATATGCAATCACGGAGATGATGGCGATTGCCAAGAGATTTGCACGTGGTGAAACCTGACGCGTAATCAATCCGCCAATAACGGTAGTTAAAAATGCGCCAGCGCTCCACATCCCATGAAATGAAGACATATATCTGCGTCCCAGAATTTTTTCAACCACAGTTCCCTGGTAGTTGTAACACATATCAATTAGCGCATAACCCAGACCCATTGTGTATAGAGTGAAAAATAGCGCTGCCGCATTTGTTGAAAGCGCCATCCCTGCCAAGCCTGCCGGCATAATCAATACACCCAGAAAAATTGTTCTCTGCGAGCCAAAGGTATGCATTAAGCGTCCGGCTAGCTGAGCACCAGTAATCGAGCCAAAGGTGCTGCCGATAAGCACGAATCCAAAAGCGCCATTTGATAAACCAATAGCATCTTTAATTTCTGGAATACGTGGCACCCATCCCATAGAGACTATTCCAAGCAGTAAGAAAGAGATCCATAAAGAATTTCGGGCTAATTTTCCACGGTGAAGTAGATCGCTCGCTTCTACAGACATTTGCCAAGGGTATCCTGCATCTATGGATGGGATATTGGAAAAGGCGGCGGTAAAACGTTTTATTCAGGCTGCCACAGATCTTGGAGTAAAGGGAGAAGTCACAGTTCTAGCAGATACAGCCCGCACCGCAGTCGATGCCGCTAACGGTTTAGGCATAGAAGTCGGACAGATTGCATCTTCGCTAATCTTTAAATTACCTTCCGGCAATCCGCTCTTAATTATCACCAGTGGTCGCCATCGCGTTGAAACAGAATTGGTTGCCAAGAATTTAGGAATCCCCGAACTAGGACGAGCCGATGCGAATTATGTAAAAGAGATATCTGGTTACTCAGTTGGCGGCGTGAGCCCATTGGGGTGGATTTCAAAGCCAGAAATAATCCTTATTGATCAAGCGTTAAACGATTATGAAGTTATCTGGGCGGCATCTGGCCATCCGCACGCCGTTTATCCAACTTCATTTACCGAACTAATTACCTGCACCGGCGCAACACCGATGGTTGTTGGAGACTAACTAACTAACTAGTTCGGAAAGTAATTTCTCTACTCGCAATTTAATATCATCGCGAATTATGCGCACTGATTCAATTCCCTGACCTGCCGGATCATCGAGTACCCAATCTTCATAACGCTTGCCAGGATAGTAAGGACAGGCATCGCCACAACCCATTGTGATCACTGCATCAGATGCTTGAACAGCCTCCGGCGTTAAAATCTTTGGCGTGTTATTTGCAATATCTATACCGAGTTCGGCCATTGCTTCAACGGCAATCGGGTTGATTGAATCTTTAGGTGCAGAGCCCGCTGAGAGAACTTCTACCCGACCTTGGCCGAGCTCGCGCATAAAGCCGGCCGCCATTTGAGAACGCCCGGCGTTGTGTACGCAAACGAAAAGAACTGATGGCTTGCTCATTTCTTCTTCTTACCTTTGCTGCTAAGTGATTGGCTAAGTACCAATCCAAGCACTGCACCAATTAACTGGGCGGCGATAAATGGTGCGATTGATTCTGGCGCTATCCCTGCGAAGGTATCTGACCAGCCGCGTGCGAAGGTAACCGCCGGGTTGGCAAATGAAGTTGAAGAAGTAAAGAAAATAGCGGCGCCAATCCAGCAGGCAACCAACGCTGGAATCTTCTTCTCACGTTTTTGGTCAATAGCGATAAATATTGTGAAAATTAAACCTGCAGTTGCGATGATCTCGCTTAATAGTAAATGGTTGCCACTTCGCACATTTGTTGAGGCGGTGAAGACCGGTAGATCAAAGAGGAGATTGGCTAAGCCAGCGCCGGTGAGTGCACCAAGAAATTGGGCGAAGATAAACTGCAAGGTCTGGCCGAGCGATATTTCGCGCTTGTAGGCAACTATTAAAGTTACGAGTGGGTTGAAATGTGCACCGCTGATATCGGCGAGTAAGGTAATTAGCAGATATAAAATCGCTGCCGTGGCAATTGAGTTGATTAATAGCTGCACTGCGGTGTCGGTGGAAAGGTTCTGGGCCATTTTTCCTGAGCCGATTACGGTCATCACCAGAACGGCACTGCCTAAGAATTCTGCGCCTACCTTACGAATCTTCATTGCCCCATCATTGCCTATCTTTGACCGTGAAAAAGCGCGCGGCACAGAGTAATATTTCAATTTAATATGAACATTACGTTAACGCTGCAGCCTTCCAAGATGGACGCGGCTCCCCATATCGCGCTAATTCATGGCATGGGATCAGCGGCAACTGCTTGGAAGCCGCTAACGCCATATCTCTTAGATCGATTTAACGTCATTACCTTAGATTTACCAGGTCACGGAGAATCAGGATTTACCCAGGGCCAGGCAATGGATCCGATTTCTATAGCTGAGCAAGTTGTTAAAGAGATTGAGAATGAATTTGGATCAATTGAATTTGATCTAGTTGGTAACTCTTGGGGTGGATGGATCGCGTTGGAGATGGCAGCGCTTTTTCCAGAGAAAATAGGTAGCGTAACCGCACTGGCTCCTGCGGGGTTCTGGCTGGCATCTTATGTGCAGCGAGCTCCCGGAACCGCAACGATGCGCTCGCTGGCAAAAAATTCTTCTTCGCTATCTACAATTTTCTTAAAGTATGAGTGGGCGCGCAAAATTGGATTCGCAGATGTTAGTCCTCGTTGGCACGAATTTTCATATGAGCTCTGCCTTGATGCCACCGTCGCGATGAGCAAATCTGCCGGATACCTTCCAGCATGGGATGGAATGTTAAGTAAGCGCTTTGATTCCAAAATTGATTCAAATATTCCCGTGAAAATTATCTTTGGTGATTCCGATAGCACCTTGCCAGAAACCACTTGCCAGGAACGAGCAATGGCGCCGAAACATTCGCAATGGATCACACTTGCAGAGTGCGGACACGCGCCGATGTGGGATAACGTAGAGACGGTTGCTGGCCATATTTTGGAGAACGCTGGAATTAGGCGATGAGCGCGCCAGCAGTAACAGTTATTTATTTTTGGAAAATCAAATCTCGCAATATCGCTTTCGCACTTGTGCGAATGGCGCTAGACCGAGGTGCACTTCGCAGGGTTAAAGGCGTCACTTTTGCCAAGATGCTTGGTACTGGCAAAGGTGAAACATTTACTCCGCGTGATGCCGATGCCAATCAGTGGGGTGCGCTGATAGTGATTGATAGCGCCAATTTACAAGCGCTCGATAATTCAAGGTTGATTAAGAGATGGCGCGCTCACTCGCTTTCAGAAGTTAGATATTTATTAGATCCAATCTCATCTCACGGGCTGTGGGCAAAGGTAAATCCCTTCGCGTACTCATCTGAAAAAAGTGATGGGGAAATAGTTGCCATTACTCGCGCTCGGATTAAATGGTTTCAAAATTTCCGATTTTGGCGTGCTGTCCCGCCTGTGACTGCCAGCCTGCATTCTTCTGCCGGATTAATAACCACGATCGGGATCGGTGAAGCCCCGATCGGATTACAAGGAACTTTCTCCCACTGGAAAACAGGTGCTGACCTGCGCAACTTTGCATACAAGGGAGCAGCGCATCAAGTAGCGATTGCCGCAACAGAGCGCCATCAATGGTATGCCGAGGAACTCTTCGCCCGCTTTGCGGTACGCGATATTCGCGGCTGAAAATACTTAAAATTACTAAGTAATGAGTAAGTAGGGCAGACTTAGCCCATGTCGATTCGCCATTACTCACCACGTCGTAATAGCCGTCGCGGAATCTCATCCCGAGCGCAGTTTTTACTAAATCTAACTTTAGGTATCGCTATCCTGTTGCAGGTTAGCTACCCCTTGCTAAATGGCGAAGTGCTGCGCGTCGTAACAATTGCTACCGTTTATTGGGGCGCAGGTGCGATGGCGCTGCATGCGTTACTTGCTTACGGGCCACGATATGCATTCACTTATCTCGGGATAACTCTCTCCTTTGGATATTTCATTGAATTACTTGGCGTTAAAACTGGCTGGCCATTTGGGATTTATTCCTATGATCCATCACTCGGTCCACAAATCTTCGATGTTCCGATGGTTGTTCCATTTGCATGGGCGATGATCGCCCATCCCGTACTTTGCGCAGCTCGTCGTGTTGCAGGCAGTTGGGTATTTTTATACGGCGGTTTTGGCTTAATGGCTTATGACTTCTTCCTAGATCCACAAATGGTTTCTGCTGGGCGCTGGACTTGGGAAGTTACCGGCGCTCATGTTCCTTTCACCCCAGATGTTCCGCTATCAAATGCTTTTGGTTGGTTGTTATCTGGGATGGCGCTAATCGCCGTACTGCATATATTCCTGCCACACGATCGACGTAAGGTAAGTGCCAGTCTTGCCGCGATAGATATCTTTCTAATTTGGACTTGGTTTGCTGGAGTTATCTCCAACTTATTCTTCTTTGCGCGTCCAGGGGTTGCTCTTCTCTTCGGATTAACTTTTGGCTTAGTTCTGTTGCCTTATATATTTTCGCGCTGGCTCGGCCGTCCTTAATAATTAGATGTCTACTGCGCTCTTAATATTATCCGCTCTGCTACTTTTGATCACTGCAGTCAATTTTTTTACAATTCGTCGGCCTAAGTCGACCCCTCAAATAAATACGCCTGTAACAGTCTTGATTCCAGTGCGTAATGAAGCGGAGAATGTCACCGAGCTAATCGCTTGCCTCACGAGGCAGAGCCATATTGAGAAATTAGAGATTATCTTTATCGATGACTCATCAGAAGATGGCACCGGCAAATTACTCAGTGATGCTAAATCTGCTGGTGCGCCAATAACTATAGTTAACGCTTCGACCTTGCCAAATAATTGGTTAGGCAAACCTTGGGCGCTACAACAGGGTTTCTTAGCAGCGCGCGGTGAAATCATCGTGACCTTAGATGCTGATGTGCGCCTTCTTCCGACAGCGATTGCCCAGACTGTTGCCATGTTAGGCGCGCGCGATTTCATCTCGGCGTATCCAAAGCAAATTGCAATTACTTTCGCCGAGCGTTTGGTGCAACCCCTGTTGCAATGGTCCTGGATGACGACAGTCCCCTTACGCGTTGCCGAAAGATCTAGCCGGACTTCCCTAGCTGTTGCCAATGGTCAATTCTTTGTAGTCAAAAAGAGTGCGCTCGATCAAGTCACTGGCTTCCAACTAATTTCTACAGAAGTTCTCGACGATATGAAGTTGGCGCGGGCTTTAATCTCATCTGGGGCGCATGGTGGAGTCGCCGATGGTTCCACTCTTGCCCAGACGCGTATGTATAAAAACTTTGCTGAGATCAAATCTGGATACGGTAAATCGCTATGGAGCGCTTTTTCAAATCCGTTAGGTGCCTTACTTGCCATCGCATTCATTTTTCTAACTGGAATTGCGCCGGTTCTAATCTGGTTTAGCGGCAATCCAATCGGGCTCTTTACTTACCAATTGATTGTTTTAACCCGCTTACTAAGCGCACAGCGCTCTGGCGGGCGATTACTGGATTCACTTCTGCATCCAATTTCATCAGCCATCTTGATCTACTTAATTATCTATAGTTGGCGTATGCGCGGCAAAGTTCAGTGGAAGGGGCGCACCTTATGAGCGCTACCAAAGAACTCGTTGCAGTAATTGGCGCCGGAATGGGTGGAATGTGCACTGCAGCGCGATTAGCTAAAGCGGGTTATGAAGTAACGGTCTTTGAATCATCGGATCGCCACGGCGGAAAATGTCGGACCGAATGGATCGGTAATTACGCTTTTGATACAGGGCCTTCACTATTAACGCTACCCGCTGTCTATCGTGATTTTTTTCAACGTACCGGTGATGTAATGGGTCGGGTAGTTGAATTGCAACCAGTTAGCCCATCTTTTGATTATCGTTTCGCCGACGGCAGTGATGTGCGTTTCGCTAATTTGTCGCGCAAGGAAACGCTGGCGGCAATCGATAAATCTTTCGGAAATTTGGCAGCCCAAGAATGGGATCAGATAATGCACCGAGCCGAAGCGATGTGGGATGTCTCGCGCGAGCCATTTATTGAATCAGAGCTGCGCTCAGTGCTCTCGCTTTTAAAGCGTCCTACTTTACTGCGCGACCTGCGAATAATTGCTCCCTGGAAAACATTACGCGATCTAAAGGTAAGGGATCAAAGGTTGCGCAAAATTCTTGATCGTTATGCAACCTATAGCGGATCTGACCCACGTGTTGCTCCCGCGGTGCTTGCATCAATTGCATTTGTGGAAGAAGCATTTGGCGCTTGGCATATTAAAGGTGGCGTTGGGAAGCTAGCCGATGCGGTTTATCAACGGTCTTTAGACCGCGGCGTAAAATTTGAATTTAACACTTCAGTCACTCAGATAAATCATGATGGCAAAACCACGACTGGAATCTCCCTGGCTGATGGTCGCGTACTGGATTATTCGATCGTCGTAGCAAATGCCGATGCAACTGCGGTCTACAGCAAATTGATAACTGGCAAAGTTAAGAAGTTACGCAGAGAACGCGCAAAGTTAGCCAAAGCAGATCCCTCACTTGCTGGCTTCTCATTGCTGCTGGGCCTGCGCCCCAGTAAAAATCCAACTGGGCTCTCCCATCACAACATCTTCTTTCCAGATGATTATGACGCTGAGTTTGGAGATATCTTCGATCGCAAGCAACCAGTGCAAGATCCAACAATTTATCTTTGCGCTCCGCAGGATGAATCAATGGTCAAGCACTCCGGCCATGAGGCGTGGTTTGTATTGGTAAATGCCCCACGCCACGATTTAAAAGATGGCTTTAACTGGAACGATGCAGATTTTAACCACCATTATGCGATGCAAATTATTGATTCACTTGAATCTCGCGGGATCTCAATTCGTGATCGCCTAGAAGTATTGGAGATCCGCACACCTGCCGATTTAGAGCGGACTGTTGCCGCCCCTGGTGGTGCAATCTATGGAACCTCCAGCAACGGTGCACGTTCTGCCTTCATGCGCGCTAAGAATCGTTCACCTTTACAAGGTTTATATTGCGTAGGAGGATCAGCGCATCCGGGTGGCGGGCTGCCGTTAGTTGGTTTAAGCGCCGAGATTGTTGCGCAAGCTATTGTGGGCAAAGCGAGCCACTAAGCCAAAACTAATTATCTGCAGTATTGCGAGAATTGAGATAGTTAAAAGAACTAGATTTATACCGAGAGCGAAAGAAACAAGTGCGATAAAGATAAAACTGGCTCTCACCGGACGCTCTGCAGGAGTAACCACACCAACATCGCTGATTCCTAGCCCACCTAATCTGGCCCGCGCATACTCTTGAGTTGAGGCAATTACATATATGCCAAGTACTAACCAGGCTGGGGCTCCGATTCGATAGGCAACGTAAAACCAGAGCGCTTCGCTGATGCGGTCGGCGCTTGCATCCAAAATTGCACCGAATGAACTTTGTCGCTTTTGGTAAATAGCGACGCTGCCATCAATACCATCGGCGTAAAGTGAGAGAACTAGCAGTGGAATAACCCAAGCAGAGAGTGGATTTGCAGCCATTGCAACTGCGAAGAGAACTCCCAGCAGAGTCAGAACATTTGGGGTGACATGTAACTTAGAGAGAAACCCGGCTGATGAAAACGAAATTGCCAACCAGGCCTTTACTATTCCTTTGATTTCGGCTCCCCCGTGCAGTGCACTCCAGGTGGAGTTAAATTCTTCTCTGTTCACGGCCTTTTCTTATCTTTGATCTGCGCAAATATTTCGCGCGTCGCGGTAGATGTATTCATCGTGTAGAAATGTAAGCCAGGTACTCCAGCGGCAAGCAACTCTTCACACAGTTTAGTTGCCAAATCTACGCCTAACTTGCGCACATCATCTGAGTTATCTTTTATCTTTTCGAAGGCGGCAGAAATTTCGCTAGGAATCGGGGTTCCGCTTAATTCAGCCATTCGATTTAATTGATTTACATTTGTAACTGGCAATATTCCGGCAATAATCGGAAGTTGCGATCCACGCGCCGATAATTTATCAACCAGCGCTTCCCATTTATCTACTTCAAAGAAGAATTGAGTCGTGGCAAAAGTTGCTCCAGCTGCTTCCTTGCGGATTAGCGTTTCAATATCGCCAGCAGAATCTCCATTTGATGCCGGGTGGCCATCCGGAAAAGCCGCAACGCCAATTGTGAAGCCGCCAAAATCTGCCGCAAGGGAAACTAATTCCTCTGCATGATTTAGACCACCTGCAGTTGGCGACCAAGGTGCGCGCGGACCACCTGCGGGATCACCGCGAAGTGCCAAAATGTTATTAATGCCTGCAGCTTTGTAGCGAGTTAAAATCTCGAGTAATTCATCGCGCGTTGATCCGACGCAAGTTAGATGCGCGACAACTGGCAATTTTGTATGTTCGGTAATTTCCGAAGTTACGCGAATTGTGCGATCACGCGTTGATCCGCCAGCGCCGTAGGTAACTGATATGAAGTCAGGGGCGATCGGCTCAAGGGCGGTAATTGCGCTCCAGAGGCGGGTTTCACCCTCTTGATCCTTAGGTGGGAAGAATTCAAAGGAGTATGTGACCGCTTCCCCAACTCGTTTCATGCGCATCTCCATGCGGTCAGGGTACCGTTGCGCCGTGGTTAACGATGCGCGTGGCACGCTCCTTGAGATACGTGAGCAGGTTCAAGGCGAACTCACCACATATTTAGCGTTGCAACGCGAATACCTTGGTGCGATCGGTTCTGAATTAATCCCGGTCTGCGATGCCCTTGAGTCATTTCTTCTTGAAGGCGGTAAACGTCTGCGGCCACTTTTTGCCTATGCCGGTTTCTGTGCAACAGGTGCCAAACCAACATCGGCAGATATTCGCGCCTTCACTAGCCTTGAATTGTTGCAAGCATGCGCGCTAATTCACGATGATCTGATGGATCGTTCCGACACTCGACGTGGTAAACCAGCAATTCATCGCCACTTTGAAAATTTACATCAATCTGAGGCGATGGCTGGCCTAGCCGATCAATTCGGTGAATCTGCGGCGGTATTACTCGGTGATCTGGCACTTGTTTGGTCAGATCATTTACTCCACACATCTGGCGTTGCCAGCGATGCGCTGCTCTCTGCGCTTTCGGTACACGATGAGATGCGCATTGAGTTAATGGCTGGTCAATATTTAGATGTGCGTGAAGCTGGTGAGAAATCCCCAAGTGTGGATCGTTCACTGCGCATCGCCAGATATAAATCTGGAAAGTACACAATCGAACGCCCACTGCATTTAGGTGTAGCGCTGGCAATTGCGGATACGGCAAAGAGCAAAGATCTTATAAATATTTTGAGTGCGTATGGGCTACCGCTCGGTGAAGCCTTCCAATTGCGCGATGACATGCTCGGAATTTTCGGTGATCCATCAGTCACTGGTAAGCCAGCCGGTGATGATCTTCGCGAAGGCAAGCGAACTGTGCTGATGGCGATGACCTTTGAACGCGCAGATCCGGCCACCAAAGCCACGATCTCCGCAGCCCTAGGTCGTGAGGATCTAACTTCTGATCAAATTGATGAGGTTCGCGCCTTAATTACCGCAACGGGTGCTGTTAAAGATGTCGAAGATCTCATCGATGGCCTACTTTCCAACGCGCTAACTGCCGCAAACTCTGATGAAATTGCACCCTCAGCCCGCGAGTTACTTGTTGAACTTGCAACTAGCGCAATACGTAGGAGCCATTAAGTGTCTGCCCGAGTAAAAGGTCCCACCGATCACGTTGTCGTAGTCGGTGCAGGTCTTGCTGGTTTAAGTGCCGCACTTCGTTTAGCGGGTGCAGGACGCAAAGTTACAGTTATTGAGCGCGAGAGCGTTCCGGGTGGTCGCAACGGTTTGCTAGAAAAAGATGGCTTCTCATTTGATACTGGACCTTCTGTTCTGACCATGCCTTCCCTTATTCAAGATGCATTTAGCTGCGTCGGTGAAGATATGAAAGATTGGCTAGAGCTTTCACCGCTTAAACCGCTCTATCGCGCTTTTTATCACGATGGTTCACAAATTGATGTGCACGCCAATACCGCCGAGATGGAAGAAGAGATCCGTCGCACGGTGAGTGCTGAAGAAGCGCTGGGTTATCGCAGATACGTCGAATTTGTAACTAAGTTATATAAGTACGAGATGAACGATTTCATCGATCGTAATATTGATTCACCATTTAACTTGCTCACCCCTAACTTGGCACGTTTGATTGCACTTGGCGGATTTAGAAGACTCTCCCCTAAAGTAAATCAATTCTTAAAAGACCCTCGCCTACAAAAGGTTTACTCATTTCAGGCGATGTATGCCGGCGTTAGCCCACAGCAAGCCTTGGCAATTTATGCGGTAATCGCCTATATGGATTCAGTTAACGGAGTTTTCTTTCCGAAGGGTGGAATGCATGCAGTACCGCGCGCACTTGCTGCGGCAGCGCAAAAGCATGGCGTGACTTTTAAATACAACACAACGGTGACCAAATTGGATATTGCAAATGGGCGGGCTAAGGCGGTAATCACCGATACTGGCGAACGCATTGAATGCGATGTTGTTGTAATGAATCCAGATCTGCCGGTTGTTTGGCGCGAACTATTAGGTAAGACGCCACTTTCGGTGAAACGCCTTAAGTACTCACCATCTTGCGCCACTCTCTTGGTCGGCTCTTCCAAGAAATACGATCACGTTGCCCACCACAACATCCACTTCGGAGAATCTTGGGATGGCGTATTCGATGAATTAATCAAGAAGAAGACCTTGATGACCGATCCTTCTGTCCTAGTAACAATTCCGACCAAAGATGATCCATCACTTGCGCCGGCGGGCAAAGAGAATTATTACGTTCTCTTCCCAACGCCAAATTTATCCGCCGATATTGATTGGAAGACGCAAGCTCGTCCATATCGCGATCACATGATTAAGACGCTCGAAGATCGCGGATACACGGGCTTTGGTGACGCTATCGAAACTGAAGTAATGACCACACCTCTTGATTGGCAGGACCAAGGCATGGAACGTGGCGCACCTTTTGCAAGTGCACATACCTTCTTTCAGACAGGCCCTTTCCGCCCAAAGAATATTGCAGCAGGTTTTGAGAATGTGGTCTTTGCCGGTTCCGGTACACAACCTGGCGTTGGCGTTCCAATGGTTTTGATCTCTGGTCGTCTGGCGGCGGAGCGAATCGTGGGTCCGGTTAAGTAAGTGAATGAATTAAACGCTGCCGGAATTTATGATCCGCAACTGCGCGCATCTTATGAAGAGTGCAAGCGTTTAAATTCTCTCCACGGTAAGACCTATTATCTGGCAACCTTGCTGCTTCCTGCTGCTAAGCGTCCATTTGTTCACGCCTTGTATGGTTTTGCGCGATATGCCGATGAAATTGTTGATGACCTATCTTCAACGTTGACGCCTGCTGAGAAAGCAGAGGTGCTAAGCAAGTGGAGTTCAGAAGTTTTAGCAGGACTTAAATCTGGGACTACCAGTGATGCAGTTGGTAAGGCGCTAATTGATACAGTGCAACGCTTTGCAATTCCGCATCAACACTTTATAGATTTTCTACACTCAATGGAGATGGATCTGACCATCACGCAATATAAAACTTACGAAGATCTATATAAATACGTATATGGCTCGGCAGCGGTAATTGGCTTGGAAATGGTGCCAATTTTGGGAGGCGATACCGTTAATTCGTTAGCTGCCGCTAAAGATCTAGGTGTCGCTTTTCAATTAGCTAACTTCATCCGCGATGTTGCCGAAGATCTAGACCGTGGCCGTATTTATCTACCACTTGATGAATTGGCAGAACATGGCGTAACTCCTGAGATGCTATTTGCCCGCAAGTTGACCCCCGAAATAATTAGCGCTTTAAAGTTTCAGATATCCCGAGTCAGGCAATTACAAAAGGCGGCAGAGCCAGGCATCGCGCTATTGGATAAGACCAGCCGGCCGTGTATCCGCGCAGCAAGTGAGCTCTACTGTGGAATTGTTGATGAGGTTGAAAAGATTGGCTATGACATCTTTGATAAACGCGCGAAAACTTCTACCTCCCGCCGCGCACGAGTGGCTGCACGCGCCTATATCGACGCAGTTATCGCTCGCATCGGCTAAAGTATTTAATGCGGGAGCCGCTAATACGGCTGAGAGGATCTGAGATTCAGATCGACCGCTTGACCCATCCGATAATGCGGATGCGGAAAGGAATTATTTGTGCCATCTATATTTAATTTTCTATCTTATACTTTGATAATAATCTGGGGTTATGAACTTTCCTATTTAGAATTCGTTGCCTTAATCGCATCTTTAATCGGCGTAGCACTCGGCATCACCGGCAGACGTATAACTTGGCCCTGGTGGGCAATTAGCTCCATCCTTTACGGGATCCTATTTTTACAATGGGAACTCTTTGCCAGCGCCGCATTGCAAATTGTCTTTATCATCGCCGCACTTTTTGGTTGGTTTGGCTGGGAACCAACTGGGGCTAAACCGGGACCGCTAAAAAATAAATACCGCGCAACCACCCTGGTTGCCATAATTTTGGCAACCCTGGCGCTTGCTCCAATTCTAAAAAGTTGGGGCGCGGCATCAACGTATGCTGATGCAGTTTTATTCTTTGGTTCCCTTGCCGCCCAATTTTTTATGGTCTATCAAAAGTATGAAACTTGGATACTCTGGTTAGTAGTTGATGCGGGATATGTTGCCCTCTATGCCACACAGGATCTCTTATTCACATCACTACTTTATTTAGTTTTCACAATTCTGGCGGCACTGGGATGGGGTAAATGGTATGGATCTCATCGCAGCGCTATCCGATCTATGTAAGGAACGGAATTCGCCCATCATTGCAATTGATGGGCCGGCTGGCGCTGGTAAAACTACTTTGGCGCACGAAATTTATTTAGCGCTATCGGTGCAGATGTCTGTGAATGTTTTCCATATGGATGATTTATACGATGGTTGGGATAACGCGCTCGGTGAGGATTTGACGAAGGTATTGCTTTATTTAACTGATCAACATAAAGGAAATAGACCAGCCAAAATCAAGAAATATAACTGGACTACCTCTTCTTTCGAAGAGAGTGAGCAACTAGCACCAGCAGATTTGCTGATTCTGGAGGGCGTTGGAAGCGGTGATAAAGAGCTGCAAGATGATTTAGCGGCTTTGATCTGGATAGATATCGACCCAGAAATTGGCGTGAAACGAGTCATTGATCGCGACGGAGCGCAAGTCGCAGATGAAATGAAAAGGTGGCTTGGCACACAGCAGAAATATTTCTCTCAACACTCAACGCGTGAAAAGGCAGATTTCATACTAACTACATAAAATTGTAGATATGTCTGACCTTACTGGCGAGCTAATTGATGGGCGCTATCAACTCATCCGCCAGATGGCAGCCGGTGGTATGGCCACAATTTATGAGGCGCTAGATACTCGCCTTGATCGCAAAGTTGCTGTAAAGATTATGCATCCGCACTTAGCGCAAGATGAGCAATTTGTAGAGCGCTTTATCCGCGAAGCTAAAGCATCTGCTGCCTTATCGCATCCAAATATTGTCTCCGTTCAGGATCAGGGATGGAATCAGCACGGTAGTCCAGCAGTCTTTTTAGTAATGGAGTTAGTTGAGGGCCACACGCTGCGCGAATATTTAAATGAACAAGGTGCGTTGACAGTTTCCGCGGGGATTAAATTCTTACTACCTGTGTTAAGCGCTTTAGCAGCAGCGCATAAGGTAGGAATCGTCCATCGCGACATTAAGCCAGACAATATCCTTATCTCTAAGGAAGGCAGAATTAAGATAGCCGACTTCGGATTGGCTAAAGGTCCACTTCTTGGAACGACTATGACTGCCGAATCGAGCATTGTCTTAGGGAGCGTTTCATACCTCTCCCCCGAACAAGTACAACGCGGTATCGCTGATTCCCGTAGCGATGTGTATTCAGCAGGAATTACCGCCTTTGAAATATTTACAGGTGAAAAACCTTATGCCGGTGCAGAACCAATTCAAATTGCATATATGCATGTCAATGAACGCATTCCGCTAATGAGCACCAAGCGCAGCGGGATTCCGCCAGAATTAGACCAACTAATTTATCGCGCAACTAATTCAGATCCCGATGCCCGCCCTAGCAATGGCGCTGAATTCCATCAAGCCCTAACCGCAATTTCTCAAGCGCTTGATCCAACACAGAAACAACTAAGTCTCGAGTTAGATATACCTATTGCTCCGATGCGCCCGGCATCGCAGAAACCATCTCGCCGGGAACGGGCGCGAATCGAAAAGGAAAAAACTGTGGCGCTAAAGAAGATAGAAAATACTGGAGAAAATAAGAAGCCGCAAAGTAAAGAGACGACCGCTCAACTGCGTAAAAAGAAGAAGATCAGTAAGCGCGTTCGCCGTAATCGCTATATAGCAGCTGGGTTAGCAGTCATGCTCGGAGTTGTTGGTTGGTATGCCCTGGTTGGCCCAGGTTCTAAAGTTGTGGTGCCATCCATTGTTGGCGCTACTGAAAAGGAAGCGAATAAATCACTCGGCCCACTTGGACTAACACTAGTAATCTCCGAAAAGAGATTTGACGAAGATATTTCAACAGGAAAAATTATCGAATCAGATCCTTCAGGTGGAGGCAAACTCGATCCCGGTGGCGCAGTAAAGGTAGTTATCTCAAAAGGTCCAGAACGTTATGAAATTCCATCCTTAGTTGGCTTAACTCCTGAAGCAGCCGTTAATTCACTAGCGAAATACCCCGTAAAAGTTGGCGAGTTAAAGGAAGTATTTAATGAGAAGACCCCCAAAGGTTTTGTGATTTCGACTTCTCCTGCTGCTGGCGAGAAGGTAAAGCGCGATGCGACTATCGATTTGCTAGTTAGCAAAGGGGTAGAGACTTTTGATGTTGCTTCCTATGTCGGTAAATCCGCTGATCAAGCCCTTAACGAGTTAACCGAAGCCGGATTTGATGTAGATACAGTTTCTCAATACAGCGAAAAAGATCCCGGAGAGGTTATTTCTCAACTTCCTTCGGGCGGTGCACCGCTAGAAAAAGGCGCAAAGATTACTTTGACTATTTCCAAGGGGTCGCAATACGTCGCTATCCCTAATGTCTCCTCTTTAACCGAAGCAAAGGCACGCGCAGCACTTAACGATCTCGAACTTAAAGTTGTGGTCAAAAAAATTGGCGCTAAGAAGGTGAAGCAGGTAATAAACATCTCGCCTAAAGAAGGCACTAAGGTCAAACGAGGCAGTACGGTAACTATCACTGTAGGGTAAGCAAATGCCTAAAACCTCACCGCGTATCGGCGCACATACGCCAACTTCTGGAGGTATGGCCAAGCGCGCTATCGCCTATGCCGAAACTATCGGCGCTGAAGCGATGCAGGTATTTACCTCCAACCCACGTGGTTGGGCGATGCCCGAGACAAATCACGAAGCAGATGCGCTCTTTCGCGAGAAAGCTGCCGCGTTAGATATCGAAACTTATGTCCATGCACCCTTTTTAATTAATTTAGGTTCTCCAACCGAAGGCACCTACTTAAATTCACTCGCCTCAACTGAATTTTCACTTAAGCGCGGCAAAGAAATCGGGGCTCTTGGAGTTGTGGTTCACACCGGTTCTGCAGTTAATGAAGATTTTATTGATAAGGCTTGGAAGCAGATACATAAAGGGATGATGCCAATACTTAACGCGCTCACCGATGATTCCCCGATGCTGCTGCTAGAACCAACTGCTGGACAAGGACAGTCACTGGTAAAGCGGTTAGAAGATTTAGAGAATTACCTAAAGGCTTTGGAGTATCACCCAAAAGTTGGGATCTGCTTAGATACCTGCCACGTCTTTGCGGCAGGACATGACATCGCTAAAAAGGGTGGCATGAAAGAGACGCTAGATCTCTTGGTAGAAGTTGCCGGAGCCGAGCGCATTCAATTGATCCACGCCAATGATTCAATGGATGTTTGTGGCGCACTTAAAGATCGCCACCAAAATATTGGTGATGGCTTTATCGGAGTTGATCCATTTAAAGAGTTACTCAAGCACCCTGCGGTCAAGAACGCGCCACTTATTTTGGAGACGCCGGGTATGGAGCCAGAGCACGGTAAAGAGGTTGCGTTACTAAAAGGTTTACGTGGATGAACGCTCGCCATCAACTGCAATTAAAGCTCGCTCCTTGGGCCTTACTTGCTGTCTCTGCCTCATGGGGCGGCGCATTTGTATTGATGAAACCGGCGATCGAGCGACAATCAGTAAATAGTTTTTTAGCTACTCGATTTGTTGTGGCTGTAGTTGTAATGATTTTGATCCGTCCAAGTGTTCTGCGAAAGATAAATAAAGAGTTGCTCCTCAAAGGCTCCCTCGCTGGTCTATTTCTCGGCACAGGTTATATATTCCAAACTTTAGGTCTGGCTCGTACCGGAGCTGCGATAACCGGCTTCGTTACTGGCCTTTACGTTGTGCTCACTCCCCTAATCGCCGCACTCTTCCTTAAAGAGAGAATTAGAGCATTTACCTGGTTCTGCGTTGTGCTGGCGACTGTTGGCTTAGCTCTTCTCTCTCTACGCGGTTGGTCAGTCGGACTCGGTGAAGCGCTAGTTTTTGTTAGTGCAATTGCTTTCGCCGCACATATAGTTTCCTTAAGTAAATGGAGTTTTGGGCTAGATGCTTATGCTCTCACCATTGTGCAGTTAACAATTTGCGCGCTCTTAACCGGATTTATTTCAATTGGTCAAGGTTATGAAAAACCTACTGATGCCGGTGTTTGGGGCGTTGTGGTGTTTACTGCGGTTATCTGCACTGCAGTCGCCTTCATAGTTCAAACTTGGTCACAGGCACATATGAGCTCTACCAAAGTCGCCGTTATTATGACAATGGAAGTCGTCTTTGCCGCGCTCTTTGCCCTCTTATTTGGTGGAGAATCTCTGACGCTACAAGTCGCAATTGGTGGCGCTCTGGTCGTGCTCGCCATGTATTTGATAGTCATGAAAGAAGCGTGAGAGGCTGATCCAATGAAGACGCCAATCGACTTACGATCTGACACCGTAACTCGCCCTTCGCAAGCGATGCGTGAGGCGATGGCGCAAGCGCCAGTCGGCGATGATGTCTATGGCGATGATCCAACTGTAAATTCACTTGAAGAACGCGTTGCCACAATGTTTGGCAAGGAATCTGGAGTCTTTACACCAACGGGTTCACTCGCAAATCAGTTGGCGATCCGGATGCTGGTGGCACCTGGTGAAGAGCTGCTAGCCGAATCTAATTCCCATATAGTGCGAGCTGAACTTGGAGCAGCTGCGGTATTTAGCGGTATTACAACTCGTACTTGGCCGGCGAAAAACGGGCTGCTTATCGCCAAGGATGCACTCGATCTAGCCCGTCCAAATTCTGGTCCATATCTGGTTTCTACTACAGCTATCGCTGTTGAAAATACCCATAATTTCGGCGGCGGAACCGTGCAACCTTTGGAAGAGATTAAAGTGCTTCGTAAAGGCGCAGATGAATTAGGTCTGGCACTGCATTTAGATGGGGCGCGAATTTGGAATGCGCATGTGGCAAGTGGAGTGGCCTTAGATGAGTACGGAAAATATTTTGACACTATTAGCGTCTGCCTATCTAAAGGGCTAGGCGCTCCAATTGGTTCAATAATGCTCGGTGATAAAGAGCTAGTAACGAAAGCACGCATCTGGCGTAAGCGTTACGGGGCGGGCATGCGCCAAGTTGGATTATTGGCAGGGGCTGCGCATTACGCACTCGATAATAATATTGCTCGTTTATCAGAAGACCATCGCCGTGCAAAAGAGTTAGCAGTTGCGATCGCCAGTGTAGATAAATCATTCCTTGATCCTGCACTAGTTGAAACCAATATTGTTGGGTTAGATCTGGCAAATGCGCTATTTACTGCAGCCGAATTTGCTGCGCGCTGTAAAGAAGCCGGACTTTGGATCAGCGCACTTGGACCAAAATACGCACGCCTAGTTACTCACTTAGATTTCGATGATGAGCAATGTAAAGCGGCGATAGAAATATTAAAGTGCGCCCTCGTGGCGTAGTAACCACTCTTTCTTACTTAGACCATAGGCGTAGTTTCCGAGCGCTCCCCCAGTTTTGACGATGCGATGACACGGAACAACAAGTGCGATGGCATTCTTTGCACAGGCAGATCCTGCAGCACGCACCGCAGCTGTTGAACCGGAACGATCTGCGAGATCGGCATAAGAAAGCGTTTTACCAGCTTTCACTTTGCGCATCGCCTTCCAGGCTGCTTGTGAAAATTGCGCACCTGGCTGACGAACCACAATCCCATTTATCGCATCAATATCGCCAGCAAAGTAATCACTTAGTAAATCTGAGATCACCGCAATCTTAGAAACTTCTTTAAAACCTTTGGCGTAATCGAATTCATCTACGCCATCTTTAAGCGCTTTGATACTCGAAATATTTAAACCCAGCAGAATTTGTTCATCGGCGATTAAATTTAAAACTCCAATTGGAGATTTGAATTGAGATATCTGCAGTGGCACGTGCGCTAAATTAGCGATCACGCAGCATTTCGGCAACTAAAAATGCGAGTTCTAAAGATTGCGAGTGGTTAAGGCGTGGGTCGCAGGCGCTTTCATAGCGGCTGGCCAAATCACTTTCCGAGATCTGTTCTCCTCCACCTAAACATTCGGTAACATCGTCGCCAGTTAATTCAATGTGAATTCCGCCTGGATGAGTGCCCAAACCTTTGTGGACTTCGAAGAATCCCTTTACCTCATTCATAACATCATCAAAGCGACGAGTCTTATAGCCGGTGGCCGCCTCAAAAGTATTGCCGTGCATTGGGTCGCAAACCCAGAGAACTTGCGCTCCAGACTTTGTAACACCATCAACAAGTGCGGGAAGAGCTTCGCGAATTTTTCCAGCGCCCATACGAGTAATAAATGTTAAGCGGCCTGGTTCGCGATTTGGATCTAAGCGATCAATTAACCGCAGAGCATCATCAACTGTGGACTTAGGGCCAAGTTTTACACCGATTGGATTACGAACCTTGGATGCAAAATCAATATGTGCACCATCTAATTGACGAGTTCTTTCACCAATCCATAAAAAGTGCGCCGAAACATCGTATGGGAGTTGAGTACGTGAATCTATGCGAGTTAGCGCCTTCTCGTACTCCATAATTAACGCTTCATGGCTAGAGTAGAAATCAACAGATTTAAATGAATCTGGATCAACGCCAGCGGATTTCATAAAGTCTAAAGCACGACCAATTTCACGCGCCATTTGTTCGTATCGATCGCCGACGGATGAATCGCGGATAAATCCCTTATTCCATTCATGCACCTGACGCAGATCAGCGAATCCACCTTGAGTAAATGCGCGAACTAAGTTAAGGGTTGCCGCTGATGTATTGTAAACACGGACCATACGATTGGGATCTGGTGTACGAGATACTTCAGTGAATTCCAGATCATTTACCGCATCGCCACGGTAGGCCGGAAGAGTTACATCTCCACGAGTTTCCAGATCATTCGAGCGTGGTTTAGCAAATTGCCCAGCCATACGACCAACTTTTACTACCGGCAGACTGGAGTAATACTGCAAGACCGCTGCCATTTGCAGAATCGTTTTAATGCGATTGCGAATGGAATCCGCGGTGGCTGCAACAAAAGTTTCTGCACAATCTCCACCTTGTAACCAAAAGGCGCGACCAGCAGCGGCTTCTGCAATTTTCGCTTTTAGATCATCACACTCACCAGCAAAAACTAACGGTGGGAAAGATTTTAACTCAGCGACCGCCTTCTTTACCGGCTCACCATCAGCACCACCTGGCCATTGCGGTTGTTGCGCCGCAACCAACCCAGGGGTGAAGAGGTTATCTAATGAAGTCGGGGATGAAGTAGTCATGGGATTAAGAGTAGTTTGATCAGATACTTTCTCGGGTGAGAATTATCCGAAGAAGATCTCTGACTCCTTGTAACGCTCAATCGGTACAGTCTTTAACTTCTCTGTTGCGCTTGCCAGCGGCACGCGAACGATATCGGTGCCATGCAGAGCAACCATCTTGCCCCAATCTCCTTCAGATGCGGCAGTGATCGCTTGCAATCCAAAGCGAGTAGCGAGAACACGGTCAAATGCAGTTGGTGTACCGCCACGTTGGATATGGCCTAGTACAGATGTACGTGCCTCTTTACCTGTCTTGGCTTCAATCTGCTTCGACAACCACTCACCGATTCCAGATAGCTTTACGTGACCGAATGCATCTAACTCTGAATCTTTGGTAATCATGTCGCCATCTTGTGGGATCGCACCTTCGGCGATGACGATAATTGGTGCGAAACCATCCTTGAAACGTGATTGAACCCATTCGCAGACTTTATCTACTGAGAATTTAACTTCTGGGATCAAGATACAAGTTGCTCCGCCTGCCATACCTGAGTGAAGTGCGATCCAACCAGCATGGCGGCCCATTACTTCAACAACAAGTGCGCGGTGATGCGATTCTGCAGTTGTATGTAAACGATCGATCGCTTCAACTGCGATATTTACAGATGTATCAAAACCAAATGTGTAATCAGTGTTGTTTAGATCGTTATCAATTGTCTTTGGAACGCCAATTACCTTTACGCCAAGTGAATCTAATTTTGTGGCTACGCCGAGCGTATCTTCGCCACCGATTGCGATCAGCGCATCGATACCTTGATCAGCCAGGTTCTGCTTGATGCGTTCGACGCCATTTTCAATTTTAAAAGGGTTGGTGCGCGATGAACCTAAAATGGTTCCGCCGCGAGGCAAGATGCCACGGGTGGACTCGAGAGTAAGTTCCATTGTGTAATTCTCAAGTGGGCCTTTCCAGCCATCACGAAAGCCAACGAACTCGTGGCCATATTCTTTTACACCTTTACGAACTACCGCGCGGATAACCGCATTTAGACCAGGGCAATCTCCACCACCTGTAAGGACGCCAATACGCATGAAAAACTCCAGTTCAAAAGTTGTTAAATCTAGGATCTTGGGAGGATATAAAGATCAAAAAGTAGTCAACGTTGACAGGCACAGTCTAGCCTTGCCCCATGGCTAATCTAAAACTCATCGCGGGCGTGGATTCCTCAACACAATCCTGCAAAGTGGTAATTCGTGATGCAGCCTCTGGTGAGTTATTGCGCGAAGGCCGCGCTATCCACCCCGATGGCACTGAAGTAAATCCAGCGCTTTGGGTAAGCGCGCTAGATACTGCGATCAAAGATGCCGGTGGAATCGCTGATGTAGAAGCAATCTCAATCGGCGGACAACAACACGGCATGGTCGCCTTGGATGAAAAGGGTGCAGTAATCCGTGACGCTCTGCTGTGGAATGACACGCGATCAGCAGCTGCGGCAGATGCTTTAAATTCTGAAATTGGTGGCCCGACAGAAATGGCAAAGCAGGTTGGTTCGGTACTGGTTGCATCATTTACCGCCACAAAGTTGCGTTGGCTGGCAGATGCTGAGAAAGATAACGCTGCCAAAGTTGCCGGTGTTGCGCTGCCCCACGATTGGTTATCTTGGCAGTTGCAGCACTCTCCAAATGAAGCGAAAGATTTCAGCAAATTGTTTTCAGATCGTAGCGAAGCATCAGGTACTGGTTACTTTGATCCAACAACTTCTAAATATCGCCGCGACATTCTGGCGCTGGCGCTACGTACTGATCGCGAGATTCACCTGCCAAAAATTATTAGCCCGGCAGATTTTGGTGGCACAACGCCAAGTGGAGTAAAGATCGCACCCGGCGCGGGAGATAACGCTGCCGCCGCTCTTGGTATTCAAGCCCAACCCGGCGACGTTGTTGTTTCATTAGGAACCAGCGGAACCGCATTTGCAGTATCAGATACACCAACTCACGATTCATCTGGCGCAGTTGCCGGCTTTGCAGATGCCACAGGTCGTTTCTTGCCACTGGTATGCACCCTTAATGCAGCTCGCATCTTGGATGCGGCAACACGGATACTCGGAAAATCTCACGATGAAGTTGGGGCACTTGCTTTGTCAGCAAAGCCAGGTGCAAATGGTTTATCACTGCTTCCTTACTTTGAAGGTGAGCGAACGCCTAATCGCCCAAGTGCAACCGGTGTATTTAGTGGAATGAATTTAAATAACTCTAATCCTGCAGATATCGCCCGTGCCATGGTGGAAGGAATGCTCTGTGGTTTAGTAGATGCAGTTGATGCTCTGGAACAATTGGGAGTTAGTGTTAATCGCATAATTTTGATTGGTGGGGCAGCAAAGAATCCAGCAGTTTCACAGATTGCGGCAGCGCTATTCGGTCGCGAAGTTTTACTTCCACCTGCTGGTGAATATGTCGCAAATGGCGCAGCTCGCCAAGCCGCTTGGGCCCTCCTTGGCGGAGAAACCGCCCCAGTGTGGGATTTAGGAAAGATCGAAAAAGTTTCCGCTGTTGCAACGCCAGATGTTGTACTGCGTTATCGCACTTTGCGTGACCAGACTCAAAACTGGAAATAGAAAGAGAGTAAAAATGTCACTTGCCCCAGAGATAATCAAACAACTCGCAGATCAAAAAGCTGCGGGACTTCCTGACTTCTGGGAAGTACCAGTGTCGGTAAGTCGTGAGTTAAGTCAAAGCTGGGTAGCATTTGCTGGTAACCCAGAGCCGATCTATTCCGTTACCAATAGATTTATACCTGGTCCCACATCTGATCTTCCAATTCGCATCTACCGTCCCAATGCAGATCAAAGCGCACCCGCTTTGGTCTACTTCCACGGTGGAGGGTGGGTTTTAAACTTCTTAGATACTTATGATGCTGCTCTACATCGCCTCGCAAATCAAAGTGGCTCGGTAGTTATCAGCGTTAATTATCAGAAGGCTCCAGAGCACCCTTTCCCAATCCCCTTTGATGATTGTTATGCCACTTTGCTCTGGGTCAAATCACATTGGCAAGATCTGGGAATCGATCCAAATCGCTTAGGAGTTGGTGGAGATAGCGCTGGAGGAAATTTGGCTGCTGCTGTAGCAATCAAGTCACGAGATGAATCAATACCATTACGCTATCAATTACTAGTTTATCCGTGCACCGATCGCGACTTTACGACGAAGTCCTACAACGAATTTGCTACAGATTTTGGGTTAAGCACCCAGGCGATGAAGTGGTTCTGGGAGCAATATCTGCAAGGAGATCAGCACGATGAGAATGCCTATGCAGTGCCTATGCGCGCAAAGAGCTTAGCCGGAGTTGCGCCATCTATAGTAATTACTGCGCAATACGACCCTTTAGTGAGTGATTCTGAAAATTACAGTGCGAAGTTGGCAGGTGATGGAGTCGAAGTTATTTATCGTGAATTTCCAGGCATGAATCATGGCTTCTTTGGCAATGTGGAGGCAACGCCTTCATCGCATCTCGCCCTTGACTTTGCTGCGTTGGAAATTGCTAATAAAGTATAAATCTCACCTATTAACGATGAACTGCGGCGATGCGTTACTATCGCGCTCTATCACATTTCTTTGCGCTAATTAAATCTCTATTGAGCACTGGGGTAATCTTAAAAATGTCGCGCCGCAATACCATTCTCTTTCTTCTCGCCGGCTTCCTTTGGGGCATTCCCTATCTCTTTATCCGCGTTGCCGTAGATCCCGAGACTGGTTTCTCCCCAGCGATCGTTGTCTTTATACGCGTCTTTATCGGTGCGCTAATCCTTGTTCCGATCTCCATTTACGATAAATCACTCTTTGTCGCGATTAAAGGCTGGAAATACATCGCGGTCTATGCCCTCTTTGAACTGGTAATTCCCTGGATCTTGATCGGCACCGCAGAACAGTCGATCTCTTCTGGGCTAGCCGGATTACTCGTTGCATCCGTTCCAATCTTTTCGACAATTATCTCTTCAATGTACGGAGATAAATCGGTCTGGCACCCGCGCCGCTTATTTGGAATGGCTATTGGATTTCTCGGCGTTTTCTTACTTGTGGGAATCGAGAGTTTTACTGGTTCATCAGATCCGATTGCAATCTTTATGATGCTCGGCGCTTCGGTCGGATATGCCTACGCCGTTATCTATATAACTCGCAAGATGCCCGGCGTCTCAGGCGTTGCAATTAATGCGATAGCAATGGCCATGACCGCTCTCTTCTATTCGCCAGCGCTCTTCTTGCTCTGGCCAGATCATAAAATCAGCCTCAGCGCGACTTACTCTGTAATCGCTTTAGGAGTTTTCTCAACCGGTATCGCCTTCGCGGTTTTCTTCACAGTCATGGCAGAGATTGGGCCAACTCGCGCTTCGTTGGTTACTTATATGAATACCGCCTTTGCCGTTGTACTAGGGGTCTTAATACTTAGCGAACCGCTGACAATCGGAATTGTTGTTGGGCTACCACTTGTTCTAATCGGTTCTTATCTCGCCAGCAGAAAAGTAAACGCTTAAATTAGTTTTCTCCAAAACCTAAACGCTGTAAAAGTTTCGGATCGCGTTGCCATTCCTTAGAAACTTTTACGTGCAACCCTAAGAAGATACGTGCGCCAAGTTCGCGTTCGATATCAGCACGAGCTCGCATTCCAATATCTTTTAATCTCTCACCTTTATGTCCCAAGATGATGCCGGTCTGGGAATCGCGCTCAACATGTATCGTTGCGTGAATATCAAAGAATGGTCGTGAGCCAATCTTCTCGCGCTCTGCCATCTCATCAATTGTCACCATAATCGAATGCGGAAGCTCTTCACGCGCATCCCGCATCGCAGCCTCACGAATTAACTCGCAGATCAACTGGTCTTGACCTTGATCACTCGTCATATCTTCAGGGTAGAAAGCCGGACCAATCGGGAGCGCTTTACCGATTAGTTCGGCTAGTAATTCAATTTGTGAGTGAATGGCTGCTGATACTGGGACGATTTCATCCCAAGTAAATCCTTTTGCTAAGGCGTTGATACCGACAAGACGCAACGCTAACTTCTCTTTAGAGATTAAATCTGTCTTTGTCACGAGCGCGAACTTCTTAGCGCGGGGGTGTTTTGCAATCTCTTGCGCTAAGAAAATATCACCTGCTCCTGAAGTCTCATCTGCTGGCAAGCACATCAACACGATATCAACTGAATCTAAACTTTCACCAACCACCGCATTTAAGCGATGACCTAAGAGCGTTTTCGGCTTATGAATTCCAGGAGTATCAACAAGAACTGCTTGAAAGGTTGGCTGATTTACTATGCCGCGAATCGCATGGCGCGTGGTATTTGGATGAGGCGATGTAATCGAAATCTTGCTTCCAACCAAGGCATTAATGAGAGTCGATTTTCCAGTATTTGGGCGCCCCACAATTGCGACGAAGCCAGAACGGAATTCACTCATGCGCTTATTCTCTCACTTCGCGCACTCTTTACCTAAAGCCCACAACTTACCTAAAGGGATGTGATTAGCTCTACTGCATCTGCAACTGATGTAACGATCTCCGCAGCACGTTCGCCGATTAATCGGTGGCAGCCCTCAGAAGTTGGAGTAGTTATCGGACCTGGTATCGCCATTACGGGGCGCATTAATTCTGCCGCATCGCGTGCGGTGCGTAGTGATCCAGAACGAAAAGCGGCTTCCACAACCAAAGTCGCTTGTGCTAACCCAGCGATAAGGCGATTGCGAGTTAGAAAACGTGAAGGAATTGCGTGTGCTCCAGGTAGAACTTCAGATACCAGTGCACCGTTTTCTGCAATTTCGGCAAAGAGCCGCGCATTACCTGCTGGATAGGCCACATCTATTCCTGCCGCCAAAACTGCAATCGTGCGACCTTCCGCAATTAACGCACCTTTATGGGCTGCTGAATCAATGCCGTATGCACCCCCACTTACGATGCTCCACTCGCGATCAACAAATCCAGCAGCGAAATCTCCTGCAATTCGGATCCCGTACGCAGTGGGATTTCTAGTTCCAACGATGGCGAGTGATCTATCAGAGAGTGCGGATACATCTCCTTTGACAACTAACCCGATTGGGATAGCGTTTAAATCATTTAACGCAACCGGCCAATCTGTTGAATGCGGCGTCAAGAACACTGCACCAGATTTCTCCAGCAACGCCTCTAATCTGTCGATGTCAACAGACTTGGCTCGATTGATCAGGATGTTAAATTTCTTAGGGTCATATGTTTCGTTTAAGAGCCGCTCATAAACGTCGAGTGCTCCAAATTCTCTTACTTCATTACTCCAATAGACCTGACCGCCTTCAATAACCGAAAAGAGCGCTAGATGTGCACGGTGCTGTGCTTCTTTTTTCATAGCGCGCAGGCTAGGCCCCACCACAGCCGGTGATGAAGCTAATTACTTTAGATGTGGGTAATTTTTACAGAAGTGCTGCGATATTGGCAAAGGAGCGGCGATGTTCTATGCACGGGCCATGCGCTTGCAAGGATTCGGTATGGACTTTAGTGATATAGCCCTTATGTTGAGCAAAGCCGTATTCAGGAAATTGCAAATCTAAATCTCGCATAATCCGATCTCGTGTCACTTTCGCGATTATGGAGGCTGCGCTAATACAAGTTACAACTTGGTCGCCTTTCCAGACCGCAACGTTGGGAATTGCCAATCCCTCAATGGCATAGCCATCAGTTAAAACGTAACTCGGTGTGATTGCTAAACCTTGTACTGCACGTCGCATACCATCGAGATTTGCTGCGTGTACACCTCGTTGATCTACCTCTGCAGCTGGAACGATAATCACGCTGACGGCTAGCGCAGCGCTAGTTACAACGTTAAATAACTTTTCGCGTTCTGCCTCAGATACATCTTTAGAATCTCTAACTTGCGATAGTTCTGGTGCAAAGGGATCAGCCAATACGACTGAGGCGATTACTAGAGGTCCAGCGCAAGCGCCACGCCCTGCTTCATCAACGCCTGCAAGCGGGGTGATTCCGGCATCAATTAGCAGCGATTCAATAACCTTCATACGCTAGCTTTCGTAGAAATTATTTCAGAGAAGAGAATGAGTCAACTAGGCTCAAGTTTTTAATCGGCCAGATTATTCCCACAACTTTTCCAGTAATTTTGGAGGTAGGAACCATTCCGTTATTTATATCGTCTTGATGAAAGCGTGAATCAGCGCTGGCACCACGGTGATCGCCCATAACCCAGATCTTTCCCGCCGGAACAGTTACGTTAAAATTGGTATCACTTGCAGTATTTCCTGCAAAAATATATGGCTCATCTATTTCGACGCCATTAATCATTAACTTTTTACCTTTTGAGCAACATTCAACTTTATCGCCAGCAACGCCAATAACTCGCTTCACCAAGTACTGCTTAGTTGGGTTTGGCAATACTCCAACGGCAACAAAGGCATCTTTAACTTTTGCTAGGTATTTATTTTCGTCGGCAACGTACGGCTCTGGCAGCCAATTGTCAGGATCACGAAAGACCACAACATCGCCGCGCCCGATTGACTTTCCGATGAATGGAACTTTATTTACTGCTACGCGATCATTGACCTGAAGCGTGTTCTCCATAGATCCAGAAGGAATAAAGAAGAATTGAACTAGAAAAGTCTTTATGACAATAGAAACTCCGAGCGCAACTATTACCAGTATAGGAAACTCGCGTAAAAGCGAGCCCTTACGTCGCATTGAAAGAAGTTACTTATTCAGCCGGCTTGTTTTCGGTTGCAGCTTCAGCTTCAACCGCAACTTCTGCGACATCTTCAACTTCAACCGCAACTTCTGCAGTCGCAGCTTCAGCAACTGGCGTCTCTGCCACGACTTCAACCACAGCCGGTGCCTCTACAACAACCTCAGCAACCGGAGTTGAAAGAATTCCATCACCGTAACCCTCGATGCCATCGCGCTTTTCGCGGATCTTGGCAGCCTTACCGCGCAAGTCGCGTAGGTAGTAAAGCTTGGCGCGACGTACATCGCCCTTCTTTACTAGTTCAATCTTTTCAATAACTGGTGTGTGAACTGGGAAGGTACGTTCTACTCCTACGCCGTAAGAAACCTTACGGATTGTGAAAGTTTCGCGAACGCCATCGCCTTGGCGACGGATGACAATTCCTTGGAAGACCTGGATACGGCTCTTGCTACCTTCGATAACGCGAACGTGGACCTTGAGTTCATCGCCTGCGCGAAATTGTGGGATGTCCTTGCGAAGTGACTTCGCATCAACGGCATCAAGAATATTCATCGTCTGGTCCTCATCTAGGTAAAGCCTTTTCAAGCTTTTGTAAGCTTTTTCTAAAGCTGATTGCAGCGCGGCCATATCTGCCGTGCAGACTGCGTATCTTGCCACACATCAGGCTCCCAGCGTAAATCGGCTAAATCCCCCGTTCAGTCCAAGACCTTCCTCACCTATTTTTTCGCCCTTGGCAGGTATTCTCGCCCACATGAGTGAGCTGCGCTTAACTGGCAAGACCCCCGATGGGGTGCACATAGCGCTCACCGATAACGACGGTGCCGAATTTACATTACGTATCAGTGACACCCTGCGCGCCACCGTTAACCAACCGCGCCTTACCTCTGTTCCCGTTGCAGACGAAAACGCAGTAATGAGCGTTAAAGATATACAACGTCGCCTGCGCGCTGGTGAAACTATGGATGCAATTGCGCGTGACGGAAATATTTCAGTAGATAAAGTTGAACGTTTCTCTGGTCCGATTTTACAAGAGCGTTTATTTATTGTTGATCAAGTCCATTCGCTAACACCGCGTCGCGACAGTAAAGATAGTGGCCGTGATGCACTTACCTTTCTAGATATTGTCATATCTAAATTAGCCCCGCGAGGTGTTGATGTTGATTCCCTAGATTGGAATACTTGGCGCTTAGAAGATGGCACTTGGACAATCGAACTCCACTACCCAAATCGTGATGGATTAGGTTCAGCGCAATTTATTTACGATACACACCGTCGCACTATCTCACCGCTCGATGACAACGCCGCTTGGATGATGGGTGAAGACGCACCGGTACGCCGCATTGAACCCGGACTTATCTACTCAGAGCCAACTCACCCATCGCGCGCTGCGGAAAGAACCGAAACAAGAGAGCCCATTCGCATCGACAGCGCACCCATACGCAGCATCGCATCATCATTAGATGATCTGCCTGATAATGACCCTACAGATGAAGAGTTTGCAGCAGAAGTTTCACGTGCGACCCCACGCTTGGTTTCCATCCGTGAGAACCCAACGCCTGGCGATAAGCAAGATGGAATCACTGCGCGAGCCAAGGTTCCGTCATGGGATGAAATTATGTTTGGCCAAAAGCCTAAAGATGATGCAGATAAAGAGTAAGTAATTTAGGAAATCACTGCGCGCAAAAGCGGTACATAGCTTTCAATATCGCTTGCTCCCCCGTGGTGGCCAATCATCACACCTTCTTGCTTTTCACGTTGGGCTTCGATCAAAATCAAATCACTGTGTGCGACTGCAATGACATCTCCCATGCGATCTGCGGCATCGGCAGATACTGAATTGCCAAATATTTCTGCGGCAATGGCCTGATCACGGGTGTAGATGCTCGCCTTCTCCCCCAAAAACTCTTCCCAGGCAGATGCCACATCTGCAATTGCAGATGCACTTGCGCCCTCGTTTAAGTAAAGGTGGCGCGCCCGTGGCTCGCCTGCAATTGTGGTGATATTTTCTGCCAATTTATTGTCCTGCCCAATCACAATTTTTTCTCCCACATTAAGCATGCCGTGATCGGAGGTTAACCATAAACGAGTTTGCCGCGGGAGTTTTTGCAGCAGAGTGGCAACAAGTTGGTCAATTCCAGTCAGCGCGGCCAACCACTTATCAGAACCCACTCCATCGCTGTGGCCAGCAACATCTAGATCATTTACATAGAGATAAACAAAGGCTGGGGTTTCCTTTAGTGCAGCAGTAGTTTCAGTAATTAAATCAGCGTGCGCATTGGCACCGCGATATTTAGCGCCGCGGAAAACAGCGCGCGTGAAACCGGTATCTTCATAGCGCTTTGCTGCAACATGTGTAACACTAATATTTTGAGCAACTGCGCGCTCGAATAAAGTGGTAACTGGTTGCCAGATATAAGGATCTACTCGCTCATCCCACTTAAGTGAATTTAAAATTCGCCCACCGCTACGTGGCACTTGTACTGTGTAACCAAGCATCCCGTGTTCTCCAGGATTTACTCCAGTTGTTAAAGTCGCCAAACTTGTTGCGGTAGTTGAAGGAAAAGTAGTCTTAACTGCTCCGTGGCGTATTAACGATGAGAGCGTTGGGATGTAGTTTGCATATTTAGCAACGGCATCTGCGCCTAAGCCATCAACCAAAAATAGTAGTTCGCGCCCAACTGGACTCGGTCCGCATTGAATCTGGTCGCTTGTATCTGCTAACCCTAGGCTGGCAAAGAGCGAAGGAGTGATTTGCGACAGATGCACAGAGGTATCTTCTCACGGGTAAGGTTGGGGTTATGAGCCACCGTATGCCATTTACTCCATCACCGGAGGTAGCAGCAGCGTTGGCTGAAGGACGTCCCATAGTTGCCCTCGAATCAACGATTATCAGCCACGGATTACCGCGGCCACAGAATTTAGAAGTCGCATGTGAAGTCGAAGATGTCGTGCGTGATCACGGCGCAGTGCCGGCAACTATTGCCTTGTTAGATGGCGTCGTGCACATTGGACTAACTGATAACCAATTAAAAGCGATCGCCAATCGTGATGACATTGCTAAAGCATCAAGCCGTGATCTGGCCATGATCGCAGCGACCGGCAAATCAGCCGCGACAACTGTTGCCGCAACAGCTCACTTAGCAGCACTTGCTGGTATCCGCGTCTTTGCAACCGGTGGTTTAGGCGGAGTCCATCGCGATGCTAATGAAACTTTCGATGAGTCCGCTGATTTAACCGCGCTCTCGCAATTAGATATAACTGTCGTTTGCGCCGGCGTTAAATCAATTTTAGATGTTGCTGCAACGCTTGAACGCCTGGAAACTTTGGCTATTGGCGTGGTTGGCTATAAAACGATCGCCTTTCCGGGTTTTTATCTAACTGATTCAGGTTTCACGATTGAACATCAAGTAAATAGCGCCGCTGAAATTGCCAAGATTATCCACGCCCGCGAATTACTGCGCACAAATAAGAGCGCTTTAATCGTTGCTAATCCCGTTAAGCATGAGATGAATCGCAAGCGCCACGACGCTATTTTAAAGAGCGGTCTAACTGCTGCCCGAAAGGCGGGAATTATTGGCAAAGCGGTCACCCCTTTCTTGCTAGAGCATTTCCACACTGCAAGCGAAGGTGAATCACTTTCAGTAAATATCGAGATCATTAAATCTAATTCAGCGCTAGCAGCTGATATTGCGGTAGCAAAGCAGCACTGAATGTCAGTTAACGTGCTCTGCATCGGTGATGTAATGCTTGATGTAATTGCACGCATAGATGTTTCTCCCCAAAAAATAAATTACGGCAGCGACACCACAAGTCGCATCAGCACCAATGGCGGTGGTGCAGCTGGCAATGTTGCTGCCTGGCTGACTCGCACAAACGCCGAAAGCACAATCATCAGCCACGTGGGCGATGATCCCGCTGGCGCAGCACTCATCGCCGAGTTTGATGCCTTGGGCGTTACTCACGAAAATTTGGTTATCGCAGGTGAGCCATCAGGAGTTGTTGTAGTACTTGTGGATTCATCTGGTGAGCGCACAATGTTTCCCGACAAGGGCGCTAACTCAACTTTAAAGTTAGCCGATTTACCGCCTCTTGATAATTACCAAGCCGTTTATATCTCGGGTTACGCCCTCCTTAATCCACTATCGCGCCCTGGAGTGTTGGCGATGATCGAGAGAATACGCGCTGATTCGATTCCGATTTACTTTGACCCAGCATCTGTTGGTGCAATAAAAGATGTATCCGATAAGGAAATTCATGATTGGTTCGCGCTGATGAACGTTCTTCTGCTCAACGAAGAAGAATC
Organism: Bifidobacterium breve; assembly: GCA_945860245.1. GTDB lineage: Bacteria > Actinomycetota > Actinomycetes > Nanopelagicales > Nanopelagicaceae > Planktophila. Next base: position 59,039 of record CAMAPO010000007.1, read on the forward strand.
TATCTTTCTCACCGGGCTAATCGATATTGAACGTGCGCTAGATTATTTATTGGAATATAGCGAAGTAGTAGTAATCAAACGCGGCTCACTTGGTGCGATCGCCAAAGCACGTGGCTATGACTCAATCAGCGTTCCTGCTATCTCCACAACTGTGGTCGACACAACTGGGGCTGGCGATAGTTTCGCAGCAGGATTTATTGCAACTTATGCTTCAAACCACGATCTCACCGCGGCGATGACCGCCGGAACTGAATTGGCGGCCCAATGTGTTGCAATCGTCGGCGGTAGACCGCGTGTAGGTGCCGCAATTTAGCTAGTTCACTTGGCAGAATGCCCGCATGGCTACGAAGAAGACGCCGACTGCAACCAAGGCTAAAAAAGTGGTTGGTCCAAAACCTGGCGAATACCCCGGCAAGATTGTTGATATCGATGTCTCATCTGAAATGTCAGAATCATTCTTGGAATATGCATACTCAGTAATTTATTCACGCGCTCTACCTGATGCGCGTGATGGTTTAAAACCAGTGCATCGTCGCATCTTGCACCAGATGGCAGATATGGGTCTGCGTCCAGAACGCGGCCATGTAAAGAGTGCACGCGTTGTTGGTGAAGTAATGGGTAAGTTGCACCCACACGGTGACGGTGCAATTTACGATGCCTTGGTACGTATGGCGCAATCTTTTTCAATGCAGGTGCCGCTCATTGATGGCCACGGAAACTTTGGCTCACTCGACTCTGGCCCTGCTGCGATGCGTTACACCGAAGCGCGCTTGGCACAAGCTGCCATGGCGATGGTTGCTGAAGCCGATGAAGACACTGTTGATTTTGGTCCAAATTACGATGGTCAATTACTTGAGCCGCTTGTCTTGCCTGCCGCATATCCAAACTTGTTGGTAAATGGCGGATCCGGAATCGCTGTTGGAATGGCGACAAATATGGCGCCCCATAACTTAGGGGAAGTAATCGCTGCAACTAAGTTCTTAATTGATAACCCCAAGGCCACACTTAATCAATTGATGAAACATATTCCTGGCCCTGATTTTCCAACAGGTGGAGAGTTAGTTGGTGCAGAAGGTGTTCGTGAAGCATATGCAACCGGTAAAGGCTCCTTTAAGGTGCGCGCTAGCGTTGAAATCAGCAAAGTTACATCTCGCAAAATGGGTATCACGATCAAAGAGTTGCCATTTAATATCGGGCCTGAAAAAGTGGTTGAACGTATTGCCGATCTTGCTAAGGCGAAGAAAATTCAAGGCATTTCCGACATTATCGATCTAACTGATGGCAAGACCGGCACCAACGTGGTTATTGAGCTAAAGAATGGCTTTGAGCCAGAGGCGGTACTCGAACAACTCTTTAAGTTAACTCCTATGGAAGATGCTTTTGCGATAAACGCAGTTGCACTCGTTAAGGGCCGCCCGCAGACCCTTGGTTTGAAGGAACTTCTACAAGTATTTATCGATC
>CAMAPO010000008.1 GCA_945860245.1 Bifidobacterium breve
GCAGGTGCCATTGCACCTACTGCTTTGGAGTCAAAGCCCTGCATTGCAGTCGTTGGCATTGCTTTCATTTGATCTGCGCCCATACCTGCAAATGCAGTTGGTGCCATTGCTTTCATTTGCTCTGCACCCATACCTGTAAATGCTGTAGGTGGTAGCTGGCTAACTTGCTCTGCGCCCATTCCGGCCATCGCTGTAGCTGGCATTGCTTTCATTTGTTCTGCACCCATACCTGCAAATGCTGCAGGTGCCATTGCACCTACTGCTTTGGAGTCAAAGCCCTGCATTGCAGTCGTTGGCATTGCTTTCATTTGATCTGCGCCCATACCTGCAAATGCAGTTGGTGCCATTGCTTTCATTTGATCTGCGCTCATACCTGCAAATGCTGTAGGTGGTAGCTGGCTAAATTGCTGTGCGCCCATTCCGGCCATCGCAGTTGGTGCCATTGCTTTCATTTGCTCTGCACCCATACCTGCAAATGCTGCAGGTGGCAAGGCCTGGACTTGCTGTGGATTAAAGGCTCCAACAGCATTTGGTGCCAGTTGTGCCATTTCCTCAGGTTTAAAAGCAGCCATTTGATTTGCCGTAAAATTAGAAACTTGATTTGGTTGATAAGTACCTGCTGAGCCAGAAGGCAGTGCACCAACACCACCGACAGGTGGTTTGTAATCACTGACACCACCGACAGGTGGTTTGTAATCACTAGGTGGTACTCCTATTCCGCCAGGTTTAGTTCCGCCAGGTTGTCCCTGTTGTGTTCCGCCCTGTTGTGTTCCGCCAGGTTGTCCCTGTTGAGTTCCGCCAGGTTGTCCCTGTTGAGTTCCGCCAGGTTTAGTTCCGCCAGGTTGGCCCTGTTGTGTTCCGCCAGGTTGGCCCTGTTGTGTTCCGCCAGGTTGTCCCTGTTGTGTTCCGCCAGGTTGGCCAGGTTGTCCCTGTTGTGTTCCAGTAGGTGGAGTTCCAGCAGGTGGAGTTCCAGTAGGTGGAGTTCCAGAAGGCTTCGGGAGATCGTGGGATGTGGCAAATGCCGGAGGCAATAAGTTCATAGTTGTCGTGCTGAAGACGATAATTAAGACTGTGCTGAATCGCCACCTTGTAGCGATGCCCACCTTGTTTATTAGATTGCCCATCACGGTTCTCCACAAAGTAACTTCTGCTCTAAAGCGGGGTGGAACCTCCACGCCGCTCTTGTTATTAATAAAGTATTGGTTAAAAGACTACTCTCATTTTTTCAAAAGTGAAGAAGGGTGAAGGATCAAAACTCACCTCCCGCAATCTCCACTTGGATGTTTTCGAAAGTCCCTTAACTAGCGATTAGTAATAATTGCTACGCCTAAACTTTGCCCAAGCTTTACACGGGCTGTCATAGCGCGCTTCGATGTAGCGAAGCCCCCAACGGATCTGAGTCACTGGATTTGTTCGCCAGTCTGATGAAATAACTTCCATCCGAATTGCAGGTAGGGCCTGTGGAATACCGTGGGCACCCGAACGCTTATTGTGCGCCCGGTAATTCCAGTGGCTCTCTCTTGTCCAAAGGCGATTAAGACAGGTGTACTGATCTGCGCCCCAGGCATATTCGCTAAGCATGATTGATTTGGCAACCATCTTGGCACCGACAATGGTGCGCGCCATTTCAACTTGCTGGCTAACAGCTGCAGCGAGCGCCATTTGAGATGCGAAGAGGTTGGCGCGCTTATCGAGCTGGGTGTAAAGGGGGGCGCCTTCAGAGAGATCTACTTCCGAATTTAGGGAAAGTGACATAGTCAGGTTGGCAGATGCGGGTAGCGAAATACTTGTGGTCATCGGGAATTCAAGGCCGTAGGCAGTTGGCTGAGCCGTCGAGATCAGGATTAGTGTGGCGACCAAGGTCCAAAGGGCGCGCGAGTTGAAACGGTGCTTGGACATCGCTGCCCTCCTTTCTTAACTTCTCGGCCTTGCTAAGTCGTGGGCCATCGACCTAAAAATAGGTTGGCGACCTACGGGGAATGAGTTAAGGGTGGCAACCGGAGTGAGTTGTCGCAAACTAAATGGTGCGTGTGGCGGATATTCTCAGGAAAGTCGCTACCTGTGGACAGGTAAAAGTCCTGCTCAGTTAGGGCAAAGTCCCAAATGTCCTAATTGCGACTGTGAGATATAAAAAGTGCTGTACTTGGGCAGTTCAACGGCAGCTAAGCGACCGGCCCTTCGAGCATCTCGGTTACCAAGGCGGCGATCGGTGAGCGCTCGCTTCGGGTCAAGGTCACATGGGCGAAGAGCGGGTGGCCTTTGAGCGTTTCCACTACCGCGACCACGCCATCATGGCGACCGACCCGCAAGTTATCGCGTTGGGCGACATCGTGGGTCAAGACAACTCGCGATCCTTGGCCAATTCTTGAAAGTACGGTGAGCAGAACTCCACGTTCTAGCGATTGGGCCTCATCCACGATTACAAAAGAGTCATGAAGTGAGCGACCACGAATATGGGTTAGCGGCAGAACTTCAATTAACCCACGCGCCATAATCTCTTCGACAACTGCCTGGGAAACGAGTGCTCCCAAGGTGTCAAAGACGGCCTGTGCCCAAGGCGACATTTTTTCGCCTTCGCTGCCGGGAAGGTAGCCCAGCTCTTGGCCGCCAACTGGATATAACGGGCGGAAGATTAGAACTTTCTTATGGAGGCGTTTTTCCATAACCGCTTCCAGGCCTGCGCAAAGAGCGAGCGCGGATTTTCCAGTACCGGCACGACCGCCGAGGGAGATGATTCCGATCTCTGGATCTAATAAAAGGTCTAAGGCAATTCGCTGTTCTGCAGAACGGCCATGTAAACCAAAGGCGCTGCGATCGCCGCGGACTAATTGCAACTGCTTATCTGCCGTGACGCGAGCGAGTGCACTTCCTTTTTCAGAGTGCAGAACTATTCCGGTGTGAACTGGCAATTGATGGGCGGCTTCATGGTCTGCGCGATCTGATGAATAAAGTTCGTCGATAATATTGTGACCGACGCTTATCTCTTCGATGCCGGTCCATCCACTATTGGAAACTAGTTCGGCTAAATATTCCTGTGCCTCAACGCCAACTGAAGATGCTTTAACGCGCAGCGGCAAATCTTTCGTGACCAATACAACGTCCTTGCCATCTGACATTAAATTCTTAGCAATCGCGAGGATGCGCGAATCATTTGTACCATCGCGTAAAAATCCGTGGGGCAAGGTGCTTAAATCTGTGTGGTTTAACTCAACAGAGAGAGTGCCACCCTCTGGGGTAATCGTTAGCGGCTTATCAAGTCGACCGTGTGTAACGCGCAGATCATCTAGCGATCGCAGCGCAGCACGGGCAAAGTAGCCAAGTTCTGGGTGATCGCGCTTTGTCTCTAACTCGCCAATAACTGCGATCGGGATAATTACTTCATGCTCTTCGAATTTCGTGAGCGCGTTCGGGTCTGCCAGTAAAACGCTGGTATCTAAAACATAGGTCTTCTTTACAGCTTTTTTCTTGTTATTAGATACTGGAGTAGCCAATGGCCAGCTCTCGCATTCTCTTTAGTTTTATCCGGCGGGAGTTGCTTCTGACTAGAAAAAGATAGAACTTCAGCGCCCGCTTTTAAGCGCGACACGCCACAGCAATTTATTAACGATTGATTAAGACTATGCGCCAAGTCGACGTTGGCGATGTGAATATGCGCGACCCATAATAGGGATAGAGCGCAGATTTAATTGCGTTACGAATAGGTCTTAACAATTTTGCGTTCTGCAATAAATGAAGCAACTGGCAGGGTTCCAGCGAGCGCTAACCAGATAACGCGCCGTAGCTCCCAGCGCGCCTTTACTGAAAATTGCAGGGCAGCTAAAAGATAAACCGCATAGACCCAGCCATGGACAAAGGGAATCCATTCAACTTTGGCTTTCCAATCTTCATTATTAAATAGGTAAGCCACTGGCAGATCAACAAACCATAAAAGCAATGACATTACTCCGGCGGTTAACGCCATTATTCGAAATCTCTTTACCGCACCTGTCATGAGGCAATACTACGGCGATAGAAGGGAAGGTAAAGAACTATCGCTGCCATCAGCCACCAGATGGCGACGTAGGAGATGTGTTGCCAGTAATACCCGGCTATCCGCGAAACTGGAATTGGAGGAACAACTCTTTCTCGAACCAATTCTTCAGCGCGCGTGCTCTCTGATTTAGCGGCGATAAATCCGTCATATAACTGCAGATCAACCAATCCAACAATAACGCTGCTATCTAGCCGCGAGATAACCCCCGGCGCATTATCTGCGCGATCATCATTTTGATGTGGCTGCAGAGTTCCGACCAGTGAGATCTTGGTAGACATGGCAACTTCAGGGTTTACCAATCGATCTGCCCAAAGCCCACGCGCAACTAAAATCCCGGAAGGCGGAGTTGCGCCATCAACCTGCAAGAGAGCAACTTCCCAATCACTGACAACGCCATCTCTATCTCTCTGCAGCGGTGCTTTGAAGTTTGCTACATAAAACCCTTCAACTGAAACCTGTTTATTCACATTCCGCGAATCAAGCGGCAGGGTCGATGTAGCCAACTCTTTTAAGGAGTAAATCTTGGGATCTATAACCTTGGCAGCGGCATTATTTTCTTTGACCAGCGCAGCGCGGTCTAGCTGCCAGTTTCCGAGACCCACTAAAACCAAAATAACAGCAAGGATGAGAAGTCCTTGGAGAAACTTTTTAATTATCGCTCTGATTTTCATTATTGCGAGCGTTCATTCGCATGTAGCGCTTGTAGAAACTGCGTAATAAGAGAGCAACAGTTATACAGAGAATCAGAACTGTAAGTGAACCAGCCCAACCCATCTCAACATCTTCTTGCATGCCATAATCTTGCCATGGATTTGGATTTCAACGACCGCTATGGTGTTCGCTCCAGCAAGAGTTGGATCACACCTGCCATCATCTTCGCCCTAATTGGTGGCGCTTGGCTGATCTGGTCAGGTCTACATCACGCCAATCCTGCAATTCGTAGCGAGTTAATATCTTTCAACGTCACCGCAGAACGAGAAATATCTATCCGTTACCGAATAGATCGCGCCGATTCAAACCAAGTTGTAATTTGTACTTTAACAGCGCGCGATGTAGATAAAAATGTGATTGGGCAGATTGATGAAACCATCGCTGCTGGCAGTTCTTATAGCGAACAGATCACTGCAATCCCCGCACGATCTACCCCTTTTTCTGCGGCAATCGTACGTTGTCGCGCCAAATAATTACTTCGTATACCGTTGCCCCTTATGAGTACCCCACAAACTTGGCTAACCCAAGAAGCCGCTGATCGTTTGCGCGATGAACTCGCACACCTTGAATCAGGTGGCCGTAAAGAAATCACCGCAAAGATTGAAGCAGCTCGCGCTGAAGGTGATTTAAAAGAGAACGGTGGCTACCACGCAGCGCGCGATGAACAAGGAAAGATGGAGGCGCGCATCCGCCAGTTAAAGCAGATGCTTGAGAATGCACATATCGGAACTCCCCCAGCATCTGCCGATGGAGTCGTCGGACCCGGAATGGTGATCACTGCGATTATTGCTGGCGATGAAGAAAAATTCTTACTCGGTTCTCGCGAGATTGCTTCAGGTGATTTAAGTGTTTACAGCGAAAAATCTCCACTTGGTGCTGCCGTAATGGGCGCAAAGATCGGTGAGACAGTTTCTTACACCGCACCAAACGGTAAAGAGATTAAAGTAGAGATTAAAGCAGCAACTAATTATTAATCAGAAGATCGCTTATATTTTCTAACGCTAATCGGAATAAAGATCACCATAATCAGGATCATATATAAGAACGATGTCAGCAGCGGATTTTCACTTGGGAAAGAGCCAGCCGTCGCACCGAATTGATTTTCTAAGCCAAATAATTCACGGCAGCCAGCAACCATTGTTGATACTGGGTTCCACTCAGCAAAGTACTGCAAGGCCCTTGGCATCCCAGTAGTTGGGGCAAAGGCGTTTGATAAGAAGGTAAGTGGGAATGTGATTATGAAGCTGACGTTTTGAACCACGCGCGCATCTGAAGCGGATAATCCAACAAAAATTCCGATCCAAGAAAGTGCATAGCCAAAGAGCAAGAGGAAGATAAATCCAACTGCAACGCTCAGGGCGCCAGATGTTGGACGCCAACCAACCACGTAGCCTGCGATACCCATCACCGCAAGAACCACAATATTAAGTAATGAATCCCCTAGTGTGCGCCCCAAAACAAGCGCTGATTGTGAAATTGGCAGCGATCTAAAGCGATCGATCAAACCTTTCTTCATATCCTCAGCTAGCCCTGATGCAGTTCCAGCCATTGTAAAGGCAACGGTCTGCACAAATATTCCAGGCATCAGAAGTTGCACATATCCACCTGGCTGATCGGTGGATATTGATCCACCAAATACATAGCGAAATAGGAGAACAAATATAACGGGCTGAATCGTTGAAAAAATTAAAACTTCTGGTACGCGAGTTAATAAACGCAACTGGCGTTGGGTAATAATCATTGTGTCTTTAAAGGCGCTCACTTTTTTGCCCTCTTTCTACGTTCGGTTGTTGCTACTTCTTCAATTTTCTCCTCAGCGGCATGGCCGGTGAGCGAAAGGAAAACATCATCAAGTGATGGGCGTTTTAAGCCAATATCAAGTGGATGGATACCAGCACCATCTAACGATCTAAGAGTTTCGATTAACGCAGTTGCGCCAGTTGATACCGGCGCTGAAATCATGCGCAAGCCTTCATCTAAAGTTGCTTTATTGCCACTGACGGCGGCAACGATTTCCATTGTCTTTGCGATGTTCTGACTCTCAACCACGATCTCTAATCGCTCACCACCTACTTCTTTTTTCAGGGCATCGGAAGTACCACGTGCAATTACTTTTCCGTGATCAATAACCGCTATCTCATCAGCCAATTGATCGGCTTCTTCCAGATATTGGGTAGTTAAAAGCAAGGTAACCCCGCCCTTTACCAATTCTTCGATCACGCGCCACATTTCTTGGCGGCCACGTGGATCAAGGCCAGTGGTTGGTTCATCTAAGAAAAGTACCTTTGGCTTAACAATGAGTGATGCCGCTAAATCAAGGCGGCGGCGCATTCCACCCGAATAAGTCTTTATAGGTCGCTTTGCGCTATCTGTTAGTGAAAATCGTTCTAGCAGCTCTTCGGCGCGAGCGATCGATGCCTTCTTACCTAAGTGATAGAGCTGACCAAACATAACTAAGTTATCCCAGCCAGTTAAGATCTCATCAACTGCTGCATATTGGCCAGAAAGTCCAATTACCTCACGAACTTTTTCAGGATGCTTAATTACATCGATTCCACCAACTATGGCGTGACCAGAATCAGGTTTTAAAAGTGTTGCGAGAATACGCACACATGTTGTCTTTCCTGCTCCATTTGGACCAAGCACGCTTAAAACAGTGCCTTCTTCGACATCAAGTGAAAGGTGATCTAGGGCACGAACAGCGCCATTGCGATAAGTCTTTACTAAGTCTTCGGCTATAACTGATTTCACAGAGTAAACTTACCGCTATTGCATTACTTATTGCACCCAAAATTTACGTTTCTTGAGAGGCACCAATGTCCAGCCATGGCCCAGTAAAAGAACATACCCACAGAGAGATCATGATCATCCTCAGCGGATTGATGACCGGAATGCTTTTGGCAGCCCTTGATCAGACCATTGTTTCAACTGCCCTTAAGAGCATCGTTGAAGATTTCAATGGCCTCAACCATTACACCTGGGTAGTTACTGCGTACTTGCTTACTTCAACTGCATCAACGCCTTTATACGGAAAAATTTCTGATATTTATGGTCGCCGCATTGTTTTCCAATTTGCGATCGTTACCTTCTTAATCGGTTCTTTCCTAGCCGGTGCATCACAGAATATGACGCAATTAATTGCTACACGGGCACTACAAGGCCTTGGCGCTGGTGGGCTTATGGCGCTGACTTTTGTAATCATTGGTGACATTGTTCCACCCCGCGAACGCGGTCGTTATCAAGGTTACTTCGGCGCTGTTTGGGGACTCTCATCTGTTGCAGGTCCCTTGCTCGGTGGATTCTTTTCAGATCACACAACAATTCTTGGCGTAACAGGATGGCGCTGGATCTTCTATATAAATATTCCTTTTGGCATCGCCGCGTTGGCAATTACTTCAGCAGTACTGCATATTCCAAAAATTAAGCGTGATCATAAGATCGATTACTTGGGCGCTCTGCTGATGGTCTCTGCCGTTTCTTCAACTTTGCTCGCTGTATCTATCTACGGACCAGAACGAGGTTGGGGTAACTCAACGACGCTTACCTATCTATTCGCTGGTATCGCGCTCTCCGTAATCTTTCTATATTGGGAATCTAAAGTGCAAGAACCAATCTTGCCTTTATCACTCTTTAAGAACCACACCTTCTCGCTAACATCTGTGCTTGGCTTTATTATCGGCGCTGGTATGTTCGGTGCAATTGTGATGTTGCCACTTTATTTACAGGTTGTTAAAGGCGATACCGCAACCGAAGCAGGCTTGAAATTGATCCCATTTATGCTTGGAATTGTCTCCACTTCAATTTATAGCGGTAAAGCGATTACTAAGCATGGACATTACAAGCGCTTCCCAATTATCGGCACTGCGATTATGACCGTCGGTATCTTGTTGATGGCGACGCTTAACACGACAACTCCATTCTGGCAGCTTTCAATTTATGCAATTATGGTCGGAGCCGGACTTGGTCTTTCGATGCAGACAATCGTTATCGCCTTGCAGAACGCAGTTGACTACAAAGATATGGGCGTTGCTACTAGCTCTAATACTTTCTTCCGCTCGCTCGGTAGCGTATTTGGTACGGCAATCTTCGGAACCATTCTGACCAATCGCTTGGGACATTATCTAGCCGAAAACTTTGAGGAATTAGCGACCACTAATCCGAGCGCCGTTGCTGGATTTGATGCCGCTAAACTTGAAGGGATTCAAAGCAACACCGCTGTGCTTCAGACAATGCCACCGATCATCCAGACAACTGCTTTAGATGCTTTCGTTAGTTCATTCCACGTAGTCTTCTTAACAGCTGCGCCGATCACTGCAGCAGGATTCGTGTTTGCTCTCTTCCTCCGCGAAACTGCGCTTCGCACAAATAAGGATTATGCAGCGGCCCGTGAGGAATCCGCGGGTGAGGCTGTAGGTTAAACGTAATTGACCTTTAAAGAGCGAAGTAAGTTCAGCAACCCTTTTGCAGAATTTCCGCGCGAAGTTGGCGTTCTCGTCTTTGCCTCATTTTTTGTCGCAGTTGGATTTGGAATCATTGCACCAACGCTGCCGCTCTTTGCCCGCTCCTTTGGGGTAAATAACGCACAAGTGGGAGCGATCCTTTCAGCATTCGCCTTTGCAAGATTTGCCAGTGGGCTGTTTTCGGGAAAGCTAGTCGATGTATTTGGTGAAAGATTGGTTTACACAATCGGAGTCGGATTTGTAGCGCTCTCATCTTTCGCAGCCGCTTTTTCTCAAAGCTACGAACAACTCCTGTTCTACCGAGCAGCAGGCGGACTTGGATCTTCAATGTTCTCAGTAGCAGCCGGTTCAATCATTCTGCGCGCAACCGATGACACTCACCGAGCGCGCGCGCAATCTCTGTATAACGCCAGCTTCTTGGTTGGCATGATGGCCGGACCTGTAATTGGTGGATTTCTAACTGCAATCTCACTTCGTGCACCACTTCTTGTATATGCAATTCTCTTAGTTATATCCAGTGCCGCCGGTGGTTTTTTGTTACGTAATTCGGTACTCGCTGCGCGACCAACTGAGAAAGTTGCGAATGAGAAGGGTTCAATGCGGGAAGCACTTTCTAGCAAGCCATATCTAATCGCTCTTACAATTTCATTCTGCAGCGCATCAATTCTCTTTGGAATGTCACGTTCGATCCTGCCTTTATTTATGGTGGAAGAGATGAAATCAACTGCTGGATATCTTGGACTTGGCTTTACGATCTCATCGGTAATTCAAGGTTTGCTATTGCTTAAAGCAGGTGGCCTCTCGGATACAAGGGGGAGAAAATACTCTGCCCTTTTAGGAACCTCTCTTCTAGCAATTTCGGTTCTAGTTTTGGTTGTAACCGTTCAGCCTTGGATGTTCTTGTTATCTATGGTTATCGCCGCCTTTGGCTCAATTTTCCTTGCCTCAACGGCTGCAATTGTGGGCGATGTTATGAAAGGCAAAGGTGGACAAGTGATTGCTGTATTCCAAATGTCTGGCGATGCAGGTGCAATGGTTGCGCCAATTGCTCTTGGCTTTATCGCCGATCATTACGGCTTCCGTCCCGCCTTTGCTGTTAGCGCCGCTTTAATGTTTATCGCCTTCTTTGTGGCAACAAAATTGCCCGAGACGCGGGCTTCGCATCTCGGGCAATCTCGCTAATTTCTAGCCGATTTTACTTATTTAGTCACTATTACGAAGGATTGAGAGCAATCTCAAAACTTCCATGTACAACCAAACAATTGTTACCATCAAACCAAAAGCCATACGCCATGACTCTTCTTGTGGTGCGCCGGCGGCGATAGTGCGTTCAATCTGATCAAAATCAAGTACTAAGAAAAAGGTTGCAAGTGCAACAGCTGCTACAGCCACTAGTAAGCCTGTCGCTCCACCAGGACGTCCAGTGAAGATAGTGATGAGGGAGAAGACTAAGTAACCCATCAATGCACCAAGCATTATGCGAGTGAATTTAGGTGTTACGCGAATCTTTCCACTGCGGTAGGCAACTAAGATTCCACCGAAAGCACAGAGCGTTCCGATTACTGCCTGGCCAACAATGCCTGAATATGCTTCGTTATAGATCCGGCTAATTGTTCCGAGTGCAAGTCCCTGTGCTGCCGCATATGCGATAACTAGCGGAACGCGAACTTTCTTAGAAAATATATTGACCATTGCAAGAACAAAACCACCGAGGAAGCCAACAAGTGCAAGACCTGGACTGTTAGCACCCCAAGCAAATGCACCGACTGCAACCAAGACTGCAAACAAAGTAGCAGTGCGCATCACAACATCGTCCATAGTCACACGACCGGTGCGAAGTGATGACGCTGCTGGAGCTGCGTAAGTTGTTTCTAGTGAATCGTTATCGAGACGTGTTGCATCCATCTGTGCAAAACCACGATTCGAACGAGTTAGTACTGGATTTGAACTGCGCACTAATTTCCCTTTCTAGGAAAACCGCCCTTTTGGTGCGGGGTATGTAGTATAAATCTAAAGGTATTTTCCTGAGAATTTCATTTGAAGGCGCCCCCACGCTCAATTTTGGCGCACCGAGTGGGGTTTGAACCCACGCTGGGGCTATGAAAGCTCTAACTACTTCTTCTTATACCCATTCGGACAGGTGGGTTTTACAGCCGTAACCTTCTTTGAAAGCTTGCCTTTTACGCAGGTGATTGTTCGCTTTACGTTGGGTTTTACTGCCGGAGCAGTGACTGCCGGAGTTGCTGATGGACTAGCAGAGTTCGTAGATGTTGTACTTTCAGAAATCTGCAAGTTCTTTGCTCCAATTATCTTCAGTTTAATCTCATTTGCGGAATAGTGGAATCCGCTAGCCCTAAAGGAAATGTAGCCATCTTTGATTTCTAAAGTAGATACTTCAACACTTTGAACCGTATTATCAGAAGCTGAAAGTATCTGGATTTGAGCTTTTGCTTTGGATAAATCATTCCCCCACAAACACTTAGCTACCAGTACTGAAACTCGAAGCTCATAAAATCCAGTTACAACTTTCCCATTTGTATCGAGATGTGTAGAAGCTAGATTATAATCAAGTGACTCATTCTCTTTATTCCATTTTGGAGGAGAGGGTACAAGTAACGAAGCATTTGATGACAAAACACCACTGGGTTCGGTGCGAGATGAACATTTTAAAAGATCCAAAAAGTCTTGTCCTGCCGGATTCATGGTCTTAAAATTCCAGACAGTGACAGTATCTTTCGGTAAAATTGGGAAGTATTTTTCTAGCTCCCTCCACGTAAAATAACCAGAAGCATCTTCAGTACTTCCTCCACCATGTAATGTCATATCTGCAAATTCACTACAATTTGGAATCCAATTATAGGGAGTCGGGTTGAAACATTTTGTTTGAGTTAAATCAAATGAATAAGGCTTAATTCCTGGTTGTTGTGTTGCCTCAAATGCGATATTCATAATTTTTCTACCAAGAATGTAATTCTCAACTGTTGCCGGCCTAAATGACTCTGCCGAATTAATTGATATGGGGGTTCCTTGGAAAGTTAAGTCTGCAGAACCATCGACAAGTTTCTTAATGGAAATCTCACTGTTTTGATTTCTCGCAGTAAACCAATCAACTATTTGAAAAATGTCTAGATGCTTTTTAAAATTCACGGTGAGTCTGATAGGTTTCAGATTTGTAAAATCTTCACGCTGTGTGCAATATTTTTTGAGCGCGACCGGATCGTAGTAGCATCTTGTTTTCGAATTAGGTTCGCTAATTAATCCACCGTAAGGCATTCTTTCATCTAATTCTGCCTTTGATATAGATTGTATTGAATCTGAAATGGGCACTATAGAAATATCGGTAGGCGCTGTCGATGGAAGTAGTTGTTTATCGTTTCCAGATCTAAATATTGTAAAAGTAAGGAGAAATTTCGATCCCCCACTATGTTCAATGCCTGGAAAAGTCCAAATGCTACTCCGAGCAGATTTAGGAAGTATGGAATCCTTTACCGGGTTCTCACTGTAAATAGATTCTGTGAATTTGTAAGCAGTTTTACCGGGAATAGTTTCATTGTCTTCTTCAACAGGAAAATAGGATTCTAATTGTCCTTTTATCCAATTCGATTGCAAATCCTGATACTCGACACTCTTTATGCAATCCGTGGGATCCGCCGCAGTGCAGGCTGGTAACACACCCCTAAATGCTTGGCCGCCTTGCATTCTTGAGGGCCACAATGAGAAGTAAGCTTCGGGGAACCCACTATTAGACAAGCTCCAAGTTGCTTCATACTGATTGGCTGCTTGAACTGGTGAAACCCCAGTATACATTGAGACGAAAATCAAGATGCTAACTATCGCCCGCAGCAACCTCATATTCCTATTCTAGTCGTGCGGTCAAAATAATCAACGGTACATATAAACGGAGTGTGAACTATTTCTTCTTATACCCAGCAGGGCACTTAGGTTTAACCGCAGTTACTTTCTTGGTTACTTTGCCTTTAATGCAGGTAATTGTTGATTTCTTGTTGCCTGGCACTTTAGGGGAAGTGGCCGAGGTTGCTTCGATAATTGTATTTACGGAGTCTGGGAAATAATCAGGCATAACTGTTTGCGAGCTCAATCCCGAACTTTTATTGCCGAGTTTGACCTTTATAACTGAGGTTGAATAACCAAATCCTGCAGCTCTAAAAGTTAAGTATCCGTCTCGCCGGACGAAAGTAGCTGTAGTTGCCTTGCTTGAACCATCAGGCGATTCAACTTTTACGGAGGCACGATAGGAAATTGCATCATTGCCCCATAAACAGGTGGCCAAACGCTCATCAATGCTTAACTCATAAACACCTACATTTAGAGTTCCGTTTTTTCTAGTATGGGGTGAAGCGATCGTGTAAACCAACTCCTGTAAATCCGAATCCCATACTGGAGGCCTTGGATTTGCTGCAATTGCATTGGTCGAAATAATTCCGGGATTAAGATTATCGCTGTTACATTTTTTAAGCAGACCTGAATCGCTCGGTGATACTACAGTGCTTTGAACACTCCAAGCTCCTTGTTCTGATAAATAGGTAAATTTGAATTTTTCTTCTAGAATTCTCCAAGCTTCAAGAGTGCCCGGGCTAATGGTAGAAAACCCGCTCCCAGATGCCTGAAGAAAACTCTCGTAAGTTATACTCGAGTCGTTTATATTGCCCCAAGCAATTTCATTATATTTATTCAGGGCGCTCTTTAGGATTTGATAGTTGGCTTCGGTCTTTTCGAATTCAGTCATTACAGAGCCGATTCTAATTGGGCTTCCCTCGACTGTGAGTAATTTTGAACCATCGTTCAATATGGCTTCAGATATTTTTGAATTAGAAAGACGTCCTGCTAACCAACTAGAATTGTTAAGAACAGCTTTTGTTTTTTGAAAATTTACGGTTATTCGAAATTTACTGGATTCGGGAAATTCTCCACTTTGTACGTTGGGACAATCAAATCTAGCTTTCCCAAATCCGCCATTACATCCCGTCCCCGACCCCGAGTAATCTATTGGATAAAGATTTGCGTAAATTCCGCCGGTCGTATTTGACCAAGTTATAGTGCTTCCAGGATCTCTTGGATTTGTAGTATTTGTTGAAGCTCCAGGAAATGAAATATTAATAGCAAAATCGGTGCCTAGGGAATGTTTTACTCCTTGAATTTCCCAAATACCTGTCCTGCCACCTGCGGGTAAATTTCTTGGTAAATCCTCTTTCAAAAAGGCAATGTCACTCACATTTCCGTAATAGCTTTTAAATTTGTTGTCTTCCCAAACTAGGTTCTTAAGAGGTAAATACTCTTTGAAGGTTCCACTTATCCACTTACCATTCTTGTCTAGCGCCTCAAAACTAGTAATACAGTCATTGATAATTTTCCCTAAACAGGGAGGAAGAACAAAGTACGCTCCATAGTTATCATCCGTGGGAGGTACAGAAAAATGTGGATGAAAGTATGTGTCTGTAGTAAATTGGACTGACCAATTTTTTGTAATAGTCCCATCGCCAGCAGATGCACCTGAAATTGGAAATAAAGAAATCATTAGTATTCCCGAAAGCAGAGGTGTGAAAGTCTTATTAAGACTACCTCGAAACGCTTTCACGCTTCAAGCCTACGCACTTTAGGAGATATTTCTAAGTAGGTAGTACAGATACCTACACGCTCAAAATTAACTACCGGGGGTCTGCTTTACCCCAATGGCAGAGGCAGAGGAGTGAGAGCTTTGCTCGAGCCTAGATGTGGAGGCAAGGAAGGAACTGAGTACCTACACATCCGCTTCAAATCCTCCAGCAGTTATGTATTAATTGTGTATGCATTTGTGTATGCATCCATAATTCATTACTGGATTATTTTTACTGAGTGCGCGATACTTTGAGCACGAACTGGTGCCCCGAGTGGGGGTCGAACCCACACTGGGAGGATTTTAAGTCCTCTGCCTCTGCCATTGGGCTATCGGGGCGCACGGTCTCCCGAGCGCGCTGAGTCTACTTCAGAAAGTTGCAAGAGCAGAATTGAGGTTTTCAATGGATAATTTGAGCAAAGAGCTGGCCTCTATTTGTATTTGAGTCTAATTAGCCGCATTCGTTCATTCCTTATTTTATTAAGTGCTATTTGCTTATCGATTGCTACGTAAATCTTAAGATACTCATTGCGGTCGGCTATCGGTAATGACCTAAGCGAGTGTGTAATGCCTGCTTGATATTCCTTCGGAATTAGCCCAACGCTTATTAAATCTTGAGTATAAATTGTTCTGAACTTATCGCCGACGCAAATGGCATCAAGAATTCTATACTTATTGGCCACTCTTTCAACAACAGATATTTTGGTGCTTTCGTCCAGCGGTAAAGAAAGAAGTTCTTTATTTACTGAAAGGAAATTTTTCTCCGTTACACCGAATATTTCAGCAGTTTTAAATTGTTGAAGAGTCGGCGCTTTAAACTTGAAAAACCCATTGGAGATTTCAGTGCGTGCCGCCTTCTTTTCGGCTTCGCGCAGTGCCTCGGCAGTTCTCTGGGCAGCGAGTGCAGCAGCCATCTCTGCTTCAATTGTTGATGAATCAGGGGGCGTAACATCTGCAGCGGCGACTAATCTATATGTATTGGCTGGTCCACCAGTAATGAGATCTCCATTTGAAGTGACTAGTAATCCTTGATCAATATAGCCAGAAGTGGAGTTTAAGGAAGATACTACATTTGCTATGAGATTCGTTTGAAAAACAGTCTTTGTTGTTGAAGATAACGCTTTGGTCAGACCAAAGTAGGTATTTACAAATAACACATTTGAGGCGTCTATATCAATGCCTGCATACTGGGCTGTTCCAAGTGGAGTCACTCGAGAAAATGTATTAGCTGTCACTGATTGTCCATAAAGACTTCCTGTTGAAATAGGCATTACGAAGACACCTTGAAGACCCCATCCATCTGCGACAAAAATATTTCCTGCACTATCTAACGCGAGATCCCAAAACCAATGGCTTCCATTTGAAAATATTTCTTCTGAAGTATTTGCAATTACGGGGATTCCATATAAAGTTCCGGAAGCTACCGGAAGGACTGAAAATGCACCAGTCGCAAGGGCAACGCCAAAAAGGTTGCCAGTACTATCGAAATCTAGAGGCCCTTTTAAGCCAGTTCCCGCACTTATGAGTGTCGTGGTATTCGCTGAAACTGAAACTCCAAATACATTTCTGCTTGAATTGGCAAGTGCATAAATATTTCCATTTTGCAAAGACCACATCAACGTTCCTGTGGAGCTAACGGCGACGCCTGCGGCAAGCGCTACCTCTACAAGTGTTAATGGCGTTCCAGCTGTTACTGATTGTCCAAACAAAGTTCCTGATGCAGCAGGTACTACAACTATTCCTTGTTTGCTCACATTATCATTATGGTCGTCAACAATAAAAATATTGCCTGAAGAGTCTTCGGCTAAACCAACGGGATAACCCAAATTATAGATGCTCGTAGCAGTCACAGCCGCGTGCAAGGGATTGAGGTCGATAAAGGATCCCAGAGAGATGATCAATGAGAAAATTATTGCTTTCGGAAATTTCACAGCAAGAGAATAGTATGGGAACTATGAGATTACCTCTCGAGACCTTGCTTGAAATTAAGGTCTATTAAGATTTGGCTCGTTTCACAACTGAATCCAGCATCTTTTCGGTCAATTTACCTGTAAATGTGTTCTGTTGGCTGGGATGGTAGCTACCAAAGACTTTTCTTTTGAGCCCATCTGGGCCAGTAAATATCACTATGGCACCGTGGCTAAATTTAGGTTTTGGTTTTGGAATCTCGCACCCAAGTTCGGTGAGAGTTGCGAGAAGTGTGGTCCAGGCAAGGTTGCCAAGGGCGAGAAAGGATCTTGCTGTTGGCATTAACAACGCGATTTCATCTTTGTAGAAAGGTGCGCAGGTGTTTTTCTCTTCGGTACTTGGCTTGTTATCTGGTGGAGCACAACGCACGGCACAGAGAATGCGGGTGTTAATTAATTGTTGGCCATCATCTTTGCTCTTACTGGTGGCTAACTTTGCTAGGCCGTTTTTATGAAGTGACTTGTAAAGCCAATCACCTGATGAATCACCGGTGAAGACTCTTCCAGTGCGGTTGGCACCGTGTGCGCCAGGGGCGAGGCCGAGGATTACTATTTGCGCATTTGCTGGGCCAAAGCCTGGGACTGGTTTGCCCCAGTACTTTTCGTTTTCATAAGCTTTACGTTTTACAACGGCGACTTCTTCGCGCCATTCAACTAGCCGTGGACATTTCTTGCATTTAATGATTGCTGAATCCAGCAGGTCTAAAGATTTATACAAGCGACCAAGCCATTCCATCAAGGATGTCAGATTCGGATGCAACGAATTCGGATGCACCGGTTGCGCGCATAATGCGAGAGAGAACAAGGGAGCCTGCAGAAATTACATCTACACGGCCTGGGTGCATGTAACCGAGTGATTCGCGTTGGGCGCGATCCATCTTGATAAAGCTTTGTGAAACTTGGTGAACTTTTTCGGCAGGTATATGTGAAAGGTGGATTGCGTATCTATCGTATTCAGGAAGGTCTAGTACTGCTGCAGCAACTGTGGTTGCTGTGCCGGCAACGGCGATGAGTGTTTTTGCTTTTGTGATTGGAACAAGCTTTGCAGCTTGTGTGATTGCTTCATCGATATCTTCGGTTGCAGATGCAACTTGACCAGGATCAGGAAGGTCGCCGGTGAAGTGACGTTCTGACATACGTACACAACCGATATTTACACTCTTGGCTGCTTCTACAGATTCAGTGCCAAAAACAAATTCAGTGGAGCCTCCACCGATATCGATTACTAAGAATGGTCCATCGGTGGCGGGCAGGTCTTTAGTTGCTCCCATAAAAGATAGGCGTGCTTCTTCATCACCGGAGATAACTTCAGGTCGAATTCCTAAACGCTCGAAGACACCTTCGATAAATAGATCACGGTTGGTCGCATCACGGGTGGCGCTAGTTGCACAGAATCTAATTTTTTCAACGCCACGTTTGGCGATTTCTGCGGCGTAGATATCAACTGCTGCCAGGGTGCGCGCAATCGCATCAGGGTGAAACTGGCCAGTCTTATCGACTCCTTGTCCTAAGCGAACAACTTCCATCAAGCGAGTGACTTCACGAAAGTTTGTGCCATCGATATCTGCAATTAGTAAGCGAATTGAGTTGGTGCCGCAATCGATGGCTGCTACTCGCATGGTTGCTCTTTCCACCATTCGGGAAGTTTTGCGAGTGCTTCATCACCGAGTGGATTAACGTCAGGTCCTACAGAAAGTGAATGTGCAACAAGTGAATGCAAACATTTAACACGGTTGGGCATTCCGCCGGCAGAAATTCCTTCTACTTCTGGAACATCCATCTTGAGCGCTGCGCGCGCAGCGAGGTAATCATCGTGTGCTGCTGCGTATGCGCCAGCGAGTTCGTGGTCTGTTGTGAGGCGCTCGTTCATTTCTGCCATTAAGCCAGTTGATTCCAGTGTTGAAATTGCAGCTGTTAAGCGCGGGCAGGTGGCGTAATAGAAAGTTGGAAATGGTTCGCCATGGCTTAAACGTGGTGGAGTTTCAACAACTGCTGGATTTCCGCAAGGACAGCGATAAGAAATTGCATGAACATCACGTGGAGTGCGGCCAAGCTGAGTTTCGATGCAATCTAAATCTTTCTGAGTTGCCTTTTCACTCATTAATTAAAGACCAGATTCAGTTACGGAGGCGATCAGCTTGGTATACCAAGGCGCACCAGCAGGAAGTTGTCTAGCAATCTGAGTTGTCTGTGGTTGTGATTTTGTTATATCAGTACCTGTGACTATGTATTGACGCTCACCGGGCATTACAAAGTGCAGGCGCTCACGCGCTTGTGACTTAACGTAATTTGGATCTTGCCAAGTACTTAATTCGGCGCGCGCTTTTTCCAACGCAGTGCGATCAGATGCCACTTGGGATTTAAGTGCGCTGATCTGAGCACGTTGGGTGAAGTAGTTTTTTATTGGAGGAGCAAGAGTAAGTGTGAAGATAAAGATGATTGTGATTAGCGCTAGTGGGCGAGCATTTCCACGTACGCGACGACGGTTTGACGAGCGGCGGTGAGATGAGTAACTGCGACGTCGTCGGCGCATGGCTTAGCTCTTAATTAACCTTTGAAGCGAGGGAATGCGCCGCGACCTGCATATACGGCACCTTCTGCAAGTTCTTCTTCAATGCGAAGCAATTGGTTGTACTTTGCTACGCGCTCGGTGCGTGATGGTGCACCTGTTTTGATCTGTCCACAGTTGGTGGCAACCGCTAAATCAGCGATTGTGACATCTTCAGTTTCACCCGAACGGTGCGACATCATGCTCCGGTAATTTGCACGGTGGGCAAGATCAACTGCATCTAGAGTCTCGGTCAGAGTTCCGATCTGGTTTACCTTAACCAATAGCGCATTTGCGGTATCGGTTTCGATTCCTTTTGCTAAACGAATTGGGTTGGTAACAAATAAATCATCACCAACAATCTGAATCTTTGAGCCAAGAGATGTTGTCATTGACTTCCAGCCCGCCCAGTCTTCTTCATTTAGCGGATCTTCGATAGAAACGATTGGGTATGCGCTAACTAACTCTGTGTAATAAGCAATCATTTCATCAGAAGAGCGCATAGAACCTTCAAATTTATACTTGCCGTTATCGTGGAATTCAGTTGCCGCAACATCCATTGCAAGTGCGATCTCTTTGCCGGGCTTAAAGCCGGCAGCTTCGATCGCTTCAATGATCAAATCGAGTGCGGCGCGGTTGCTTTCTAGGTTTGGAGCAAAGCCACCCTCATCGCCAACAGATGTGGCAAGTCCGCGCTTTTTCAAAACTGCCTTAAGTGCGTGGTAAATCTCGGCTCCCCAGCGAAGTGATTCGCGGAATGTCTCAGCGCCAATAGGGGCGATCATAAATTCTTGGATATCAACGTTGGTATCTGCGTGTGCACCACCATTGAGGATATTCATCATCGGTATTGGCAAGACGTGCGCATTGGGCCCGCCGATGTAACGAAAAAGTGAGAGATCAGCAGATTCTGCAGATGCTTTCGCAACTGCAAGTGAAACTCCGAGAATTGAGTTTGCACCAAGGCGTGATTTATTTGGTGTGCCATCGAGCTTGATCATCACTTCATCGACCAAGCGCTGATCTTGTGCATCCAAGCCTTCGACCGCTGGAGCCAATTCGTTATTAACAAATTCAACTGCCTTTAAAACACCTTTACCTAGGTAACGCTTCTTATCGCCATCACGAAGTTCTGCTGCTTCAAATGCGCCAGTTGATGCTCCGCTTGGAACAGCAGCGCGGGCTTGTGTGCCATCTTCGAGTTCGATCTCAACTTCAACAGTTGGGTTTCCACGTGAATCAAGAATTTCACGAGCGCCGATTGCTTCGATAATTGCCATTTGGATATCTCCTAAGTATTTCTTGCTATTAAGCACGCTCGGCGCTGAGCGGTATAGAGCAATACTACCGCGACTCGGCTGCCTTAATTTGCTCCGCAATTTGGTGGCCATATAGGCGCAGCGCATTTTCTGGGTCAATCTCGTTTTCGCGCGCCCAAGCGATTATCGATGCCAAAGCTTCGCCTACGCTCTCTTTAGTGGCCGGCTTATCGCTTTGGTATTTCGTTAATTCAACATTGACTTTATATTTTTCAGCGCGATAGAGCAGTTTCTCAACTAAAGGAAGTGCGGGTTGTGCAAGGGCGACGCCGTCAAGAGCTGATGTGCGCCCTTTCTCTCTCGCTTTAATCTCTTCCCAGTTTTCAATAATTTCTTCGGTACCAGATACTTGCAAGCCCTCAAATACGTGTGGATGGCGGCGAATTAACTTATCTGCAATTGCTCGCGCGACATCTTCAATTGAGAAAGGATCGGTCGGATGATCTTCGGCAATTCGTGAGTGGAAGTAAACCTGGAGCAATACATCGCCTAGTTCTTCTCGCATGCCTTCGCGATTTTTAGCGTCAACAGAATCTATAAACTCATAGGATTCTTCAAGTAAATATTTGACTAAAGATTCGTGCGTTTGTTCGGCATCCCAAGGACAACCACCAGGTGAACGCAGACGATCCATTACCCCAACCAGGCGTTGAAGTTCTGAACCTGACATGGCTTTACTTATCTGACGGCTTTACTGCATCGCCGGTTACGTTAGCGGCGACAACATCGCCGGCTTCGTTATCCCATGCGCCATAACGCGGATTAACTTTTACGCCAAGTGTTTTGGCTTTGGCGGTAAGTAATTCGCTAACCTTTGCTGAAACTTCAGCTTCGGCGACGCCGGATTGAGATAGTGCTTGAGAAATCTGCTCAGAAATTACAATCGCACGAACATAAACTTCGAAATCCTGCAGTGCGATAGCAGCATTTACTAAGTTCTTAGGAAGCTCGGCTTCGCCGCCGACTGATTCAAGAATAGTTGCTTTCTTAGCCCCAATTTGGCTCGAAGTAACGTCAATCTTTAACTCCTTGGCGATCTCATCAAAGGTGTGCATTAAAATCTTAAAGCGCAACTGTCCACGATTTAACTCTTCGCCAGTTTCAAGTTGCATCTGTGAGGAATCAACTTTGGTGCGCTCAGCCATTACCGCATCAATGCTGCTTTGCAGTTCGGTCTGAGAAATTTTAAAGTCACCGATCGTGGCTGCTTCATTGCTTTGCGAGCAACCTGTTAAAAGCAGGGCTGATGCGATTGTCAGAACAGCCAGGATCTTCTTCAAGTCGTGCTCGCTTTCGTTAATTGGTCAACGACCTCGGTAACCCAGGTCAGAAGAGAAGTATCCACTATTTCGGCCACTGGTTTAGACGGGTTCCATGCCGGGTTCTTTGGCAATGTAATCAAGGCGGTGCGGGTCGGGCCCTTATAGATAGAACCTGGGAATAGACGCGCCAAACGTAATTGCCGCGATTCAGGCAAGGTCAATGGGGTAAGGCGTAAGAATTTTCCGGTCGCTACGACTTCACGAATGCCGTGAGATTTAGCCAGTGCACGTAATTGTGCGACAGCTAATAGCGCAGTTGCTTCCTCAGGTAGTTCTCCAAATCTATCTAGTAATTCTTCGCGAATTGACTGCACATCAGCAGGCTTAGCAACATCAGCTAAGCGACGGTAAAGATCAAGGCGCAATCGCTCACCTGGTACATAACTTTCTGCAAGGTGGGCATTGACTGGTAGCTCAACTTTGCACTCGTGTGCTTCTTCTTCCTTATCAATGATTCCGGTTTTGTAATCATTTACCGCTTCACCGACCATTCGCATATATAAATCAAAGCCAACATCTGCAATGTGACCGGATTGTTCTCCACCAAGGAGATTTCCGGCGCCACGAATCTCTAAATCTTTTAACGCAACGCGCATGCCTGCACCTAAATCGGTATTTGTCGCAATAGTCTTTAATCGATCTAGCGCAACTTCAGTTAAAGGCTGATCTGGTGGATAGAGAAAATATGCATATGCGCGATCGCGCCCACGACCAACCCGGCCACGCAATTGATGAAGTTGTGAAAGACCGAAGTTATCGGAGCGCTCCACAATTAAAGTATTGGCATTTGCAATATCTAAGCCGCTTTCAACAATTGTGGTGCAGACAAGAACGTCAAAGTCGCGGTTCCAGAAGGCCAAGATGACATCTTCTAGAGAGCCTTCGCTCATTTGTCCGTGGGCAACGCGAATGCGCGCTTCAGGTACCAACTCTTGAATTTTGGCCGCTGCGCGATCGATAGATTCAACGCGGTTGTGGATGTAAAAGACTTGTCCATCGCGTAAAAGTTCACGGTGAATTGCAGCGCGGATTTGTGCATCCTCGGCGGCGCCGACGTAGGTAAGAATCGGATGTCGTTCTTCAGGCGGCGTTGTAATCGTCGACATCTCGCGAATGCCGGTCACCGCCATTTCCAGGGTGCGCGGAATCGGGGTGGCTGACATCGCTAAAACATCTACCGTAGTACGCATCTTCTTCAGCGATTCCTTCTGCTCAACCCCGAAGCGCTGTTCTTCATCGACGACGACTAAACCTAAATCTTTGAAAATAACATCTTGCGATAATAAGCGATGTGTACCTATCACAACATCGACACTTCCCGCAGCGAGTTCGGCCAAGATATCTTTCGATTCTTTAGCGCTATTAAAACGCGATAGCCCTGCCACACGAATAGGAAATCCCGCATAACGCTCGGCAAAAGTTTTCTCGTGCTGTTGCACCAAGAGCGTAGTTGGTACCAGCACCGCAACTTGCTTTCCATCTTGCACTGCTTTAAATGCAGCACGAATTGCGATCTCGGTCTTACCGTATCCAACATCGCCGCAAATAATGCGATCCATTGGGTATGGCTTTTCCATATCGCGCTTTACTTCTTCAATAGTAGATAACTGGTCTGGCGTTTCAATATAAGAAAAGGCATCTTCTAACTCGCGTTGCCAAGGGGTATCTGGTGAGAATGCAAAACCTGGCGAACTAGTGCGCGCTGCATAGAGGCGAATTAACTCACCAGCAATTTGCTTAACTGCCTTACGGGCGCGGCCTTTCGCTTTCTGCCATTCACCGCTTCCGATGCGGTGCACCGTCGGTGACTCACCACCAATGTATTTGCTGACTTGCTCCAAAGTATCGGTTGGTACAAAGACGCGATCGTTGGGTTGGCCACGTTTGGCTGCTGCGTATTCAATTACCAAGTATTCGCGCGTAATACCGCCGACGGTGCGCTGCACCATTTCAACGTATCTACCAATTCCGTGTTGTTCGTGAACTACAAAATCACCAGCGCGAAGTTCCAGTGGATCTACGGCCTGTTTTCGCTTAGAAGGCATACGTGCACCATCTTTTGCTGATGCTTTACTGCCAGTTAAATCGCGTTCGGTAATAAATAAAATACGGGCAGATTCTGAAGCAAATCCGTGAGCGATCGCAGATTGAGTTATATGTACTGAAGCCTTTGTCGGTGTCGCTCTTAACTGCGGAACGATAACTACCGGCAGATCTGCGTTACGGAAGATTCCGGCGTAACGCTCAGCCATACCTTGGCCTGCAGCTGAGAAGATGATGGAGAAACCATCATCGACCGCACTTTGTAGGGTGCTGATGGTGCGATCCATATCTGCGCGCAGCGGATCAATCGCCTGAAAATCTAAGAAGGTTGCAGAAGTATCTAGATCTGATCCAAATGGATTTAGTGCGCGTGAAGTAAGTTGGCAGCGCGCGATCTCGTCAGTCAAGCCTTCCCAGGAAATATAGGTTGTATCAGTTACTGGCAGTGGCGCTGCTGCTCCAAGTGCTGCATGCGACCAGGCTGCTTCAAAGAACTCTTCATTTGTTGCGAGCAGATCTATGGTCCGCATGCGGATACGTTCGTCATCTATAAATATGACTTCTGTTCCGCGGGGCATGCGCTGCATAATTGTTTGAGTCTGATCGACCAAGATTGGAATTAGCGATTCCATACCTTCAGTGGAAATACCTTGGGTAACCCGATCTAAAATCTCTAGCGCTGCGGGATATTTAGATTTTGCACCTTCTGCGCGCTCTCGGATATCTGCAGTTAGCAATAATTCGCGGCACGGCAAGATCGTTAACTTTCCGATAACCGGTGAAGTTGTGCGCTGACTGGAAACATCAAAGTAGCTCAACTCCTCAATTTCATCACCGAAGAAGTCAATCCGCACTGGGTGTTCGGAAAGCGGCAAGAATAAATCAACGATTCCACCGCGGACTGCAAACTCCCCACGCTTTTCTACCAAGTCGGTGCGGGTATATGCCAGCTTAGTTAAATTGGTAAGCAACGTTGTTAAATCAACTTCGCTGCCGATCTCTAAAGTCTGTAAAGGTTGGCTTGCTAAATCGGCGATAAAACGGTGGATGACTGCGCGTATTGGTGCAACGACTATTGTATTTTCATTATTTGGCGTTGCTAGATCTGCCAAGGTAGCCAAACGCCGAGCCACCGTGTCACTTCGTGGACTTAAACGTTCGTGCGGCAGAGTCTCCCAAGCCGGAAACTCCAGAACTTTATTATGTAATTCACGTAACTCACTTGCCAAATCTTCAGCGCTTCGACTGGAACTAGTCACAATCAGAAGTGGTGATTTTTCGGCGACCTTGGCAAGCAAGAATGGATATGTCGCTGCAGGTGCGATTATCTTCTTGGAATCGTGCAGGCAAGATGCAACAGCGCTGTGGCTGCCAATCATCTGTACTAGCGCACGCATTTGCCTACCTCTCAATTCTTTTGTTGGAAAAGCCGATTGGCCCCGTTCCCGAAATGGGAGGGGGCGTGATACTCCAAGTCTAACCCGCATATTTGCGTCTCAAACTCGCCGATATTCCTGAGAGGATATGCCAGTGATGATGAGCCCTGCTAATTCCAATAACATCGCAAGCGATGATGCGCTACTGCGCAGTGACGTGCGCAAACTGGGCGATCTCTTGGGGCAATCACTTGTGCGTCAAGAAGGCCAAGCGCTTTTAGATTTAGTTGAATCTGTGCGAAAAGCGGTGCGCGAAGGCGGCGGAATTGAATTACTGGAAGAACTTTCCGTGGCAGATTCAGTGCAACTAGTACGCGCCTTTAGTACCTACTTCCATTTAGCAAATGTGGCAGAACAAGTTCACCGCGCCCGCGTAATTGCACAATCGCGAGTAGCAGACGGCTCTTGGTTAAGTCGCGCGATCGACAAAATTGAAGATGCTTATAAAGCTCAAACACCAGGACATGAATTTACTCACCAACAGCTTGAAGAATGGATCGGCGAGTTGATGGTGCGTCCAGTATTTACTGCGCACCCAACTGAAGCAGCCCGTCGCTCCATATTAAATAAACTCGGTGAAGTTGCAAAACTTTTGGATCAAGAGTTAGACCCACGCCAAAACGAAAGACTTGCTGAAACTGTTGATCTTTTGTGGCAGACCGATGAATTACGTTTAGATCGCCCAGAGCCGTTGGATGAAGCGATGAATGCGCTTTATTATCTAGATGATCTGGCGCGCAATACCGTTCCGGAAGTTTTAAATGACTTTGCCCGCGAATTAAAACGCCTTGACATTGAACTTCCGGTGCAAGCGAGACCGCTGACCTTTGGTACTTGGATCGGTGGCGACCGTGATGGAAATCCAAATATCACCGCGCAAGTCACTGAAGATGCCGTTGTCCTTCAAGTGGGCCACGCCATTCGCACCACAATCGCTGCCATGGATCAACTGCGCCAGATGCTCTCTGTTTCAACTCGAATTGTCGGTGCCACTCCCGAACTATCTGCATCAGTAGAACGCGATTTAAAGAACATCCCAGAATTTGAAGAGCGCTTCTTACGTTTAAATCAGCAAGAGCCATACCGTTTAAAGGCAACTGCGATTGTGCATCGCTTAGCTTTTACTCGTAATCGCCACGCTGTTGGCGCTGCACATGTGCCGGGGCGTGATTATGCAAACTCTGCCGAATTAATCACCGATCTAACTTTGATGCGTGATTCACTCTTTGCCCATCGCGGCGAGTTAATTGCCACCGGCTTACTTGAGCGCACGATCCGCAGCATCGCTGCCTTTGGCCTTACTCACGCAACGCTGGATATTCGCGAGCATTCTGATGCCCACCACAACTTACTTAAGCAAGTAATGCCATCTGGTTATCTTGAACTTTCACACGCAGATAAATTTCCGATCTTAATTAAAGAACTTAGCTCAACTTCCCCAATGAAGATAGATTCGTTGGATGCATCAGCGAAGAAAACGCTTGATACCTTTAAAGCAATTGATGATCTAATTGAGCGTTTCGGCCCAGAAGTAATCGAGACTTACATAGTCTCAATGACTAAAGGCGCAGATGATTTAATTGCCGCTTCAGTGATTGGTAAGGCCGCTGGCTTGGTTAATTTGGATAAGAAAGTTGCCAAGATTGGTTTTGCACCGCTGTTGGAAACAGTTGCTGAATTGCGCGCTGCTGGTGAAATTCTTGAAAAGTTACTTTCTGATCCGACCTATCGTGCGCTAGTAACGCTGCGCGGTGATGTACAAGAGGTAATGCTTGGTTATTCTGATTCAAATAAAGATGCCGGTATCGCAACTAGCCAATGGGAGATTCACCGCGCCCAGCGCACCTTGCGCGATGTGGCAATTAAATATGGCGTAACTCTTCGCCTCTTCCATGGTCGCGGTGGTTCGGTCGGACGTGGTGGTGGACCAACTTATGACGCACTCGTTGCACTTCCTTGGGGATCAGTCGACGGTCAGATAAAGATGACTGAGCAAGGTGAAGTAATTAGCGATAAGTACGCGCTGCCGGCACTTGCTCGTGAAAATGTTGAGTTAACTCTTGCCGCATCCCTGGAAGCAACAATTCTTAACCGCGGTCCCCGCCAAAGCGAAGGTGATCTTGCCAAGTGGAATGAATGTATGAATTTAATTAGCAATTCATCATTTGCACGTTACCGATCACTGATTGATCATCCAGATCTGCCAGCATATTTCTATACTTCAACTCCGGTAGAACAATTAGGAAATCTCTTCCTCGGTTCGCGTCCTTCACGCCGTCCCGATGCAGCCGGTGGACTTGATTCACTGCGCGCGATTCCTTGGGTATTTGGTTGGACCCAATCACGACAAATTGTTCCTGGTTGGTATGGCGTTGGTTCTGGTCTAAAGGCCGCGCGTGAAGCAGGTAAGACAGATGTCTTAAAGAAGATGCTCACTGACTGGCACTTCTTCCATACCTTTATTAGCAATGTAGAAATGACTTTAGCTAAGACCGATTTGGTAATGGCTAAGCGGTACGTTGAAACACTTGTACCAAAAGAGCTGCATCACTTCCTCGACACAATTACTGAAGAATTTGAATTAACCGTGAAAGAGATCTTGTCGCTAACTGGAAAAACCACCTTGCTTGGCGATCAGCCAATCTTGGCTCGCACGCTGCAGGTGCGTGAGGCTTATCTTTCACCTTTGCATTTGCTTCAAGTGACCTTGCTCCATCGCGTTCGCAGTGCTGGAGATTCATCTGATGCCATGCTGATTCGCGCCTTGCTCTTAACAATTAACGGCGTTGCCGCTGGCTTACGTAATACAGGCTGACCTTCGCCAGATATACGGAGAAGTGGCTCTCAAGGGCTAGTTATTTTAGTATTACGCTTCTACAATTAGCAGCATGCGATTTTCGTGGCGAAAAGTCCCGCTCGTACTTTTCATATCCTGCGTTTTGATTACCTCCCTGGTCACGACTTCTTTCGCGGTTGATAACCCACCGCCAGGAAATGCGCCACCTGCAGGACCCGCATTTACTCCTCCCGAAGATCCAGAGGTTATTAAGGATGCCCGCTCAATTTTGCGTGGTGTTGAACCCGCCACATCAAATAATGCAATGGTCTATTTTGATCAAAATCAAGTTAATTTCAAGTCCTATATTTCTCTGGAAAAGCAGAGCGCTGGTGGCGCAGCTTCCGGTGCAATTACTTGTTTAACCCCTGAAGATCCAAAGTGCGTTTCTGCACTTGCAGATTCAACTTACCAACAAATCAAATATGACGTTGCGATGGGTTCGTGCGATGCTCGACAAATAGCCGCGTGTATAAAGAGTTTCACACTTGTAAAAGATGATGGAACGAAAGTGAAAGCTGATGCCGTAACAAGAATCTATAGCAAGACTAGTCCGGGCTGGGCATCAACTTTTAACTCAAAGACTAATTCTGGCTATCCAGGTGCTGATGGCCCCTGGCTTTGGAGAATTAATGATGGTGGAAAAAGTACTGATTATTTGATTTTAGGATTAGTGAGCGCGCTTTTTAACCGGCCTACTGGCACATCAGCGTGGGATGCTTCGGAGAAGAGCCTTCGCTTATCTATTTATCCGGTAAAAAAGTTTGAAAATCCGATGTTAGTTGAAGGTTCTGGCGAGACTGGTTGCCTAGCAGTTGACACTGGTGTCTGTTATCAGAGAATCGCTTTTGCTCAGAATTTAAGATTTGCACTAGATTTAAGAATTCCAAAGGTAATTACTGGGTGGCTCAATGGCCGACTAGAAAAACCAGCTGCATATACAGAAAACTACAATGATGATTATTCACAGTTGATAGTTGAGGCTGACCCACTAGAAGAAATCATGACTGGCAAGTGGCTGCCTAATTCTGGCGCTGTTTCAACTTATTTAGATGAATCAAGACGTGCGCTGACGGCTGGTATGGGCAAGAATTTAGATATTGCAGGTGTTGATCCGGATGACCAGAACGCGGTCCGTTACTACTCTTCAATGGCTACTCTTTTCAATAACACAGCGCTCACGAATAGTTTAACTTGGCGCCTAAATACGACTTCCAGCGGAGCACAAACGTTTGCATCTTCGTGTCAAAAATCAGATGGTATTCAAGGGATAGTCACAAGTAACGCTTCAGTGTACGAACCTGGATCTCCGAAATGGGATGGCAATGAAGGTACTTTGGCTTACAGAATTGCAGCTCCTATATATAAGTCTGATGGAAAGACCGAAAATGTTGGGCGATATGCATTTACGATGCGAACAGATTTGATCAAATGTGTTTACGGAATGTCCAAGCTGCCTGCGTACGCGCAAATAGAAGTTACTTATGATGGTTCAGGGGAGAAGAAGACTGCAAGCGTCATACTTGGCTCCAACAAAGACTGGGTGAACCTACATGCAGATAACTTTACTTACACAGGTGCGCCACCAACCGTTAGCGTAAAGTTGGAAGGCTGGGTTAAACCATCCGCTGCTGTTGCCCCAAAAACCCCGAGCAATTCAGGTAATCAGGCAACCCCTCAGGCAACCCCTGTTCCATCTTCTGGGAAAGTCACCATCACGTGTATTAAAGGAACAACGAAGAAGAAAGTAACTGGCGTGAAACCACAGTGTCCGAGTGGATATAAGATGCAAAATACGAATGTACCTGCAGCGCAACAAGTGAAAGTTACAGTTACCTGTACTAAGGGAACTTCAAAGAAAACAGTAACTGGCGTGAAACCACAGTGTCCGGCAGGTTATAAAATGAGCGCGGCAACTCCATCAAAAGCACCTGCGCAACCTGCCCCGCAACAACCGGTTGCACCTGGCGAAATGCCAGCCCCACAAGTTCCCGCCGGACAGCCAAACCAACCAAACCAACCAAACCAACCAAACCAACCAAACCAACCAAACCAACCAAACCAACCAAACCAACCAAACCAACCATTACCTGGAGCACCGCAATTTGATCCAAACGCTGACATAACTATTACTTGTACTAAAGGCGCTGAATCAAAACAAGTTACAGGCAAATCACCTGTGCAATGCCCGAGTGGTTATCAGATGCAACCGATGGGACCGATGCAACCAAGCCAACCTGGTGGAACTGGTTAGCCATTAGATCTAGTCCAACCAGGACGTGGTGAAGATTTTCACCACGAATAGCAATCAGATTATGACGCTATATTTTTAATAATATTTGGTGATATATCTTCAAAGGTAGCTATCCAGGAATACCCGCATTCACCGCATAGCGTCATTGGACCATAATCATCGTTACTAACTATTTCCAACTCTATAGATCTACAGACAAAACAAGTTGGAAAATCAAAATATGTTGACATGACTGCTTCCCTTCTAGGTGTTGAAATGGCTGGGGAAGCACGATAATTATCATTTGCTACTTCGAAGTAACCCCAGCAAAATCAGTGACAGTCAGATGAACGCAGGCAAAACATTTAGGAAATACGCGCTGCCTTTATTAACTGTTGAACTTGGATTGGGTGAGATCAAGCCCCTTTTCAATCAAGAATTCCACGACATCTGCGCCGCGATCCAAGAATTCAGGCAGGTCTTTCTTCTCTTCTTTACTAAATTGTTTCAAGACAAAATCTGCAGGATCTTGTTGGCCCATTGGACGACCGATTCCTAAACGTACGCGGAAATATTCGGGAGTATCAAAGGCTGAGGTAAGAGATTTAAGACCGTTGTGGCCGTTATCGCCGCCAGCGATCTTGGAGCGAATTGCGGCAAATGGAATATCTAATTCGTCGTGGAGAACAATTATTTGGCTAGGTTCAACTGAATAGAAGTTAGCCAGCGCTTTTACCGGCCCGCCAGATTCATTCATGTAGCTCTTTGATTTTGCAAGGACCACTGAAAAAGCAGCGACACCGACACCTAACTTATAGGCGGCGATGTCAGTGCGTGACTTGTGCGAACTAAGTTTTACGTTGTGACGTTTAGCGAGCTCATCAATGACCATCTGACCAACGTTGTGGCGAGTGGCGGCATATTGTTCGCCCGGATTACCGAGACCGACAATTATCCAAGGAGATGAACTCACAGGAGAAAGAGTAAGGCTAGTTACTCCTTCTTCTCGGCATCATCTGCTGGTGCCGCTACTGCATCTGCAGCTGGCGTGACTACTGCAACTTCTTCAACCACAGTTGAACGCTCAGATAGGTGAACCACGATTGTGCGTGGATCAGAGATCAACTTAACGCCGGCAGGGAGTGCAATATTTTCTGCGTAGAGCGAAGAGCCAGCGGCAAGACCTGTTAGGTCGAGTGTGAAGAATGAAGGAATTGCCGTTGCTTCAACTTCAACATCGATTGTGTTGTTAACGTGCTCAAGGATTCCATCGCGATCGTGTTCGCCTTCTGCGTGTACAGGAACCGCAACAGTAACTTTTTCACCGCGGCGAACCGCGACTAGGTCGATGTGCTCGAGAATCTGCTTGAGTGGATGGCGAACGATCGCTTTTGGAAGAGTTAACTCATCCTTGCCATTGATGTTGATTTGCAGAAGAACGTTTGATTGCTTAAGAGCAACACCAAGTTCGCGCGCTGGAAGTGTGATGTGCTGAGGCTTTTCGCCGTGGCCATATATAACTGCAGGAACAAGACCTGCTACTCGTGCACGACGTGACGCACCCTTGCCGAATTCGGTACGTGTTGTGCCGGTGATCTTGATTTCTGCCATTTTAATTACTCCTGTTTGTTTTCGTTTTCTCTGGATACTTCGGTTACTTCACAAAGTCCCAGCAGGAGTTAAATCCTTACCGTCGATTACGGAGTTTTTCACCCTCGCCGGAAACTATGAGGAGATATTAGCCTGACTTAGCTGTGGCCGTCAAAAAGACTGGTTACTGAGCCATCTTCAAAGACTTCGCGGATAGCGCGAGCCAGAAGTGGCGCAATCGAGAGGACGGTGAGTCCATCAAAACGTGAATCTTCATCAATGGGCAGCGAATCTGTAACAACAACTTCCGTCACCTTTGAGGCTTTAAGGCGTTCAACAGCAGGGCCAGAAAAAACAGCGTGGGTTGCAGCAACGATTACCTCTTTAGCGCCAGCTGCAAATAGCGCATCAACAGCCTTTGTAATTGTGCCTGCAGTATCGATCATGTCATCAATAACTACACAGGTTTGGCCATCTACTTCACCGACAACTTTTCCGGTTACCGATTCGTTTGGAACGCGTGGATCGCGAGTTTTATGAATGAAGGCGATGGGGCAACCACCAAGAAGTTCTGACCAACGCTCAGCCACACGAACGCGACCAGAATCTGGCGAAACAATAGTTAAGCGGGTGCGATCAACTTTGCTGCCCACATAGTTAGCGAGCATTGGTAGCGCAAATAAATGATCAACTGGACCGTCAAAGAATCCTTGAATCTGTGAAGTATGTAGATCAACAACCATTAATCGATCAGCACCAGCTGTTTTATAAAGATCAGCCATCAAGCGAGCTGTAATTGGTTCGCGGCCGCGATGTTTTTTATCCTGGCGGGCGTAACCATAAAAAGGTGCAACTACGGTAATACGTTTTGCTGATGCACGCTTTAGCGCATCGACCATAATCAACTGTTCCATAATCTGCTTATTTACTGGGGTGGTGTGGCTCTGAATAACGAAAGCATCACAGCCACGAACAGATTCTTCAAAGCGAACAAATACTTCACCATTTGCAAAATCATATGCAGATGTTGGTGTTAAAGGAATGCCAAGTTCAGCAGCGACAGCATCAGATAATTCGGGAAATCCGCGTCCTGAAAAAAGGCGAAGTCTTTTCTCTGAGGATAAACGAATTTCGCTCAAGGAAATTAGCCCTTCTTCTCGTCGTTATGTCGCGCAGCAGCTTCTGCAGATTGTGTACCAGATCGCTTGCGCATGACCCAACCTATTACATTTCTTTGCTTACCTCTAGCGACACCCATGGCCCCGGGTGGAACATCTTCTGTGATAACAGATCCAGCGGCGGTGTAAGCCCCATCACCAATTGAAACTGGCGCAACCAACATTGAATCACTTCCGATTCGGACGTGATCTCCGATAGTTGTGTGGTGTTTTTCAATGCCATCGTAATTAACAAAGATTGTGGCAGCGCCGATATTGGTGCCTTCACCAATAGTTGCATCGCCAACGTAGGAAAGATGTGGAACTTTCGATCCATCTCCAACTTTTACATTCTTCATCTCCACAAATGCTCCGGCCTTGGCATCGGTTCCAAGCACAGTGTCTTTACGTAAATATGAGTAAGGACCGACGCTTGCGCCTTTGCCGATAGTTGCCTCAAAGCAATTTGATTCGATGATCTTGGCGCCACTCAATACGGTGCAAGAATCCAGAACTGTGCGGGGACCGATCACGGCACCTGTTGCGATCGAACTCTTTCCCAGAATTGCGCTGCCAGGAAAGATTGTCACATCGTTTTCGATCTTTGCTGTGGCATCAATCCAGGTCGTTGTTGGGTCCACTATGGTGACTCCAGCGAGCATAAAACCTTCATTTATGCGATCACGCAGTAACGCTGCACTTTCCGCTAATTGCACGCGGTCATTTACTCCGAGAATTTCAATAAAATCTTCAATCAGTGCAGCGGCGATTGAGCCACCTTCATTGCGCAGAATTTCAATAACATCAGTTAAATAGAGTTCGCCTTGCGAATTAGCGTTACTTAACTTTCCGATGGCGCCTGCTAACTTCTGGGCATCAAAGGCGTAAACTCCTGAATTTATCTCGTAAATTTCTTTTTCAAATTCTTTAGCGTCGCGTTCTTCCACGATGCGCATTAAGGACCCGTCATTGCCGCGCACGATGCGTCCATAACCAGTTGGATCAGGATGTTCTGCGGTAAGGACAGTTGCGGTGTATCCACCGGCGTGGTGAATATCAAGGAGTTGCTGTAAAGATTCACCAGTTAAGAGCGGGGTATCACCAGCTAAAATCAAAAGTGTTCCAGAAAGTTTTATATCAGCGAGCGCTAACTGTGTTGCATGGCCTGTGCCACCGCGTCGTTCTTGAAAGATCGTTGTAACTTTTGGGGCGATTTCTGAGAGATGGGCTTCAACTGCTTCGCGACCTGCACCCACAACCACGCGAACTTGCTTTGGTTTTAGCGATTCAATTGCGTGAAGGACATGGCCAACGAGCGAGCGCCCGGCAATTTCGTGGAGAACTTTTGGTGTGGAAGATTTCATGCGAGTGCCTTCACCTGCGGCGAGAACAACAACCGTCTCTAGGTTTGCACTCATATGGGTAAGTCTAACGCTCCGCCACCAGGTATCGATCCTGGACCCTGGGCTTCAAAGGCCCATGTGCTAGCCACTACACAATGGCGGAACGCATATTCTCCCTCATAAATGCGAGTGCTCACGACCATCAACACTTCAAGCAACACATAACAGGGCGGCCGCGCCGCTAGCCTTTACCTCTATGGGCGCCAATCGCGATGAAGTAGACCGCCTAATTGCGGCCTGGAAGCGCGAACGCCCTGATCTGGATTTAAGCCCATTCGCTGTTTTAAGTCGCATCTCACGTATCTCGCGCAATCTAGATATTGCTCGTCGTGATGCATTTGCAGATTTGGAAACTTGGGACTTTGACGTTTTAGCTGCGCTGCGTCGCGCCGGAGATCCTTACCAACTCTCCCCTGGTGAATTAATGCAGGAAACTCTTGTTACAAGTGGAACAATGACAAATCGCTTAGATCGCTTAGAAGAATTGAAGTTGGTAACTCGCCAACCAGATCCTGATGATGGCCGTGGTTCACTGGTTACGCTCACTGCATCCGGAATGCGCGCAGTTGATAAAGCACTTGATGGGTTGCTGGAGCACGAACGAGATTTATTAAAAGGGCTTACCCGCGAGCAACGGGCAGCTCTCTCTGAATTATTAAGTGTTCTCGCGGCACATTTAGAAGAGAGTTAAATAACTTTTGCTCCGTGCACGGGGCCATAAGCTCGCGCAACGCTCCCAACAACCCCACTTGATGTCAGGGCAACGGCTAGATCTAAACCTTGTTCTTCATCGCCGACCAAGAATGCAACTGTTGGGCCAGAGCCAGAAACTATCGCACCGAGCGCTCCGTACTCTTCACCCACATCCAAAACCAATGTAAGAGCAGGGCGCAATGAACAAGCTGCAGATTGCAGATCGTTATGTAGCGCTAAGCCAACAGCTTTCGGATCTGCGGCAAGAAGTGATTGCATAAGCGCATCACTGGTTTGTGGTGCTGCGATATCTAGCCCCGCACGTAAACGATCGCACTCTTGATAAATCGCAGGCGTAGAAAGCCCAACTGTAGAAAGCGCTAACACCCAGTGGTATGTCCCGCGGGAAAGCGCTGCCGTTAATTGATCACCGCGACCTTGGCCAATCGCTGTGCCACCAGTAATCATAAAAGGCACATCGCTTCCAAGTTGTGATCCAAAGTCCAACATCTCTTCGCGAGACATTTCTAAGTTATATAAATCATTTAAACCAACTATTACCGCTGCAGCATCTGCGCTTCCACCGGCCATTCCGCCTGCGACCGGAATTGATTTATTCACTTCTATATGAATATCAATTGCAAAGTCGTAATCATCGGCGATCAGCTGGGCAGCTTTTACCGCTAAATTTGTGGAATCTGCCGGGACCCCATGTGTGTGATCACCAGTGATTGCAATTGTGATTCCCGAACCCGGGGTTGTTTTGGTAATTGTGACATCATCGTAAATTGAGATTGCTTGAAAGACTGTAACTAGATTGTGGAATCCATCTGCTTCGCGTGGGCCAACTGCCAATTGCAGATTGACTTTAGCGGGAACCCGCACTGTTACAGATGTATTTGCTGATGGTGGCACGTTATGACCCTAAACCTTGTTGCGCAATTTTGCAGAAACTATGGATATCTAGCGATTCACCACGCAGCGTTGGATCGATTCCAGCGGCAATTAAGTGCGCTTCAGCAGCGCCAGATCCTCCATAACGCGATGAAAGAGCGGCGCGTAACATCTTGCGGCGTTGTGCAAATGCCAAGTCAATAATGGTAAATACTTCTTTACGCAGCGCTTCATCTCCTGGCGTTGCTCTGCGCTTAAATGCCACCAACTTAGAATCAACATTTGGCGCGGGCCAGAAGATCGAACGCGATACAGATCCGGCGCTAGTCACTTCGGCCCACCAAGCAGCCTTTACAGATGGAATTCCATACTCTTTAGTATTTGGTTTACCTGCTAATCGATCAGCAACTTCAGCCTGCACCATTACAACACCACTTCGCAAAGTCGGAAGAATTTCCAAGAGGTGTAGAAATACCGGAACTGAAACGTTGTAAGGCAAATTTGCAACTAATACAGTTGGATCAACTAGTAATTTCTTTAACTGCAAAGCATCCTGATTTATAACTGTTAACTGCCCTGCGCGATCGCTGTGTGCTGCCGCAGTAATTGGAAGTTGGTCTGCCAGGCGTGAATCAATTTCAACGGCCACCACACTGGCAGCTTCTTCCATTAGCGCCAAAGTCAAAGAACCAAGGCCAGGTCCAATTTCTAAAGCGATATCAGTTGCAGTGATCCCAGCGGTTCGCACAATCTTGCGGCAAACATTTGCATCAATTACAAAGTTCTGGCCGAGCGATTTAGCGGGTTTTAGATCTAACTTTTCAGCTAGTGCACGAATTTCTGCGGCGCCCAGCAAAGTCATAAAGTTGATCCTGAAGCGAATGAGCCAAATATTCGCTCAGCGTTATCTGAAAGAGCCTGAGCTAGCGTTGCAACGCTTTCATTACGTTCTTCAGCCATGGCACGAACAATATTTGCAATCTGCGCTGGAGTATTGAGCGCACCACGGTTAGGCATAGGTGCTAAAAATGGAGAATCTGTTTCGACAAGTAATTGTTGATGAGGAACCAATTTAACTGCCTCGCGCAGAGCAGGTGCATTTTTAAAAGTTAAAGTGCCTGCGAAAGAGAGTACGTATCCGCGATCAATACAGATCTTGGCCATGGCCACATCCCCTGAGAAACAGTGAAATACCGTTTTCTCGGGTGCGCCAACTTCCAGCAATATAGATAGAACATCATCGTGCGAATCGCGATCGTGAATTATCAAAGCCTTATTGGTTTTCTTAGCCAGTTCAATATGCCATTTAAAAGAGTTTTGTTGGCGTTTACGAAGTTCTGGCGGAGTTCGAAAATAATCTAACCCGGTTTCACCGATCGCTCGTACTCGCGGATGAGCGGCAAGTTCTTCAATGATCTTTAAATCCGCTTCCATATCGGCGGCTATCGGTGCTTCATTAGGGTGCAGCGCGACTGCAGCTAAAACGCGATCACTGAAATGTTCGGCTGCTGCAACACACCATTTAGATTGCTCTGCCGAATATCCAACTTGCACAACGCGATCAACGCCTGCTGCTTTGGCATCATCTAGCACTGCTTTAACTGCATCTGAATCTGGCGCGCTATCTGTGACAATTTCTAAATGCACGTGAGAATCAACCGTTGCAACCGGCAGTGGCTTTGGCGCTGGTGCCAGCGGGCGATCAATATCGCGATTGTGGCGATCTGCCATAGAAAATTACTCTTTTATCTCGAGCCGTGGGAATAAAACTGGAGTCTTTGTAACGATAGTTCCCTCTGGCAATTGTCCCCAAGTCGCAACATCAGAGATAACTTGCGCACCTAGTGGCCCGATTGAACTATTTGCACCCAAACTCTCCCAGAGAATTTCCGTTGTGCCCGGCATTACCGGATGCAATAAGACAGCAAGGGCGCGCAAAGATTCGGCGGTGTTATATAAAACTTTGTTGAGTTCGCCCCGGTTTGCTTCATCTTTAGCCAATATCCAAGGCTCTTTCTCGGTGACATAGCCATTTACCTTTTTGCAAAAATCCATAACCGCGGTGATTCCGCCTTGGAAATCTAGCTTAACGATCGCAGCATCTGCTTTGGCTACCGTTGTGACAAGCGTCTGCGATAAACCGGCATCTGTAGCAACTGCAGGAACTTTGCCATCACAGTATTTTTCAATCATCGCTGCCAGGCGTGAGGCTAAATTGCCAAAATCATTGGCTAACTCAGATGTATAACGCGCTGACATATCTTCCCAAGAAAATGAGCCATCACTACCGAAGGGAATTGCCCGTAAGAAGTAGTAACGGAAAGCATCCACGCCAAAGTGATCGGTGATATCCGATGGGGCGATTCCGGTAAGCTTGCTCTTACTCATCTTTTCGCCACCAACAAGTAACCAGCCGTGAGCAAAGACCTTCTTTGGTACCTCAACTCCTGCCGCCATTAACATCGCCGGCCATATAACGGCGTGGAAACGTAAAATATCTTTTCCTACTAAATGAACATCTGCCGGCCAAGTCTGCGCAAATTTCTTGCCACCTTCACTATCTGGCGCATCGGTTAAGCCCACCGCTGTTGCATAGTTAAGTAAGGCATCAAACCAAACATAAACAACTTGGTCGGTATCCCACGGGACGGGAATTCCCCAATCAAAAGTTGAACGAGAAATCGATAGATCCGAAACTCCACCTTCTAAGAAAGAGACAACTTCATTACGCGCACTCTCTGGTTGGCAAGCGTCGGGATTTGTGCGGTAGTGCTCAAGAAGTGGCTCGACAAAAGCAGAGAGTCTAAAGAACCAGTTATTTTCATTGACTAATTCAATCGGCTTACTGTGGATCGGACATAGTTTCTGACCATCGGCTTCAATTAGATCACCTGGTAATTTAAATTCTTCGCAACCAACGCAATATGGGCCTTCGTATTTACCGGCATAAATGTGGCCAGCATCTTTGAGTGATTGCAGAAACTTTTGAACGCGCTCGGTGTGACGGGGTTCAGTCGTGCGAATGAAATCATCGTTTGCGATATTTAGCGCTGCCCAATTAGGTTTCCAAGCATCCTGTACTAAACGATCAACCCAAGCCTGTGGCGCTACATTATTTTCTTCTGCCGTACGCATTACTTTCTGTCCGTGCTCATCGGTTCCGGTTAAGAACCAAACTGATTCACCGCGTTGACGATGCCAACGAGTTAGTACATCGCCAGCCACGGTTGTGTATGCATGGCCAATATGTGGCGCATCATTTACATAGTAAATCGGCGTTGTTAGATAAAAAGACTTCACGAGCGCATCTTATTCGCATCAACTACCGCCGCATAAACGATCCGCTTGGGAAGGTCGAATTCATCTGCCACCGTGGAAATTGCGCCCTTTCGGTCCATTCCAGCAGCCTCAAATTCACGTACACGAGCGACCATATCTTCCGCAGATTTTTCTGCAGTGCCCACTTCGGCCCCTGCAATAACTAGCGTTATCTCACCTAACACTTCTTTATTCTCTGCCCATTGTAAAAGTTCGGTAAGTGAACCGCGAATGGTTTCTTCGTAAGTTTTAGTCATCTCACGACAGATCGCACCAAGACGATCATTACCGAAGATAGTTTTGGCATCTTGTAAAGATTCAACTAGGCGATGTGGAGCTTCGAAGAAGACCATAGTGCGTTCTTCAAATCGCAACGCTTCGAATGTTGCTTGACGTGCTCCAAGTGCGCGCGGTGTAAAGCCCTCAAAGGTGAAGCGATCAGTTGCTAGTCCAGATAGCGCAATTGCCATTACTGGTGCACTTGGTCCGGGGATTACCTTCACTTCTAACTTCTCAGCCATCGCATCACGAGCTAAACGAAACCCAGGATCGCTTATGGTTGGCATACCTGCATCTGAAACTACTAAAACGTTCTTGCCAGATCTCAGGTATTGCAAAATCTCTTCGCTTCGCTCGGTTTCATTTCCATCAAAGAAGGAAATTACCTTGGCGGTAAATGTCACGCCGATATCTGAACATAAACGATGAAAGCGGCGAGAATCTTCAGCGGCGATAATTTCTGCATCCACGATTGCATCTTTTAGACGTGGGCTAGCATCAAGGGGATTTCCCAGAGGGGTTGCCGCCATCGTCAAAGCCATAGGTACATCCTCTCAGTACGCTACGCATGTGAAAACCCGCATTGGCGTCGGCGCGATCGCCTTAGCTGCACTCATCCTTCGCTTGCTTCACTTGGGAACTCCTAAAGGTTTTGTATTTGATGAGGTTTATTACGTCGACGGTGCGCGCGACTATCTGAAGTACGGCGTAGAAGTTACCGGTGCGGATCCTGAATTTGTAGTCCATCCCCCCGTAGGAAAATGGCTAATTGCTCTTGGAATTAAACTTTTTGGAGATAACGAGTTTGGCTGGCGTTTTATGGGGGCTTTTCTCGGATCAGTAATGGTCATATTGATTGCTCTCATTACACAGCGTTTATTTCGAAACGCTTTTTTAACTATCTGCGCCAGCGCGCTATTGGCTATGGATGGTTTAGCCCTAGTTCAATCTCGGACGGCTTTATTAGATATTTATTTATCTTTCTTTATTTTGCTAGCTACATACTTCTTTGTGATGCGTTGGCATTGGTGGACAGGCATCACTCTTGGGTTGGCAATTGCTACAAAATGGAGCGGCTTATATTTTTTAGCGCTCTTTGCTGCAATTGCACTTTATCGTGCATTTACTCTGCACACCGGACGCGAACTCGTAAGACCAACTTTAAAAACTTTCCTGCAATATGCAATTTTCCCGATTTTAATTTACTTTACTTCTTGGACAGGATGGTTTGTATCAAACCGCGGTTGGGCGCGTGATTACTCCTCAAATATAATTGCTTCATTTCTTCACTATCACTCACAGATGCTGGGTTTTCATACCGGCTTGGTAGAAAAACATTCCTACCAGGCAAATCCCTGGAGTTGGCTAGTGATGGGACGTCCAACTTCGTTTTACTATCAATCACCAAAAAACTGTGGAGCGGATAATTGCGCTCAAGAAGTCTTAGCCCTAGGAACGCCATTTTTATGGTGGCTTGGAGCAATCGCACTTGCCGTTGTTATTGGATTTTGGATTAGGTCATTCGCCCAAAAACTTTATGAGCCATCGCTCAATATAATTATTGCTGGAATCGCTGCGGGATACCTGCCGTGGTTCTTCTTCCAAAAGCGTACCGTTTTCGCTTTCTACGCGATTGTCTTTGAACCATTCCTGATTCTGGCGATTATTTACTGCGCCTGCCTTGCCTTAATTCACCTTAAAAATAGCCGAAATACCTATATTTTAATTGGAGCCATTGGCGCAGCGATATTTATCAACTTTATTTACTTCTTGCCGTTATTTACCGGTGATGTGATTACCTACGAATCTTGGCAGGCCCGCATGTGGCTGCCATCGTGGATCTAGCCGCTATTCGTTAGCAGCGCGATTTTCTTTAAGGCGAGCAACAGCTTCATCTGCTAGCTGCTGATCAAATATCTCATCTCGCGATGGAGCGGCTGCGGCGAGCGCTTCGCGTTCAAGTCTCTCCTGCTCTTCACTCCACTGTCCAGGCGTTGTTAGATCAAGCACGCGTTTTGGCACAATCGCCTTAGGAGCGTTTACATAAGTTGGTGCTGGTACAGAATTTGGTTGCCATTCGCCGCGAGCGGCGGCGCTACCTTTTGGCAAAATTGTTACTCCAGTTAATTCACGTTCAGTAAGTGGAATCCAATGTTCAGTGTTCTGTTTTGGAGCAACTACTTCTGACAAGTTTGTTGTAGATACACCTGCAGTACTGCGATGTAATTGCGTCATACGACGCCTTTGCATGCGTTCGGTATTGCTTTGATGGCGAATGTGCGCCAGATACATTACAAAGGCAACTGCAGGGATTCCAATAAATGAAATTGCAAGAGTTTGCATAATTGCACCCACTATCGTCATAACGAATGAAACTATAATAAGTGTAAAGATAATTCGACGGCGCAAAAGCTGTTGTGCAACTTTTGCTTCATGATCTAAATCTGTATGAATCACTCCGGTTCCAGAACTTCCGCCAGGAGAATTGCTAGCAACTATACGAAGTGCGCTTTTATATCTTTCAACACTCTTACCGGAGAACTCATTTCTATCGTGGACCCAGCGTGGGAGGAAGTAAGCCACCCACATGCCAATTATCAATAGATAGATGATTCCTGAAGCCATGATGAACCAAGGTTAGACGAGCGCCGCGCTTAGTCTGTGGATTTAGAGGGCTAAATAACCTGAGTATTTTCTTTGACGTAACAGACGTGGTCGCGCCAACTTCCATCTATATGTAAGTAACGCGGTCGAATGCCTTCAAATAGATAGCCCGCTTTTTCAGCTACGCGGATTGATGGCAAGTTTTCAGGACGGATATTTATTTCTAAGCGATGCAACTTAAGGGCGTTAAAGCCAAAATCAGTAACTGCCTGGACCGCTTGCGTTGTAAATCCGCGATTGGCATAGGCGCGGTCAATCCAATAGCCGATGTGAGCAGCGCGCATTGCACCGTACATAACTCCACCCATAGTTATTTGGCCGATTAAATTCTTACCTTGACTATTGATATGCCAGATAGCGAGGGCGTAAGAACGACCCTGCCGACCTTCGCGGCGATGCCAACTGACCATTTCGAAGAATGTGGGCAGGCTTTTTGAGTCGGTTTCACCTGGCACTCGAGGAAGTGTGGCTTC
The DNA here is from genome assembly GCA_945860245.1 of Bifidobacterium breve. Lineage (GTDB taxonomy): Bacteria > Actinomycetota > Actinomycetes > Nanopelagicales > Nanopelagicaceae > Planktophila. Next base: position 42,994 of record CAMAPO010000008.1, read on the forward strand.
CCACTCGGCCAGCCAATCATGATTTTCACGGCGAAGGCTTAACCAGCGTTTGCGATCGCGCCAACGGAGTGGCTGAAGAATTAATTCACCTGATTTTAGATGTACAGGCCAATTCTCGGACATTGATTTGATCCAATTTTAAATATATCGACGTTCGAGTACAACGACCGTGACATCCGAACCTGCCGCGATTTTTACATCACCTTCAGGTACTGCGATAAAGGCATTGGCATCCGAAAGTGTGGTTTGTTCATCTTGCACGCTAGAGTCTTGCGAGAGAAGTGGCATAACAGATTTTCCGTCTTCAGATAGCACTGCTCGAATGTAAGAACGGTTATCACTAGTAGAAGTAATAGCCTTCTCAAGTTTTGCTTTTACTGATGGGCGATGAATCGTTGATGCGCCCAGCATTGTGCGAATCATTGGGCGAATAAATAATTCAAAAGATATATATGCAGAAACCGGATCACCCGGCAAGGTGACGACTGGGGTTTTATCCGGACCAATGACTCCAAAATTATGTCTTCCGCTGGATTCGATAGCGATATCTACAGTTGAAATCTCGCCCATCGCTGTCAAAGTTCGGGTGATTAAATCAAAGGAATCATCTTTACGTTCACCGCTAATTATAATTAGATCAGAACGTACTAGTTGATCTTCAATAACTGCTTGCAGTTGCCCTTCATCATCTGGAATTGTGTGTACTCGATAAGCAACCGCACCTACTTCGCGAACTGCGGTGGTGAGAAGCCAGGAATTAGTTTCATACTCTTCGCCTTCTTTTAACTCGTTACCTGGCTCAACCAGATCTGGCCCCGCTGATAGAACAACCACGCGCGGATGAGGGCGTGTCGGCAGTTGATCCCGGCCAATTGAGGCAGCTAAACCAATTTGCGTGGAGCGAATACGTGAGCCAGATTTCAAAACAAGGCGTTCGCCAGCATAAATATCTTCAGCGAGAGTTGCTCCATGCGCATCTAATAGCGACATACTAAATGGTTCAAGTGGTCGGCAAATTGAAATAAGTGAGGAGAGAAACTCATCCACGCGCATACGGTCTGGCATAATCAGCAACAATACTTCTTTAGTAACCAAATATTGGGGATTTCCGTGAGCGCATCGAGTGAGAAATCCGATCTCCGCAATCGCTATCGCTTTGAACGGCGCGAAAGATATCTAGATCACTCATTTGCTTACCTTGTGACTTCACTTGAGTTTGCAAACGCGTCACATATCGCAAGTTACCTTTCTTATGGGGATGAACCGAGTACATCAGATTTAAATTCCGCACTTCTAACGAGCAGCAAGTCGCTTTATCTTCCAAGGATTATTGGTAAAGAGCTCGAATGGGTGCAGTGGCAAGGAGATACCAGTCAGCTCATCCCCAGTAAATTATCGAAAAATATTTTGGAGCCCAATGGACCAGCGATTTCTGACCAATCACTCATTGAATTAATAATCGTTCCTGCACTTCGGATAGATCGTTCTGGTTATCGGCTAGGGCAAGGTGGTGGGTTTTATGATAGATCGCTCTCAAAGCTAAATTGCTGGAGCATTGGATTGATCCATCCTGATGAAATTTCTAGCGAAGACCTGCCGCGCGAAAGTTTTGATATTCCACTCAACGCGGCCGCTACGCCTGACTTATTATTACGTTTTAAAAGCTAATTACCTGGCAGATTTCGCGCCATCACAATTCTCTGAATTTGATTTGTGCCTTCATAGATTTGCGTGAGTTTGGCATCGCGCATCATTCGCTCTACTGGATAGTCCGAGACATACCCATAGCCACCTAAGACTTGCACCGCATCTTGCGTTACTTGCATTGCAACATCGCTGGCGAAGGTTTTACTTGCCGCCGAGAAGAATTTAAGGTCTTTATCGCCCCGTTCGCTGCGAGCGGCGGCGGCATAAGTTAACTGACGGGCTGCTTCAATATTCATCGCCATATCCGCCAACATAAATTGCACGCCTTGGAAATCAAAGATTTCTTTTCCGAATTGTTTACGCTCATGTGAATATTTGGCGGCAACATCTAGTGCACCTTGGGCAATTCCTAACGCCTGTGCGGCGATTGTGATCCGTGTGTGATCGAGAGTATCCATGGCAAGTGCGAATCCTGCGCCAACTTCACTGATCCGGCGATCATCACCAATGGTCACATTATCGAAATAAACCTCACGTGTTGGTGATCCACGAAATCCCATCTTCTTTTCTGGCGCACCAAATGAAACTCCAGCATCAGATTTTTCAACTATAAATGCAGTAATACCTTTAGATCCTTTACTTGGATCAGTTTGTGCGATGACGGTATAGAACTCTGATACCCCGGCATTGGAAATCCACTTCTTGCTTCCATTTATCACCCAGTTATCGCCACTGCGCTCAGCTTTTGTTCTAAGTGCAGATGCATCAGAACCTGCCTCTGATTCAGAGAGACAGTATGAGAAACCACTTCCCTTTGCCAATTGCGGCAGCCAGCGCTCTTTCTGTTCCTTGCTGCCACTTAAAATTAGCGGCAGTGAACCAAGTTTATTTACTGCGGGGATTAAAGAAGATGATGCGCATACGCGAGCAACTTCTTCAATAATAATTACAACGGCTAAAGCATCTGCGCCTTCTCCACCGAATTCGGTTGGTACATGCGCAGCGCTTAAGCCAGATTTAAGGAGCGCATCGGCAGCTTCTTGTGGAAAGCGATGATCGCCATCTACTGCAGCGGCATGTGGTGCAATTTCTTTTTCGGCCAACGCACGCACACTGGCGCGCAACTCGTTATATTCAGAAGGCAGCGCATACAGATCATTGGTTGTCATTTATCTCGTTCCGTATCCTTTGCCGCTAAAGAAGTTAGGTAGGCATTGTATTCGGCAAGTTCATCAGGTTCACCCATGGCTGCCAGGCGCGCTTCATTTCGGTCAATTCGTTTGGTTTCCCGTTTGTCATCACGCATCCACTGAATAAAAGTTACAACCAGCGCTAGCAAAATTGGTATCTCACCCAGCGCCCAAGCTATCGAGCCGCCTGCGTGCTGATCTGCCAATAGATCTAGATTCCAAGGTGTTTGCAGAGATGCGAAATAGCCTTGATCAATAAGAGTAGAAGTTGAAAGCAGGGCGATCGCAAAGAATGCGTGGATACTCATTGCTGCAAAGAGAATGACTATTCGCACAATGTGTGGGACTTTTCTCGGGTTGGGATCGATGCCAATGATTACGTGGAAGAAGAGAACACCGGCTAAGAGAAAGTGCACATTCATTACCAAGTGGCCAAGGTGCGATTGCATCATATTTCCAAATAGTGGCGTCATATAAAGGGCAAAGAGTGAACCATCAAAGATCGCCAAGATGACAACCGGATTTGTAAAAACACCAGCAGGCTTAGAATGTAAGAGCGCGATCAGTGTGCCACGTACGCCGCGTTCTTCTTGGGTACGTCCCTGCGGCAAAGTGCGCAGCGCCAAAGTTATTGGTGCTCCTAAGACAATTCCTATCGGAGCGATCATGCTCAGAGCCATATGAGCAATCATGTGATATTCAAAAGAGAACTTGGCGTAAACGCCTAAGCCACCACTTGTTGCATAATCAATAACGCTTATTCCGAGTGCGAAAGCGACAGTGCGTCCAACTGGCCATTTATCACCGCGGCGCGACAACACAACTACTCCTTTTATATATAGCGCGACGGCAGTTATCAATACGCCAATCATTAAAGCATCTGGGTCATAGAGTGAAATTAAGCGCCAAAGATTTGGTGGGAGCGGTGTAGCAATACCCGCAATCGCTACGCCAGGATCTAAAATTTCACTCTCACTGCGCGATGGTGGCTGCATATTAGAAAGACGGGAGCCAATGAATACAGCAACAAGCATTATTGTAATTTCAACAAATAGTAAGCGACTCAGGTTTCTCACGGCTATCTGCGACTTGCCAGATAAATGTCTGCGATTTAAATATCCAAAGTAAATTAGCACTGCAGTAATAACAACTTTGAGAATAACTAAGCGAGCATAGTTTGAACTCCAAGCGCTCTGAAAGTTAAGTCTGGCCCAAGCATTTGCGCTACCGCTTGCTACAACTGCAATCACCGACCAGAGAGCGAGTGCGCTAAAGCGCGGCAGGGCGATGGCGCGATCATCAGCCGAAAGCGCTGTTATTGCAATCAGCCCACCAACCCAGAAGGTGAGTGCAACAACATGCACAATTAGAGAACCGATCGCCAAGGCGTGAGAGCCGCTAGAGGCAGAGTGGCTGGCAAATATAGGTGCTATTACTGCGACTATAGATAAAAGTAGAAGGGCGTTAGCAGCGGCGACGGTATGTGCGCGCAAGACGAGGATGCAGATAATTAGCGCGAGGCAAAGCTGGATCAACATATATTTTCCAAGGTCGATCTGAGAGATAAAGGAGCGCAGTGAAGTTGGATCAAGAGCGCCAGTTATCGAAGTCCCTAAAATATTTGAAAGCGTTGTCAAGATATTTAAGCTCTGTCCCAGCGTCCAAAGAAGTGCAGATATCGCCGCCGCGTTGCGGAGCCCCTTGGCGGATTTAGATAACTTGCCGGCATCGTCTAGTAAGAAGAAGGCCATAGCCAGTAAAAATCCGACCGTCGCAAAACTAGCGGTAAGTGAAATGAATTTACCAACTGTGGTCAATGAAATAATCAGTGGACCAGCAGAATTTAAATCTGCTGCCAGAAAGGTCATCGCTCTTTAAAGATCTTTCGGGCATAAAGTGCCAAGGTAATTAGTACAGTAAATGAAGCAACGAGCAATCCAATTACAAAGAGATTAGTTCCGAAATCACTTCCTTGCACCTTAGTCGGTGTTGAAGGTACGACTTGCTCTTCTGGAGTGGAAATTGTTGACGAAGAAAAATTAAAAATAAATGAACCTACAAGCGGTACATCCATTTCAGAGATGATGTTGTAACTAACTTTATAAGCGCCAGATTCGGTGATCGGCTTCATCCCAATAATGATGTCATTTTCTGCAACTGTGAGCGTTCCATCGTCGACGCGACGTCCACCTGGGTCGGTAACTGTGATTTCATTTCCCATATCCATCGGCGTAATCTCAACTGTAATTGTGACCGCACTCGGCGCAACTTTTAACGTTGCTCCAGCAATTGGAGAAGTTGCAACAAGTGAATTGGCCAAAGCAGGAGCTGTCATTAATACAGATATGCCAATTGCACCAATAAGTGCCGCAAAACGCTTCACTTTAAACCTGCCTTCGCTGCGAGAGTGGTCTCAATTCGCCTCTATAGTCTCACTTCCTTAGACTTAACCACTAGTCCCCAGGGATGTGATTTAGGAAAGGAGTGAGCACAAGTGCCTACATATCAATATCAATGTTCTGCCTGTGAACACGCCTTTGAAGCCTTTCAAAGCTTTTCTGAAGATCCATTGACCGTTTGCCCGGAGTGCAAGGGTGAAGTCCGCAAAGTTTATTCGGCGGTCGGAGTCGTATTTAAGGGATCAGGTTTTTATAAAACAGATTCAGTGGCAAAACCTGCAACACCAGTGGCCCCTGTAACTCCTGCAAAATCAGATTAATTAATCGTCGTGATGTGGCGGCTTATCGCCTTTAATTTCTGACTCGCGACGATCGGCTTCGCTCTGATCTTCGCGCGGGTCACGTTCGTCATCAGTTGTTGCTGGGAAGAGTTCACTCACAATTCACCCCTCAATTTCAATCGCTAATTTGCTAATCTAAAGATGATCCTACATAGTTTTCCCGTGTTTGAACGATTGGGTCATTTCTTAGTACGCCGCAGCAAAGTGGTCTTGATTGTTTATGTGATCGCCATTTTGGCCGCAGGAGGCATCGGCTCTCTTGCCTTTGGAAAACTCGATTCCGGCGGGTATTCAGATCTATCGAGTGAATCAGCAAAAGCAGCAACTTATTTAACTGAAAAATTTAGCGTAGTTGAGCCGGTCGCCGTTCTTGTTGTCGATACCGGCGATAAATCAGTGGATGATCCGCAAATCTCGCAGGCTGCCATCGCACTTGAAAAGAAGCTTTCACAAGTACCTGGCATCTCCAAAACTTTATCTTTCTGGTCAACCGGTGGCGCTCCGAGTATGAAAGCAACTGATGGGAAAGCTGCCTTCCTCTTTGCTTATGCAAATCTAAAGGGAACCGACTTTGATCAGCTTGGGAAAATTGGTGCGCAAATTCAAGAAGAGTTTGACGGAGCCAATGGAGCCCTAACTGTTTATGCATCTGGTTCTGGGGTTATCGGGCATGCGATAAATCACAAGATTGAGAAGGATTTACTGCTGGCTGAATCAATAGCCATTCCTTTGACTTTCTTGTTGCTCGCATTTGTCTTCGGAGCATTAGTCGCATCAGCAATGCCGCTGGTTGTTGGCGTAAGCGCGATTTTAGGTGCCTTCCTCATTATTTATATATTTACCCTCTTTACCAACGTCAGCATATTTGCGCTGAATTTAATTACCGGCCTTGGTTTAGGGCTCGGTATTGATTATGCGCTCTTGATGGTCAACCGTTTCCGCGAAGAATTGCATGCCGGAAAGAGTGTTGAAGATTCTGTTGTAGCAACTGTAGATTCTGCTGGCAAAACAGTTTTTTACTCTGGTCTTACAGTTCTAGTAACTTTAAGCGCGCTTATCTTCTTCCCTCTTGATTTCTTAAAGTCCTTTGGTTATGCAGGTGTGAGCGTTATTTCGCTCGCAGTGCTCGGGGCGCTGGTTCCGCTTCCTGCCATTATGGCGCTATTGGGTGAGAAGATTGATAAAGGCGTTGTTCGTAAATCAGGAATTACTCCAAGGGAAGATGGGCGTTGGGCACATACCGCGCGAAGTGTTATGCGCCGTCCCGTTCCGGTTGTTATCGGCTCATTACTTATCTTAGGTATTTTTACAGCGCCAATAACCAACATTGCATTTGCCCAAGTAGATTCCAGAGTTCTGCCAAAGAGTGATCCTGCTGCCATTGGCGCTGCGAAAATCCTGGAAAGATTTGATGGCTTTGAAGGAAGCCCGATTGAAGTTGTAATTCCAAATGGGGTTGGTCGCCAGGTGCAAGTAAGTACTTATCTTGCAGAAGTTCAAAAGGTTGATGGGATCGCTCGAGTATCTCCGATTGAAAGTTATGGAAGTGATTTACGAGTTCAAGTAATTCCATCCCAAGCTTCTCGCACATTAGCCGCTGAAAAGATAATTCAAGATATTCGTGAGATTCCAAGGCCTACCGGCACCTTAATTGGTGGCGCAGCAGCAGATTTCACAGATTCACAAGATGGAATTGCACGAACGCTTCCTTGGGCGTTGGGCTGGATCGCTTTCTGGGTAATGATTCTTATCTTTATATTTACCGGTTCAATTATTCTTCCGATTAAAGCGGTTCTGCTAAATGGACTCTCGTTGGTGGCAACCCTCGGTGCAATCACATGGGTCTTTATCGATGGACATTTGAAGTGGTTATTAGGTGACTTCACCGTTACTGGAGCGTTAGATACCGGCACAGTGATTCTTGTTGCAGTTGTTGTCTTCGGACTTTCGATGGACTACGAACTCTTCTTGCTCTCACGAATTCGTGAAGAACATATGGCAGGTAAGAGCAATATTGAATCTGTCGCTGTCGGATTACAACGCTCTGCACGCATCATCACTGCAGCAGCCCTGCTCTTAGCAGTGGTCTTCGCAGCCTTCATGATCAGCGGAGTTACATCCATAAAGATGATGGGCTTCGGTGTTTCTTTCGCAGTACTGCTTGATGCAACGCTGATTCGCGCCTTGTTGGTACCTGCCCTGATGCGCTTATTCGGCGAAAGTAATTGGTGGGCTCCAAAGCCGCTGCGGCGCTTCACAATTACTCACTAATTTTTATATAAAGGTCTCTGCCTCTATCCTTTAGGCATGGATCTCATCGCAACTCTGCAATGCACAGATCAACCTGGAATTGTCCATGCGATGACGAGCGCGGTTCTTAACTGCGGTGGCAATATCATTGAGAATCAGCAATTTACCGATCACAAAACAAATACCTTTGTTATGCGCACTCGCTTTGAAACTTCACAAGGGATGGCGGCGGCTAAAACTAGCCTCAATAGCGAGTTAGGAAAGTTTTCGCCTGCACTGCACGTACGCGAAACTGCCGATAAACCACGTGCGCTGATCTTGGTCACCAAAGAGAGCCACTGCTTACGTGATTTGATGTATTTGCTTGAGCTCGACGAACTTCCTATTGAAATTCCGCTAGTCGTTTCAAACCGTGAAGATCTAAAGCAGCTCGTTGAATCACACGGTATTTCCTTTATGTATCTGCCGATGGATGGTGGTAATAAGGGAGCACAAGAAAAAACTCTGATCGCTAAGGTAAAAGAGCTACAGATCGATTTCGTGGTCTTAGCTCGTTACATGCAAATTCTTTCAGCAGAATTTTGCAATTCGATGCCAGGCAAAATTATCAATATTCATCACTCATTCTTACCCGGATTTAAGGGCGCTAAGCCTTACCACCAAGCGCACGAGCGCGGCGTAAAGATCATCGGCGCAACAGCGCACTTCGTGACTGCAGATTTAGATGAAGGCCCAATCATTGAACAAGATGTTGCCCACGTGACACATTCATCGACGCCAGATGAGTTAATTGCACTTGGCCGCGATATTGAAAGACGTGTACTTGCAAAAGCGGTAAAACTCTATGCCGAAGATCGCATATTTATAGTTGGACAACGCACAATTATCTTTAGTTAGTTTTGAGTTAATTGAAGTAATTGTGTCCCCGGCGGGAGTTGAACCTGCGACCTACCGCTTAGGAGGCGGTTGCTCTATCCACTGAGCTACGGGGACTTACGGGAAAACTAATTTAACTTGGCAAAGGTTATCTCTATCGCTAACCTAGGTGTAACACGCTCAATATCGATCGTGCGGATTACAGAACGAAAGGCCACCCATGAAAGCGCTCGTTATCGGCGCAGGCGGAGTTGGCAGGGCAATTGCAAATATCGCATCGCGACGTCCATTTATTACCTCAATGGTTATTGCAGATCGCAACCTGTCGCGCGCAGAAGAAGCAGTTGTAAGAGTAAGAGACCCTCGTTTTTCTGCCGCTGAGGTAAACGCGGCTGAGCTTGAAGATATTCGTGCACTAATTCGCAAAGCCAATCCAGATATCGTGATTAACGCTGTAGATCCACGCTTTGTTATGCCAATCTTCTTGGCTTGCGAAATTGAAAACAAGAATTACATGGATATGGCGATGTCCTTGTCTCGTCCTCATCCACATTATCCAAACTCTGAAACTGGCGTAAAGCTGGGCGATGAACAGTTCGCACGCGATTGGAACTGGTGCGAAAGAGGAATTTACGCTCTCGTTGGTATGGGTATTGAACCTGGGATGAGCGATGTCTTTGCAAAATATGCATCAGAACATCTCTTCTCGCGTATCGATGAAATCACTGTTCTAGATGGTTCAAATTTAGTTGTTGAAGGAGCTGATTTCGCTCCATCATTTTCTATTTGGACAACAATCGAAGAGTGTTTGAATCCTCCTTTGGTTTGGGAAGATGGTCGCGGCTGGTTCACAACTGAGCCATTTAGTGAACTCGAAGTCTTTAATTTCCCAGAAGGAATCGGGCCCGTTGAATGCGTAAATGTGGAACATGAGGAAGTTGTTCTGATTCCACAGAAAGTTGATGCCAAGAAAGTAAATTTCAAGTACGGGCTTGGTGCACAATTCATAACGACGTTAAAGACAATTCATATGCTCGGTTTAGATCGTAAAGAGACCGTAGAAGTTCAAGGTCACTCCGTGTCGCCCCGAGATTTGTTGGCAGCATCACTCCCCGATCCGGCCACACTTGGTTCGCGAATGAAGGGTAAAACTTGTGCAGGAACTTTGGTTAAAGGACTTGATAAGAGTGGTAAACCATACGCTTGCTACATTTATAACGTCATAGATAACGAATGGTCTATGGCAAATTACGGTGACCAAGCAGTTGTGTGGCAGACTGCGATCAATCCAGTGATTGCCATGGAGTTGTTACATAACGGAACTTGGAAACCCGAAGGTGTCAATGGCCCTGAATGGTTTGCCGCGAAGCCTTTCTTGGACTTACTCGAAGAATATGGAACGACTTGGCACATCCGTGAGGAATCGAGCACCGGAATCTCAATTGAGGAGTTAGCCATCTAAGAAATGGTGAACTTAAATGGCTAAGGAAGTTCACTTTGATGTAGTCGTCATTGGTTCGGGTTTTGGTGGATCGGTTACCGCTCTGAGATTGCGCGAAAAAGGCTATTCGGTTGCGGTTCTAGAAGCAGGAAAGAGATTTGCGGATAAGGACTTTCCTAAGACTTCTTGGAGAGTAAATAAGTTTCTATTTGCGCCACAACTCGGCTGTTACGGAATTCAGCGAATTCATTTCCTTCCAGATGTTCTGGTGCTCTCTGGTGCAGGTGTTGGTGGCGGTTCCTTGGTTTATGCAAATACTTTGTATCAACCGGGTGATAAGTATTTTCAAGATCCACAATGGGCACAGATAACTGATTGGAAGCGCGAACTAGAGCCTTGGTATGACCAAGCGCGCCGTATGTTGGGAGTAGAAGAGAATCCTTATTTCTCGCCCAGTGATGCTGCGATGAAAGTTGCCGCAGAGAAAATGGGTGTTGCTGACACATTTAAAATGGCGCCACTCGGTATTTATTTTGGAAAAGGTGAAGGTAAGCCAGCGAGTGATCCGTACTTCGGCGGCAAAGGTCCAGATCGAGTTGGCTGCACAAATTGTGGTGAATGTATGACTGGATGTCGCCACAACGCGAAGAACACTTTGCCAAAGAATTATTTGGGCTTAGCCGAAGGTGCGGGGGCGAAAGTATTTCCGATGACAACAGTCACTGAATTTTCCCAACGCAGTGATGGTAAATGGGAAGTAAAAACTATTAAGACTGATAGCTGGAACGGATCTCGCGGCACAACATATATCGCGACCGATCTGGTTGTTGCAGCCGGCACGTTTAATACCCAGAAACTTCTGCATAAGATGAAGCGAAAAAATCTGCCTAATCTCTCCGATCGATTAGGAGAACTCTCGCGCACAAATAGTGAAGCACTAACTGGTGCGCTAATGAATAGCCGAGAAATAGATTTCAGCCGCGGCGCAGCGATTACATCTTCTTTCTTCCCCGATGAAAATACCCACGTAGAGCCAGTGCGTTATGGCAAAGGCAGCAACTTTATGGGGCTGCTGCAAACGATAATGACCGATGGATTTACCGGAAAAGAACGGCGCAGGCATTGGGTAAAGCAATTTATTGCTCGGCCCTCCTTATTAGCGCGCCTTATTAACGTGCGGCACTGGAGCGAGAAAACGGTGATTGCACTTGTAATGCAAGACGTAGATTCTTCGGTGACAGTAAAAGGAAAGCGCGGTATTTTCGGCTTCAAGTTAACCTCGAAAAATGACAGCGATCACCCGAATGCGACCTACATTCCTGCGGCGAATGAAGCGGTGCGCCACGTCGCTAATGAATACGGTGGAATTGCTGGCGGACACGTTGGTGATCTAA
>CAMAPO010000009.1 GCA_945860245.1 Bifidobacterium breve
GATATTTTAGAGACGATGACTCCATTGCAATTTAACGCGTTCCGCGGGTACCTCTCCTCTTCAAGTGGCTTCCAATCCGCCCAATTTAGAAAAGTTGAAGCACTGCTGGGACGCAGAGATTCAAAGATGGCCGCGCATCTACCTTTAGATGTTCAGGCAGAAATTAATGAGATCGCCTCACGTAATTCGATCTGGGATTCAACACTGGCTTATCTTTCAAAGCGTGGCCATAAGATCCCCGTTGAAATTTTAAATCGTGACAAATCAACTCATTACCAATCAGATCCAAGGGTTATAGAAGCTTTACTAGAAGTTCATCGCAGCGATCCTGAGTCAGCAATGGTCTGTGAAAGGCTGATGGATATCGATGAAGGTTTGCAAGAGTGGCGCTACCGTCATGTAAAAATGGTGGAGCGCACGATCGGGCAGAAAACTGGCACTGGTGGTTCTGATGGAGTTAAGTACTTAGCGAGTACTTTATTTAATCCAGTTTTTAAAGATCTTTGGGATATCCGCTCGCAGTTTTAAATTCTTCCGGTGTAGTACAAAAATAGAATAATTAGTATCGATAGAACTGCAGCACCAGCAATAAGTGCAAACTGAAGCCACTTCGGTATTCCAGCTTTATCGGCAGCTTTCTGCGCATAAGTTCTTGTAGTGACCATAACTCTAGAGGCCCACGCAAATTCAGATGCCAAAATACCAAGTCCTGCAATCACAATTAAAACTCCTGGGCCAGGAGCAACTAAAGCGATTGCACCTAAAACAGTTACTGTCCCGCCCACAATTCCGATGACTGCGCGCCAGAATAAACGTCCGGCTTTTGTCTTTTTAATCCAAGTTCTAATTCTCATTTTTTCTTTTCTATAAGTTTCATTTTTAGGGCAAGTTTATTCGGACACGCCCGAACTTCTCGCATAAAAAGGGGTGGGGGTTGCAACTTTTTTTGACTTCAGAGATACTTACGGGGCATTCGAAAGAATGAAAAGGATCGGGAGAGTACTTCTCAAACGAGTTTCTAAATCAGAAACCTTTGCCGTACAGCTTTAAAATGATTACACAATCGCATCACGCGGAAACTTTTAGATCTTCACCAGCAACATCCACGCCGATATCGCCTGAGAAAGTAGCCGCTTTACTGGCCTCAGAATGGCAACTATTTACTAAGAGCACCAAGGGCTCCGCCGTCGAGAGCGCGCGTGCATTGAAGTCGCTCCCCCTTGGAGTCACATCTAGCTTCCAACATTGGGATCCTTATCCAATCTCTATCGTCTCCGCTAAAGGCGCGTGGATGAGAGATGTTGATGGTCGAGAACTCCTAGATCTCTCAATGGGCTTTGGCGCAATGCTCGCCGGACATTTAAACCCAGTAGTCGTAGAAGAAGCCAAGGCAGCCCTTGATACCGGAATGCTCTTTGTAACTCCATCTCCTAGTTCAACTGATGCCGCAGAGCGAATCTGTCGCCGCTTCGGAATTGATCAGGTGCGTTTTACGAATTCAGGGACCGAATCAACGATGTACGCAGTGCGAGTAGCGCGATCTGCCAGTGGTAAGAGCGACATTGTTAAAGTCGAAGGCGGCTATCACGGTAGCTACGATCCATTTGTCGTATCGGCAAAACCTAAAGTTGAATCGGCAGGAGATGCAGATTTCCCAACTCCTGTTGCAGATTCAAATCTAGTAGCGGGAAAAGTCTTTGTAGTTCCTTACAACAACGCTGACTCTCTAGCAGCAATTTTTGAAAAGCATTCATCAACAATCGCTTGTTTCATTGTTGAGCCCGTCTTGGAAAATATTGGAATTATTCTTCCAGATGCGGGATATCTAGAACGTGTTCGCGAACTCTGTGATCAATACGGAATCATTTTAATTTTTGATGAAGTAAAGACTGGTCTGACTGCTGGCCATCAAGGTGCAGCGCAAAGACTTGGTGTACGACCAGATTTAATTACCCTTGCTAAATCAATTGGCGGCGGTTTAACTTTGGCGGCCTTTGGCGGTAAGAAGAAATATATGGATTATATAAGTAACGGCAAAATGGCCCACTTCGGTACATTTAACGGAAATCCCCTAGCCATGGCTGGTGTTCGCGCTGTAGATAAAATTTGTAATGCAGAGACTTTGGCTGCAGCGGAAGCTCTAAACAGACAAGCGCTAGAGCGAATCTCTGAAATTATTGATGAGTATCAACTTCCGGCGCATACCGTTGGGTTCGGAGTTAAAGGCTGTATTACTTGGTCTACAGCGCCGGTTCGTAACTATCGTGATTACAAAGCAACTGATTTTGCAGTCGCTGAACTCTCTTGGCTCTGGTCGCTAAACCGCGGCATCATTACGCCTCCCGGCTTAGATGAACAGTGGTTAATTAGTTTGGCTCACGGACAGAGAGAGATCGACATATTGGTCGAAGATTTCCGTTCATTTGCAGCAGCGCTTCGTGGTTAATCAATAGCAACAACGAAATCGGCGCGGATACGTCCGCGCTCGATTAACTTTGCATTTACTTCATCAGTGCCTTTAGCCCAAGCTTTTGCTGCTTCTGGCTCTTTACCATAGGCAATATGTCGCGAGATCAGCCTTGAAATTCGTTTGTCATCATCGACATCAACCATCCAACTCTCATCTAGCAAATCGTTACATACTTCCCATCCGCCCTCATCGTGTAATAAATAGTTACCTTCTATAATTACTACTTTGGTTGCTGATGTCACGACCCCCTGGGCGGCGATAGATTCTTCTATCGCGCGATCAAAGATTGGATAGTAAATATTTTGGGTCTGTTCGGAGCGGATACGTTTCACAAGTGATATGAATCCAGCGACATCAAAGGTATCTGGTGCGCCTTTGCGATCTGCCCGCTTTAAATCTTTAAGAACTTTATTACTTAGGTGGTACCCATCCATTGGTACTACCGTTACGAATTCTTTGGGAAGTTTGGCCATTAAAAACTTGGAGAGGGTGGATTTGCCTGCACCTGGCTTACCAATAATTCCAATTAAGACACGTTCGGTAGAATTCTCAAGATGGTTCTGAATTCGGGCAAGTGCAGCCACTTGGCTAGCTAACTGTTCAGGCATTTTTCAAGTTTAGCGCTTGTGCGAAGGCGATTACTAGGGGATTATAAATTCATGATAAAAAATGGAATTATCAATGGCGACCTTGCATCCCTGCTGGCGAGATTTCGCCACGTAAATACGATCGCAATTGTCGATGGGCCTTTCCCTACTTATCCCAAGGTAGAAACGATTGATTTGGCACTTGTTATGGGAACCCCGACAGTTTCCCAAGTACTCGATGCGATTTTGCCGCACCTAGATTTAACTGGGATGTACATAGCCGCCGAATTTGAAGCAAAAGTTGATGCCGCCATAGTTGCTGAATATAAGAAGCACCACGGTGGGTTAAAGGCGACGGTAATTCCGCATGAGGATTTCAAAGTCAAGGTTGGGCAAACGCTAGGAATAATTCATACTGGCGATGCCGTTCCTTACAGCAGCGTTATTTTACGATCAGGCTGAAATCCATCTCTTCAATCTTTGGATAAGAAGATTGCGCGCCTTTGCGCGACACGCTCTTTGTTGCACAATCGATTCCAAATTGCACAGCACTTTCTTCTGTCGCACCTGTTGCAATAGCCGCTGCAAAGGCACCGATAAAGCAATCACCAGCACCTGTTGTATCTGTTGCGCTAACTTTTTTAGCAGCGAATCTTTTTACTTTTCTATCTGTCGAAACCAAGGCAGCACCTTCGCTTCCTAAAGTCACAATGGTGCGACCCTTTTCGCGAAGTGATGCAATTATTTCATCTGTATCTGGTGCGCGGTGGGCCTTATCAAGTTCGGCAAATTCAATTTCATTGGGGATCAACCAATCGGTTATCTCTAATAAATCATCAGTAAGTAGCTGATACGGCGCCGGATTTAAAATAGTTGCTATCCCCAGCTCCTGAGCGGTACGAAAAGCTGCCAGTGTTACTTCCTGTGGGATTTCGCATTGCGCAATTAAAACGCTGACGTTCTTCAACTTTTTTACCTCATCAATTGCATCCTGCGGCGTTAATTTAAAGTTAGCGCCCGGAACAATGGAAATTCGATTCTGTCCTTGACCATCCACCCAGATATGGGCAACGCCGGTGTGTGTATCTAGGCGCAATACTGAGGAGGTATCCATCTGACAATCTTTAAAATTCTGCAAACTTTCATCGCCGAAACCATCTTTGCCGATGCCGGTAATCATGGTTACCTTCGCACCAGTACGAGCAGCCATAACCGCTTGGTTGGCGCCTTTGCCGCCAAAGCCAGTTGTGAAGCTCTCACCAAATCTAGTTTCTCCAGCAGCCGGCAAGATGTCGGCGTAGACCGTTAAATCCATCATTGTGCTGCCGATAACAGCGATCTTAGTATCAGCGAAATTTTTCATAATTAGATCGTGATCTCTGAATGAGTCTCGTGAGATTTCATTGCCGCCGCAAATGTTTTATGCGAATTTATAACTTCTTCAATTGAAGCACAAGCAAAACGATCGCCTAACTTGCCTTCACGTTCTGCAAAGTATGCCGCCCACATTTGCAGAAGAGCATCTGGAAAACCAAATTCAAAGATATGTCCGGTAATTACTGGCCAATTTGTAACGTGGCCAGGTTGGATTTCAGACCAGACTTGTTCGCCATTTTTTAAAGCGAAGGTGTGATAAACCGCAGGGTTCTTGGTGCTAAAACGAACGCCACCAGTCATGCCCAGTGCACTGAAGAAGAAGGTGTTGCTCTCTCCTGGCGCAATTCGTTTCATCTCCCAGAACATTGGAAATTCACGTTTATCGCCTGGGCTCTTGGCGCGCATGGCAAGAACTGCGTTATCAAAGGTATCGCACGCAACTTCTTCGCCGTTAGCACTTTCCCGATGAGTAACGATGTCATCTAAAATCGCAAATACCTTTATGGGTTTGTAACCCAGGCGCAATGGAATATGCGCCGCATGCATTCCGAGATCACCAATTACGCCGATATCGCCACAGAACTTACGTTGGCGCTTCCAGTTAATCTTCTTTTTGCGATCGATATCTGAAGAATGCAAAAGCCCAGATCGAACTTCCACAATTTCTCCCAGGTTTCCAGATAAGACTTCACGAACTGCCGCTTGCGCTCCTGGATAGAAAGGTAGTTCGCTAGATACTCGCACAAAATTCTTCTTACCTGCAAGGGCTGCGGCAATTTTCTCGGCGGCGGCTAGATCGATTCCAAATGGCTTTTCACCTAAGAAATCTTTTCCCGAATTAATCGTGGCGATATAAATTTCTTCATGAAGATGGTGCGGCACGGCTATATAAACAACGTCTACATTGGGGCTAGCCAATAACTCTTTATAATCACCATAAGACTCGGATACGCCAGCGTTGGTAAAGAATTCTCTAACCGCATCTGAAGTATCGGCGATTGCAGTTATAACTGGGCGAATTGGATGTTCAAGAAGAGCATGCCAGCGTCCGACCAACGCCAGTAACTCACGGCCCATCAGGCCGCCGCCGATAATTCCGACTTTTACAACTTTTTGCTTTGACATTTCAAGAGTTGACATTTCAAGCATTAACAATCTTTAGCGCATCGGTGGCAGAAGTTCCCTTGTGCAACATCGCCATTAACGCCTGTGTCATCTTCGCTGGTTTTGGATGAGCGATGATATTGCGACCGTAAACAATTCCCGCCGCTCCTTGCTTTAATACTTCTGCGGTGCGATTTAACAACTCTTCATCAGATACTCGTCCGCCACCACGAACCAGAACCGGAATCGAACCAGCGGTCTGAATAACGTGATGGTAATCCGCTGCAATATCCGTTGGATCTGCCTTGATTACATCTGCGCCGAGTTCAATTGCTTGGCGAACTAAAGGAAGAACTTTTTCAAGTTCACCATCTGATGTATATCCCCCAGTTGCGGCACCCTTCATCACAAGTGGTTCAACCATAAGCGGCATTCCGTAATGCTCGCACTGCGCCTTAAGAACCATAATGTTGCGAATACAGGCATCACGTAGTTCGGGACGGCCGGGCAAATCGAGCAGGTTTACTACAACAATGGCTGCATCTAGACGCACTGCCTGCAAAACTGGTTCTTCTAGCAAAATACTAAAGAGATGATCCGGAATCACTTTCCCGTAAACATTTGCTACATCTGTGCGCATAACCAGGGCCGGTTTATTTGGATTTGGGTTGTTCTGTAGCAACTTAGCTTGCCCAATAGTTAACTGAATCGCATCCGGTGCTGCTGTGATTAAAGTATTAACTGCCGCCTGCATATCCTCAATTCCTGCAAGGAAAGTTCCTTCGCCAAAGAAGCCGTGGTCAACTGCAATATCGAAGCAGCGGCCATTATTAAATAAGCGCTTTAGGCGAATTGATACGTCAGACATTTAAGTAACTCCATCTTCACTGGTCAATTTGTGAACCCTGCAAGTAGTCTAGAACCATGTCACAGAGTTCAACTACCCCCGCCAAACTTCCATCTAATCAATTTGACCACTTTTATCGCGGCGGAAATCGCATCGGCGCGCTGCGAAACGGTCCGGGCGGTCCAATGCGTCCCGAAGAATGGATCGGTTCGATTACAACTCGCTTTGGCGAAGCCGAGCAAGGACTTTCACATTTATCTGACGGAACTCTTTTACGCGATGCAATTAAGGCCGACCCAGATGGTTGGTTGGGAGCGGATCACGTTAAGGATTTCGGTTTATCTACCGAGATATTAGTTAAGTTACTTGATCCAGATCAACGGCTACCAGTTCATTACCATCCCAATAAAGCATTTGCGAAAACGCACTTAGGTTTAGATCACGGAAAGACTGAGGCTTGGATTATTTTAGAAGCACCGGTTGGGTCTGGGGTTGGTTTAGGATTTGTAGCTAAGCAAAATAAAGAAGATCTTTTAAAATTAGTTCGTGCCCAAGATTCTGCAGCCTTGCTGGCATCTTTGCGCCGTACCGAGGTAAAAGTTGGCGATGCGGTACTAGTACCAGCAGGAGTCGCACACGCGATTGATGCCGGCATATTTGTACTTGAGTTGCAGGAGCCAGCAGATCTCTCTGCGCTTTTAGAGTGGGAAGGTTTTGCTGTAGATGGCATCAAAGATGGCCATCTTGGTTTAGGTTTCGAAACTGTCACAGATGCGCTAAAACTTGACCCGTTAAGCGATACAGAATTTGAATCACTAATTACTCACACCACATTTTCTGGTGGGAGCATGCGAACCGTTCTTCCACTGAAATCAGATGGTTACTTCCGCGCCCATTTAGCCCCAGGAAGCGGTGAATTACCTCCAGGATTTGCCATAGTTCTAGTTTTAGATGGAAGCGGTGAAATCACATTCGCAAGCGCGCCGACTATGGCGATTACAAAAGGTGACGCCGTTGTTATCCCATTCTCTGCCGGTGCTTACTCAATATCTGGTCCCAACGCGATCATCTGCCGACCACCACTTGCGGAGCTGGCGCGAGTCGCTGAGTAAATGATGCAAGAAATTTTAATCGGCGTTGATATTGGTACATCACGCCTCAAAGCGGTCGCAACCGATTTAAATCTGCAAGTTTTATCCGAATATGCAGAGCCAACGCCGTGGAAACATGAGAAGAATTGCAGCGAGATAGATATGGCGCTGCTCGCTAAAACGGTGATTACCGTTGCTTCCAAGGCTGCTGCAATGGCTGGCGGAAAAGTCATCGCGATCGGATTTACCGGATTTAGTGAGACCGGAGTTTTAATGGATGCCGCCGGTAGGTCGCTATCTCCTGGATTGGCCTGGCATGATCCACGCGGAATTACCGAACCAATTATTAAAGAGCTTGGTGACTTTGAATTTCGGGCTCGCGCTGGTGCGCAGTTAAATCAAATAGTCACAATCTCTAAAACGCTCTGGCTCAATGAGAATTATCCTGAGTCAAAGAGAGCAAAACATTTTCTCTCAGCACCCGAATGGGTGGCTTACTGCCTCGGGGCAGAGCCAGTTAATGAACTCTCTTTAGTTAGCCGAACCGGTTACTTCGATGTGGAAGCGCGCAAACCGTGGGAAGAAGCGATCGCTTTAGTTGGTGGAGGGAAAGACTTCTTAGCCAGGCTAGTTGTCGCAGGCGAACCAATCGGAATTGTAAATAGCGATGCGCCAGAAAATTTACGTGGTGCGGTGATAACAATTGCAGGGCATGACCATTTCACCGCTGCTTATTATTGTGGTGCCATCAACGAGGGCTCACTCTTTGATTCAATGGGAACTGCTGAAGCACTTTTACGAACCTTTAAAGCACCACTTAAGCGAGATGCAATTGCCGAGTTAGCAGCTGCAAACGTCGGACTTAGTTGCTCAGTAATTGCCGACCATTACACCTTGCTCGGTGCGCTACCAACTGGGCTAACTTTGGAACGCGCTTGTTCTCTAATCGGCGTAAATTCACTTGATGAGAAAATTGCACTCGGAACGGCAGCGCTAGCCATCGATCCCACCGCAAGTGCGATGCGTGTGGTTAATGATTATCACGGACTTTCAGTGACAAATTTAGATGATTCTGTCTCACCTGCTGCGCTCTTTCGTGCGACGGTCGAACATTTAGTCGATGACTCTGCAGAAATGATTGCGCTAATTGAGAAATTTACTGGGAAAGCAGAGAGCGTAGTTATTGCAGGTGGATGGATAAAGAATCCAGCAATCGCTTTCGCAAAAGAGCGGCAATTTGGCAAGTACCGAGTCTCTGATGCAACCGAAGCTGGTGCCACCGGTGCGGCAGAGTTTGCAGGTATTGCCGCAGGAAAATTTAAGTTAAAAGCTAATTAATTACCTATATTGTTCTAAAGTCCATGCGCGGACTCCGCCAGCAACGCCAGCAGCATTTGGAACGATAACAATTTCATCGCCCATGCGATCTAAATCTGCCTGACGAATACAGCGGGCATTTCCGCCACCGATATAAAGGCGATCCCACATAAATACTGGGCGAAGTTCATCAACCATTGTGCGGATACGACGAGACCAGAAAGCATTTCCAAGACGGCGACGTTCGTGCTCACCAATCCAAGTGTCATAAGTAGTAGCGCGGCGAACAGGTGCTTGTGAAAACTCAATATGTGGTGAGAGCGATCCCCCATAAAAAATCGCAAAGCCAAGGCCCGTACCAAGAGTGATTACCACTTCATATCCTGATCCAGAAATAATTCCTGCGCCATGAACTTCAGCATCATTTAATACGCGAGTTGGCATCTCTAATTTTTTGGTGAGCACGCTCTGCATATCAAAACCACTCCATTGCTCTTGGAGTTCAGGATCTACACGTGTGCGCGGTCCGCTCTTGGTCATGTAATGCGGGGTTGCAATAACTACACCGTGGCGAATCATTCCGGGCATGCCAATGGTCGCGCGATAAGTAGTTGGTAGCGAATCGCAAATATCTTTCATCGTATCTACAAATCGCTGTGGTGAAAGCGGATAAGGAGTTTCGATACGACCCGGCTTTGAATGCATTGTTCCTGCTTCGTCGAGAACACAACTCTTAAGAAAGAGTCCACCGCAGTCGACAGAGAGGGTTAAGCGTTCATCGTTTGCCATTTGCCAATCTTCCCACAATCAGTACAGCAATAGAAATTCAGAGATATATAGGCTTATTTACCGCGTTGACCATAGATATTTTGATATCTGTCATACAACTTATCAACGCTTGCCTGATCGATTAATTGCAGTGGTCCTAAAGTCTTTGCGATCCAGGTTGTCTTAGCAACATCTTCACACATAACGGCAGATTTGACTGCCGCAGTGGCATCGTTACCGATTGCAAAAACACCATGGTTCTTCATTATTACTGCAGATGATCGATGTCCGGTAAGAGTTTCAACAACTCCTTTGCCGATTGCATCATTACCAATTAGCGCAAATGGACCCAGCGGAATTTCTCCACCAAATTCATCAGCCATCGCAGTTAGCGCACAAGGAATTGCGCTATGAATTGCGCTCCAAGCCGCCGCGTAATTTGAATGGGTATGAACAACGCCACCAACTTCTGGCATGTGTCGGTAGATATAGGCGTGAGTAAAGGTATCGCTGGAAGGAGAGAGTTCTCCTTCGATAACTTTTCCATCTAAATCACAGATAATCATTTGGAATGGTTTTAAATCTTCATAGCTAACGCCGCTAGGTTTAATCATAAAACTCTTTCCATCAGCCATACGTTCTGAAACGTTGCCGGCGGTCCAGGCAACTAGACCGTATCGCTGTAGATCAATATTTAGCTTACATACTTTACTTTGCAGATCTTCTTTAGCCGCCATTTATTTTACCGATCCAATCAGGGCGCGATCTCGTATCGCGCGCAGTGAATGCATTGCCCCATTGTGGCCGAAACTTTCATAAAGATCGTTATAGATCTCATAAAGTTCGCTATAAACCTGGGAGTTTGCTGGATTTGGTTGATAGCGCTCGTCGGCAATGCCACCCATCGCAGCTGCTGCGCTCTGCACATCTTTATAAGCACCGGCGGCAACCGCCGCATGAATTGCGGAACCAAGTGCTGGACCTTGACTCGATTTAATGATGGTGATTGGCATATTTAAAACATCAGCATAAATCTGCATTACAAACTTATTCTTAATCAAGCCACCAGCGGCGATAAACTCTTTTACTGGTACCCCAGATTCATTAAAGGTTTGCACAATCTTGCGCGCACCAAAAGCTGTTGATTCGACGATCGCTCGATAAATCTCTTCCGGTCTTGTGGAAAGAGTTAGCCCCATGATCAACCCGGAAAGTTGATGATCAACCAAGGTAGAGCGATTACCGCTCTGCCAATCAAGGGCAACTAAGCCATGTGCACCGACTGGTTGTGCGCTAGCTAATTCAGATAGATAGGTATGTATATCTAGACCCTTAGCAGATGCAGCCGCGGTGTATTCGTTAGGTGCATAATTATTTGCAAACCAACCAAATATGTCACCGACTCCAGATTGTCCTGCTTCGTAACCAAGTGCGCCCACGATGATTCCGCCGTCTACAACTCCACACATTCCCGGCACTTCTGCAAATTTTTCTGAGACCATCACGTGACAAGTAGATGTACCCATAATTGCAACCATCTGTCCCGGATTAACCGCGTTCGCTGCAGCAGCGGTGACATGCGCATCAACATTTCCTACTGCTACTGCAATACCCTCTTTAAGTCCGGTCCACGCCGCCGCTTCAGCGGTCAGCGTTCCAGCGACTGCGCCAAGTTGGCCAATTTCATGTTCAAGTTTTTCAGAAACAAAATTGCCAAACTTCGGATTCAAGGAGGCCAAATACTCTTTACTTGGATATTTCCCATCCTGATAAATACCTTTATATCCTGCCGTGCCAATATTGCGCACATACTTTCCACAAAGCTGCCAGATAATCCAATCAGCGGCTTCCACCCATTTATCCATCGCCTCATAGACTTCTGGCGCTTCTTCCATCAATTGAAGTGCTTTAGCAAATTCCCATTCAGATGAGATCTTTCCTCCGTATCGAGAAATCCAAGGCTCTTTTCTGGCATGCGCTGCCTGATTTATGCGGTCGGCGTGCGATTGCGCCGAATGGTGCTTCCACAACTTCACAAATGCGTGTGGGTTCTTAGAAAATTCGGGGAGTTCACAAAGTGGAGTGCCATCAGATTTAACGGGTAGCACGGTGCAGGCTGTGAAATCAGTAGCGATTCCGATGATGTCATTACGTGAAATACCAGATGCTTTTAAAACAGCAGGGATGGTATTTTTTAAAACATCAACATAATCCGCCGGTACTTGTAGCGCCCAATCAGGTGGAAGTTTGGCACCCGAAGCGGGAAGAGTTTCTTCAATAACCGCGTGTGGGTATTCATAGACTGAAGTAGCGATCTCTGCGCCATCTGAGACTCGCACTAGTAGCGCGCGGCCAGAGAGAGTTCCGTAATCAACACCAATTACATATTTATTAGCAAAATTATCGGCTACTGAATCTGGCACCCAAAGAGCCTACCGCAGTGCTTATTCGTACTGCTAGAGTGTAAAAACTTAAAACTTTTAGACTATGGAGTTCTAATGACTGTTGTAACGATTCTTGGTGCTGGCGGCAAGATGGGTAACCGAATTACCAAGCCGCTTCTTGAGACAAAGAAGTATCAGCTTCGCTTCGTCGAGAAATCTGAAGCCGGCCAAGCCCGAATCCGCGAAGCTGGGTTACAAGTTATGGATTTAGATGAAGCGCTTAAAGGGACTGATGTCGTAATTTTTACAACACCAGATGCTTTAGTTCGACAGATATCAGATGAAGTCGTGCCCAAGTTAGATCCCGGTACCAAGATTCTATTTTTAGATCCTGCCGCGATTGCCGCCAGCCGCGTGAAAAAGCGCGAAGACATCAGTTGCTTTGTCTGCCACCCAACTCATCCTCCAGTATTTAGCTTGCTTGGTGAGACTGATCCGGCGGCGCGCAGAGATTATTGGGGTGGAGGACTTGCTACTCAAGCGCTTGTATTTGCAATTGCTTGGGGTACCGAAGAAGAAGCAGACTTGGTCGAAACAATTGCTACTGAAATGTTCGCACCGATTAGCGCTAGCCACCGAATAACTGTGCAGCAAATGGCGTTACTAGAGCCAGCGCTTAGCGAAACTTTGATAAATGGCTGCGTAGAAGTTATTACCCAAGGCCTACAAAAAGTTATAGCTCTTGGAGTTCCAGAAGCTGCGGCAAAAGATTTCTGCATGGGGCATTTGCAAATAAGTATTGCGCTCTTATTTGAAGAATTAAATTGGAAGTTATCTGATGGCGCGCTGATGGCGCTAAAGCATGCACAAGGTTCGCTCTTTCGTGATGACTGGGCAGATATTTTCGAACCAGAAAATGTTCTTGCCAGCGTTAAGCAAATCACCGGCGGGGATAAGTAAATTTAAAGATGAAACTTGGCGTTTCTAGCTTTACCTTTCCTTGGGCGATCGGCGGCATTGAAGCTGATCACCCGGTGGCGATGGACGCCTTCGAGCTATTGGAGAAAGCGCACGCACTTGGTGCTGATGTTTTGCAGATCGCTGATAACTTGCCGATTGGGCATTTAAGTGATGGTGAATTAAATAGATTGAAAAGAGCAGCTGATGCCTTCGGTATTTCCTTAGAAGTCGGCACACGAGGTATCAGAAATGAGAATGTTGATCGCTACTTGACGATCGCGCAAGTTCTTGGCTCTCCTATTTTGCGCATAGTTATTGATAGCAAAGGGCACGAGCCAGATATCGCTGAAATATGCCAATTATTAAGACCATTTGAGGCCAAATTCAAATCTGCAAATATTAAATTAGCGATTGAAAATCATGATCGTCTAACTTGTGCCGAATTTAACGAGATTATCGATCTCCTTGGTTCGGATTGGGTGGGCATTTGTTTAGATACGGTAAATTCTTTAGGAGCGGTGGAAGCACCAAATACAGTTGTGCCAGCACTAGCTCCCCGTGCCATCAATGTTCATATGAAGGATTTTGAAATAGTGCGCACCAATGGCCAAATGGGATTTACGGTGCAAGGCACGGCGCTCGGTAAAGGACGCTTAGACGTCCCTGCAGTTATTGCCGCCGTTGGTGGCAGCGCACGTGAAATTACTTCAGTTATTGAACTCTGGACTCCACGCCAAGATAGTTATTTAGTGACTGTGGAGTTAGAAGATATCTGGGCAAAGGAAAGTGTGGCATTTTTACGTAAATCAATAGGATTAAAAGTATGAAGCTCAGTGGATATAACGTAGCAATAACTGGTGGTTCCGGTGGAATTGGATCTGCTCTAGCAAAGGGCTTACTTGAAGATGGCGCAACCGCATTTAACTTAGATTCTGTTAAACCTGACGATCAAAAATCTAACTTTATCGAAGTTGATTTAGTCGATGAAGGTTCGGTAGAAGAAGCTTTTGCCCAGATTGAAAAACTAGATGCAATAATCGTTTCGGCGGGTGTGCAATTAGTCGGCAGTGATTCCAAAATTGGCGAAGTAACTTTAGATACTTGGAAGCGCACCCTCGATGTAAATATGACGGGAGCATTTTTATCCATTAAATATGCCATGCCACTCTTAATTAAATCCGGTCGCGGTTCAGTTATCTTGATCGGTTCCCCAACCGGTATGACGATGGAGGGCGCTGGTTACACCGCTTATGGCGCATCAAAGGCGGGCATGATGGGTTTATCGCGAATTATCGCGGTGGATTATAAGGAAGTTGGTGTGCGATCAAATGTGGTCGTTCCCGGCACGATGGCCACACCGCTGATAAAAAAGATTTGGGATGATCCTGAAAAAGGGCCAGATCTAATTCGGCGAACTCCACTAGGGCGGATGGGTGACCCACGCGATTTGGTCGGATTGGTTAATTGGTTAGTCTCCACGGATTCATCATTTGCCACGGGCGCTTCATATGCAGTCGATGGCGGAATGACTGCGCGGTGAGCACTAACAATTGGCCCGATACAACTCGGGTTTCTCATGGTGGCTTCACCTTAGATTTAGCGCGTGATGCAATCCGAAATATTAGATATGAAGGCGTGCAACTTATTGATCTGCTTTATACAGCAATTCGTCCTTTAGATTGGTCAACCCTAAAAGCTGATGAGTATTCAGCAGATGTGCAGATTATTGGAAGCGATTGTGTAATTACAATTACTGAGGCATTTGCTGGGGCGCTAGCAGCACAAACAAAAATTAATCTTTCGAGCAGTAATACTTTTTCAGTTGGATATGAGTTAAAAGGCTTATCTGAATATCCAGTCAGTCGTTGGGGGGTTTGTTTCTGCCTCAACACCGCAGAATGGATGGGATCTAGTGTGGCCTCATCAGGAAATACTTACTTACTTGCGCAAGATATTTCTCCACAACGCGTTATCGATGGAGTAATACAAGGACTTTTCCCCGCTTCGAACGAGATGCACTTTGTCGCACCAGACCAGCGTTATATAAAGGTACTTTCTGTTGGCAAGGTTTTGGAAGCCGAAGATCAGCGCAACTGGACAGATAACACTTACAAGATTTATAGCGGCTCATTAAGTGAGCCATTTCCATTTATTATGAGCGCCGGTGCTGTCTGGACGCAGAGCGCTGACTTTGAAGTGGGCGTTTCTAAGCGAGTCGAGGCCGATCCAAGCAAGATTTTGCTCCGTGAAATTGAGGCGCTGCCAAGTATCGGGCTCCAATTTAATGCTGATCCCCTGCTATCCCCTGATGATCTGGAAAAGGCTTTTGTTCTGCTAGAAATTGATCATCTTCGGATCAATGAAGAGTCGCTAACTCCTCAGAAGATTGCTACCACGGCAGCAAATGGCCTCATCTTGGAAGTCGCCTTGCTCTCTTCTAACGATGGTGATGCATTGAAGGCAGAGGTTTTGCAACTGAGCGAAAGAGTTCCGGCCGGCTCACGCCTGCTTATACAAAGAGAAGGCCGTAAAGTTGTTGGCGAAACAGATCTACCAAGGAATGAATCTCTCAATACTTATATTCCGGGATCGGATGCTTTCTTAGTTGATCTACAGAACGCAAAAAATAGCTTTGGAAATTCTGTTTCTTACTCGATGGCACCAACAGTGCACTCTTTTGATACCGAAACTATCTTCAAAACTCTCTCTACTCAGCAAGAGTCAACTCAGTTTGCGCAAAAAAACATTGCACCGCAAGTCTTCATCTCGCCCATTACCTTTTCAACTCGCGGTAATCCTAATTCTGGACATTCCAGAGATCAACGACTTATTTATGCAGAACCAGAAATGGCACTGCATATTCGCACTATTGAAGGAGCCGCTTGGACCCTTGGTTCAATTTTTGCACTTGCGAGCGCGGGCGCATTCTCTGGCACTTGGCACGAACTATTTGGTGAATTTGGAATTACTTATTCGCAATCGGACTCCATAAAATTCTCACCCACTTTTCACGCCATATCCGCCCTTGGTGCGCATCGCACACATCAAATTACGATCGCTACATCCCGTGATAATTCGTGGGTAGCATTTGAAAATCGCGAAATGAAATCAATTCTTGTGGCATCACTTCGACCATGGACTGTAGAAATCACTGCAAATGTATTAGTCGGTTATAAATCCATTCAGAGTCTGCGGGGCGATGATTGCGAAAAAGCGAGCCAAATTATGGATTGGTGGTCATATGCTGAGACAAGCCCAATATCGGCCGACTTTCCGTTGACCCTGATGCCCTTCGAGATAGCCCTCATTCGGGGGTAAAGGCGTTAAATAAAGCCTTTACAGGGGAGGGTAACGGTTCTGTAACGATCTGAATTTCACCTAAAAACCCTTTTTTTCGCCCCAGACCCTATGTAGTATCAGGTTCGATTCACCCACCTATAGGAGGAAATATATATGGCAAAGCTTTTCTCACGCCGCACTGCAGCAATTGTTGCTGTAGCCGCAGCGTCAATGCTCGTGCTATCTGCATGTTCAAATAGCGATGAAGCCAGCGACAAAGTTGCTGTTTCACTAATTACAAAAGATCAGTCAAACCCATTCTTCGTTGCAATGATCAAGGGTGCTACTGCTAAGGCAGAAGAACTCGGCGTAGATCTAACGGTTACATCTGGAGTAGATGAATCAGATTACGCAGGTCAGATCGCAGCGGTTGAAAACGCAATTTCTGCAAAGCACGCTGGTATCTTGATCGTTCCAGTATCAACAGAAGTTAACGCAGCAATCACCAAGGCCCGCGAAGCTGGTCTATACGTAATTGCCCTTGACACAGCACCAGATCCTGCTGACATCGTTGACATCACCTTCGCAACAGATAACCGTGAAGCTGGTCTCTTAATCGGTCAGTGGACAGCTGCAAAGCTTGCTGGCAAGAAGGCAACAATTGCACTTCTCGACATCTTCGATGACCGCATTGTGTCTGTTGACTACATGCGCGATAACGGATTCCTTGCAGGTATGGGAATTGATGTTAAGGATCCAAACGTCATGGGTGACGAAGACAAGAAGGGCAAGTACTCAGGCGGAGATTACGAGATCGTTGGAAACGTAGCGACAGGCGCTAACGAAGACGGCGGCCGTACAGGTCTTGAGCAACTTCTTGCTAAGAACAAGAACATCAACGTTGTTTACACAATCAACGAGCCAACAGCAATCGGTGCTTGTGCTGCAGCAGCTGCTGCTGGCGTAAAGATCGATGTAATGGTTTCTGTTGACGGTGGCGGCGCTGGTATCGGTGCTGTTAAGTCAGGTTGCATCAATGCAACTTCACAGCAGTACCCATTGTTGATGGCTGATCTTGGTGTTCAGGCTATCTACGACATCGTGAAGAACGGTACAAAGCCAACTACTTCAGAAGGCCTTGACTTCTTCAACACCGGCGTTAAGTTGATTACTGATGACCCACAAGATGGAGTTCCATCAGAGACAACTGAATACGGTCTAGCAAACGCTTGGGGTTAACCCTTGCTCTTTAGTGAATAACTAAAGAAGAGTGTTGAAAAAGGGCGGCTGCTTCGGCAGTCGCCCTTTTTTAACTAAAACGGCAGTTGTAATAAGGTTTTAGCACTAGGGTTCGGCTACCTAGCGGTAAACAAAGAAGTAGAGAAAAATTAATATCCGTAAATTTACACTTCGAAAGGATCACAAGTGAGTCAAGATACGGCCACATACGATGCAGCGGCAGAGTTTCATGACCGCGCATCTCTTAGCCAAAAAGCGCAAGCACTCCTACATAAATATCCATGGCTGAGCTCGACAATGGTGCTAGTTGTAGCATCGATAATCTTTAGTTTTTTCAATGAAAACTTTTTAACACCATCTAACTTCTCACTTATCCTTCAACAAGTAGCGATCGTTGGCGCAGTAGCCGCCGGACAGACGCTAATTATTTTAACTGCCGGTATCGACCTTTCTTGTGGCGCTATCGCAGTCTTTTCATCAATGACGATGGCGAAGTTAGTTCAAGGAACACCTGGCGAAGGTGAACCAGTCGGCTGGGCTATCTGGTTAGCATTCCCAGCCGGACTACTTGTCGGCATGCTCGGAGGCGCAATAAATGGCTTCTTAGTAACAAAGGTGAAATTGCCACCGTTTATCGTGACCTTGGGTACTTACAATGTATTCCTTGCGCTGACTCTGACCTTAACTAAGGGAACTGTTCCTTCAATTGAGATGGATCCATTCCTATTAACACTTGGTCACTATGTAAATCTCGGACCATTCCGAGTCACAACGGGCGTTCTCTTTATGTTCGCGATGTATATGGTCTTGGCCTTCGTTCTGCGTTACACCTCGTGGGGACGCCACGTATACGCAGTCGGTGATGATATTGATGCCGCGCGCTTGGCAGGTATCTCAGTTAACCGCGTTCTAATGAGCGTTTACATGGTTGCCGGTCTTACCTTCGCACTCGCAGCTTGGATCGTAATTGGCCGCGTAACAGTGGCCAGCCCAAATACCGGTGGCGATCTAAACCTTGATGCGATCACTGCGGTAGTTATTGGCGGAACATCGCTATTCGGTGGCCGAGGAACAATCTTTGGTTCGCTAATCGGAGCGATAATCGTGGGTGTTTTCCGTAATGGTCTAACACTTGCTGGTGTGGATCTTTATTACCAGCTCCTTGCAATCGGACTTCTTATTATCTTCGCGGTCTCTGTTGACCAGTGGATCAGAAAGGCACGCAAATGAGTAAGTCACCAATTCTTCAAGCAGTTGGGCTAACTAAGTCCTACGGTCGCGTCGTCGCACTTGATGGCTCAGATCTAGAACTATTTCCAGGTGAAGTTCTCGCAGTAGTCGGCGATAACGGAGCTGGTAAATCGACCATGATTAAATGCTTATCTGGTGCTGAAATTGCTGATGAAGGTCAGATAATTCTTGATGGCCAACAAATGTCATTTAAGCGACCACAAGATGGGCGTCATGCCGGAATCGAAACTGTGTACCAGACACTTGCTGTTGCACCGGCTCTCGATATCGCATCGAATCTCTTTCTCGGTCGTGAAATGCGCAAGAAAGGTCCACTCGGCTCTGTTCTTCGTATGATCGATAGCTCTGGAATGCGCAAGGCTGCTAAAGAACATATCTCAGCCCTTGGTATCGGAACAATTCAGAACATCACACAGGCTGTAGAAACACTTTCTGGTGGACAGCGTCAAGCAGTTGCCGTTGCTCGCGCTGCGGCGTTCGGTCAGAAATTAATCATCCTTGATGAGCCAACAGCGGCTCTTGGTGTTCGTGAGTCACGTCAGGTACTCAAGTTAATCGAGTCTCTTCGTGATCGCGGTATGCCAGTTATCTTGATCTCACACAACATGCCTCAGGTCTTTGAAGTTGCAGATCGCATCCAGATTCAACGCCTCGGAAAGCGTGCTGCTGTAGTTACCCCAAAGAGCCACAGCATGAACGATGTTGTTGCGATTATGACTGGCGCTATGACAGTCGATAAGAAAGACCAAGCACTCAAATCAGTTCGCTAATCTCCAAGTAAAAATAGAAGTAAAACAATGGCCGCTCCGATTCGCATTGAATCGGATGTGGTCATTGTTGGTTCTGGGATGGGCGGCGCGACAACTGCTTTTGCGCTGGCAAATAAAGGTGTAAAGACGCTGGTTTTAGAACGTGGTGAAAGGATGCCACGCGAACCAGAGAATTGGTCTCCTTCAGAAATCTTTATGAAGACTCGATACAAGCCCAATGAGAAATGGCTTGATGAGAAGAATAAAGAGTTTGTCCCTGGCGTTCATTACTTCGTCGGCGGAAATAGCAAAGTTTATGGAGCATCACTGCCCCGTTTTAGCCGCTTCGATTTCACAGTTATCAAGCACCAAGAAGGAACTTCACCTGCCTGGCCTTTTACATATGAAGATTTAGAGCCCTATTACTACGGCGCCGAAGAGCTATACCGAGTCCACGGTGATGCCCAGAATATCTACGGCAACGATCGCAAGAGGCCATTTCCCTATCCGGCAATGCAACATGAGCCATATGTAGAAGAGCTTGGAGAGCGCTTACGTAAAGCAGGTGTTAAGCCACATACCAATTCAATGGGTATTGATTTAGGACCAGGCGGAAAATGTATTCGCTGTAAGACCTGCGATGGCTTTGTTTGTAAAATAGATGCCAAGAGCGATGCCGAGGTCAATGCTCTAAATCCGGCTATTGCAACTGGCCACGTTACTTTAGCGACTTCGGTTCAAGTAAATCGGATTGTTTTATCTGAAGATGGAAAATCAGTTAGCCACCTTGAGGCAACTCGCAACGGTGAACCGCTTGAGATTTACGGAAAGAACTTTGTTATCTCTGCTGGTTCAGTAAATACTGCAGCGCTATTGCTGCGATCTGGGGTTGCTAATTCTTCTGATCAAGTTGGCCGCAATTTTATGATGCATAACAATAGCCATATCGCAGCCGTTGATATGCGCCGCAAGAACGATGTAACTTTCCAGAAGACACTTTCCTTCACTGATTGGTATCTAGATGGTGGCAAGGGTTATCCACTCGGCGCTGTGCAATTAATCGGAAAAGTTCAAGGCATTATGATGAAATCCTTTGCGAAGGTAGTCCCGCTGCCGCTACTTAATTTAATTTCAGACCACAGCGTTGAATTTGTGGTTATGAGCGAAGATCTGCCCCACCCCGAAAACCGTGTGACCATCGCTGAAAATGGGGCTATCAAGATCGCCCGTCGCGCAGTTGGAATGAAGACACATATGGAACTCCTGCGCCGTGCTAAAAAAGTATTACGTAAGGCTGGCTATCAAGGAATCTTTAGACAACCCTTTGATATCTCAATGAACTCGCATCAATGCGGCACAACTGTTGCCGGTCTTGATCCCCGCACCAGCGTGGTCGATGGCTACTGCCGCAGCCACGATCATCACAATCTTTATCTGATTGATGGTGGATTCTTCCCATCATCTGCGGCTATGAATCCAGCGCTGACGATCGCCGCACAAGCGCTGCGCGTTGTTGCCGAATCTGATCTTGCCAAAGTTTAAGAAAGACCTAAGACGCGCGTCAGTTCATTATGCAAATCTTTGGGATCTACCGCAACACCGGTCCAATACTCAATTGCGATAACCGCTTGGTTTACCACCATCCCTAAACCTTGCAGAGTCTTTGCTCCGCGCTTGCCAGCTTCGGTAAGAAAATAGGTCTGCGGTGGATTTACGATTACATCGGCCGCCAACATTCCGGGGCGAATTGAGTCAAAGTTAATATCTTGTTGCCCTTCGGTATTAACCATTCCCATAGAAGTTGAATTAATTACTACTTCGGCGTCCTGCGGAATTTCGTAAGTCTTATTCCACTCCACAAATTCAGCGCTAGCGTTTGTTTTATCATTTAAAAGCGCAGTTAACTCTTCGCCGCGAGCGCGTGAGCGGTTTACAACATAGAACTTACTTGCACCGGCGAGCGCCAATTCAACGGCGATGGCACGTGCCGCACCGCCAGCACCGAGCAGCACAATAGTTTTTCCGGTGGCGGGAGTTATCTCTAGAAATGATTTAAGAAATCCTTTGCCGTCGGTATTTTCGCCAATTAACTTGCCGCCTCGATTTACTGCGCAATTGACCGCACCAATCAGTGCAGCCGATTCCCCTAGGCCATCTAAATGCTTTATAACTGCGACTTTGTGTGGGATCGAGCAGTTAAAACCCTTCCAATTCATCGCCTTTGCGCCCGCTACAGCCTCTGCCAGCTGGTCAGGGTTCACTTCACAATTGACGTATCGATAGTGCAGGTTATTGGCCTTATACGAGGCTTCCACCATTGCAACCGTTGGATTTGAGTCAGAACCTTGCGAGAAACTGCCAGTTAATTCGTGGCGGAAAGATCCGCCGATATCCATAGTCATGTTCAGACCTTACCGCGCAAGTTATGATCAGCCAATGACCGCGACATTTTTACAACGGATCGCATCAGCGCCTATTTCTTGGGGAATCTGTGAAGTCCCAGGTTGGGGCGCAATGTTGCCAACAAAACGAGTTCTATCTGAGATGACCAGCCTTGGTTTACCCGCCACAGAACTTGGTGCACCAGGTTTTTTCTCCGATGATTCAGCAGAACTTAAAGATCAATTAGCAGAATTTAAAATGTCAATGATCGGTGGCTTCACTCCAGTTGTCTTGCACGATAAATCGCAAGAAAAAGCCACTATTGATGCGGTACTAAAGACAAGTAAGAAATTTCAAGAGATCGGCGCAACGCACTTGGTTTCATCCCCAGTGCAAAGTTGGGATTGGGCTAACCCAGAAGAACTGACCAGCGATGAAGTAAAGCAATTCTTTAAAGTTCTTGCCGAAGTAGATCAAATTTGTAAAGATCACGGACTTGTTCAAGTAGTCCATCCCCACTTACAGACCGTGGTTGAAACCAAGCGAGATATTGACCGCGTAGTCGAAAACTCAGATGTGATGTGGTGTTTGGATACTGGGCATATGACCATCGGTGGCCAAGACACCGTTGAGTTCGCTAAGAAATATTCCAGTCGAGTCGGCCACGTTCACTTAAAAGATGTAAATATGAAATCTGTGCCACCAGTACTCGCTCGCCAACAGAGCATTATGGAAGGCGTACAGAAGGGTTTATTTACTCCGCTGGGTCAAGGCGATGTCCCAATTCTTGAAACTATTCTGGCGCTAGAAAGTGCTGGATACCAAGGTTGGTATGTCATTGAACAAGATGTGGCAATCACCGGTGAAATGCCTGGGCTTGGCGAAGGTCCGATCACAGGTATGAAACAATCAGTGGATTATTTACATAACGTTGTTGCACCTGCTGTAGCAAATTTAAAAACCAAATAAGAAAACAAACAGGGAGTAAAAGTGTCTGATATTCGCGTAGGTGTCATCGGTGTAGGAGTCATGGGAGCAGGTCATGCGCGTTATCTGACTGAACATGTAGATGGCGCAGTTGTTACAGCTCTCTTTGACCTAGATGGCCCACGTATGGATTCATTGGCTAAAGAACTCGGCGCCAAATCAGGTCAAGCCATAAACCAACATGCATCAGTCGAAGCGCTGGTCAGCGATTCAAATGTAGATGCGGTCATTATCTGTTCGCCCGATGGACTACACCCTGAACACTTAACTCTTGCCATCAACGCAGGCAAGCACACTCTTTGTGAAAAGCCGCTCGCGCCTAAATCCGCCGATGCTAAAAAAGTTGCAGATTTAGCAAATGCCTCCGGTTTAAATATCACTCTCGGATTTATGCGCCGCTTCGATCCAAGTTATATCGAACTTAAGAAGGAAATTGAATCTGGCAAGTACGGCAAAGTACTGCACTTGAGATGTATTTCTCGAAATGTAAGTTCCCCTAGTGCGACAACCGCTATGTTGCTAACAAACGTTGCTGTACACGAAGTTGATATTGCTCGTTGGTTGTTGGGCGAAGAATTTGTTTCTATGTCTACTGTTGCAATGAAGCGCAGCAAATACGCTAATGATCAGTTACAAGATCCGCTTACAGTACTAGCTCATACAAAATCCGGTGTCTTGATGACCATCGATATCGCAGCTAACAGCACATACGGTTATGAAGTTCGCATGGAAGCGCTTATGGAGAATGGCTCCCTTGAGATCGATAACCTCGGCGGACTTTCCATCTCATACGATTTCAATCTGCCTGCCCGCAAACATGGCAAACTTTATGAAAATTGGATGGGTCGTTTTGAACAGGCTTATATAAATGAGCTAACCGCATGGGTTGGTTCAATTAAGACCGGTGTGCGCCATCCAGATCTTGCAACAGCCAATGATGGTCTTGCCTCATCGATTGCTTGCGAAATGGGCGTTGCTTCGCTTTAAAGCGCATCCATAACTGTAATCGTTTCACCAAATACATAATTTGATCCGATCGCCTGCCAGGCTTTGCTGTTCTCGTTAACCATATGTGCATCCCAAGATGGGCGATCGCTCCAGATCTCCCAAACATTAACTACATCTGGTTTCTGGGTATCGCGATAGATATCAATAAATTCACAACCAGCTTCAGTGCGGATTACCGCAATATGGCTCTTGAGTTTTGAAACAAACTCATCAAATTGGCCCGGCTTTACATTTACCACTACGAATAAAAATACTTTGCTCATGAGCAGACCTTACCCAACAAGCCAGCCTGCGATATCAACTCCCATAACAACTAAAACCATAAGAATGAAGATTGCAACCCCGCCTGCGCGATAGATTTTGCGACCATTGACTGCTGTTTTCCAATCACCTTCAGGCTGATCGGAAATGGCGTCCAAGTAGTGAAGTATGAATCCCGGCAGGGCCATCACCACAAAGCTCCACTTCAAAAAGGCCTCTGGGCTACTAAATGCTCCTTCAATAAGGTTGGCAGCAAGTGCCATCACAAAAATCATGACAACGGTCTTGAGCACACCTTTTGGTAGGTAAATCTTCTTCTTAGGAAGATTATCTTCAAGGCTAAGTGATGTGATTTGTGGAAGTGCAAACAAGATAGTTCCCAGCACAAGATTTAGTAATGAGCCCACAAATGGCGAGGCCATAATGAAAAAGACAACAATCTTGAAAATGAGCGATCGGACTTTTTGGTTCTGTGATGGAATTCTGATTTCAACATGAAGTGCGCGAAGACGTATTGGATAGTGCTCAACAGCGATGTCTTCTAGCGCTACACGGATAATTAGTAGTACCACTGCAATCCATGCGAGCTCAGTTCCATAATCAGTAATAGGTAGTTCAAGCCGGGCTAAACCATTCATGGCAGCGACCATTTTTGTGACAACCCAGAATGTCAGCAGAGTACCTACTGCATAATCCGTGACTCTCTCCCACAAATCATCTTGGTTGCGTACCAACCGACGGAATGGACGAAATGCACTTGCAAGTAGTGCGGGTGCAAAGAATAGAACCATCACACCGATTGCTGTTAAAAACTCTGGTCGGTTTGTAATATGTCCGGTTAATAAAGCTGCAAGGAAGAAGATGGTTCCTGCGATGAAGCCTGCAAAAGCATCATAGATTGCAACCGCCATAATCAAGGCAACTATGGTCCAGGTTGGAGGAAGTGCTTGCCCTCCAGTATTTACCGCAGCGATGATTCCTAGGATGAACCCAATAGGCATTAGCGCGCTAGCCCATGATCCAATGATTGCCCGAATTGTATTTCCATCTAGAACCGTGCGCGTTAACAGAGGCGAGAATCGATTAAATCGATGAGCTAATGTGACAAATACGTAATCAGATTCATCTGTAAACCTGTTGTCCCAACTTTTAGAGAGATCGCCCCTACCTGGCTCATTCTTAAGTAACTTTAAAGCGCCGGAGGAGACAGACTGTAAAGATTCTTGGTCTTGGTCCTGCTGGTCATCACTCTCTCTTTGATTACGCTTAACTGAAGTCAGCGCTGCCAGGGCCGCAAAAGCAGCCAATTGCAGGCTTTTGGTGGTTTCTGAATCCTTTAAAGGATTATATGGTTTTAAGCCAGTCTTAACTTCCTCAACAGGTACAGGTTCAACGAAGTCACCTTCTTCATTAACTTTCAAATTAGGACACTTGTTATCCCACTGAACAACTCCGTTTTCATCTTTACAAAACTGTATCTCTTTCTGACTAACAGTTCCGTTGTCATCGTAGACCTCAATAGTGATGGAGTGAAACCCGGGTGGAACATCATCAGGGATCTCAATGTCTAAGTCTTCTGCTTCGGATTGAGTTAGGCGGTCAATAACAATTTTTTGTTCGTCTGCAAAGCCCGGCAAAACAGACAGGTTTAGAAGAAAAATAGTAAGGAGGAGTATTTTCTTCATTTTTTGCCCTTAACATTTACAGTTACCTTAATCTTTTGACCAGGCTTTAATCCTGTCACAGTTGCCTTCGCCGAATTCTTGGAAGGCGCGCTTGTAGTTGGTGTTGGAATAATCTTTGTCGCTCCTGGAATTTTTGCAGCGGCAGCGACTGCTGCGGTTGCAACCTTTGACGCAAAACCTGCATCTTCCGCTGCCTTTGTTGCGGCGACAGTTTTATTTATTGATTCTATTTTTACCGCAGACACTTCTGCTGACTGGGTTTGTGCGATCTGCGCTGCAGTTTCTGCGGCTGACTGTGCTTTTTCTTGAGCAACAGATGTTGACTCAGCTTTTGTATTTGCCGCATCGGCGCTTTTTTGTGCTTCAGAGACTTTAGCCGTAATTTCCTCGATCTTCTTATCGATGGCTGCTCTTTCTGCAATATCTTTTGCCTTAACTGATGCTTCGGCTAAAGCTATCTTTTCCTCTAAAGCTTTTACGACGGCGTCGGCGCTCTTCTGAGCTTCAGTTGCAGCCGCGATCTTTTCATTTGTTACCTTTAGGGCTAAATCAGCGGCAATCTGCGCATCCGTGGCGGCATCTGCTGCCTCTTTTTGTTTAGTTGCAATTCTGGCGGTGGCATCAGCTGCCGCTTTTATAGCATTATCTGACACTGCTTTTGCAGTCTTAGCTTTGGCTACAGCAGTGTTTGCAGCTTTGTTAGCCGCCGCCTTTGCAGCCGCAGCGATTGTATTTGCCTTTTCCGCACTTGCTGTTGCAGCAGATTTAGATCCTAGTTGACCAATTGCAATATCTACCGACTTGGATGCATTGGCCGTCGCAACCTTTGCAGTCGCGGCGGATTTCGCTGCCGCCGCTGCTGCTTTAACTGTGTTGACAGCGGTGCTCGCCGCTTTTACTGCTGTGGTAGTTGCCGCCGCTTTTGCAGCAGCCGATGTTGTCGCACTCTTAAGCGCTTCTTCCGCTTTCTCCGCTGCAGCTACCGCTACTTGCTGTTCATCTGCCGCTGCTTTTGCTGCAACTGCAGTATTTGCTGCCGCTATGTCCGCTGCTGCCTTTTTTACAACTGCCTCTGCCGCTTTATCGACTGCCGCTTTTGCAGCCGCTTCTGCCGCACTTTTATCAACTGCAACAGTATCTGCGACAACTTTCGCGGCCGCATCTGATGCAATTTTGTCTGCAATAACTTTCGCAGCGGCGGCTTCACATGCGGCATTACAAACAGGTGCCACATACACTGGCACGATCGCCGGTGTTGTCAATGGAACTGCTGAAACCGCTGAAGAGTTGTTTACTGCATCCTTTACAATTACATAAGCCTTATAGGCTGTTGCAGCAGTTAGGGTCGTCGCATTTATGGTATTTGCTGCAGCGATTGCTGACGTTGTTCCTTTCGCAATGGCGGTGCCTTGGGCAGCAATCGTTGCTGCATCTGGTGGGTTGTCTGATGCTAGATAAATAAGGTAGTAATAGGTACCCGCTTCATTCGAAGTAAAATTTATATCCGCAGAAGTAAACGTAATTGTCGATGCACTTGTTAGTGAAATTACAGGTGCAGTCGTATCAGTAATCGTTACTAATGTTGATTTTGGGGAATCAGTTAACGTGGTTTGTGCGTTCCCTGCTGTATCTGCCATAGAAAATGAGCCTGATGCAGCGATTGTCGCGGTGGCGGTATCTCCAAGCAAAGTCGCGGTAGATACAGCAGTGATAGTACAAACTGTTGGTGAAGTTTGGACAATTCCGGATATTGCAGATATGTCCGTGTAAGTGAAATCTGCTCCACTCGTTGTTGAAAGTGTTGAGCAGTCGATTGCTTCATTTCCGGTAACGGTAAAGGTAACCGTTGCTGATCCACTTGTAGCAGCAGAAGCTGCAAGAGTAAGTGCGGGTGCGGTTGTATCCAAAATATATGCCTGTGTGGCTGTTGTGCCAATATTTCCTGCAGCATCGCGTACCTGGAACTTAATTGAGCTACTTCCACTTAGTGTTGCGCCAGCCCATGAAACAGCAGTCGTTGAAACTGATGCTGAAATATCTGTGTAGGTTGACCCACCATTAACTGACCCCCAAAGGGTTTCACCAGTACCAAGTCCTGCACTCAAAGTGGCAGTAATGGTTTGCGAGTCGTTTGATGTTGTGAAATCTGAAGCGGAGCTTCCGGTGTCAGCTGAGATATCAATAGCGCTAATGGTTTGAGTTGGTGCCGTTGTATCTAAAACATAAACCTGGGTTGCTGTTTCTCCCGCATTACCTGCAGCATCACGAACTTGGAACTTAATTGAACTGCTTCCGCTTAGCGTTGCACCAGCCCACGATACAGCTGTGGTGGAAGTGACTGAACTTGTGATGTCTGTGTAAGTAGATCCACCGTTGACTGACCCCCAAAGGGTTTCACCAGCACCAAGTCCTGCACTCAAAGTGGCAGTGATGGTTTGTGAAGCAGTTGAAGTTGTGAAGTCAGATGCGGAGCTTCCAGTGTCAGCTGAGATATCAATACCGCTGATGGTTTGAGTTGGTGCAGTGGTATCAATAACTATGGATTGATTTGTGGCAAGCGATCCTGCGCTGGCAAGTCCTGGGAGGGTAAGAGTTGCAGAATTATCCGAGGTGTCTTTGATAGTCCCACTTAGCGAAGAT
Organism: Bifidobacterium breve; assembly: GCA_945860245.1. Classification (GTDB taxonomy): domain Bacteria; phylum Actinomycetota; class Actinomycetes; order Nanopelagicales; family Nanopelagicaceae; genus Planktophila. Next base: position 28,387 of record CAMAPO010000009.1, read on the forward strand.
GTCGCTGCGTAATTCAAATCAGCTGCTGTATCAGTTGCTTGGACTGTGTAGGTGAAAGTTAAAGTGTTGGTGCCCGATCCAGATAAATAAGTGGCATTTCGGCTAGTTGGCGTTGTATCAAGTGCCAATGTAGGAGTACCTGTGACTATTACTGCCTCACTCATCGCAACTAGAATTGTGATGGTATCTCCAGCTTTATATGTTCCGTTGGTTGAGGTAACGCCCGTGACTGTAGGTGGAGTTGTGTCTGGTACAGAAGTAATTACAGTAGTTAGGCTTGAAGTTCCAGTTGCTGACGTAGCACCAGATGTTCCAACCACAATTGTTCTTAGAAACCTTCCTATATCGCTGCTTGTCGCCACGTATGTTTCAGCAGTCGCACTTGAAATATCTTGGCAACTACTCAGATCTGAGTTAGAAGTACACCGTTGCCATCTATAAGTCTTTGTCGGGGTTGGATATCCATTAAATGAAACTTGCGAGGTTAGTGTTTGACCATCACTTTTTGTTCCACTCGGAGCTGTTGAAGCCGCAACTGATGTCGATTGTGCCAAGTTACCAGTAGAACAACTTGCTCTCGAACCTGACGACCCTGACCAGTTGCTCGGCCCGGTTCCAACACCATTAATCGCCTTAATATAAATATAAATACTCTGGCTCGAAGCTAGACCTGAGGCTCGATAAAAATCTTGAGTAAAAATCAATGGTTTTGTTGGACGGGGTGGATCAAATTCTATGAAAGTCGAATTATCGAAAGAGTAGGAGTAATTTATGATTGTGTTTCCACCATCATTTATGCTGAAATTTAGACTGCATTGTGATCCACTGCCAGATGCTGAGAATGAAGTCGCAGAACCTGGAACTGTTGTGGCGCTTAAGGGTTCTTGGAGCATCATTCCATCGCCCACGCTGATCAATGTTGTTAAAAGCAAAAGTGAAAGAAAACGATTCTTTGATCTAATCTTTTGGCCACTTATAAGAATCAGTTTTACATCCTTTGTTAACCACTGAAGGGTGAGGTATTAAATGTAAATCAGGGGTGATAGATGTGCCACTAAAAACAACTATCTAAGGGCAATTTCACCCGTAAATTTCACCCGTAAAAGAAGAAAAGCCTTCCGGTGTGAAAGGCACCGAAAGGCTCATCTCGTGCGCGCGAAGGGATTCGAACCCCTAACCTTCTGATCCGTAGTCAGATGCTCTATCCGTTGAGCTACGCACGCCTATTTACTTGTATTACAGGTTAACACCCGCCTGCGAATAGTACAGGCTTTTCAAAGCCCTCCCAAACCTAGTAATTCTTCGCGCAAAATCGCCTTCTTGCGGGGTTTACCAAGAGGTTCACCGGCCGCTACTTCTGCTGCATTAATTGCTTCCCAATGAGATTGGGAAACAAATTTCTTATCTTTTAGTAAATCACTAACATCGCCGTTACTTTTAGCCGACTTTAAGCCATCAACCAAATGCTTCATTACTTCTGACGCGTCAGATTTATTTGTACCGATTACACCGGAAGGGCCACGCTTTGCCCAGCCAACAACATAAAGGCTTTCACTGACACAACCGTCAGTATTTACAACTTTGCCGTGTTGGTAAGGAATTCCAGGGATGCTCGCTGCTTCGTAACCAATCGCTGTAATTACTAAGCCACATTTGACTGTGAAGCGCTCATCGCTTCCCGTCTTTTGGAATACAACTTCTTCTACTCTATCGGAGCCCTTTATCTCAACAGGTGTGGCTAAGAACTGAAATTTCATTGTGCGGTCGTGGCTTGTTATCTCTTTCTCAGATATCAATAGCATCGCATCTAGATTGCTCTTTGTATCTTTTTCAATGGCATCGCCAGCGCGAACGATTGCTGCTTCGATATCTGATTTATTGATCAGAACGTTTGTATGTTCTAATTTGGGAAGTTCGCGGAGTTCGGGTGAAGTGAATGCAGCATTTTCTGGTCCGCGCCGAGCGCTAATTATTACCTCACGGATTGTTGACTCCTTAAAGGTAGCGATCGCATGATCTGCTGTATCTGTTGGGTCTAATTCACTTGGCTCAAGTGCCAACATGCGCGCCACATCCATTGAAACATTGCCTGCGCCAATCACAACGGCGGTCTTGCAATCAAGAGGGACTTTAACGCTATGAAAATCAGGATGAGCGTTATACCAAGGCACAAATTCCGCGGCCGAGATAGATCCTGGTAGATCTTCGCCAGGAATCCCAAGTTTCTTGCCGACAGCAGATCCTGTTGCAATCACAACAGCGTCATACATCTCTTTTAATTGCTCGATAGAGATATCGGTACCCAGCTCAACGCCGCCAAATAAACGGAAGTTGCCCGCCGTTGCCACTTTCTCAAAGACCTTTGAGACTGTTTTGATCTTCGGGTGATCTGGCGCAACACCGCTTCGAACCAAGCCCCAAGGTGTCGGCAGACGCTCGATCATATCGATCGTAAATTGCAAATCGTCGGTCTGTAAGTTCTGCAACGCTTGCGCTGCAAAGTAGCCCGCGGGACCTGCGCCAACGATTGCTACTTTATAAGTCGTCATATTTAAGTATATCCAAAAGCAGCATCAATTTATAACTTTCCAAAAATAAATTTGTACAAGTTTTTTGTTCCTGCAAATTTCTGGAAATTTTTGAAATAGAAAGCAGTTCGGATTAATGGGGCAGTGACACCAAAAACTCTTTGAAACACCATCGCACGAGCTCTCAAATCTGACTCAGTCCCCCAGCGGCTGCCTGAACTTTCTTCAGGGTGAATTGCAATAGTTAGTGGCAAGAAGGTGGCTTTACCACCTTTCTTTAGTAGATCGGTAATGAATATGTACTCATCGCCTAAGTAATTTTCTGCGCCAGCACCAAAGTTTTCATCGAAGGCAACGCCTTTATTTCTTACACTTTCTACACGAACAATCATTTCGTACGTTGCGGCTTTGGCAGAATTAAATTTTGTTAACTTAACTTCCTTTTTTGGGTAAATCTTACGGAGTACACCTTTGGTATCAACGGCTTGAGCGAGCACCAAATCACAGTTTGGATTAGATTCTAAGTAAGAGATTGCAGACTTGATACCCTCGCTTACGAAAACGATCTCATCATCGGCAAATAACAAATACTTCGTTTGGGTGCTACTTAAAACTACATTTCGGCTCTTGGCCACGCCTATTTCATTTGAATTCACAGAACTGAATTCGAAGTTAGTCGGTAGCGGATATTTAGTATTCGTAGGATTTTGGATTGAGATGAATACTTCGTGGGGAACATTAACTTCCGGTGCGGAAATATTTTTTAAACGATCGGCAAGAGTGGAGTAGCCAATAGTAAGGAGGTTATCTCTCATTTAAGCAATTCTTGATTTTTCGCCGGCAATCCACTGAATTGATGAGACCACCAGGAATAGCGCTCCGAAATACCAGACCAGAGGCGCGATTGACCATGAGAAAATTATAAAGACTCCAAGTATCGCGATGCGGCCGATTATGAAAGTGCCCGCATAGGAGAGCCACTTTGGTTTGTGTTCTCCCTGTAGCGCGCGATATAAATTGTCGTAATGACCATAGATAATTGCAAAGAGAAGCAAGAAAGCAGCTGGGCGATTTAAGTCGGTTATTACCGTTAAACAAATGACAATTGCGCCTTCAATGGCGCGCAGGATTGAAGGTTCTAACCAATCAAACCTATTGGTTGATTTAGGTTTCTTAAAAGTATCCAATTGATCATCAATCAAATCTTTATTCACACGCTCTTTCGGCCAACTACGAGTCACACGAATACGAGCTCTGAAAACTACAATGATCGATATAGCGGCCAGAATTGGCATAACAGTGAAGGTAAAAGCAGCGCCACCGATAACCGCTGATGCGCTTATCACTAGCCATCGTTCGCCTATTGGAAATTGGATTACTTTCTTCGCCCAATATTGCAAGCGAGACTTCTTTGCTTTCTTTATAGGAACAAATCCATCGTTTGCTAATTTGACATCAATGATTGGCAAATCGGTGCTTCTTACCTTATTAATCCGCGCAAAGTTGTAATCAGATAGATGCCTTACAGCCTGAAATACCATCATCGCCATTGCTGGAATCCAAAGGTCTCGGCCATCTCTCGCTGCGCCATATGCCAACCCAAAGAAAACCAAATATTCCTTAATTCGATCAGTAATAGCATCTAACCAAGCACCAAGTTGTGAAAAACGTCTGGTGTATCGCGCTAATTCACCGTCGACACAGTCGACGATGATGCTCAATTGCAAAAGTAGTGCGCCGATGAAAATGGACCAAAAATCACCACGACTAAATTCGTATGCTGAGAGCAGACCGATGGCAAAAGAGATTAATGTTACTTGATTCGGTGTGACTCGTAAACGGACCGCGGCCCATGTAAATAATTTAGAGAACTTGCGCAATACAAAGACTGAAAAGAAGCCATCGTTTGCACGGTTGGCCATCTTGAGGCGAAGCCTGTCTACATTAATCGATTCAATCTCTGACCTTACTTTAGAACGCAGTTCACTATCACCGCTTCGTATGTAAGTAGCAAAGACTAATTGAGCACTGGCAACGTGAATGTTGGCTCTAACCAAAGCAACCAGTATCAAGTCCAGAGAATGAGCGTTGATACCAGACCTTTCCATTTTATCTAGAGCCGCTATCACCTCTTTACGTTGGTTCTGCGAAAGTCTGAGAGCACCTACAAAGGTGCTGTTGCCGCCGCCGGCGGTATGGAAGGAAGAACCTGCGCCAACAACTCTGTCACCAACTACTCGAGTTTCACCATTGTATAAAGGAGCTACCAACGCTGTTGCGGTCTTTCTTGGATAGTCAGTTAGCAGTTCTAGATGTGGCTGGCTAAATACTGAATTTTCGTCAATTAAAATTAAATCTGAGTTGCTATCAACAAAAGCTTTAGCAATATCGGAAATTTTCGTACCGTCATTTACTTTGATCGTCCGAAAATCTATCTTCATAGTCTTAATATATCCTTACTTTTACTCGCTGTGGGTGCGCGCCCTTGCAAATCTCATAAGTGCAGTTGAAATATTAGAAAAATTTGAGTTTTGCATTCTTAAACCAAAGAAGAGGACGATCGTATTTGGTTTACTGATTTCACCTGTGTAACTGAAATAGATCAACATTGCTAAGAGAATTAACATTGCGATGCCAGAGATCAAAATTCCGGTTTCTCCAGATTTAATACGGGTTCCAATCCTCACAATATTGGGGATAGGTTCCTTTCTATTCCTCGCAACCACAAATCCACGTTGCGCGTCAATCTGATTCCTAAATAGCTTTCCGTACACTTGAAAAATGGCGAGTACCACCAAAAGATTAATTACTCCGAAAACCCAATTTAAATAGGTGAAGAATAGAATTATCACTCCGAGTTGTGTGAATGTACTAAGCAAGTTTGTTAATTCAAAGGCAAGTGACCAACGCCAATTTTCTTTCGCCCCAGTAATCTCGTTATTAGATGCTTTAAATGCTTTATCAAAGAATCTGACTCGGTAAATCCGTTGGACAAAGTGACCACCTCGCGTGACGCCAAAGAATAAGAAGAATACTGTTACTAGAAGAACAAGCATCGTTTGACTGATTGTGCCTTCATCTAAAATAATTTTTGTAAATAACTTTGCGACAGCCAATTCTGATACCGAAATCATCGCCGCAATAAGAACAAGTCCTAGCAGAATTAATCTGTATTTTCTGGTCGAGAAAAGTTCGGTGAGTGCATATAACATCTCTTTGGCTACAAATCGCATTTTAGTTATTCCTCAATTTAGAAGACGTTACGATAGCGGTAATATGTCCCAAAGTAACAAATATCGCAATTCCAAGAGCAATAGTTAGCGTTTGGTTAAAGCTCCCAAAAATCGCAATGAAGATAGTGAATTCAACTGAGTGAAACATTCGTTGGGCAGGCAAATAGTTAAATACTTTTCTTATAGACCGTAGCAATCCTTTAATTGGAAGGTTAACGCCCTTAGTGTCTTGAATTTTATTTAGCCCTGAAAATGCTCGGGCGACATGAACGGCGTCATTGAGTCCCTTGTTAATGATGACAAGAATCGCAAGGAGGGCGCCAAAATATGGATAGATTGAAGTTGTTATTGGCTCTGCTGGCCATCCGGCAAGGCGAAGCCCTAAGCAGAGTGGCAATAGACATTCGGCTAAGTAATGCCCTAATTTATCTAAGAAGATACCCATTGGAGATTTTGTATTTCTCCATCGTGCGACTTCGCCATCACAGCAGTCAATCAGCATTTGAAGTTGGCTCAAGAGGAGTGCAAGGGCAATTCCAGCCCATCCTTGAATAAGCAGCGCTGGTCCAATCGATGCACCTGTAACAATCATTAACCAAGTAACACCATTTGCAGATATGGAAGTACGCAGTAATATGCGAGTTAAATAAGGCGAAAGTCTGCGTAGGTAGAGATCTGCTATCCAGTGTTCAGATGTTGAACGTCCAGTTACTGAAACTGGTTGTGAAATTTCGCGGATCTGGGCAATCGTCGGGCGAGCTGGTCTGTCTGTCATCTCACTTCACCTACAGCCTTGCATCTGGCGAGAGATCTTAAGCAGTGGATGCATATCCAAGATGCAAAGATTTCCCGTCATAAGCGGTAATCTATCGTGCTTAAGCGGTATTTTCGGCATGGTTAGGTCTAGAGGATAAAAAATGGCGATTCAAGTTGTAATTCTGGCGGCCGGTATGGGAACTAGATTAGGAAAGCCTTGGCCTAAGCCACTTACAGTCTTATCTGATGGTCGCTCGATAATGCAACAGCAGATGGAAAATGTTTCAAAGGTCTTTGGAGATAAGGCTCGTATAACTGTGGTCGTAGGATTTAAGTTAGAGATGATTATTGAAGCCCATCCAACAGCATCTTTTGTATACAACGAAGTTTATGACCAAACAAATACTTCCAAGAGTCTCTTGAAAGCCTTGATAGCAAGTCAGGAATCAGGCGTACTTTGGTTAAATGGAGACGTCGTATTTGATGCCAAAGTTTTGGAAAGAGTAGCTTCTCGCATCGAATCTGAAAAATCATTTGTCTGTGTAAATACATCTGCGACGGCGGAAGAAGAGGTCAAATACACAGTTGACGATAAAGGATTTATCAAAGAGCTATCAAAGACAGTGCAAGGAGCACTCGGCGAAGCGGTTGGTATCAATTTCATATCTGCAAGCCATAAAAATGATGTTATTACTCAACTAAAAGCCTGCGGCGACCAAGATTACTTTGAGCGCGGGTTGGAACTTGCAATTGAAAAGAATGGCATTGAGATAGAACCGGTAGATATTTCAGATTTATTTGCGGTCGAAGTAGATTTTCAAGCAGATCTTGACCGAGCAAATCAAGGCCTGAAGTAATTAAAGTGAGACTCGGCGAAGTCCTTCTTTAATCGCCATCTCAACTTCAGAAATCTTTAAATCTGAGATTTTAATCGTCTCGGTGATCGGTTCGATTTCGCGCCAATCCAGTTTTGGATTGATCGGTGTTGGGCTTATAACTTGAACGTCTGCACCAAGTGCATAATCAATATATTTAATTCCATCACCGTGGACATATTCTTCAAATCCTTTAAATACGACTAGCGCGCAAGGAATACCATAGCTCTGACAGGTGATCAGTACGTGCATCGCACTTGTCACAACGCTCTCATATTTAATAAGTGTTTCAATGAAAGAGATAATTTCGTCAGGATGTGAAAGTTGAACCGATAATTCATCACAGTTATCTGGGAGTTTTACTGGTGCTTGCAGATGTGTGTAATGGCGTACCAAGGCGATCCTGCCGTTTGTCACACCACGGGCTAATGGAAGTATTCTTGAGAGAACTATGCCTGGGTCTCCAAAATTCTCAACCCTTGGTCCCCCGGATTGCACAATCAAGTCTGCAGTATGTGGTCCTCGCACAGAAACGAAATCTGCCTTTGGGTTTATGGCATGTTTAAATGAACTTACCCCTGTCCCAATTACGACAGAATTACTTTTAATAAATCTGCCTACCGAACCCAGGCTAACTATATGCTTATTCGGCGCTCGAGTTGTTAACCCTTGAAAGATGATTTTGCTGTCGGTGTAATGACTAAAGATAAATGGCGTTAACCAATCTCCAAAATTCCCAGGATAAGGATTTTCCCACCAGGAAAGTTTGACTTTATTACTGCTTGGTTTAGCCGAATATTGCAAGAAACTTGATGCCACTTTTATTGCAGCGCTTTCATATCTATTTGGAAGCACTTTTTGCCGGAAAATCTGAATTGCCTCTTGATATTTGGTGATATCTCCGGCTTTGCCAGCCAATAACAAGTCCCGCACGGCATCACCGCTGAGATTATTATGCTTCTTGCCCGTCAAGAATCCAGTTACTCCAGATGCATCCACTAGTAAACGTAACCTTGCCGAGAAGTTTTCTGGCAATTTCTCTTCAATTAGTTTGGCTAATTCCAGAAGTTGTTTTTTTAGCCCGAGCTTCTTCTTTGAATTCCCCGTGTGCTGTTCTACTTTTTTCTTAAAATTATCTACTTGCCCACTAGAACCAAATCTAAAGAAGACTTCGTGGCTCTCTAGGGTTCCTGCGCCCTTATCAACGGCGCAGTTAGAAGGGATTATCTGGAATGTCATATTAGGAGAATTGGCTCTCCAGGCTTCTTCAAAGAAGAAGTCATCAGTTGCTCTTACCGTTGCTGCTGTTTCAAACTCTGCAGCTGCTGCCACCATCTTTCGTGCCTGTGCAGTTGTATTTATTCCCCAAAAGCAAGGTTCCCAGAATCTTCCACGGCTCTGATATCCAATACTAACTGGAGCGCTGAACCCGCGTTGAAAACCAATAATGTCTGCAGTTGAGTGAAGAATGAAATCGGGAATTGAAAAAATCTCGCAGTCGACATCAATCCAAAATACTTTCTTATTTGGATTTGCCGCACAAACTTCAGCTATAAATCCAACTTTCTTCCGGCAAATATCTGCCCAGTCTTCATCTTTACGCTTTGAGATTTGGCGTAATTCATAAGCAATGCCAAGCTCTTCTAGATTTGCCTGGAGCCGCAAAGCATGGCTCTTGTAATACTCATCCCCTGTGAAAAATGAACAGATGATGGCGTTTGAAATTTTCGCCTGCGTCGCACTTTTTAGAGCCGCACCTGATGCAAATTGGTCTTCGAGGGCATCAAGAATCTGGTTACCGTCGAAATCAAGGCTGCTCATCACTCAAAGTTATAGGAACGAGTTAAATACCTGCCGCACTCAAAGCAAATAGAAGTTATACGTTAGGTGAACAGAGCGGAGATGTCCGAGCCAGCGAACGTCAGTTATTTGTGGTTGGTTCCACGTTAAGGTGAAAGAGAGCGGAGACGAGGAGATTTGAACTCCTGAAGGCTTTTACACCTTACCTCGTTAGCAGTGAGGCGCACTCGACCGGGCTATGCGACGTCTCCAAGTACAGGTGAGAGTTTACAGGTAGTTGGCTATCGGGTGAAACGCTTCTCCTGCATTAGCGCGTCCCAAATAACCGCTTGGGCAGCAAGGGCATCCTGAGAATTCTGAGCCTGATTAAGGGCGTTGATATCTACGCGATCGCAGACTTCTTCTAAGTAAGTAATAATTTCGATGCTGCGAGTAAGTGCGCGCACCGGATCTTCGCGGAATGGAAATTGATCAAGCAAAATCGGATCTGACCAATTAATACTGCGCAGTGCCAACATATATTCAATAGTTTCAAATAAGTGAACAGATGCAACTGGCAGGTCATCATCCCAACCACGCCAATTATCGTTTAGCTCAGCGCTAACCAACTTACCGTGGCGGTGGATAAGCAAAAGTGATTCCGCAGGGGTTTCTTGCGCCATCAGTGAATGGCCGAAGTCCATAACAATTCCGACGTTATCAACTTTCATCTCGCTTATAGCAAGAAGCGTTTTGGCAGCTGTTGCAAGGGTCATGCGAACGCGTGGTTCTTTGCATTTGTATTCAATGGCAAATTGCACCTTTGGATTTTCGTTTGCTAGATCGCGGATACCGTTGATGGTGTAATCCCAGATCTGTAAATAATTTGCTTGCAATGGGAAATCAAAACCATCTTGGCCGGGCCAGAATTTAACGTAAGTCGCGCCTAGAATTTCAGCGGCTGCGATTGCTTCACGTACTCGGTCTTTGGTTTGTGAGCGCAACTTGGTATCCGGGTTGGTAAATGAGCCCTTTACATACTCGCGCATATAAATATGTGGAGTTGTGGCGCGGCAGATAAGTCCGTTGTCATCGAGCATCTTCTTGATCTCAACTGCAGTGCGCTCTGGAATATCGAATGGGACGTTGATATCAAGGTGTTTTAGGCCAGGGACTTTGGCGGCATCTTCAATCATTTGTTTGCTGGTACGAGTTGGGCCGTAACCATCTCCGGCATAACGGTCAACGAATTGGCCAAATGCCCAGATGCCTGCGCCGTAAGTTAGTTTTCCCATTTTTAGCCTGCTTTCTATTCTTATATTGAGATCTTATGATGTTTACTCGGTCGTGAATAGGGCTTTACTCATCTTTCATGCGCGATGCCGCCAAGGCTTTTCGCCAGGTTTTAAGCCTTTCTTGCCGCTCTGGTTCTGAGATTTTCGGTAGATACTCGTCGTATTTCAATTCAATCTTCTCCAGATCTGAAAGTGTGACAAGACCTGCACCGAGTGATGCAACCATCGCTGCACCGAATGCAGATAGTTCAAGAAGTTGTGAAGATTTAATCTTCTTGCCACTTAGATCTGCCAGCATCTGCATCAGATATCTGTTGCGCGCACCTCCGCCATCGGCGTAGAGAGTTTCAATCGTGATATCCGATTTAGCAAAATCTTCAAGAACATCATTAATTTGTGCTGCAGTTGATCTCAGCGCTGCAGCAGCTAAATCTGATCTCGTCGAGCCGCGGGTAAGCCCGGTAATAATTCCGGTTGCTTCGCGATCCCACCAAGGTGCACCTAACCCGCTAAATGCTGGAACTAGCTCCACTTGTTCTGTTGATTTTGGCGCCAACTCCGCTAATTCATCTGGAGTTGTGCCGAGAAGTTCTGCCAACCAGACCAAGGTTGAACCAGTGGAGAGAATATTGGCTTCGGCGGCTTGGGTTATCTGACTATCGATTTGCCAAGCGATTGTCTGTGGTTTTGTTTTTGTAAGACCCATAATTGAAGTTCCGGTACCGAAGGTAGCTTTAAAGTTTCCAGACTTCCAACCTTGGTGAGCAAAGAGGGCGGCATGAGAGTCGCCCATAATTCCAGATAGCGGTACCTCGTTACTTAGCCCGAGCGCCTGCATATTTGTGCAAATGTGTTTTTCATTAGATGCACAAACTCGAGGTAGTTGCGATTCATCAATAGCAAATACCGAAAGAAGTTCTGGGCTCCATTGACCGGTGTTGATATCCAATAACTGAGTGCGGCTAGCGCTGCCTGCTTCAACAATATGTCCCGCACCCAGTTTGAATACGATCCAAGAGTCAATTGTTCCGATACAAATATTGGCGCTTTGATATTTATTATTTTCAAATAACCATTGCGTCTTGAGGGCGGAGAACATCGGATCTAATTCCAGGCCGCTGATTGCCTTAACTTGGGCAGCGTTTTTCAACTGTTTTTCCGCAAGTTCTGATGCTCTGCGATCTTGCCAGGTGATTACCTTGGTGAGGGCCTTACCAGTGTTGCGATCCCAAAGTAAAACTGATTCGCGCTGAATACTTAAGCCAACTGCAGCGATTTTATGAGCGCTAGTTATCTCTTTACTTGCAGTAACGACAGATTGCCAGATCTCTTCAGGATCTTGCTCTACCCACCCAGCTTTCGGAAAAGTTGTCGCAATTTTAACTTCAGCCTGAGCAACGACTTTTCCACTTACATCTATCGCAAGTGCCTTTGTAGATCCGCTACCTTGATCGATAGCTAAAATTATGGGGGGGTTATCTGCCATTTTTCAAAAGTTCTCGCGCCGCAGCGGCGATGGCATCGGCTGTAAGTCCAAAGTGTTCTAATAAATAGGAAGCAGATCCAGTTGGCGCAAATGAATCAATGCCCATCAACTTCATCGGAGTCGGATGGTTCTGGACCACAAACTCAGCGATTGCGCCACCGACTCCGCCGCGGGTTACTGATTCCTCAGCGGTGATGATTGCTTTCGTTTCTTTAGCTGCCGCCAGTATTTCTGCAGTATCAAGAGGTGAAACGGTTGAAAGATTAATTACGCGTGCCGATATTCCATCAGCCTTTAACTGTCCTGCCGCCGCGATTGCGCGAGAAACCACAGTGCCGGTAGCGATAATGGCTATGTCACTGCCATCGACAATGCGCATCGCTTTATTGGGAATAAACGCTGGGCTCTGACCTTGTGAAACAGATGGAACTTTGAAGCGACCAATGCGCATAAAGACTGGGCCTTCTGTATTTGCCGCCCAACGAACTGCACCTTCAGTCTGCGCTTCATCCGCTGGTAAAACAATTGGCAGCGAATCAAGAGCGCGCATCCAAGCAATATCTTCAATTGAGTGATGTGTTGGGCCGAGTTCACCGTAAGAAATACCTGGGCTCATGCCGCAGAGTTTTACATTGGTGCGGGTATAAACAACGTCAGCTTTGATCTGTTCTAGAGCGCGGCCAGTTAAAAACGGAGCGGCAGCGCATACAAATGGTGTAAATCCAGCATTCGCTAGCCCGGCAGCGACGCCGACCATATTTTGTTCTGCGATTCCGACATCGATTAAACGATCTGGAAAAAGGTCGCGGAATTCGCCTAAATTACTTGATCCGACTGAGTCGTTGCAGACAACAACAATCTTTTGGTTTTCATTTGCGAGGGCAATTAAAGTCTTGGCAAAAATTATACGATTATCAAACTCTTCAAGTTTTTCGCTCATAGTTTTCCCAATTGCGCTAGCGCCTCGGCATATTGCTCTGCAGATGGAACTTTATGGTGCCACTCAGCTTTGCCTTCCATAAAGTCAACGCCTTTACCCTTTGTGGTCTGGGCGATAACAACACGAGGTTTTGTCTGTGGATCGGTAAAAGCTTTTAATAAAGCTACATAATCGTGGCCATCTGCAACTACAACTTCCCACCCAAATGATTCAAATTTCTTATCAAGCGGATCAAGTTCATTTGTCTTTGAAGTTGGGCTACCTTGCTGAAGACCATTTCGGTCTATGACTGCAATTAAATTGGTAAGTTTGCGGTGGCCGGCAAACATAGCGGCTTCCCAATTGCTGCCTTCTTGCAATTCACCATCGCCCATAATTACAAAAGAGCGGCTGCCGTTTTTCTCTAATTGCGCGCCGATAGCTGTGCCGACTGCGATAGGAAAACCATGACCAAGTGGACCAGTATTTGATTCAACGCCTGGAACCTTGTTGCGGTTGGGGTGGCCATTTAAATTACTTAAAGGTCGCGCAAAAGTTTTTAGATCTTCAACAGGAAAAAAGCCACGCACCGCCAAGGTTGAATAAAGGGCAACCGCGGCATGGCCTTTACTTAAAATTAAACGATCGCGATCAGCTTTATTTGGATCTTTTGGATCAACTCTTAAAACTGCGCCAAAGAGCGTTGCCAAGATATCTGTAACAGAGAAGTCGCCGCCGATATGGCCCATGCCGGCGCCTTTTATTGTGTGAAGGATTTGTAGGCGGATTTCTCGCGCTAAATCAGCGATTTCCTGCGTACTCATCGACATAGTGCCTTAACTCTATGCGTAAATAGATCAGGGTCAATACCAATTTTTTGATGGTTACTTATTATTGCTAGTTCTGTACTCTTAGCGATATGAATGAGAAGGTCGAAGCCCCCGAAGTTAACGAAGTGCGATCTTACGATGTTGCACCGCCTGCGGGTTATGCAGAATTTATGCGCACCGGTTGGGCGCCCTCAAATCTTGAAGGCTTGCAGCCACTTGAGGTTGTTACTTACGCATTTACTCGTCGCCAAGTTTTATCTGCAGCTTTTCCAAATATTCGCCTAGTGATTCCCTCAGGTAATTTCAAGACTAGATCTAATGACACTGAATATGCTTTCCGTCCACATAGCGCATTCGCTTACTACAGCGGCGTGCAAGGATCTGATGCGGTTCCAGATTCAGTATTGGTGATGGAACCAAATGAAGCTGGTGGCCACGATTCATATCTTTATCTCCATCCACGGTCAACTCGCGAAACCGATGCTTTTTATACCGATCGCAAATATGGCGAACTCTGGGTAGGCCGCCACTTCACACTTGATGAAGCCAATACGGTTTATCAAATCCCAACTCGCGATGTAGAAAAGATTGAAGACCTGCTTCGTTTTAGTAAAGAGACTCTGTTGATTCGCGGCGAAGATGCGCTGATGGATAAATTGATCTCAAAAAACGCGCGAGAGCCAGAATTTCTGACCTTTACATCTGAACAACGTTTGGTAAAAGATGGCTATGAAGTTAGCGAATTGCAGGCTGCTGTGGATGCAACTGGTCGTGGATTTAGCGATGTAATCGCAGCGATGCCTGCCGCAGCCGGACATCCACGCGGCGAAAGAATTGTAGAAGGTGCTTTCTTTGGTCGTGCCCGTTTAGAAGGTAATGACATTGGGTACACAACTATTGCGGCTGCGGGATCACACGCCTGCGTGCTGCACTGGATCCGCAACGATGGTGCGGTTCGTAATGGCGAATTGTTGCTCCTTGATGCCGGTGTGGAGATGGATTCTTATTACACTGCAGATATAACTCGCACTTTGCCAGTAAATGGAAAATTTACGCCTACACAACGCGCCTTGTATATGTTGGTTTATGAAGCGCAATTAGCTGGCTTTGCTGCGATAAAACCAGGAGCCCAATTCTTAGATATTAACCGGGCATCACAACGCGTTCTTGCACAAGGTTTGGCAGATATGGGCGTCTTAACAGTTAGCGCTGAAGAGTCAATGAAGCCTGAAGTTGGGTTGCATCGCCGCTGGACTTTGCACGGGGTTAGCCATCACCTTGGCCTTGATGTGCACGATTGCGAACATGCGCGTCAAGATATGTATCGTGAAGGAATTTTGCGCGAAGGTATGGTTTTAACTGTTGAACCAGGGCTTTATATCCAGCCAGATGATGAACTATTTGCACCGGAATATCGCGGAATTGGTATCCGCATCGAAGATGATGTTGTGGTTACCGCAGATGGCTACCGCAATTTAAGCGAGAATATTCCGCGCCACCCAGATGCGATCGAAGAGTGGATGAAAACGATCCAACAATCAATATAAGATTGAATAATGAGCCAATCGCTAATTCACGCTCGAGGGTTAACTAAAAAATTCGGTGATTTTACCGCTGTTAATGGGATTGATTTCGATGTAGTTAAAGGTGAATCCTTCGGATTGTTAGGCCCTAATGGGGCTGGAAAATCCACTGCCATGCGCATGATCGGCGCCACCTCACAGCGCACATCCGGTGATCTCACGATTCTAGATAAAGATCCAGATAAATTTGGACCACAAATCCGTGCCCACTTAGGCGTGGTTCCACAACAAGATAATTTAGATACTCACTTAAGTGTTACTGACAATCTTTACATCTACGGTCGCTACTTCGGGCTAAGCCGTAAATTTCTTAAAGGCAAAATTGAAGAGCTATTAACCTTTGCCCAACTTGAAGAGAAGCGAAATGCCAAAGTTGAATCGTTAAGCGGTGGGATGAAGCGCCGTTTAACCATTGCGCGCGCACTTGTCAGCGAACCCGAGATTTTGATGCTTGATGAGCCGACCACTGGGTTGGATCCACAAGCACGACATATCCTGTGGGATCGCTTATTTAGGTTGAAAGATGATGGTGTAACTCTGATGATTACAACTCACTTTATGGACGAGGCTGAACAACTCTGTGATCGCTTAGTTGTTATGGATAAAGGTTCAATTATGGCCGAGGGAAGTCCGGCACAACTTATTAAAGATTATTCAACGAAAGAAGTTCTGGAAGTTCGTTTTGGCTCAGAGCGCAATGCGCATATGGCAGATGAGCTGCGCCAACTCTGTGATCGAATAGAAGAGTTGCCGGATCGCATCTTGATGTATACCGAAGATGGGGAAGAGTTACTTGAACGCGTCTATAAGAAGAGTTTCCACCCAAAGACTTCACTTGTGCGCCGTAGTTCATTGGAAGATGTCTTCCTGCGCTTGACCGGAAGAACGCTGATCGATTAATGAGTTCTCTCCAAGCCAGACAAGGTTCACTCAAGATTGTTAACTCCGCAAAGGTGGCCGCGCGTGGCGCTCTCTTTGTTACGGAAGCTCGATTGCGCAACATGCTCAAATGGGTTTGGTTAATAATCTCAATTGCGATCGCTAACCCCGTTCTATATCTAATTTCTATTGGACTCGGCCTTGGTTCTTTCATTGATGGGAACACTGGCGCAGTAGGCGTCGATGGCGTTTCGTACCTAACTTTTCTTGCTCCAGCGCTGCTTGCAACCGCTGCGATTCAGGGAGCGATGGATGAGAGTGTCTACCCAACCCTCGAAGGATTTAAATGGCCTAAGAATTTTTACTCAATGAATGCAACTCCACTGAGTGGAAATCA
>CAMAPO010000010.1 GCA_945860245.1 Bifidobacterium breve
AACTGGCTTCGCGATACGGGAAAGAGTACTGCCTCGGTAACCGAGAGTAAAAAATTACTCTAGACTCACGTCTTGCGCCACGGGGCGTAGCGTAGTGGCTAGCGCGCCTGCTTTGGGAGCAGGAGACCGGGAGTTCGAATCTCCCCGCCCCGACCAGAAGTTCAATGAAATCTTTATTGCACTTCAATTTACTTTCTAATCAAGGAGCACTTTGTGAAGAGTACGGTTGAAACACTTTCCCCAACTCGCGTCCGCCTTGATATCGAAGTTCCTTACGCAGATTTAACAGGTTACGTAGCTGATGCATATACAGCGGTCGCCAAGAAGATAAATATTCCGGGCTTTCGCAAAGGCAAAGTTCCGGCGGCCATGATCGATCAGCGAGTTGGCCGTGGATCGGTAATCGATGAAGCGATCAATAATGCGCTGCCTGAATTTTACGGATTGGCAGCTCGCGAGCACTCAGTTCTTGTCGTGGGTCGCCCTGAAGTTGAAATCAAGGAATATGTCGATAATGAGAAGTTGGTCTTTGCCGTTGAAGTCGATGTTCGCCCTGAAGTCACGCTGCCTGACTTTTCTAAGATAACCATTGAAGTTGATGATATTGCTGTCACTGATAAAGATATTGATGAGCAAGTAGACGAGCTGCGCGCTCGCTTCGGAACTTTGACCACGGTTGAACGTGAGACTAAAGATGGCGACTTCGTAACTGTTGATTTGACCGCGAAAATTGATGGCGCTGAAGTAGACGGTGGCAAAGCAAATGATATTTCTTACGAAGTCGGTTCCAACCGCATGATTGATGGCTTAGATGCAGCCCTGGTTGGAATGAAGGCCGGAGACGAAAAGAACTTTGAAACACAGCTCGTTGGTCAAAAAGATGACGAAAAGGGCGATGTTCAAATCAAGTTGAAGGCAGTTAAAGAGCGCGAGCTTCCGCCAGTTGATGATGCCTTTGCAAAGTTGGCATCTGAATTTGACACGATTGCAGAATTAAAGGCCGATTTCACTGAACGCCTAAAGCGCGTTAAATCACTTGAGCAAGGTGCACAAGCGCGCGACTTGCTACTGAAGAAGATGATTGATGATCTTGATATTCCAGTTCCGGATAAGTTGGTAGAAGATGAAGTTAATCAGCATCTTGAAGGCGAAGGCCGGCTAGAAGATGCAGCTCATCGCGCTGAAGTTGATGGCGAAGTTCGTGCATCGATAAAATCTGATTTCTTACTTGATGCAATCGTCAAGGCTGAACAAGTACAAGTTAATGAAATTGAATTAACTGAATATTTGATTCGCACCTCACAGCGTTACGGAATGCCACCTGAGCAGTTTGCAAAGCAGCTCCAAGATGCGGGGCAAATTTCACAATTGGTTGCAGAGGTATCTCGCACTAAAGCTCTGGCGGGTGCGCTCGGTCGCGTTAATGTTGTTGATAAATCTGGAAATAAGATCGACCTTGAAGCCCTTCGCCCACAAACTTCACCCGCATCTGAACCTGCTCAATCTCTTCCAGAGGCATAATTTTCAGAGTAGGTTGTTAGCTCCAACGTTGATTTGAGGTTGCTTATGCTCCTGTTTGCGGCTCGCTTCTCATTAGCCTTGATGGTGTCGTTTATATTGCCAATTAATTTGGCACTTGCTGCCAATGCTTCAGAATCAAATACAGTCGCCGCACAGCCAAAAATGGCCACACCAGCAGCCCTTCCGCCGAAAATGGTTGATCCGTTGAAGGCCAAAACGGTAGCCGTAAAATTAAAGAGCGCAGTTGTATTTACAGTTAAAAATCCAGAAATCTGGAGAGGCAAAGTTGTAAATCCGAAGATTGCGAAATTTGTTGCGGGGGGACTGAACTCTACTTATGAAACATATCCTTCGCTTACCCCGCTGAAAAAAGGCAAGACCACGATCTCACTCACTGACGGAAAAAAGACTTATTTCCTAAAACTGACCGTCTCATAAAGAATCGGCTCTGCCCTGAGCGAACAAAGGCAGATTTACACCCCTTTTCCCCATATTTGGGAAGCATTTACTCTCGAGCATTGTTAAGGTCACTACATATAAAGAAGTACTCAATCAGGAGGATCACGTGGATTATCAAGACCCACAGTCGGCCGGGCAGAACGCACGCGTTGCTGCAAATGGCGGTAACTGGCTAGATGACAATGTTTATAACCGTTTATTGCGCGAACGCATTATTTTTCTCGCTGGTGAATTTCGCGACGAGATGGCTAATGCAATCTGTGCACAGATGTTGCTTCTATCTGCTGAAGATCCTGAAAAAGATATTTATCTGTACATAAATTCACCTGGTGGATCTGTGACTGCAGGTATGGCGATTTACGACACTATGCATTACATCAAGAACGATGTTGCAACTGTTGCAATGGGAATGGCTGCATCAATGGGCCAATTTATTCTCACAGCTGGCGCACCCGGAAAGCGTTATGCAACTCCAAATGCAAGAATCTTGATGCACCAACCACTTGGCGGTATCGGTGGAACTGCCACAGATATTCGCATTCAGGCAGAGCAGATGGCAATTACAAAGCAGACTATGTCTGAGTTAAATGCCAAGCACACTGGTCAACCACTAGAGAAAATTATTGCTGATTCAGATCGCGATAATTGGTTTAATTCAAAGGATGCCTTGGCTTATGGCTTTATCGATCACATTGCTACAAATGACGGACAAATCGCGGGAGGTAAGAAGTAATGAAACACATTCAAGACATTACAAACCGCTACGTTCTTCCAACTATTGAAGAAAAGACCGCCTACGGTTACAAGCGCCTTGATCCATACACAAAGTTATTTGAAGAGCGCATCATCTTTTTGGGTCAACCAATTGATGACACAGTTGCCAACGATGTAATGGCGCAGCTGTTAACGCTAGAATCAATGGATCCAGATCGTGATATTTCCATCTATATCAACTCACCTGGTGGATCATTCACTGCGCTAACTGCAATTTATGACACCATGCAATTTGTTCGCCCAGACATCACAACAATTTGTCTTGGCCAAGCAGCATCTGCAGCAGCGATCATCCTTGCCGGTGGAACAAAAGGTAAGCGCTACGGACTTGAGCACTCACGAATCCTTATCCACCAACCTTCATCTGAAGGCGGGGGACAAGCATCTGATATCGAGATCCAAGCGCGCGAAATTATGCGTATGCGTGGCCTTCTCGAAACAATGCTAGCTAAGCATTCAAATAAGACAATTGAAGAGATCGAAAAAGATATCGAACGAGACAAGATTCTTACCGCTGCTGAAGCAGTTGAGTACGGAATCATAGATAAGGTTATGTCTTCACGTAAGGCGAAGCCTTCCGCGTAATTCTCAATGAAGGGGCGTCGGTTTAGAAATGTTGCAGAAATATTTCAAACCCGGCGCTCTTTTTTCATATAAGGATTACCGCAACTTCTTCATTTCAGGGCTAATTTTTGTAATCGGTTCAGCAGCTTTTCCAATCGCGCTAGCAATCAGCGTTCTCGATAATGGCGGATCTGCGACAGACCTCGGTCTGATCCTCGCTTCGCGCGTCTTTTCAGGAACAATCTTTACCCTTGTCGGAGGTGTTTGGTCAGATCGCCTTCCTCGCAAATGGGTAATGATTAGCGCCGATGCCTTCCGAGGTTTTATCGCCTTAATCTTGGTTGTTATATCAGCAGCTGATATGCCACTTTGGGCAATTGGTTTATTGGTTTTCCTAATGGGTATTGGAGATTCATTCGGTGCTCCTGCCGGAGCTGCCATCGTCCCAAGTTTGCTACCTGATCACTTGCTACCAGCCGGAAATGTGGCGCGGGGAATTGTTGCAAAGATCGGAACAATTGTTGGCCCAGGAGTCGGTGGTTTATCAGTTGCAATTATCGGAGCCGATTACACCTTTGCAGTAACTGCAGCCGCATTTTTCTTGGGCACTTTACTCCTATTTGGTATTAGCGAAGCGCCACGCCAAGAGACCGTAGAAGTTAAGCCATCATTCCTATTTGAACTGCGCGAAGGTTTTAAATTAGTTTGGGAAATCAAGTGGATCGCAGCATCAATCTTTATGGCTTCCTTTCAATTAATGGTGATTGTTGCGGCTGAGACGGTACTGCTTCCAGTAATCACGCGACGTGAATTCGATACCAATAACGTTTTTGCGATCTCTGCCGCCGTCTTTAGCCTCGGTGGAATGATTAGTGCGATCGCCGCCATTAAATTTCAAACGAAGAATCCGGGACTTGTTGCGATCTCGATGTGGTCACTTTTTGCATTTGCACCTCTTGTCTTGGCCTTTCCAATTTCTCCCACAGTTGTTATTTGCGGTTACTTTATTGCTGGACTTTCAATTGGCGGCTGGGAAGCGTATTGGGTCACTGCGGTGCAACGGGAAGTTCCGCAAGAGATGCAAGGGCGCGTATTTAGTATCGACATGGTTGGCACCAGTGGATTAATGCCTTTGGGAATGGCGCTTGTCGGACCCGTCACCGTACTTACTGGTGAGCGCGACTTCCTTCTCTTTGCAATCGCATTCCACATACTTGTCTGCTATCTCGTCTTGCTGGTGCCAGGTGTTAAAGAGTTACGAGATCCGCGCAAATCTCAGGGCAATTCCACTATAAGCGAACAGAGTTAGGCTCAAATAAGGTTACATAAGATCGCGATAAAAACTATTCTTTACACATGACTCGTATCGGCGAAACTAGCGACCTGCTGAAATGTTCCTTCTGTGGCAAAACCCAGAAGCAAGTCAAGAAACTCATCGCAGGTCCTGGCGTATACATCTGCGACGAATGTATCGAACTCTGTAATGAGATCATTGTTGAAGAACTCGCCGAAGCATCCACACTTGGGCTTACCGAACTTCCTAAGCCGCTAGCGATCTTTGAATTTTTAGATCAATATGTAATCGGTCAAGATCGTGCAAAGAAATCTTTAGCTGTTGCGGTCTATAACCACTACAAGCGCGTTCAATCTGGCCAGGCTAAAGGCGAAGATGGCGTAGAGCTGGCCAAGTCAAATATTTTATTACTTGGCCCAACTGGTTGTGGAAAAACATTAATGGCGCAGACCTTAGCGCGCATGCTCAACGTTCCATTTGCAATTGCAGATGCAACAGCCCTGACCGAAGCCGGTTATGTCGGTGAAGATGTTGAAAATATTCTGCTTAAACTTTTGCAGGCTGCGGATTACGATGTCAAGAAAGCCGAAACCGGAATTATCTATATCGATGAGATTGATAAAGTTGCGCGTAAGTCAGAGAACCCTTCAATTACGCGCGATGTCTCTGGCGAAGGCGTTCAGCAAGCGCTGCTGAAAATTCTAGAAGGAACAGTTGCTTCAGTTCCACCTCAAGGCGGACGCAAGCATCCACACCAGGAATTTATTCAGATTGATACAACAAATGTTCTATTTATTGTGGGTGGAGCATTTGCTGGTCTAGATAAAATTATAGAAGCGCGCAGCGGAAAAGCTGGAGTAGGTTTTAACGCGACACTTCAAGAAACAGCCGATAAGAACCGTAAAGATATCTTTGCTGATGTAATGCCAGAAGATCTTCTGAAATTTGGAATGATCCCTGAATTCATTGGTCGCCTTCCAGTTTTAACTAGCGTTGAAAGCCTTGATAAGCCAGCCTTGATGGAGATTCTGACTAAACCAAAGAACGCGCTGGTCAAGCAGTATCAACGCCTCTTTAATTTGGACGACGTTGAACTTGAATTCACACCGGAATCACTCGATGCCATTGCCGAATTAGCCCTGCTGCGAGGCACCGGAGCTCGAGGCTTACGCGCCATTATGGAATCAGTACTTTTGACTGTGATGTATGACGTGCCAAGTCGCACGGATATTGCCAAAGTCATTATTACGAAAGAGTGCATAAATGAAAACGCTGCTCCAACCATGGTTGAGCGCACCGGCGATATTCCAAAGCGGGCATCACGCCGCGAAAAAGGTGCAGAGGAGAAGAGCGCGTAATCTAGACTGCGCTCTATGTCTTCCGCATCGCCAGCTGGCGCTGAACTCGCTTCGACCTTTTCACCGGTCGATATCGAATCGCGCCTATATCAAAAATGGTTGAGCGCTAATTATTTTACTGCCGATGCAACTTCCAAAAAAGAAGCGTTCACAATAGTTTTGCCACCTCCGAATGTCACAGGCGTTTTACATATTGGCCATGCTCTAGATCAAACGTTGCAAGATTGTCTATCGCGAATGAAGCGCATGAAGGGGTACGAAGTTTTATGGTTACCCGGAATGGATCACGCTGGCATCGCAACTCAGAACGTTGTAGAAAAACAGATCGGTTCGCAAGGAATTTCACGCCATGATTTAGGGCGTGAAGAATTTGTAAAGAGAGTTTGGGAATGGAAAGCCGAATCTGGTGGCGCGATCCTAGATCAGATGAAACGGCTAGGTGTCAGCGTCGATTGGACACGTGAGCGTTTCACAATGGATGAAGGAATGTCTAAGGCCGTGGTATCACTTTTCAAGAAGATGCACGATTCTGGGTTGATCTACCGCGCTGAACGAATCATTAACTGGTGTCCTCGTTGCTTAACAGCTCTCTCAGATATTGAAGTTGACCATCAAGACGATGCGGGAGAATTTGTACAGATTCGATATGGTGAAGGCGAACAATCAATTGTTATCGCAACTACCCGCGCCGAAACAATGTTGGGTGACGGAGCAGTTGCGGTTCACCCTGATGATCCACGTTACAAACATCTAATAGGTTCAGAAGTACTTCTTCCCTTGGTAAATCGCATGATCCCGATTATCGCTGATGAGCTAGTTGAGCAAGATTTTGGAACAGGCGCAGTCAAAGTAACGGCCGCACACGATGCAAACGACTTTGAAATGGCGATGCGCCACAACGTGCCCTTCGTGGTCATCATGAACGAACACGGTGTAATGGCTGGTACCGGCACAGAATTTGATGGGATGGATCGTTTTGCAGCGCGCGTTGCAGTTGTTGCGAAGTTAAAAGAGATGGGTCGCTTGGTTGCGGAAAAGCGCCCCTATATTCACGCAGTTGGCCATTGTTCTCGTTGCGATATAACTGTTGAACCACGGCTTTCCAAACAATGGTTTGTAAGAGTTGCACCACTTGCTAAAGCATCTGCTGATGCAGTTCGCAGCGGTGAAGTAAAGATTGAACCAGAAGCGCTCTCGCCTCGTTACTTTGAGTGGGTCGACAATATGCACGACTGGTGTATCTCTCGCCAACTCTGGTGGGGACATCGAATTCCAGTTTGGTATGGACCAAATGGTGAAGTAAAAGTTGTCGGTCCTGATGAAGTTGCGCCAGTTGGCTGGAGCCAAGATCCAGATGTTCTAGATACCTGGTTCTCATCTGGACAATGGGCAATTTCCACCTTTGGCTGGCCGGAGAAAACTGCAGATTTGGCCAAGTTCTATCCAACAAGCGTTCTCGTCACCGGTTATGACATCTTGTTCTTCTGGGTTGTGCGCATGATGATGATGTCGACCTTTGCAATGGATGGCGTTGCGCCATTTAAAACGATTATGTTGCACGGTCTAGTCCGTGACCAATTTGGCAAGAAGATGTCTAAGAGCCGCGGAAATGTCATTGATCCAATTGAGTTTATGGATAAGTACGGTGCAGATGCGCTGCGCTTCACTCTTGCGCGCGGTGCCAATCCCGGTACTGATCAAGCGCTAGCTGAAGATTGGATCGGTGGATCACGTAACTTCGCTACTAAGTTATGGAATGCAACTCGCTTTGCGATGATCAATGGTGCCACTGTTGCCGGTCCACTTCCTGAAGTCTCAACTCTGAACGCAATTGATCGCTGGATACTTTCACGCCTAAGCGAAACTTTGCGTGATGTAGATGCACTGCTGGAAGGCTATGAATTTGCTCGTGCTTGCGAAATTCTTTACCACTTCGCTTGGGATGACCTCTGCGACTGGTATCTAGAACTTTCTAAAGAGACTTTTGCTTCAGAAGATAAAGCGGCATCACAGCGCGTATTGGGTCATGTACTTGATCAGTTAATGCGTGCGTTGCACCCAGTAATGCCATTTATCACCGAGGAACTATGGTGCACGCTCACTGGTGGCCAATCGCTAGTCGTTGCCGATTGGCCGGTATTTAACCCAGCTCACATTGATAAAAAGTCTGAATCACTCGTCACTGGACTGCAAGAGGTTGTGACAGAAGTTCGTCGCTTCCGCAATGATCAAGGCTTAAAACCAGCGCAGAAAGTTCCTGGTCGTTTTATTGGATCACCAGAAATAGTCGAATACTCCAGCGCACTGCGTTTCTTACTAAAACTTGAGGATAAAGATTTCACACCGTCTGCAACTTTAGAAATTGCGGGCGTAAAGATCGAACTAGATTTGACAGGATCTATCGATGTTGTGGCTGAGCGCGCTCGTTTAGAGAAAGATTTAAGCGCCGCCAAGAAAGATTTACAGACAGCAGAGGTCAAATTAGGTAACGCTGGCTTTATGGCCAAGGCTCCTGCAGATGTTGTTGTTGAGATTAAAGAAAGACTTGCTAAAACTTCTGCTGATATCGAACGAATTACCGCAGCACTTACAGCGCTGAAGTAGATCTATGAACAATATAAGCCCCGATGATCAAGCACGCATTGATGCGATAGAAAAGGCGCTGCTGGCGCGTTGGCCAGAAAATCGCATCGCTCCGACGCTAGAACGAATCAGCGCCTTGGTTGATATCTTGGGTTCGCCACAATTGAGTTACCCGACTATCCACGTGGGTGGCACAAACGGCAAGACCACAACTGCGCGCATGATCGATTCACTCTTATTTGAAATGGGCTTGCGAACTGGGCGATTTACCAGCCCCCACCTAGAAAGTTACTTAGAGCGTATTAGTATCAATGGGAAACCAATTGACGCCAAAGAGTTAATCTTCTCCTTTAACGACATCACTCCTTATTTTGATTTAATGGATAGCAAATTTGAAAATCCAATCTCATTTTTTGAGGCAATTACTGCACTTGCCTTTGCCGCATTTGCAGAACACCCAATTGATGTCGGAGTAATTGAAGTTGGAATGGGTGGGCAGTGGGATGCCACAAATGTGGTGGATGCCGATGTTTCTGTGATTACCCCAATTGGTTTAGACCATATGGAGTATTTGGGCAGCACAATTGCAGAAATCGCTGCTACCAAGGCTGGAATTATTAAAGAACAAGGCTTTATTGTCTTGGCTCAACAAACTCCTGAAGCAGCGGTGGAGCTCTTACGTCGTGCGGCAGAAGTTGGCGCTGATATAGCGCGCGAGGGGCTGGAATACTCCATCGATTCACGAGCGATCGCAGTTGGTGGTCAATTAATTTCAATTACTGGCCTGCGTGGTCATTACGACGATATTTTCTTGCCGCTTCACGGCAAGCACCAGGCATCGAACGCGGCAGCTGCGCTAATTGCGGTCGAAGCATTCTTTGGCGAACAAGATTTAGACATTGATGCCGTGCGTGCTGGATTTGCCAATGTAACTTCACCAGGTCGATGTGAAGTTATCCATCGTGATCCCACCATCATTTTAGATGCCGCCCATAACCCGCACGGGGCCAAGGCGATAGCCGAGACAATGCAGAGCGAGTTTACCTTTGATGAAGTCACTGGGATTGTGGCTTTGATGGCCGATAAGGATGCGTTGGGAATATTGCAAGAGCTGGAACCCATTTTGAATCAAATTATCGTTACTAATAATTCTTCTGAGCGTTCAATGGGCGTGGCTGACCTAAATAAATTGGCAACACAAGTTTTTGGAGCAGATCGAGTTTTCGCTGAAGAGACCCTGCCAGCAGCAATTGATCGCGCAGTCAAAGATGCGAACCGCCCACTAAGTGATGAGTCGCTCGCAATTTTAATAACTGGATCAGTAGTAACAGTTGGGGAAGCGCGCACGGCGGTCCGTAAGAAATATGCCAAGCTGCCCGAAACAGGAGGCAAGTAATGCGCGTACTTGGATCTGCAGTTCTGGCGATGGAATTCTTGATCATGGGCTTTGCCATGTTGTTGGCAAAAGATAGCCACGAGAGCGCCACGATAATTTATGGATTTGTTGTTATGTTCTTAATGATTTATGCAATTCGTTTACTCAAGAAACGTTCAGGCTGGATACTCGGTTCGATTCTGCAATTTGCTATGGCCGCCTACAGCGTGGTCGTGCCTTCGATGGCGATCATCAATCTGCTCTTCATGGGGTTATGGGTTGCGGCGATAATTGTCGGCCGCAAGGGTGAGGCGGCACGAGCAGCGCTATTGGCTAAGGGGCAGCCGGGGGAAAATCCCGTGGCACCAACTTCGCCAGATGCCTAATAGACTGAGCACGTGAGCACTGAAAAGACCCTAATCCTGGTTAAGCCAGATGGCGTTCGTCGCCAGTTAATCGGCGAAGTTATCGCTAGAGTTGAAGCTAAGGGCTATTTAGTTACATCATTACGAATGATGCAAGCAGATCGCGCATTGCTAGAACGTCATTACGAAGAACATAAAGGTAAGCCGTTTTTCGAACCACTCGTTGAATTTATGTTGTCAGGTCCGATCGTTGCAATGGTTGCTGAAGGCAATCGCGTAATTGAAGGATTTAGATCACTCGCGGGTGCAACTGATCCAACAGTTGCAGCTCCCGGAACAATTCGAGGAGACCTAGCTCGCGATCAAGGTACAAAAGTTGTTCAAAATATTGTTCACGGCTCTGATTCGCCAGAATCAGCGGCGCGTGAGATTGAAATTTTTTTCGGTAAGTAAGTTCAAGAAAACAACTCGAGGGGTATTACATGGCGAACAGAATGTCATTCATCGGCCGAGATATGGCTGTCGATTTGGGAACCGCAAATACCTTGGTATACGTCCGCGGTCGCGGCATTGTTCTTAACGAGCCTTCAGTAGTTGCGGTAAACCAAGACACTGGTGGAATTCTCGCGGTCGGCCTAGAGGCGAAGAAGATGATTGGTCGCACGCCAAGTAACATCGTGGCGATCCGCCCCCTTAAAGATGGCGTCATCGCTGACTTTGACACAACCGAGCGCATGCTCCGTTACTTCATTCAAAAGGTGCATCGTCGTCGCTATCTTGCAAAGCCACGTATCGTCGTTTGTGTTCCATCAGGAATCACCGGCGTAGAACAGCGCGCTGTTAAAGATGCTGGCTATGCAGCAGGTGCACGCAAGGTTTACATCATTGAAGAGCCAATGGCAGCAGCGATTGGCGCCGGTCTACCTATTCACGAACCAACTGGAAATATGGTCGTTGAGATTGGTGGCGGAACAACTGAAGTTGCCGTTATTTCACTCGGTGGAATCGTTACTTCACTCTCAATTCGCGTTGGTGGAGATGAGCTAGATCAAGCGATTATCAACTGGGTAAAGCGAGAATTCTCATTGCTTCTTGGAGAACGCACAGCTGAAGAAATTAAGATGGCAATTGGTTCTGCTTACCCACTTCAGGGTGAAAATGATGCTGAAATTCGTGGTCGCGATTTAGCAACTGGTCTACCAAAGACAATCGTTGTATCAGCTGCAGAAATTCGTAAAGCACTTGAAGAGCCAGTGAACGCAATTATCAATGCGGTAAAGAGCACCCTTGATAAATGTCCACCAGAGCTTTCATCGGATCTAATGGATCGTGGAATTGTGCTTACTGGCGGCGGCGCACTTCTTAAGGGTATTGACGAGCGCCTTCGTAAAGAAACTGGCATGCCAATTCATATCGCTGATCGCCCACTTGATGCAGTGGTTGAAGGCTCAGGCAAGTGCATTGAAGAGTTCGAAGCCCTTGAAAAGGTTTTGATCTCCGAGCCACGTCGATAGGTTTTTAAGATGCGAAACGGCGGCGATAACCGCGGTCGTCTGCTGCTTATCTCTCTAATCGTCACATCGCTTTTTTTAATTACTTTAGATTTACGTGGTGTGCAAGTAATTGATGGTCTGCGTAGCGGATCACAAACAGCGCTCTCGCCAGTTCAATCTGTAGCCGCGACCGTCTTTAGACCGGTTGGGAATTTCTTCTCAGATATTACTCGTCTGGGCCGTACACGAGGTGAGATCGAAAAATTAACGGCCGATAATGAAAAATTGCGACAGAGTTTAATAAACCGTACGATTGCAGATGCAGAACTTTTAGAACTTAAATCGGTCTTAGATTTAGCAGGCATCGCAAAATATAGAGTCGTCGCCGCAAAAGTAATTTCACTTGGCTCTACATCATCATTTGCTCAAACTATTTCAATTGATGCTGGTACCAATGATGGAGTTAAGGAGAATATGACTGTGATTACTGGACTTGGTTTAGTCGGAGTAGTTAAAAAGTCATATCCAAATAGCGCTCTTGTGCAACTAGCTTCAGATTCTGCTTTCCGTGTCGGAGCTCGCGTAGCCGGCAGCCAACAAATTGGCATTTTAAGTGGACAGGGAACCAGTAAAGCGGTGCTGCAACTACTCGATAACCAGACAACTTTAAAAGTTGGGGATGTAATTTTGGCGCGTGGCAGTCAAGGCAATCGACCATTTGTTCCGGGAGTTCCAATCGGAGAAGTGACTTCAGTTGATAACACCGCAGGTGCTGTTACCCAAACCGCAGATGTAAAACTTTTCGCCAATTTTTCAACTCTAAGTGTGGTTGCAGTCGTGGTGGGTTCACCTAAATCAGATCCCCGCGATGCGCTAGTGCCTAAGGGGCCGATTCCAATCCCGGTTCCAACTGTGACGATTTACGCCACGCCTTCTGGATCGCCCAAGCCATAAATGTTTGCTCGTAGATTTCTGATCTCCTTTCCGATTTTTGCAATCGTGTATTTGATCCAAGAATCAATTGTTAGCCAGTTTCGAATTTTTGGTGGGGGAGTCTCGCTCTTTTTGATCTTTGCACTTCTCTGGTCAGCTCTTGGTACTCCAGAGTTAGGAGCACTTACTGGCTTTGGCGCAGGGCTCCTTATGGATTTATCACAAACAACATCTGGTCCGATGGGGCAGTGGACTCTGATAATGATTTTGGCTGGATTTTCAATCTCATATTTGGGATATGGCGATGATAACTTTCGCGGCAATCCCATCTCACTTGTTGTAATAGTTGCTATCGCCGTCCCCCTTACCAGATTGGCTTATCTAATTATTGGCTTGATGTTTGGAAGCGAGCTAGGCAGTATCTTGCAGATTTTTATTTCGCTAGTTTCATCTGCACTCTGGACTGTGGCGGTTGTTCCACTCTTGATGCCTTTCGTTACGCGCATCCACAGCGCACTCTTTGAGGCGGAGAGTCGGGGATGAATCAGCGCGCCAGGCTTAGTTTGCTAGTTGTCCAAGTGCTTATTTTTTCACTATTGGTTGGCCTTTTAGGTCGACTTTTCTACTTGCAGGTCGCTGCCGGCCCAAAATATCGCGATGCCGCACTTTCAATTCAGAGCCGTGACGTTATAACTCCTGCTACCCGTGGACTAATTGTTGATTCATCCGGTGTGCCGTTGGCGCTAAACCGAGTCGGAATTGCCATAACAGTTGACCGCACGATGATCGACCGCCAAGCCGATAAAGGTGTTGGCGTATTGCAAGCGCTAGCAAAACTTTTGAAGTTGGAATACGAAGATATCTATCAACGCACTCGCTTATGTGGTGAATTGCCGAAAGGTCTGCGCGCTGGATGCTGGACAGGTTCGCGCTTTCAACCGATTCCGATTACAAAAGAAGCCAACCCTGAAATTGCCTTGCGGATTGTTGAACGCTCAGATCAATATCCTGGCGTATCGGCCACCCCAGTTTCGATCCGAAACTATCCAGGAAATATTGCAGTAAATGGTGCACATTTACTTGGCTATGTGGGACCGCTAACAGAGAGCGATCTATCGGGAATAAATGGACGAAGTTATTTCCGTTCTGAATCCATCGGTAAGGCTGGCTTGGAAATTCAGTACGATCAATATTTGCGTGGAACTCCCGGGATAAAAACGGTAATAGTTGACCGTAAGGAAGCGGTTACTAGTACTAGTCAAAATTCAAAACCGATCGGTGGAGATCACTTAGTAACCAGTATCGATGCTCGCGTGCAGGCTTCTGCTGAAAGTGCGCTAGCCGATGCTGTGAGCAGAGCTCGCGCATTAGGTAATCCTTCAGAT
Organism: Bifidobacterium breve; assembly: GCA_945860245.1. Taxonomy (GTDB): domain Bacteria; phylum Actinomycetota; class Actinomycetes; order Nanopelagicales; family Nanopelagicaceae; genus Planktophila. Next base: position 14,105 of record CAMAPO010000010.1, read on the forward strand.
GGCGCAGCTGCCGTTGTAATGGATGTAACAAATGGTCAGATCTTGGCGCTTGCCTCATATCCAACTTATGACCCGAATTCTTTTGAGCGAGGACTTACTGTCTCGGAGGCGAAGAATTTATATAGTGAAAAGGAAGGCGTACCTGCACTTTCGCGTGCATTACAGGGGCTATTTGCCCCGGCATCTACCTTCAAAGCAGTCTCAGTAGTTGCCGCCGCAAACGCTGGGTACGACTTGAACGCAACTTATGATTGCCCATCACAAGTAGAAGTTGGAACTCGTGCCTTTCAAAACTTCGAAAGCAAGGCACAGGGGCGCATATCGCTAAAGAAGGCAATCGCCATTTCTTGTGACACTGTCTGGTATCGCATCGCCTTTGATGAATGGTTACGTGATGGAGGGCTTAAGCCGAAATCAGATGCAAATGACTATTTCTTTAACGCCGCCAAAGGTTTTCAAGTCGGTAGAAAGACTGGCGTAGATTTACCTTCTGAATCCTCCGGGAGGCTGGCAGATCGTCAGTGGCGCAAATCTTGGTATGCACAAAATAAAGATTTCTACTGCAACTACAAAACCCGTGCACCGAAGAGTCAGCAGACTACATTTCTAGTCCAGCTCGCCTATGAAAACTGTTTAGATGGCGACAAGATTCGTGCCGGTGATGCGGTCAACTTCTCAATTGGCCAAGGTGACACAGTCATTACACCAATCAAATTAGCGCAAATGTATTCCGCTATCGCTAATGGCGGAACGATCTGGAAACCAAGTATCGCAAAAGCAATAGTTAAAACTGATGGAACAGTAATTAAGACTTTTGAAAAAGAGAAACTTGGAAGTATTCCGGCAGATAAAAAGACAATTAAGTTTTTAAAAAGTGCGCTGCGCGAAGTTGTTATTGGTGGAACTGGTGCTGGAGTATTTAGCGGTTTTCCAATTGAGATCAGTGGTAAAACTGGCACCGCCCAAGTCTTTGGAAGAAATCCCAATGGCGGCGAGAAGGCAGATACTTCGTGGTTTGCTGCATATGGACCTACCAAAAAGGCGAGATTTGCGGTCGTAATGATGGTGAGCCAAGGTGGTTTCGGCGCATCTACATCAGGCGTTGGAGTTAGAAAGATCTACGAAACTCTCTTCGGCGTTCAAGGTTCCAAGGTTGATTCTGCGAAAATTATCTTCCCAAGCGGAGTCCCGCCAGTAACCTTGCCAAAGATTTCTCCAGCAACAAAAGTTAAGGGGGCAAAGTGAGCTTAGCTTCACGGCGGGTTAATTACCGCAGAAGCTCTCGCCCTTCTGCATTCGCTGGGTTTGACCCAATTTTAACTGTCGCTGTTGCACTTCTCTTAATAATGGGAACTCTCTTAGTTTATGCCGCTACCCGAAATTGGTATGCCGCAAATGGGCTAGATCCCGAGTATTACTTAAAGCGTCACATTCTCAATATTTTGATTGGTTCATTGCTTGCTTGGGGAACCACGGTAATTGATTATCGATTGATCCGCGCCTACACACCACTGCTTTGGATGCTTGGCGTCATTGGCTTAACCGCTGTTTTGATTCCAGGGATAGGAGCGGAGGTAAATGGCTCAAATGCCTGGATTGGACTTCCCTTTGGGTTCCAATTGCAACCAGCAGAACTCGCCAAGATTTCAATCATCGTAGGTATGTCGATGATTTTATCTGAGCGAACTCACGATAAGGATGCTGTTCAGCACAACGATGTAATGCAAGCTCTAGTCATTGCTGCCATACCTATCCTGTTAATCGCAGCACAACCTGATATGGGAACAATCTTTATCATTAGCATTGCAGTTGTCACCATCATTGCTGTTTCTGGGGCTCCAATGCGCTGGGTGGTTGGATTAATATTGGCGGGGGTAATCGGTAGTTTTGTTGCCGTTAATGTTGGCATTATCAATGATTACCAAGTAAAACGATTACAAGCATTTGTAGATCCAAATATTGATTCGCAGGGGAGTGGCTATCAACTCAGGCAAGCGCGAATTACCGTTGGATCAGGAGGCTTAATTGGTACGGGCTTATTTAATGGCCCTCAGACCAATGGTAGATTCGTTCCAGAACAACAGACTGACTTTATTTTCACAGTCGCTGGAGAAGAACTCGGATTTTTGGGTTGCGGATTTATATTGATTCTCTATCTAACGGTTTTAATGAGAGCATTTGGAATCGCGCGAAGATCAAATGATCCCTACGGGAGGCTGGTTTGCACGGGAGTAATTGCTTGGTTTGCATTTCAAGCCTTTGAAAATATTGGAATGACACTTGGCATGATGCCGATGACAGGTGTGCCTCTTCCATTTGTCTCATATGGCGGTTCGAGTATGTTCGCCACAATGATCGGATTTGGATTGCTTCAGAACGTGCACGCCCGCCACCACGGGTGAATCAGCCTCACAGCAACGCTCATTTCGCGCTTTAGCGCGATGGTGTGGCATACTTACCCCAACAGTTCAGCGCGGCTCGCGAACCAATTCGCGAATAAAGCCAGCGGCGGACTAAAAAGATTTGCTTGAAGGATTTACTCAGGCCAACCCAAGGGTTGCCAGCCAGATAAGTGACTACAAGCCAGAGCGCGTTAATTAACGCATAGAGGATTTGGTGCCATGGCTATTGAGCCAAAGTCACCGCGCAAGCGTGCGGTGAAAAAAGTAAGTAAGAAGAAATCACTTGCTGCAGATAAGTCAGCTGAAATTGTCGACGCACCTGTTGCTGAAGCAGTTGAAAGTAAGAGCAAGAAGAGAGCACCGGCAATACCGGTTCCAATTTTTCAAGCTGCAACAACTGAGAAAGCTCCTAAGCCAGCCCGCAAGAGCGCGGCCAAGGAGAGCGCTGTAACTCCCGAGAGCCCTGCAGTATCTGATGATGAAGATTCACGTGGTGGTCGCAACCGCCGCCGCCGTCGTGGTGGTCGCGGACGTCGCAAACCAAGCGCTGATGGCGCAGATACCCAAGATGCAACCGATGATGGTGAAGAGTCAAACTCTGATTCGACCGTCGATGGCGCAGAAGGTACAACCCATCGTCGCCGTCGCCGTCGCCGTGCAACTGGTGAAGGAGTAACGCCAGGTGAGATTGTTGATGAAGATGGCGTAGTAACAGTTGTAAAGGTGCGCGAAGTTCGTGAACGTACAGAACGACCAGCGCGGGCCGAACGTAGTGAACGCGGAACTCGCAATCGTCGCGAACGTGGTGGACGATCTGATCGTTCTGATAATCGTGGTGAATATCGTGAGCCATATCGTCGTCGTGGGACAGTTATTACCGATGGAGAATTTTTAGCTCGCCGTGAGAACGTTGATCGTGAAATGGTAGTTCGCCAAATTGGTGACCGCATTCAGATCGCCGTTATTGAAGATAAGGTGATGGTCGAGCATTATGTAAACCGAAATTCCAACGTTTCTTATGTCGGCAATGTTTACCTTGGCCGCGTACAAAATGTACTTCCTTCAATGGAAGCTGCCTTCGTAGATATTGGCAAGGGTCGCAACGCGGTTTTATATGCCGGTGAAGTTAACTGGGATGCTGCTGGTATTTCTGAGAGCCAACCTCGAAAAATTGAAATGGTTTTAAAGACTGGTCAACCAGTTCTTGTGCAAGTTACTAAAGATCCAATTGGGCAAAAAGGTGCGCGTTTAACTAGTCAGATTTCTCTGCCCGGTCGTTACGTCGTTTATGTTCCTGGCGGTGGAATGAGTGGAATTTCAAAACGCCTTCCTGAATCAGAGCGCACACGTCTGAAAGCAATTTTAAAGAATTTGATTCCTGAAGAAGCTGGCGTAATTGTTCGCACCGCAGCTGAAGGAGTAAGTGAAGAAGAACTGACCAACGATGTCGCACGCTTAAGGGCGCAATGGGAAGATATTTATCAGAAATCTGAGAATCCAAATTTCCACGCACCAACTCTTCTGCTCTCTGAGCCAGATCTAGCAGTGCGCGTAATCCGCGACATATTTAACGAAGATTTCCGCAAACTTACAATTCAGGGAAGTGATGCTTGGGAAGAGATCAGTAACTACCTTGGTGGTATCGCTCCTGAACTTGTGGGCAAGTTGGAGAAATATGTCGGTAAGGGAGATCTCTTCGCTGAATTCCGCGTTGAAGAACAATTGGCAAAGGCATTTGATCGCAAGGTTTATCTACCATCAGGCGGATCCCTCGTAATCGATCGCACTGAAGCGATGATCGTAATCGACGTCAACACCGGTAAATTTATTGGTAAAGGTGGCAATCTCGAAGAGACTGTAACCAAGAACAACTTAGAAGCAGCGGAAGAAATCGCCCGCCAACTTCGCTTACGCGACTTAGGTGGAATTATTGTTATCGACTTTATCGATATGATTTTGGAATCTAATCGTGATGCCGTGCTTCGTCGCTTAGTTGAATGTTTGGGACGAGATCGCACCAAGCACCAAGTCGCCGAAGTAACTTCTCTTGGACTTGTACAGATGACGCGTAAGCGAGTTGGTCAAGGCCTAATCGAAGCCTTCTCAACTACTTGTGATTCTTGTTCTGGTCGCGGACTTCATATTCATATGGAGCCGGTGAAGATGAAGGCGCCAATGCCTCAGGTAAATTCACAATCAGCCTCTCACGAAGATGTCGATGAAGATCAGGCAACCGAACACGAATTCCATGAGGTTCAAAATTCAGAATCGATCGCAACTGAATCTGAAACCGATTCTGAAGAAACGACCGAAACCGTTGCAGAAAAACCTGCCGGACGTCGTCGTCGCAGAGCCGCTTCAAGTGGGATTATCACCGCGTAGAAATACCTCAATTTGACCCTAAGGGCATGAAATCCGTACCCTTAGCCTCTGCTCGATCACTTCCCATCTAGGGCCGTGCGAGCGCGAAATGAACTGGAGCAAGAATCGTGTACGCAATTGTTAAAGCTGGCGGACGCCAGGAGAAAGTCACCGTTGGTGAAACCATCACTGTCGATCGCATCGACCAAGCTGCTGGCGCATCAGTAACTTTCCCTGCACTTCTCGTCGTTGATGGCGCAAGCGTCACATCTGATCCAAAGGTTCTAAGTGGCGTAAAAGTCACTGGCGAAGTTATCGATGAAGTTAAAGGTCCAAAGATCGACATCCTTCGCTACATGAATAAGACTGGCTATCGCCGTCGTCAAGGTTTTCGCGCACAGCAAACTCGAGTCAAGATCACCGCGATCAGCGGCGTGAAATAAGGGGTTGAACAATGGCAAGTAAAAAGGGTGTCTCCTCGACACGTAACGGTCGCGATTCAAATCCACAGTACCTTGGCATCAAGCGCTTCGGTGGACAAGAAGTAAATGCTGGCGAGATCTTGGTCCGTCAGCGCGGTACACATTTTCACCCAGGCAAGAACGTTGGTCGCGGTAAGGATGACACTTTGTTTGCACTAGCTGCAGGAGCAGTTGAATTCGGTCGCGCTCGCGGACGTCGTGTAGTGAATGTGGTTCCGGTCGCTTAATTTAGGTTTCTCAAAGAGAGCGAGCCGCGTCCGTGGCTCGCTCTTTTTATTTCATAAACAATTTCTAGGATAGTTAACAGATAAGGAAGGAGCGTTAAGAGATGACAACATTTATCGATCGCGTAACGCTCTACGCTGCTGCCGGAAAAGGTGGCGACGGCTGCGTCTCTGTTAAGCGCGAAAAGTTCAAACCTCTTGGCGGTCCAGATGGTGGCAATGGTGGTCGCGGCGGCGACATTATTCTCATCGTCGATTCCAGCGTTACTACGCTCTTAGATTTCCATCACTCACCACACCGCAAGGCGACTTCTGGCTCACAAGGGTATGGCGATCGAAAAGATGGAACATATGGCGAAGATTTAATCCTGCCTGTTCCAAATGGAACCGTTATTCTCGACGCAAAAGGCAATCAGCTCGCCGATCTAATTGGAACAGGAACAACATTTCTTGCTGCTCAGGGCGGCCACGGTGGGCTCGGCAATTTAGCTCTCTCATCATCTAAGCGCCGCGCACCAGGTTTTGCACTCCTTGGTGAACCAGGTGAAGAACGCACTCTTTACTTAGAACTTAAATCTGTTGCTGATATTGCACTCGTTGGATATCCAAGTGCAGGTAAATCATCACTGATCGCAGCGATTTCTGCGGCTCGTCCGAAGATTGCAGATTATCCATTCACAACATTGGTTCCAAACTTGGGCGTTGTTCAAGCAGGAGAAACTCGTTTCACAGTTGCTGACGTGCCAGGTTTAATTCCAGGTGCATCACAAGGTAAGGGCCTAGGCCTCGAATTCTTACGTCACGTCGAACGTTGCGTAGCACTTGTGCATGTACTCGATTGCGGAACCTTAGAAACTGACCGCGATCCAGTAAGTGATTTAGAAATCATTGAAGCCGAGCTCGCGCTATACGGCGGCCTAGAAGATCGTGTCCGAATCATTGCGCTAAATAAAATTGATCTACCTGATGGCAAAGCGATGGCAGATATGGTTGCTCAATCACTTCGCGATAAGGGCTATGAGGTTTATCCAGTATCGGCTGCTAGCCGTGAAGGTTTGCAAGAACTTCTCTATGCCATGGCGCGACTAGTTCAGAGAGAGCGCGCTGCTGCCGCAACTGAAGAACGCACTCGTATTATCTTGCGCCCAACAGCGGTAGATGATTCTGGATACACAGTGCAAGCAAATGCCGATGGCTCATTTAGCGTACGCGGACAGAAAGTTGTTCGTTGGGTGCGTCAAACTAACTTTAAAAATGCCGAAGCCATTGGTTATCTCGCAGATCGCCTGGCACAACTTGGTGTTGAAAAAGAATTGTTTAAAAAAGGAGCTGTTGCTGGAAGTGAAGTCCGTATCGGTTCTGGCGATAATGAAGTTGTCTTTGAATGGGAGCCAACGATCGAAGCTGGCGCAGAACAATTAGCTGGGCACCTACACCGTCGCGGCGAAGATTCGCGCTTGGAAGGTGCATGGGTTGTAGAAGAAAAGGTTGTCGATCAACTATCTGACGATGAAATTGCGCAACAATGGGAGTACAACGTGGAGGACCCAAAAACTCCACGCCTAATCGAGCCACAATCATCTGATCTACAGGCAAGCGAGGATAAGTAAATGAGCCGCAACGCAGTCACCACAGCAAAGCGCGTTGTCATAAAAATTGGCTCCTCATCACTTACCGGAACCGCAGGCTCGAAGTTAGATTCTGATTCAGTCTCCAAGATTGCAGATTTAGTTGCATCACTTCGTGCACGTGGATCAGAAGTTATCTTGGTTTCATCGGGTGCAATTGCTGCCGGCCTTGCTCCACTTGGCCTTAGCGCGCGCCCAAAGGATCTGGCCACACAACAAGCAGCAGCTTCTGTTGGCCAAGGTTTACTGATTGCAAAATATAACGAAAATTTCTCGCGCCATAATTTAGTTTCGTCACAAGTTCTGCTGACAACTGAAGATGTAGTCCGCCGTTCGCATTATCAAAATGCACAGCAAACTCTCAATAAATTACTCTCTCTTGGCGTAGTTCCAATCATCAACGAGAACGATTCAGTCGGAACCCAAGAGATCCGCTTTGGCGATAACGATCGCTTGGCCGCACTGGTTTCATTGCTAGTTGGAGCAGATTTATTAATTCTTATTTCAGATGTTGATGCTTTATACGATGCCCCACCAACACAGGCTGGTGCAAAGGCAATTCACTTTATTGATCAAATTAGTGATATTGAAAATATTGAAATCGGTGGAGTTGGATCATCGGGTGTCGGCAGCGGGGGAATGGTCACAAAGATTGAGGCGGCACGCATTTCGACCAGCGCCGGTATTCCAATGTTGCTCACTTCACTTGCAAAGTCAGCTCTTGCGCTAACTGGTGAAGAAGTCGGAACTTTCTTTGCCGCTCACGGCACGCGCTCAACATCTCGTCTGCTTTGGCTAGCGCACGCTTCTACTCCTCGGGGACGTTTAATTCTTGATGCCGGTGCTGTGACCGCAATTCTGGAACGTGGCGTTTCACTCCTGCCTGCCGGTGTTACTGCAGTGGAAGGTGAATTTATTTCTGGCGATACCGTAGAACTAGTCGGTGCAGATAATAAAGTTATTGCCCGTGGGTTAGTTGCCTTTGACTCAGATGAAATTCCACAAATGTTGGGACGTTCTACCAAAGAACTTGCCGCATCGTTGGGGGCAGAATACGAGCGCGAACTCGTTCATCGCGATGATTTGGTGCTTATCTAACTCTTCTTCTCAGCAACTTCGCGTAATACTGAGGCGACTTTATCGCTGATGCCATCAACACTGGTTGGCATATCGCTTAACTTAACGATGACGGTATCGTGAAGCGGATCCTGATAAATATATTGTCCGTGTAGCCCCATCATTAAATTAATTCCCTGATAGGGATGCCACATCTGCGCCGCATAACCCCAGCCATAATCAAGATTTACTACTGGATTGGAAAGTCGCGCTTTCCAAGAAGTGCTGGCGATCGCAGGTGTTCCGCTCATTAGCGCCTGACCAACGCGGGCGTAATCGCGGGCTGTCGCGTTAAAGCAACAGAAAGCCTTTTCGTGGCCGCCGACTTTATCTACATTCCAAGTGGCATCGTATTCTGCGCCCACTTTTTTCCAGATTCGCTCGCTATATTCATCGGCTAACTTATTTCCAGTTACCTTCTGAATAATCAAACCGAGCAGTTCAGTGTTAACGCTTCGATACTCGGGGTAGGTGCCTGGTTCTTCCCGCATTTTGCGATTATTTTTGATAAAGAAATTCATGTCAGTTGTGGCGTACATCTGCGCAATTGCCACACCCCAACCGGAGGGCCCAGTTGGATAATTATCAGAAACTCCGATGCCGGAGTTCATATCTAAGAGATCCTTGATTGTTACCTTGTCGAAAGAAGATTCAGCCTTAAAGTCCGGCAGGATTGAAACGAAGGTATCTGATTCTTTGATCTTGCCCTCATCAATTAGTTGACCAATTACTAGTGAGGTCATTGTCTTTGCAACCGAATACGAAGGAAGCACTGTAGATTCGGTCTTTCCATTTAAGTATTTTTCGTAGGTGATTTTTCCACCACGAATGATCAGAAAGGCATTGGTCTGAGTGGCTTTCATAAACTCATCAAATGAAATCTTCGCGCCGTTCCACGTAACCTCATTAATTACCTCTGGCTCACCTATTTTCCATGTGGTTGCCGTATTTGGCTCAGCCGAAATTACGTGAAAGGGCATTAGATCTGGTGTCTTAGAAGCGGGGGCCAGTCCTAACTTAATCGCTGCAATCGGCTCTGGGTATCTAATCGCCTTAGTCAGTCCGAACAAGGCGATGTAAAGGAGAAGGAGAACTACTGCAATTCTGCGAATTAATTTGAGCACAACGAAAGGGTAACTCCCGCTAGGCTTAAACCTATGGATGCGGTCGCAACAGTTTCAGAGTTGGCGCTCAAAGCGCGCACGGCTGCCCGCACTTTGTCGGCGGCTACAGGTGCCGAGCGTAAAGCAGCGTTATATAAAATCGCCGAAGCAATTGAATTGCGCAGCGCAGAGATTATAAAAGCGAATAGCGAAGATATTACTCGGGCACAAGCTGAGGATATGCATCCACAGATGGAAGATCGATTATTGCTTAATGAATCTCGTGTAGCTGGAATCGCAAACGGAGCGCGCTTGGTGGCTGATCTTCCAGATCCACTCGGCCAAGTTCTCCGCCATTCAACCTTGCCGAATGGATTAGATCTAAAACAGATATCGGTTCCATTTGGCGTAATCGGTATGGTTTATGAAGCCCGCCCTAATGTCACCGTGGATGCTGCAGTGATCTTGTTGATGTCTGGTAACGCCGCCCTATTACGCGGGTCATCAACCGCGGCGGCAAGTAATCAAGTATTAGTAACAGTAATGCGCGATGCTCTGGCTAATACCAAGATCTCCCCAGAAGTAATTCAACTTGTGCCATCTGATGACCGCGCAACCGTGAAGGCGTTGCTCAATGCGCGCGGCAAAGTTGATTTGGTAATCCCTCGCGGAAGCGCATCTTTGATTCGTATGGTTGTTGATGAATCAACAGTGCCAACGATCGAAACAGGCGCTGGTGTTTGTCACGTTTATGTCGATGAATTTGCCGATATTGCGAAGGCGCTACCAATTCTAATTAACTCCAAAACTCACCGCCCTAGCGTTTGCAATGCCGCCGAAACTTTATTAGTTCACCGCGCCATCGCCCCAACCTTCTTACCTATGGCACTTAAAGCACTTTCTGATGCCGGAGTTATTTTGCATGCTGACCCAACCGCGCAGAAAGTTGCCGAAAAGTTTGGCATTTCAGCGACCGCTGCAACTGAAGAGAACTGGTGCACCGAATACGGAATTCTGGAGATGAATGTGGGAGTTGTGGATTCAGTAGATGCCGCTTCAGATCACATTGCAAAGTACGGAACCAATCACACCGAAGCGATTGTTACGGAAAATAAGGCAAATGCAGATCGATTTATTGCTCTCTCTGATTGCGCCGCAGTAATGGTCAACACATCAACAAGATTTACAGATGGCGAGCAAATGGGCTTTGGCGCTGAGATTGGAATCTCAAATCAGAAATTGCATGCTCGCGGCCCAATGGGGTTAGAAGCGATGACGACAACGACTTGGATCGTCACTGGCGATGGTCAGATTCGCAACTAGCCACATTTCTCATTAAACTCAGGAGCATTATGAGCAGCCTTTCGCGTGATGAAGTAGCCAAGCTTGCTGCGCTGGCTCGCATCGAAATGAGCGAAGCAGAACTCGTAAGTCTTTCCTCACAATTTGGCAGCATTCTCGATGCTGTAGCTCGGGTGCAAGAACTTAATTTAGAAGGCGTGAAAGCGACTTCACATCCACAGCCGCTAGAAAATATCTTTAGAGAGGATGTAGTCCAGCCAAGCCTGACCCCAGATCAAGCGCTATCTGGTGCTCCTGCGCAAGAGGATCAACGCTTTCGTGTCCCACAAATTCTGGGTGAAGCAGAGTGATTAAAAATACTGCCGCCCAAATGTCTGCTGCCCTAGAAAAAGGCGAGACAACTTCAGTTGAGTTAACCAAACTGCATTTAGATCGGATTGCAGCAATAGATCCGCAGGTAAAAGCATTTTTACATGTCGATGGCGATAACGCGCTAAAGCAGGCAGCGGCAGTTGATGCTGATCGTGCAAGTGGTAAAAAACTTGGCCCACTTGCAGGTATTCCCCTAGCTTTAAAAGATGTCCTTGCCCAAGAAGGTGTTCCGACAACTGCAGGTTCCAAGATTCTGCAGGGTTGGAAGCCGCCATATGACTCAACAGTTGTGGCAAAGTTAAAAGCTGCTGGAGTTGTAATTTTAGGTAAGACTAATATGGATGAATTTGCGATGGGTTCATCAACTGAAAATTCAGGTTACGGTCCAACTTTTAATCCTTGGGATTTAACACGCACACCAGGTGGTTCAAGCGGTGGATCTGCAGCAGCAGTTAGCGCCTTTGAAGCACCACTTGCAATTGGTTCAGACACTGGTGGTTCTATCCGCCAACCAGCTGCGCTCACCGGAATCGTGGGTGTTCGTCCAACTTATGGCGCAGTCTCGCGTTACGGATTAATCGCTTACTCATCGAGTCTGGATCAAGTCGGGCCATTTGGTCGAACAGTATTAGATACTGCAATGTTGCACGAAGTTATTGCCGGGCACGATCCAAAAGATGCCACAAGTATTAACGCTGCAGTGCCAGCAGTTGTTGCCGCAGCCAAATTAGGCGATGTTAAAGGTTTAAAGATTGGTGTTATTAAGCAACTGCAAGGCGATGGTTATCAATCTGGCGTGTTGGCGCGATTTAATGAGTCGCTAGATATCTTGGCATCACTCGGTGCGAAAATTGTGCAGGTAGATTGTCCAAGTTTTGAATACGCTTTAGCGGCATATTATTTAATTGCACCTTCTGAGTGTTCTTCTAACTTGGCCCGCTTTGATGCGATGCGTTATGGCCTGCGTACAGGTGATAGCGATGGAGCATCGGCAGAATCAGTGATGAATGCAACTCGTGAGGCAGGCTTTGGCCGCGAAGTTAAGCGCCGCATCATTCTTGGTACCTACGCACTTTCATCTGGATATTACGATGCTTATTACGGTAGCGCGCAAAAGATTCGCACCTTGATTATTGAAGATTACAAGAAGGCATTTACTCAAGCAGATGTCCTGGTTTCACCAACATCACCAATAACTGCATTTAAGATCGGTGAGAAATCAGAAGATCCAATGGCAATGTATTTGGCTGACGTTGCAACAATCCCGGTTAACTTGGCGGGAATTTGTGGAATGAGCTTGCCAGCAGGTTTGGCGGAAGAAGATAACCTGCCAGTTGGTTTCCAAATTATGGCACCGGCTATGCAGGATCAAAGACTGTATCAAGTTGGCGCAGCACTGGAAGCAGCGCTCGTTTCTAAATGGGGCGGATATTTAATTTCTAATGCACCAGCCTTAGGAGGTGCCAAATAATGGCGCTTTCATACGATGATGTAATGGCTAAGTACGAACCAGTCTTGGGACTTGAAGTCCACGTTGAGTTAAATACTGAATCAAAGATGTTCTGTTCTTGCAGCACAACTTTCGGGGGAGAGCCAAATACTCAAACTTGCCCAGTCTGCCTGGCACTTCCTGGCGCACTGCCAGTTGTAAATGCCAAAGCGATTGAATCCACAATCAAGATTGGCCTAGCGCTTAATTGTAAAATTGCGCCCCATAGCCGTTTTGCTCGTAAAAATTATTTCTACCCAGATATGCCAAAGAACTTCCAGATTTCTCAGTATGACGAACCAATTTGTTTCGATGGTTTTGTTGATGTAGAAATCGATACCGATGAAGGCCCAAAGCAGTTCCGTATCGAAATTGAACGCGTACATATGGAGGAAGACACCGGTAAGTCACTCCACGTCGGTGGTGCGACAGGTCGCATCCATGGAGCCGAGTACTCATTGCTTGATTACAACCGCGCGGGAATTCCACTTGTAGAAATAGTTACCAAGATTGTTCCGGGTACTGGCAAATATGCTCCTGAGGTTGCCAAGGCATATGTCGCCGAACTACGCGATATCTTGCGCGGGTTAAAGGTCTCGGATGTAAAGATGGAACAAGGTTCACTTCGCTGCGATGCCAACGTCTCATTGCGCTTGATTGGCTCTGATGTTCTGGGTACTCGCTCTGAAACCAAGAATGTGAATTCACTTCGCTCAGTAGAGCGTGCTATCCGCGGAGAAATGATCCGCCATGCCGAATTATTAAATGAGGGCAAGAAAGTTAAACAAGAGACTCGCCACTTCCAAGAAGATACCGGCCTGACACGTTCTGGTCGCTCAAAAGAGCAGGCCGAGGATTACCGATACTTCCCCGAACCAGATTTAGTTCCCGTTGCACCGGCTGCTTCTTGGATTGAAGAACTTCGCGCACAACAACCTGAGCGCCCATCACTTCGCCGCAAACGCCTTAAAGAACAGTGGGCTGTTCCGGATAAGGAAATGGCGGCGATGATTAACGCCGATGCGTTAGATATTGTGGAAGAGACGGTATTGCTCGGTGCAGATCCAACCAAAGCACGCACCTGGTGGCTAGGTGAAATCTCACGAATTGCTAATGAGAAAGAAGTTGCTCTCACTGATCTAACAATTTCTCCGAAAGATGTTGCTGAAATCGTTGCGCTAGTCGCTGCAGGCGAATTAACAGATAAGTTGGCGCGCCAAGTTGTTGAAGGCGTAATTGCGGGGGAGGGCGCGCCAAGTGAAGTTGTCGCCAAGCGCGGCATTAAGGTTGTCAACGATGATGGCGCGCTTATGGCAGCGATTGAAAAAGTTTGTGCAGAGCAATCCGAAACCGCAGATAAGGTACGCAACGGACATCTTCCCGCCGCCGGTGCGCTCATTGGCGCAGTTATGAAAGAGACAAAGGGCCAAGCAGATGCCGCTCGGGTGCGTGAATTACTACTAAAGCATTTGGGTCAAGGCTAGGATTAGTAAATGTCTAATATGAAACCACGCTCGGGCCTAGTAACCGATGGTTTGGAACGCGCCCCTGCTCGCGGAATGTTACGAGCCGTTGGTATGACAGATGATGATTGGGTGAAACCTCAGATTGGTATCGCATCATCGTGGAATGAAATCACGCCATGCAATTTATCTCTTGATCGTTTAGCAAAGGCATCAAAACAAGGCGTTATCGATGCTGGTGGTTTCCCTATGCAATTTGGCACGATCTCCGTCTCTGACGGAATTTCGATGGGCCACGAAGGAATGCATTACTCCCTTGTTTCGCGCGAAGTTATCGCCGATTCAGTAGAAACTGTTATGCAGGCAGAGCGTTTAGATGGCATGGTCACCTTCGCCGGTTGTGATAAATCACTTCCCGGAATGATGATGGCAGCAGCTCGCATCGATGTTGCATCTGTCTTTGTTTATGCAGGTTCAACTCTTCCGGGACAAGTCGATGGCCAAGATGTAACCATCATTGATGCATTTGAAGCAGTTGGAGCTTGCGCGCGTGGGTTAATTACCAAAGAGCGCGTTGATCAAATCGAACGTGCAATTTGTCCAGGTGAAGGCGCCTGTGGCGGTATGTTCACTGCGAACACTATGGCAACTGTTGGTGAAGCAATTGGGCTCTCACTTCCAGGTTCGGCAGCACCGCCTGCAGTAGATCGCCGCCGTGATGCTTTTGCAGTTGCATCTGGAGCAGCTGTCGTGAACATGATCAAACTTGGGCTCACCACTCGTGACATCTTGACCAAGCGCGCCTTTGAAAACGCTATCACTGCAGTTATGGCAGTTGGCGGTTCAACAAATGCAGTTCTTCACTTACTTGCCATCGCTCACGAAGCAGAAGTTGATTTATCTTTAGATGACTTCCATCGCATCGGTTCTCGTGTTCCACTACTTGGAGATTTAAAGCCATTTGGTCGCTATGTAATGAGTGATATGGATAAAGTCGGTGGTGTTCCTGTAATTTTGAAAGCGCTACTTGATGCTGGTTTATTACACGGAGATGTAATGACTGTGACGGGCAAGACCATGGCCGAAAATCTTGCTGGTATCAATCCTCCTGATGTAGATGGCGATATTTTGCACGCGGTCGCAACGCCACTTTCGACTGACGTTGGAATAACAATTTTGGGTGGATCCCTTGCCTCCGATGGCGCTGTTTGTAAGACAGCTGGAATCGGCATAGAAAGTTTTGAAGGTCCTGCCCGCGTATTCGAACGTGAGCAAGCAGCAATGGCTGCGTTACAAAATGGAACGATTCAAGCAGGCGATGTTGTTGTAATTCGTTACGAAGGTCCAAAAGGTGGACCCGGCATGCGCGAGATGCTAATGATCACTGGTGCAATTAAAGGTGCCGGACTTGGAAAATCAGTTCTGCTATTAACTGATGGACGTTTCTCTGGTGGATCTACCGGACTCTGCGTCGGTCACGTTGCACCTGAAGCCGTTGATGGTGGTCCGATTGCATTTATAAAAGATGGCGATTTAGTACGCATCGACATTAAAGCGCGCACCTTGGATCTTTTAGTAGATCCATCCGAACTAGAATCCCGCAAAGTAGGCTGGAATCCACTCCCGCATAAATTTAGGCGAGGGGTTTTAGCCAAGTATTCAAAGACCGTTGGCTCTGCCTCAAAGGGCGCGGTCTGCGGGTAGTTTCACAATCTGAGACTTACATCTCACGCCTTGACTCAAGCGCCATCGGCATTGGAGAATAAGGCTATGCAAGAGAAGCTCGCGCTCATCTCATCATCGTCTGTAATTGTGGTGGTGATCCGATAGCGCGTGCCTTTTTAAAGCACGCGCCCTCAGAAATCTGAGGGTTTTTTCATTTCTCTGTAAGAAAATTACAACAACCGGAAAGGAGTAAGAAGATGGCACACGTACCAACCGCCAACGGCACCGCAATGACTGGAGCAACTTCACTGGTCAAAAGCCTTGAAGCATCTGGCGTCGATGTGATGTTTGGAATTCCTGGTGGTGCGATTCTTCCTGCTTACGATCCGATCTACGACTCAACTATTCGCCATATCTTGGTCCGCCACGAACAAGGCGCAGGACATGCGGCAACTGGCTATGCGCAAGTAACTGGTCGCGCCGGAGTTTGTATTGCAACTTCTGGACCTGGTGCAACAAATCTTGTAACACCACTTGCTGATGCGGCAATGGATTCAGTTCCACTTGTTGCGATCACTGGTCAAGTTCCCTCACTTGCAATCGGCACCGATGCATTTCAAGAGGCCGATATTCGCGGTATCACGATGCCGTTCACCAAACATAATTTTCTTGTAACAAATCCAGATGAGATCCCACGTGTAATAGCTGAAGCATTTCATATCGCAACTTCTGGACGCCCTGGCCCAGTGTTGGTAGATATTGCAAAAGATGCGCTTCAAAAGCAGACGAGTTATGACTGGCCAACTTCAATTAATTTGGCTGGATATAAACCGCAAACTAAACCCAACCAAGGGGCGATCAACGATGCAGCAGCGCTAATCGCGCAATCAGCAAAGCCAATCTTCTATGTTGGCGGCGGCGTAATCAAAGCTAACGCTACCCGTGAACTCCTTGAACTTGTCCAACTTCTTGGCGCGCCAGTTGTCACCACTTTGATGGCGCGCGGTGCATTCCCTGATTCGCATCCATTGCATCTCGGAATGCCTGGAATGCACGGAACCGTGGCCGCAGTAACTGGCTTACAAAAGGCTGATTTACTTATTACTTTAGGCGCACGTTTTGATGACCGCGTTACTGGCAAACTCTCTACCTTTGCGCCCAATGCCAAGGTAATTCACGCAGATATTGATCCTGCGGAAATCGGTAAGAATCGTTACGCAGATGTTGCTGTAATTGGCGATTTGCGCGAAACAATTGAGGCGCTAATTCCAGCGCTGACAGCAACTTTGGCCAAGGGCCGTGCTGATATTTCACCATGGTTGCAAAGTGTTAATAAATTAAAGGCTACTTATCCCTTGGGGTATGACACTCCTGCCGATGGCGCGCTCTCACCTCAATTGGTAATTGAACGCTTAGGAAAAATTTGTGGCCCAGACACAATATTTGCTGCCGGTGTGGGTCAACATCAGATGTGGGCATCACAATTTATTAGTTATGAGAAACCACGCACGTGGCTTAACTCAGGCGGTGCTGGCACCATGGGCTACGCAGTTCCGGCAGCGATGGGTGCAAAAGTTGGCGCACCAGATACAACTGTTTGGGCGATTGACGGCGATGGTTGTTTCCAGATGACCAATCAAGAACTTGTTACTTGCGCACTAAATAATATTCCGATCAAAGTTGCAATTATCAATAATGAAAGTTTGGGAATGGTTCGCCAATGGCAGACCTTGTTCTATGACAGTCGTTATTCAAATACCAGCCTTGATTCAAAGCGCGTCCCGAACTTTCCAATGTTGGCTGAAGCAATGGGTTGTATCGGACTTTCTTGCGAGAACCCAGCAGATGTTGATGCGACTATCGAAAAAGCTATGTCAATCAATGACCAACCAGTTGTCGTTGACTTCCGGGTACATCGCGATGCCATGGTCTGGCCGATGGTTGCTGCAGGTACATCGAACGATGAAATTATGATCGCTCGCGCAACTGCGCCTGACTGGGATTCACAGGAGCTCTAATGGCGATTCATAAACTAGAAGTTCTCGTTGAAAACGAACCAGGCGTTTTAGCCCGTATTGCTGGCCTCTTTGCCCGTCGCACTTACAACATTGATTCTCTAGTTGTCGGACCTACTGAGAACTCGAAGATTTCTAAGATGATTATTGAAGTAAGTGTTGAAGGACACTCACTTGAACAAGTCATCGCCCAGTTAGACAAGCTAATAAATGTGATCCGTATCGAAGAGATTCTCGAAGGTGCGATCAGTAATACCAAGCACGACACCCAACCCGATTACCAGAACTAAACCGAGAATAAAGGAGAACTACCGTGGCAACGATGTATCACGAAGAAGATGCAGATCTATCAATCATCCAGGCTCGCAAAGTTGCGATTATCGGTTACGGCTCACAAGGCCATGCGCATGCTCTTAATCTGCGCGACTCAGGTGTCGATGTCAGAGTAGGACTTAAAGACGGTTCGGCATCTCGCGCTAAAGCAGAAGCAGAAGGTTTGCGAGTAGTAACAGTTGCTGAAGCGGTTAAAGAAGCAACTGTCATCATGATTTTGGTGCCAGATCACTTGCAGCGCCACGTATACACAGCTGAAATTTTGCCAAACCTAAAAGATGGCGACGCCCTCTTCTTCGGACATGGTTTTAATATCCGTTTCGGTTATATCAAGCCAGCAACAAATGTTGATGTTTGCATGGTTGCCCCAAAGGGTCCAGGCCATATCGTTCGTCGCGAATACGCAGGCGGACGCGGCGTTCCTGTAATCGTTGCTGTTGAACAAGATGCAACCGGTACCGCTTGGCCTTTGACGCTTTCTTACGGCAAAGCAATCGGTGGACTTCGCGCTGGCGGAATCCTTACTACTTTTACTGAAGAGACTGAGACAGATCTATTTGGTGAGCAATCAGTACTTTGTGGTGGCGCATCACAACTAGTTATGTACGGCTTTGAAACACTAATTGAAGCTGGTTACCAGCCAGAGGTTGCTTACTTCGAGTGCTTGCACGAACTTAAGTTGATCGTTGATTTGATGTTTGAAGGCGGAATCGCCAAGCAGCGCTGGTCAGTATCTGACACTGCAGAATATGGTGATTACGTTTCAGGTCCACGCGTTATCGATCCAAGTGTAAAAGTTAGAATGAAAGAAGTTTTAGCTGACATTCAATCTGGAGCATTTGCTAAGCGCTTTATCGATGATCAAGATGCGGGTGCACCTGAGTTCAAATCACTTCGCGCAAAGGGTGAGACCCACCCAATTGAGGCCACTGGCCGCGAACTTCGTAAGATGTTTAGCTGGATCAAGACTTCAAATAAAGATGATTACAAAGAAGGCAGCGCATCACGTGGGTAAACCTGTTGTATTAATCGCTGAAGAGTTAAGTCCGGCAACGCTTGAAGCGTTAGGTCCGGATTTTGAAGTGCGCAACTGCGATGGTGCAAACCGCGCTGAGCTACTTGCTGCTCTCGGTAAAGGTGTGGATGCTGTATTGATTCGCTCTGCAACCAAGATGGATGCTGAAGCGATCGCTGCTGCAAAGGGCTTAAAGGTAATTGCACGTGCCGGTGTTGGTTTAGATAACGTAGATATTCCCGCAGCCACAACTGCAGGTGTGATGGTCGTTAACGCGCCAACATCAAATATCGTCTCTGCTGCAGAACTTGCTATCTCTTTACTACTTGCATCGGCTCGCTTTATCTCACCTGCCCATGCAGCACTTCGCAATGGCAAGTGGGCGCGCTCTAAATACACAGGTGCTGAACTCTTTGAGAAGACGCTTGGAATTGTTGGCTTTGGTCGCATTGGTCAATTAGTTGCCCATCGCATGCAAGCCTTCGGCATGAACGTTGTTGCTTATGATCCGTACCTACAACCTGCGCGTGCTGCGCAACTGGGTGTTGAGTTAGTTGATCTAGATACTTTGCTAACTCGCAGTGATTTCATAACTATTCACTTACCAAAGACGAAAGAGACCGCCAATTTAATTGGCGTTGAAGCGTTAAAGAAGGTCAAACCATCTGTTCGCATAATCAACGCCGCTCGCGGTGGTGTTTTAGATGAAGCCGCACTTCACGATGCGATTGTTGAAGGCCGAGTAGCAGGTGCCGGTCTTGATGTTTACGTAACCGAACCTTGCACTGATTCACCGCTCTTCCAGCTCGATCAAGTTGTTGCAACACCACATTTGGGAGCCTCAACTGATGAAGCGCAAGAGCGCGCTGGAATCGCGGTCGCAGTTTCAGTTCGAAAGGCGTTGGCTGGAGAACTTGTTCCGGATGCAGTAAATGTTAAAGGCGGAGCGATTCACGAAGAGATTCGCCCATCACTTCCACTTGTAGAAAAGATGGCACAAATAGCAACAGCGATCGCCGGAGAACTTCCGACTAATCTGGATGTTCATGTGCGTGGGGATATCTCTGAACACGATTCATCGATTTTAGCGATCAGTGCATTAAAAGGAGCGCTGCTTGCAACCGGTGCCGAAGATGTGACATATGTAAATGCACCTGGACTTGCTGCCGCTCGCAACCTAACGGCAACTTCTGATAGCGATCCAGTCAGCCCGGAATATCGCAGCATGATTTCGCTACATTGCGCGCTAAGTAACGGTAAATCAATAACCGTTGATGGCACACTGATGGGTATCCGTAAAGTCGAGAAGATCATTGCAATCGATGGCTTTGATTTAGATCTTCCACCAGCCGAAAACTTACTCTTCCTTCGCTATTCAGATCGTCCCGGCGTCGTCGGATCAGTTGGAAATGCGCTCGGAAAAGCAAATATAAATATCGCAGGAATGCAGGTAGCTCGAGCAAGTGCTGGGGGAGATGCGCTTATGGCGATCACCGTTGACTCATCAGTTTCGGATGTGATCGTAAGTGCAGTTTCCAAGGAGACCGGGGCTGAACTAGTTCGCTCTGTAACTTTAGTGAATTAAGGAGAGAAAATCATGAAAAAGATAAATCTCGCAGTTATAGCCGGTGATGGCATCGGTCCTGAAGTTATTGCACAAGGTATTCGCGTGTTAGATAAAGTCGCTGCCAAACACGGAGTCACGTTTGAGAAGACTGAATATGACTTGGGCGCTGCTTACTGGCATCGCACTGGCGAAGTTCTTCCAGACTCGGTAATGGCAGAACTTGCCAAATCAGATGTTATCTTGCTCGGTGCAGTCGGTGACCCAACTGTTCCAAGTGGGGTTCTAGAACGTGGCCTGCTGCTAAAACTTCGTTTTGCATTTGATCATTACGTAAATTTACGTCCAGCTCTTTTGCGCCCGGGAGTAAAAGGCCCGCTCGCCACCAAAGCTCCTATCGATTTCATTGTGATTCGTGAAGGAACTGAAGGCCCATATTCCGGTGCAGGTGGAGCGCTCGGTGTAGGAACTGCCAATGAAATTGCAACTGAGGAATCCCTTAACACCCGTCGTGGTGCTGAACGCGTTATTCGCGATGCCTTTGCTCGCGCAGAAAAGCGTGATCGCAAGAAGTTAACCCTTGTACACAAGAACAATGTTCTGGTTCATTCGGGCGACCTTTGGACACGCACCTTTGAAGAAGTCGCTAAAGAATTTCCAACTGTTAAAACAGATTATCTACACGTTGATGCCGCTGCTATGTTCTTTGTAACAACTCCAGAGCGCTTTGATGTAGTGGTTTCAGATAACTTGTTCGGAGATATCTTGACCGATATTTCTGCAGCAATTTGTGGTGGAATCGGGCTTGCCGCATCAGGCAATATCAATCCAACTCGCACTTTTCCCTCTATGTTTGAACCAGTGCACGGATCAGCTCCGGATATCGCTGGTAAGAACTTGGCTGATCCAACTGCAACTGTTATGTCAGTAGCAATGTTGATGGAGCACATGGGGCTAGTTGAAGCCGCTCGCGAAATCGAAGTTGCAGTAAGCGCTGACTTGCTTGCTCGCGGAGATAAGAAGCGAAGCACTACAGAAGTTGGAGATGCGCTAGTAGCGCTACTTTAAAATGAAAATCACCCTCAATCCAAATAGAAAAGATGCCGCGGTTCGCGACGCATTGGTGGCTGAGGGCGGTTTTGGCAAGTACTACACAGATCACATGGTTATCTGTGAATGGACCGAAAAGAATGGATGGGCTGAGCCGGAGTTAATTCCATATGGCCCAATCTCACTTGATCCAGCTACTGCGGTTTTTCATTACGGACAAGAAATATTCGAAGGCATGAAGGCATATCGCCAACCAGATGGTGGCATCGCTTTATTTCGCCCTGAAGCAAATGCCCGCCGCTTTGCAAAATCTGCGGCGCGTTTAGCTCTTCCAGAAATGCCAGAAGCGCTCTTCTTGGAAACTGTGGAAACTCTTGTAAAGCAAGATGCTGGATGGGTTCCCAATAAAGTTGGCGAATCTTTATATATTCGTCCATTTATGATCGCTACCGAAGTTGGACTTGGAGTTCGCCCATCAAATAAGGCAACCTATTTATTGATTGCAACTCCTGCCGGTGCATATTTTGATCCATCTAAAGCTGTCTCTGTCTGGATCTCAACTGAGTACGTTCGTGCAGCGCTCGGTGGCACAGGTGAAGCAAAGTGCGGCGGAAACTACGCCGCATCTCTTATCGCGCAAAAAGCGGCCGCTAAAGAAGGTTGTGATCAAGTTGTTTGGATCGATGCTATCGAGCGTAAATGGGTTGAAGAGATGGGTGGCATGAACCTTTACTTTGTAAAAGGTAAAGGCGTAGATGCCACAGTTATTACTCCGAAGTTAACCGGCACTTTATTGCCGGGTATCACCCGCGATTCCATACTTTCTGCTGCAAAAGATTTGGGTTATAAGACCGATGAAGTAATGCTTTCTATTGATGATTGGCGTGAAGGTGTTGCATCCGGTGAAATTACGGAAATCTTTGCCTGTGGCACAGCCGCAGTTGTTTCTCCAGTTGGCCAAGCCAAGAGCGCAATGGGTACTTGGGTGACCGGTGATGGACAGCCAGGTGTAATCACAATGCAGATCCGTAACCACTTACTTGCTATCCAGCACGGAACAACTGCTGATAAGCACAACTGGGTTAAGCGGGTTATCTAATGCCAGTATCAGATGCATTTCATATATATGACACGACTCTGCGCGATGGTGCGCAGCAAGAAGGTCTAAATCTTTCAGTCCATGACAAGTTAACAATTGCCCGTCATTTAGATGATCTCGGCGTTGGATTTATTGAGGGCGGATGGCCTGGGGCTAATCCCAAAGATACTGAATTCTTCGCACTTGCTCGAAAAGAGCTAAAACTTAAGAACGCTACTTTTGTGGCCTTCGGTGCTACGCGTCGCCCAAATGTGAAAGCTGCCGATGATGTATTACTCGCTGCCCTTCGTGATTCTGGTGCGCCAGTTGTTACCTTGGTTGCCAAAGCCTTTGATCGCCACGTAGAACTTGCTCTTAAGACAACCCTGGAAGAAAACTTGGCGATGGTGCGTGACTCTGTTTTACATTTGCGCCAAGAGGGGCAGCGCGTCTTTTTAGATGCAGAGCATTTCTTTGATGGCTATCGCGCCAATCGTGATTACGCACTCGAAGTTATCCGTGTCGCAATGGAGGCTGGCGCCGATGTCGCTGCGCTCTGTGATACCAATGGTGGAGCGTTGCCTGATGAAATTGCTGATGTCGTTCACGATGTATTGAGTGCAACTTCTGCGCGCCTCGGAATTCATTGCCACAACGACACTGGCTGCGCAGTTGCTAACTCAATGGCGGCAGTCGCTGCTGGAGCAACGCATGTTCAAGGCACTTTAAATGGTTATGGCGAACGTACCGGCAATGCAGACCTGGTGACAATAATCGCTAACTTGGAGTTAAAGAAGAAGCATTTGGTTCTGCCGCCAAATTCACTTCGCGAATCGTTTAGAATTTCACATGCGGTCGCTGAAGTTACAAACATTGCACCGTCTGGGCGCCAGCCATATGTTGGCTTTTCTGCCTTCGCTCATAAAGCAGGACTTCATGCATCTGCCATCAAAGTAGATTCCGCGCTCTATCAACATGAAGAGCCGGAATCAGTCGGAAACGATATGCGTATGTTGGTCTCCGATATGGCTGGGCGGGCATCTATCGAACTTAAATCGCAAGAACTTGGCGTAGATCTCGGTGGCGACCGCGAACTCGTTGGGCGAATTGTGGATCGCGTTAAAGAGATGGAAGCGCGTGGCTTCACCTTTGAAGCAGCAGATGCATCTTTTGAACTTTTACTTCACGAAGAAATCTCTGGCAAGCGACCATCATTTTTCCAGATCAGCCATTGGTTAACCACCGTTGAGCGCGCCGAAGACCAGACAATTGTTACTAAGGCGGAAGTAACAGTTACTGCCCAAGGAAAAGAGATCTCTTGCGCCGGCTCTGGAAATGGACCAGTAAACGCCTTTGATAATGCGCTGCGCTCTGGCTTAAAGCAACTTTATCCAGAGCTTTCAATATTAGAACTTACCGATTACAAGGTACGTATTCTCGAAGGCCGCCTTGGTACTGGCGCAGTTACTCGCGTACTCGTTGAAACATCTGATGGCAAAGGCGAATGGAATACCGTTGGCGTTCACGAGAACGTGATCGCCGCATCAGCCATGGCTTTAGAAGATGCAGTTACCTTCGGCTTAATGCGCCAAGGTCGCAAACCCGAGTAGCCTTTAATTTATGAGTAGCGCAACTTTTGACGAAGTGCGCATCGCCTTTGCGAGATATCTAGAAGCGGAACGCAATCTATCTGTCCACACCATCCGTGCCTACCTGGGCGATCTTGACTCTCTCTTTGAGCATCTAGCGAGAATTGAAGTAACTGACTTTGCAACGCTCGATCTTTCACATATTCGCTCATGGCTTGCTAAACAACAAGTTAAAGGGGGAGCGCGCACCACACTTTCCAGGCGCGCAACATCAATTCGATTATTTACAAAGTGGGCAACTAAGAAAGGCTATTTACCTAAAGATATTGGAGCATTGCTAGCAACGCCTAAAGGTGCGCGAACCCTGCCCGATGTCTTAACCGTTGTGGATGCATCTTTGGTAATGGATGCGATGGCTACGCGCGTCGGTGAAGAAGATGCCCCGATTTCTAAACGCGATGCTGCGATGTTAGAAATTTTGTATGCATCAGGTGCGCGCGTTTCAGAGCTCTGTGGCCTTGATTTAGACGATATTGATTATGCGCGCCAGACAATTCGGGTCTTGGGTAAGGGAAATAAGGAACGGACAATTCCTATTGGAAACCCGGCGATGCGCGCACTGGAATCTTGGTTAAAAGATGGACGAGAAACACTCGCCGGTACAAAATCGGAACTTGCAGTTTTTCTAGGAGCGCGTGGAAAGAGAATTGATCAGCGCACTGTGCGCACCATGGTTTATCACGCACTTGCCGCTCTTGAAGGGGCTGAAAAGATGGGACCGCATACGCTGCGACATTCAGCTGCTACACATTTACTTGAAGGTGGCGCAGATTTGCGAACAGTGCAAGAAATATTGGGACATGCATCCCTTGCCACAACTCAGATCTATACCCACGTTTCAACTGAAAGGCTACAAAACGCCTTTAAACAAGCCCACCCTCGCGCATAACTGGAGGTCAGAGGTGGATTTAGCACCCCTTGGCGGCAGGTAAGATTTCCCCTGCACCTTAGTTATTCGGAAACGAAAATTATGGTGACATCTCAGCACTTATGTATGAACTGATTATTCGGGGAATACGAGCCACTTCGGTCCGCAATCTTGATTGCGGTCGGCGTTGTAGGTGCGACGGGCCTAACAAATAGTTAAGCCACTAACCGATCGGGTTTGCTGCGCTGTGCGCGTAAACCTAAGAAAGAGAGCGCTGCCATGGCAGTTGTAACAATGCGAGAACTCCTCGACAGTGGAGTCCACTTCGGACATCAGACACGTCG
>CAMAPO010000011.1 GCA_945860245.1 Bifidobacterium breve
TCGTCGCAAGAAGGCAGCAGCTAAGAAGGCAGCTCCAAAGCGTCGCAAGAAGGCAGCAGCTAAGAAGGCAGCTCCAAAGCGTCGCAAGAAGGCAGCAGCTAAGAAGGCAGCTCCAAAGCGTCGCAAGAAGAAGGCAGCTGCACCAGCAGCTCCAAAGAAGCGCCGTCGTCGCAAGAAGGCAGCAGCTAAGTAATTCATTACTTAATAAAAAACCCGCCACTTTATGTGGCGGGTTTTTTATTTATCTTTTAAATCTTTTCTAAGTGCATCCGAAACTCGCTCAAATATTTCAGCAAGGGCTGACTGATCTCCCTTTGATAAATGATCGACAAAGCGAGCGCGCACACTTTCCACATGATCTGGCGCCGCAGCCTCAATCGCCTTCCACCCTTTCGCAGTCATCACCGCAAAGTAGCCACGTTTATCAATCGGGCAAGCCTCACGCTTTACCCAGCCGGCTTTCTCCATCACCTTCATGCGATGAGAAAGGCGTGACCTAGAAAGCATTGCTACTTCGGCAAGTTCTGACATCCGCATCCGACGATCTGGGGCATCACTTAACTGGGCCAAAATTTCATAATCAGCCATCGAGAGTTCGTGTTGGGCTAAGTCCGTATCTAGGGCTTCTAATAAGCGCCGGCTAGCGACGATATACCTGCGCCAAGCCTTCATTTCGGCTGGGTTGAGCCAGCGAGGTGAGGTAGCGTTTTCCCGTGCCATTGGGCAATCATACGTTAATTAACGGTGAAGTTGAATTTTCAACTACTTTCTAGAAGGCAAAGGAACACATGAGCTCTGCAGCAAATTCCCTCGTAAGTGGAATAGATCCCTCCCATATCGATAACTCATTTCGCCCGCAAGATGATCTCTATCGCTACTTCAACGGCACCTGGCTTAAAAACCATGAGATCCCGCAGGATCGCTCATCCGATGGCGTGACTTACAAACTCTTTATCGAAGCCGAAGCCCAGGTCCGCGAAATTATCGAGACCGCAACTGGCTCAGGAAGTGCGCAGAAGATCCGCGATCTATATGACTGCTTCTTAGATTCCGCAGCCATTGAGAAAGCCGGTATCACTCCCCTTCTAGATGATTTGGCGGCGATAGATCGCATCTCAAATCGCGATGAATTTATTAAGACTTTAGCCGATCTCGAAATGCGTGGACTTGGTGGAGCCTTTGGCGTAGGAATTTATGGCGATGCCATGAACTCGGAAATGAATATTGTTTATCTCGGCCAAGGTGGGCTCTCTCTTCCTGATGAGGCTTACTATCGCGAGGAGCAATAT
This sequence comes from Bifidobacterium breve, assembly GCA_945860245.1. Taxonomy (GTDB): domain Bacteria; phylum Actinomycetota; class Actinomycetes; order Nanopelagicales; family Nanopelagicaceae; genus Planktophila. The sequence continues at coordinate 1,290 of CAMAPO010000011.1, forward strand.
GAAGAAATCCGTCAGGCATTTAAAGTCCATGTCGCCAAGATGTTTGCGCTGGCTAAGATTGAAAACGGTGCAGTGCTGGCCGAACAGATTTATGAGTTAGAACGCCAGATCGCATCTCATCATTTTGATCAAGTAAAAGATCGCGATGTAGAACTGACATATAACAAGATGACCTTTAGCGAACTCAGCAAATTGGCCCCACATTTTGATTGGGCAAAATGGCTGGAGTACAGCCAGATCCCGAAGAGCGCCTTTGATGAATTAGTCGTGCAGCAGCCACCATTCTTTGCCGGGCTTTCATCGATTCTAGAAAACTTTGAACCAGCGCCTTGGAAGGCTTGGATGAAATGGCAGCTGATTTCAGGGGCGGCGGCTTACCTAAACGATGACTTTGTAAATCAGAACTTTGATTTCTATGCCAAGACCTTATCTGGCACCCCTGAACTTCGCGTCCGCTGGAAGCGCGCTATCTCGTTTGTAGAAGGTGCACTTGGCGAGGCCATTGGCCAGATCTATGTACAGCGCCACTTTCCAGAAGCCGCCAAAGTTGCGATGCTCGAACTTGTTGATAATTTAATTGAGGCCTATCGCATCAGTATCAATGATCTTTCTTGGATGAGTCCAGAAACTAAAGCCAAGGCGTTAGATAAGTTAGCGAAATTCACCCCCAAGATCGGCTACCCCGATAAGTGGCGCGATTATTCGGCGCTAACAATTACCCGCGATGGCCTCTTCGGAAACATTGGGCGGATCACCAAATTTGCCCGCGACATTGAACTCGCCAAAATCGGCAAGCCAGTTGATAAGAGTGAATGGTTGATGACCCCGCAGACAGTTAACGCTTATTACCATCCGATCCAAAATGAGATCGTCTTTCCAGCAGCGATCTTGCAGCCACCGTTCTTTGATCTCTCTGCCGATATCGCCGCCAATTACGGCGGCATTGGAGCAGTTATCGGCCACGAGATCGGCCATGGCTTTGATGATCAAGGATCTAAATTCGATGGCGATGGAAATATGATCGATTGGTGGACGCAGGCCGATCGCACCGAGTTTGAAAAGCGCGCCAACGCACTTATTGCACAGTTTGATGCGCTATTTCCGGAAGAGACGCCCGATATACACGTTAACGGGGCGCTCACAGTCGGTGAGAACATCGGAGACCTTGGTGGCTTAACAATTGGACTTAAGGCCTATAAATTGGCTTTAAAGGGCGCTCAGGCCCCGGTAATTGATGGGTTAACTGGAGAACAACGTTTCTTCCTATCGTGGGCGCAAGCTTGGCGCGGCAAGGTACGCGCTGAAGAGCTGCGTCGCCGCATCGCAACTGATCCGCATTCACCATATGAATTCCGTTGCAACGCGATCGTTCGCAATATCACCGATTTCTACAACGCCTTTAATCTAACTGAGGGCGATAAGTTGTGGCTGGCCGAGAGCGAGCGCGTCGAGATCTGGTGACCGATCTGGTAACAGATCACTTATGGGTCTAACTTAGCGATATGAAGATTCGTGCCGCTGTGCTGGTCGCCCCTGGTCGTTATGAAGTTCAAACTTTTGACCGGCCTAAGCTAGAGGACGGTGCGCTACTGATGCGCGTTGAACTCTCTGGTATCTGCGGCACCGATAAACACACCTATCAAGGCGAGACTAAGCAGTATGCCGGTACTGAGTCCGAAACTGATACACCATTTCCAATCATTCAAGGCCACGAAAATGTTGGGATTATCGAAGAGCTAAGCCCTGCCGTGGAAGAATCTGGAGATTTTTATCAAGCGCAAGTAAAAGTTGGCGACCGTATCGTGATGTGCCCAGACATGATTTGTGGCAAGTGTTTCTACTGCACCCACATACAAGGCTATGCCTGGTGTTCAAAATCGCAATGTTACGGAAATAGTTTTACTAGCGCGCAATGGCCACATCTATTGGGTGGCTTTGCAGAGTATATGTATTTCAAACCGGGCACCTTCTTCTATAAAGTTCCTGAAAATATATCCCCAAAGGTGGCGGTTCTGGCTGAATTGATGGCGTGCGCAGCATCCCTTGATAAATTAAAAGACTTCAGTTCTTATTCAATCGAAGGCTTTACTACCGGAGACACTGTTGTCGTGTTTGGAGTTGGCCCGCTTGGTCTATTGCACCTAGCCAAACTCGGAATTATGGGCGCTGGCAAAATTATCTGCATAGATAAATCTGATTACCGCTTAGACCTAGCGAAAAAATTTGGTGCGGACCTAACAATAAATGTTGATAAGACAACTCAGAGCGAGCGCCTCAAGATTATTCGCTCACTCACCGGTGGAATCGGCGCAGATGTAGTTCTGCATATGACCAATCGCCCCGAACCGGTTATCGAAGGAATAGAGATGTTGCGCCGTGGTGGAACGTTGCTTGAGATGGGTAACTTTGCAGATACCGGAGAGGTCTCCATCAGCATGCATCGTCATGTACTCAGCAAAAACCTGAGGCTGATTGGGCTTTCTAACCACCCAATAAATGCTTATGGTCCATCGCTAAAACTCTTCGATAAGTACGCCAAGCAATACCCTTTTGCTGATCTCGTTACGCACGAATATGGATTAGATCAGGCCGATGAGGCGATGCAAATGTCTATGTCGCCACAATCAGGCAAAGTTGTGATTAATCCCTGGCTTTAAATTTTGAATTACCAAAGCAGATCCGAGTTAAGTCCAAGCTGGTAAATCTGAGACAATAACGCTTGTGTCCAGTCAATTCGCTTTTGAGATAAAGCAGAGCGCCGAAAATGGGCTGGCTCGCGTCGGCACGATTTCAACCCCACACGGCGATATTCAAACTCCTGCCTTTATTCCAGTGGGTACCAAAGCAACTGTTAAATCGGTGCTGCCTGAGGCGATGAAAGAGCTAGGTTCACAAGCTTTGCTCGCCAATGCCTATCACCTGTACCTGCAACCGGGTCCAGATCTTTTAGATGAGGCCGGTGGCCTAGCAAAGTTTATGAATTGGAACGGACCAACCTTTACAGATAGCGGTGGCTTCCAAGTTCTCTCACTTGGGGTGGGTTTTAAGAAAGTTTTGGCGATGGATGCAAAGACTTTTCGATCTGACCAAGTAATCGCCGGAAATAAAGAGCGGCTGGCACACGTCGATGATGATGGTGTGACCTTTAAATCTCATCTCGATGGATCAATGCACCGCTTCACCGCAGAAATTTCTATGCAGATTCAACATAAAATCGGTGCGGACATCATCTTCGCCTTTGATGAATGCACTACCTTGCACAACACCCGCCCCTATCAAGAGTTAGCGATGGAGCGCACCTATGACTGGGCGATTCGTTGCCTCGATGAACATAAGCGCTTAACTGAAGAGCGCAGCGAAAAGCCATACCAGGCTTTATTTGGCGTCATTCAAGGGGCGCAATATGAAGACCTGCGCAAGAAAGCAGCGGGAGATCTAGGAACGATGTCATCGTCCGGAATCGAATTCGATGGCTTCGGCATTGGTGGCGCGCTAGATAAAGATTCACTTGGCACGATCGTCGGTTGGGTAAATAGCACGCTGCCGCAAGATAAACCCAAGCACTTACTGGGTATTGGCGCACCAGAAGATTTATTCGTTGGCGTAGAAAATGGAGTCGACACCTTTGACTGCGTGCTTGCCTCGCGTATTGCGCGATCTGGCGCGGTCTATACAGCTACTGGTCGCATCAATATCGCCAATGCTCCATATATCCGCGACTTCAGTCCGCTTGATGAAAACTGCGATTGCTACACCTGCCAGAATTTCACCCGCGCTTACCTCTGTCATTTATTCCGCGGTAAAGAAATGCTGGCTGCAACTCTGGCTACGATCCACAACGAGAGATATATCGTGCGCCTGGTCGATCAGATGCGCCAAGCCTTGCGAGATGGCACCTTTAAAGAGATGAAAGAGGAATTCTTGGGGCGCTACACCCATCGTTCTGGGCAATCTCGCGATTAACTAGCTTTATCTGCCGCCGACTTTAGGCAAGTGCCAATCAAATTTAATAGATAGCTCTCGCACCACAATTACAACTGCACTGGCGAGTGCAACAGAAAATAATTGATTAACCCCAAAGTAATCACAGCTGACATAAACCAAGGATCCTGCCAGGCACGAGGTACCAATCGTTTCGCGATGCAGCAATACCGGTTCTACTTGGCAAAGTACATCTCGTAATAAACCGCCGGTGACTGCGCCAATTAACCCCAGAATTACCGCTGAGGCAAATGGGGCGCCTTGGGTAAGTGCGAATTGAGCACCGGATACTGAAGAAACAGCGAGACCAATTGTGTCGAGAGTAAGTACAAAGCGACCGACGGGTGTTATGCGCTTGATACTCAAAGTGATGGCAATTGCCAATAAAACCCCAAGAAATAACCAACCGTGTATTACCCAAGGCGGACGCTCGCCCAGCAAGAGATTGCGCAGAGTGCCACCAGCAAGGGAAGCAACAGCAGCGATAAATGCAATACCGCCGTAATCCAGGCCTTTATTTGCTGCGATCCTTGCACCCACCAGTGCAAATGCGAAGGTACCTGCTAAATCAAGGATGGCTACGAGCAGCTCTAAATCCATAGCCTGAGTATAAGCCCGCCTAATTTTTACAGCAGATAAAGGCTCTTCGCCTTGGCCACAGCCTCATCTCGCCCGCCAGCGCCAATTTTGCGGTAGATATTTTTCAAATGGGTCTTCATAGTGTTCTGTGAAATATGTAGCGTTGTGCCGATCGCACTAATCGGTATCCCAGTTGCCAAGTGCCGCAATATCTCAAGCTCACGCTTAGTCAGCGCTGCTGATAGCCCCAACAAATTCTCACTTCTAGACTTTAACCTGGATGTTATTTGTGAAGCCAGATCCTCAAGATATACCGTGGGTTTTTCTCCAGCGATTCGAATTACTAAGCTTAAAAGTGAAGCATCTTGGCGAAGAAAAGTCTCTCTCGCCCCAACTCGTGCACCAATCTCCAGGGCTTTGCCCATCAATTGCAGAGCAACTTTTTCACGATCTATATTCTGATCGGTTTGGGCCATTAACTTATATATCTGTTGTGTAGCTGTTCGCTCAGGCAGATCGGCCACGACGAAGCTGGTGGATTTCTTGCCCAATTCAAAGTCGTGAATTGCTCGTACTCTCTGAACTAAGAGGAAATCGGGTAACCGGCCAAGCAGAACTCCGACCCTGTCCCAATCCTTCATTGTGTATCTGATAAAGAGTTCGGTTAAGTCACAATAAATATTAAGCCCATTTTTAAAGGAGAGCGCTAATGCTCGTTCTCGCTCACTGCGCACAATATCCAATGCCGCTGTTGAATTTCCCGCCAGCGCAAAATCTCGTGCTAAAAAGCTTTCCGCAAGGTAAACCCAGGTGTATTGCTTCCAAGACTCTGCCAAAACTTTTATTTGCGCAAAAACTTTCTGAGATTCTTCAACTTGTGAGAACTCCAGTAGGCAGCGAGCTTTTACATACATCGCATCTAGCGCCCCGAAAATTCCAGAAAATCCTTCACGTTCCGCGTGAGCAATGACGTTGTTTGCGACTATGTAGGCCTCTTTATACTCACCGCTATTTAGCAGAGCGCAGGCATCAATTGCGCTGATGAAATAGAGAGCCATGGGAGTTGAGTCATCTTTCGCCAACTCATGCGCCTGCTTTTGAATACCGACTAGATTATCGGCGTTGTCGTAAATAATTTCTTTAGCTGCCGAAATGCGTAAAATTGAGATCTTATCAATTGCAGCTAAATCTAACTCTTCAGATGTTGCACCCAAAACGATTGCAATATGATCTTCTAGGTGCTCAGTAAGACCAGTAGCAAAGTCAATGTAAACACTTACCGCTGAAGTGAACTTCTTTATAAAGTTTTCAATATTAGTTCCGCGTGAAGTAAAGAGCATTTCCGCCATCAGGCTCTGCGCAGCCAAATACTGAAAATCTGCGGTTAACCCCATCAGCTCTACAGTCTGCCGCTTTAGCACTCCAGTCGTTGTGGCATCTCCTACTAGCTCAGCCATACGCAATAAATCTTTTCCCCGACCAATAGCGATTAATTGGCGCATACCGTGCCTAAAAAGGTGTCTATAGTCTTCTGGACTTCCTGCAAACTTTGCATGTTCTAGCGCCTTTAAATATGACCCACGATCTGCAAAATGATCGCATAGTCGCTGGTGAATCTGCCGTAGTTCTTTATCTGCAATCGTGGGATTTAGAATCAAACCAGTTCTAACGATCGTGTTAAACGAGTACTTATTAATCGGCTCGCTGCTGTATTTCAGGAATAAGCCGTCCACCGCGAAGCGATTCAATTTACTCAATGAAAAATTGGCTTGCAAGATAATCTCTGCCTCTTCGATTGAAAATTCTTCCACTACAGCCAGTGATTCTAGAATTTTACGCTCAGCGGGTTTTAGCGTGGAAAGAAGGTTTTCGACCAAATATTTCGTTCCGCTAGAACTAACTTTTTCTTCTGAAGCACTTGATGAAGCTTCCCACCCTCGCGAAATATTACTTAGGGTCAGTTGTACTCCTGCTGGCCAACCATTTAACTTCTTTAACACTTTTTGATATTCAGGGCGTTCAATATTAACACCCACAATGGATGCGGCTATAGAAACTTCTTCCTCACTGAATTTCATCTTGTTCTGATCAATAACTTGTCGATTACTAAGCGCCTTAAGCTGCACAAACGTTTCTGAAGGTATCGCCCTGCGCAAAATAATTGCGTGCACATTTTTCGGAAGAGTACTAAAGAGGTGATTAGCCAGAGGCGCAGCATCACCAGTACTTGCGCGACCATCATCTAAAACTAAAACGAAGTGACCACCAAATGAACCAAGTTCTGAAAAGACTTCGGTCATGATTTCTGCCGTTGTTAAAACTTGGCTACTTGAAAACCACTTTCCAAATTCTGGAATTACATTTCTAACCGCTTGGAGAAAGTTTGATTTGAAAGATTTTGTATCATCTGAATCGTTGAAACTTAGCCAGATGACTGGATGCTCAAGCGTTGTAATATATTCGGCAACCAATGAAGTTTTCCCGTACCCGGCAGGTGCAACAACTAAGGTGATTCCGGCTTGATCTATTTCAACGCCATCCAGGATTTCTTTTCGCGAAATGAAATTTGGCGGCGGCACAGGCGGCAGCGTCCGTGAAAGATTGGCGGCAGGTATCACCCTCGACTGCGCTACCCCTACTTTGGCCACGCCTAAGGGTGATGCATTAGGGCTGGTTATGGCTAGTAGAAATCACCCTATAGGGGTGAGACGGGTAGGTGAATTTAGAGGCTAGCGAAAGCTTCTTCTAGAACTCCAAGGGCATCCTTCAAGAGCTCATCGGAGATAACGATCGGTGGCAAGAAGCGAATTACATTGCCGTAAATGCCAGCGGTAAGGATCAGCACGCCTTTGCTCTGGCAATACTTGATCACGGCAGCCATCGCTGTTGGATTTGGGTTCTTCGTGCCAGCTTCGACGAGTTCAATAGCCTGCATCGCTCCGCGCCCACGGACTTCACCAATTATCGGATATTTAGCGGCGAGGGCATTTAGCGAAGTAGTTAAAATCTCTCCGATATGTAGGGCGCGATCGGCCAACTTATCTTCTTCAATAGTTGCAATCGCACCGAGCGCTGCGGCGCAGGCAATTGGATTTCCGCCATAAGTTCCGCCAAGACCACCAACGTGAGATGAATCCATAATCTCTGCACGCGCCGTAACTGCGGCAAGTGGCAAGCCACCAGCAATTCCCTTTGCGGTCACGATCATATCTGGCTCAACGCCTTCATCTTCGCAGGCAAACATTTGGCCGGTGCGGGCAAAACCAGTCTGCACTTCATCTGCAATAAATACGATGCCGTTCTTGGTAGCAAATTTTGATAGACCTGGCAAGAATCCTTTGGGTGGAACAATGAATCCACCTTCACCTTGGATTGGCTCAATTAAAATTGCGGCAACGTTATGTGCGCCAACTTCTTTCTCAATCTTTGAAGTTACTTGCTCCAAATAATCTTGCGCCATTGTTGCGAGGTTTCCCTCATAGTGGAATGAGTACGGCATCGGCATGCGATAAATTTCAGAAGCGAAAGGACCAAAGCCTTCTTTATAAGGCACATTCTTTGCAGTTAGCGCCATAGTTAAATTGGTACGGCCGTGATAGGCGTGCTCAAAGACAATTACCGCTGGACGCTTAGTTGCGTGGCGAGCAATTTTGATCGCATTCTCAACTGCTTCTGCACCCGAGTTCTGCAAAATAGATTTCTTTTTAAATGTACCTGGTGTGATGCGGTTGAGCGCTTCGCAGACTTCGACGTAACCCATATATGGCGCAGTCGTGAAGTTGGTGTGAGTGAAAGCTTGTACTGCTTCAATTACGCGTTCCACAACACGAGGCGCGGCATTTCCAACATTTACAACGCCAATACCGGCGCCTAAATCAATAATTCGATTGCCATCAACATCTTGCAAGATAGCGCCTTCGCCGCGTTCGATAAACGCTGGGATCGCCATGCCCAGACCTGCAGATACTGCCTCTTTACGTCGCGCGATTAACTCAAGTGACTTTGGCCCCGGAATAGCAGTGGCTAAGTGACGTGATTGCGGCAGAGGGTCCTTTGAGGTCATAGTGAAATTATAGAGCCTACTTTTTAACTTCTACGCCGTTACGAGTTAGGCTCAGCATGTGAAGATCAACTCGCAATTGCGCAGCAGCGCTCCGCTACTTGATGCTTACCTGTCTTACTTTGAAGGCAATCTCACACCTTTCACAATTCCTGGCCATAAGCAGCGCGCTTCGCAGATCGATCAAGGTCTTGGCGCTGTAGTCGATGCAGATATTCCACTTTATGGCGGCTTAGATGAAATTAAATTAACCAATCAGGTATTAATGGAATCTGAATCACTTGCTGCGCAATTGTGGGGCGCGGATTTTGCGCGTTTCTCCACCGGCGGTTCCACACATGCCAATCAAGCGGTAATTCTCGCCCTTGGAAAACCAGGAGATAAAGTCGCTTTAAGTCGCACCGCACACCGTTCCGTTTTAAGCGCTCTCGTTTTAGCAGGATTAGAACCAATCTGGCTAACCCCCGAGATAGATGCCAGCACTGGGGTGCCACTTGGCATTCCGCTATCTGAAGTAGAACGGGCTTTGGCCGAAAAACCAATTGCGTTATTGCTAACTGAACCTGGTTACTTAGGAGTTATTTCTGATCTAGCGCCCTTAATTAAGCGAACTCACGAAAGTTCGATTCCGGTCATTGTCGATGCAGCATGGGGTGGGCACTTTGGATTTCATCCTGACCTGCCAAAACACGTGATGCAGCTGGGCGCCGATGCGCTAATTACTAGCGTTCATAAAGCACTTCCGGGTTACAGCGCATCAGCGCTCTTACTTGCCCGCACCAACTTACTTAGCGCCGATCGCCTTGAGCAGAGCTTTGAAACAACACACACAACATCTCCTGCCGGTGCACCGCTGGCATCTATTGATGCCGTGCGCGCTCTTCTGCAAACTCGTGGGCCAGAACTCTTAGGTGCGCTACTTGCAAATATCGCTGAATTTAAAGCGGCAGTACAAGCTAATTTCGACCTGCCTATCTTCTTAAATTCCAGCGACTTTCCCGCAGGACGATTTGATCCAGCCAAGGTTGTGCTGCGAGCTAATCAACTTGGTGCATCTGGTGTCGAGATTGAAAATTTATTAATCGAGCAAGGCATACGAGTTGAGATGGCTGATCGAGATACCTTGGTATTTCTCGCCACCTTGGCTGACACCAAAGAAGATTTTCAAAAGTTAGCAAGCGTCTTGATCGGAATATTAAAGTCAGTTGCCGGTACACCGCGCGCAAGTGCAACCGCACTTAGCTGGTCGGTGATCCCGCAAGTCGCAATATCTATGCGCGATGCCTACTTTGCAGATACCGAGCTAGTTAGCGCACTTGCTGCGATTGGCCGAACCTCAGCAGATTTAATTGCGCCTTATCCCCCAGGTGTTGCCGTTGTGGCACCCGGTGAAGTTCTAACCGAACAGATAGTCAACGGTTTGATTACCTCACAAAAAGCTGGTGTTCGCATTGCCTATGCAACAGATCCAACTCTGGAAAGTTTTCGGGTAGTCAGCCTTCGCTAGCAAATTTCTTTAAGGCATCGCCCGAAAGTCTAAATACCGTCCACTCATCCATCGGCACTGCCCCGAGTGATTGATAGAAATCAATCGAAGGCGTATTCCAATCAAGTACCCACCACTGAAATCTTTCATAGCCGCGTTCTACGCAAAGGGCGGCCAAGGTTTGCATAAAACCTTTACCAATTCCGTGGCCGCGATATTCGGGCTGTACAAAGAGATCTTCTAGGTAGATTCCAGCTATGCCCAGCCAAGTTGAGTAATTTAAAAACCAGAGTGCGATGCCAACAACCTTGCCATCGACTTCTGCCACGTGACAGAAAGCAACAGGGTTTGCGTTAAAGAGCGAGGTATTGATTTGATCTATTGTGGCAACCATTTGTTCGGGCGCTTTTTCATAAAGGGCAAGCTCGTAAATCAAGCGATGGATATCATCGGCATCAGCCGGCACTGCCATACGAATCTGCATTAGTTAAGTTTAGGGGAAAGAAAAACGGCCAGGTTTCCCTGGCCGTTCCCCCCTCGTGGATGGATAGGTTAAAAATTAACCAATCTTTGCAATCTGTGATTCGGCTTTCTTCTTGAATTCACCATCGATAACGCTAAATCCAAGATCTGAACCCTTGTCCTTAGCACAAGCTGGTGAGAGTAAGTACGTTGCAAGCGCCTTAACTGCTGCAGCGCGAGTCTTATCTGGGTATGAAGTATCTACCAACATATAAGAAACGATACCGAGTGTGTACGCACCTGGTTCTTTAGTTGCATAATCGAATGTCATGATTCCATTAGCATCCATGGCTCCTTGTGATAGGAACGCAGAAGTAGTTACAGAGCCTGGCGTTACTGCACTACCGGCTGGATTTAGAACATCTGCAACCTTCAATCTATTCGCAGCAGCATAGTTGACTTCAGCGAAAGTAATTGAGTAAGGAGTCTTTCCGGCAAGCTGTGAAACACCGGTAGAAGATGATGCTCCTACAATGCGTCCCAAGTTTTCTGGTGCATTGATATTTCCAGGGAATGATGAGGTAAATACTGAAGCCTTCACTTTAGTCCAAACAGATGGCGCAGACTTGTTCAGGTAGTTAGTGAAGTTTTCAGTAGTTCCTGAAGAATCTGAGCGGTAAATAACCTTGATTGGCTTGTTTGGAAGATTGTAGACAGTAGTTGATGGAGTTGTCTTAGAAACGATTGGTTTACCATTTGAATCTTTTACGATTTCTCCGTTTTTAGTCTTGTAAGTAACCTTATTAAACGCACGATTGTTATCTTTAACAATCGCTGGATCATCCCAGCGTGTAATTGTTCCGGCGAAGATTCCTGCAATTGTGTTTGCAGAGAGAGTTAGTGTCTTACGTGATGGAAGATTGTGAAGAATTGCGATTGGTGCTGCAACTACCGGCACGTGAATAACGCTGGAGCGCTTTGTAGCTGCTGTGTGTGCTGCATCAGAGAACCAAAAATCGCCAATTGATTTATCTGAGTTGCTGCGGCCAGTTCCTGATCCAGATGAAGCATATGTAAATGAATGTGATGATGCTGTAGCAAATGGAGCTTTGCAAGCTTCAATTATTAGCGCTGGAAATGACGCGCCAGAACCCTGTAGGTCTACTGCGTGAGCTGGTGTCGAGGCGACCAACCCGAAAACAAGTGCAACTGCTGCAGATTTTGCAAGCATTGAAACTTTCATTAATTTTCCCCTTAGTTGAGATATGTGTACTTCAGGATAAAACTAGGCAGTCGTGGTTAACAAAATCCGCCCCTAAGGCAAACGTTGCCCGACCTTTAGGTGAACAACAGGTAACGGCTAACCGAAGCGGCCGGTGACGTAATTTTCAGTTCGCTGATCCTTTGGCTGCGAGAATATTTCGCTAGTGCGGGCGACTTCAATCATTTCACCTGGGCCGCCATCAGATAAGAAGAAGGCGGTGTAATCAGAAACTCGCGCCGCTTGCTGCATATTGTGGGTAACAATGATAATCGTCATGGAATCAGAGAGTTCGCGGATAGTTTCCTCAATACGCAGGGTTGAACCAGGATCGAGAGCTGAACAAGGCTCATCCATTAAAAGAACCTGCGGGCTCACCGCTAAGGCGCGAGCGATACATAGGCGCTGTTGTTGCCCGCCTGAGAGAGAGCCACCATGTGCATCAAGGCGATCTTTTACCTCATTCCAAAGACCGGCGCGAACTAGACAAGATTCAAGCAATTCATCTTTATTCGCTACTTTAATCTGCGCTAGTTTCAAACCAGATAGCACATTCTCACCAATAGTCATTGATGGAAATGGGTTTGGCTTTTGAAAAACCATGCCAATTTGCAGGCGAATCTTAGTTACATCCACTCCCGGTGCGTAAACATCTTTTCCATCTAACAAAACTTGTCCAGCCATTGCTGCACCTGGAATAAATTCATGCATACGGTTCATTGTTCTGATAAAAGTTGACTTACCACAGCCGGATGGGCCAATTAGAGCGGTGACAGAACCAGCTGCGAATTCAAGGTTAATATCGGCCAAGACGTGATTCTTGCCAAACCACGCGTGCACTCCGCGCGCTTCTAGCCCTGTTCCCGTTGCAGTACTTGCCTTGCTCCGCTCGACTCTAGCGTTGGCAACGCTGGCCAATGAACTCGGTTGGGTTGATGACATTGCTTTCTCGCTTTCAGGAGTTTGTATCACTTTGACATCTTTCTATTAGAGAGTGCACGAGCGGCGATGAAGAGGATAAGAACTAAAATCATTAGAACGAGTAGTCCAGCCCAGGCCCTAGTGATCGCTTCAGGAGAACCGGCGTTAAATGACTTCCAGATGTAATAAGGCAGAGAACCAACTGAACCGCTAAATGGATTTGGATTTACTTTATCTCCACCACCAGTAAGCAGAAGAAGAGGAGCGGTTTCGCCAGCAATACGCGCGATACCCAAAATAATCGCAGTCATTAGCCCACTTCGTGCCGCTGGCAACACGATCATGGCAACTGTGCGCCACTGGGTTCCTCCCAGTGCGGTTCCAGCTTCACGCAATTCATTTGGAATCAGCAATAAAACTTCTTCTGATGTGCGAGCAATCGTCGGAATCATCAAAATAGTCAGAGCAAGTGCACCCATCAAGGCGGAGTAACCTTTAGTTATTGGATAAAGCACTGCGGAGAGAATAAACAATCCAGCGATAATTGAAGGAACGCCTGACATTGCCTGAACCAAGAAGCGAATTGGTCCAGCAAATTTTCCTTTAATTTCTGTTAGGTACAGCGCGGTAAGAATTCCGATCGGAACGCTCATGATCAGCGCAAGCACAACCAAGGTAAGCGTTCCGGTCATTGCATGAAGAAGTCCACCAGTCGGAATCGGGTCGGTTGGCGTAGCCATGGACATATCACTGCTTAAGATTCCAAGGTGTAATCCAGGAAGGCCTTTTTGCAGAACTGTAAATAAAATACTTGCAATAGGGATTACTGTGACAACAGCACCTAGCGCCACCAAAGTACTAACAAATGAATCTTTTGCCGCCTGAGGGCCGCGATTTATAAATGAAAAAGTTGAGGTGATTACGCCATAAGCTACAAAGAAGATAAATGCGTAAGCTAGCTTTCCCTTCATTTCAGTTGCTGCTACAAAGAAATATGCAAAAACAATTGCAGCAAATAAAAAGGAGGCTCCAAGTATTCGATCTTGTGGGCTTTTTGCCCAAGGCATTGTTGGGACGGCGACAGTGCTCATCGTCCTGACTTCCCAGTGGACTTGACGATTACGTTGGCAGTGGCATTTACCGCAAGTGTTAACAAGAATAAAACTAGGCCAGCTGCCATGAGTGCCTTGATCTCATATGCACTTGCTTCACCAAACTTTAAAATAATTAGCGAGGCAACGTTTCCGCCGGCTCCAAGAAGAATGTGCCAATTAATCTGGAAAACAATATTTAATACTGTATAAACGGCGACTGTTTCTCCCATTGCGCGACCGAGTCCGAGCATTGCTCCACCGACGACACCGCTGCGACCATGTGGGATTACAACGGCTTTGATCATTGCCCAACGAGTCGCACCAAGTGCAAACGCTGCCTGAATACGATCCAAAGGCGCTTGCGCAAAAATTTCCCGTGAAACCGATGTAATGATCGGAATAATCATGATTGCAAGTACAACACCTGCGACAAATGGTGAGCGCGCGAAGAAGTAAGGTTCAACTTCGAATATTGGAATCCACTCAAAGTACCTGTTAATTAACTTCCCCCAGTATTCAACACTTGGCATCAATACCAAGAAGCCCCAAATACCGAAGAGGATCGAGGGGAAAGCGGCCATCATGTCGATTACCGCAACAAGAATTTTCTTAAGCCATCCTGGTGCGTAAAAGTTTAAGTAAAGTGCTGAAAAGACTGAGATCGGAACAGCGATGACTACGGCGACTAACGAGCAAAGAATTGTGCCAACCAACATAGCTGAAAGGCCAAAATTGCTCTCCACAACATTGGCTGACTCATCCAAGGTAACTGACCAATCAGCGCCGGTGATGAATCCCAAACCCTCTTCTCTTAATACTTCAAATCCACGGTATGCCAAGAAAACCGCTATCAATCCCAGAACTATCAGAGAAGAAAGCCCGCCACCTGTGACTACTCCACGGAAAACTTTGTCGGAGCGACGAGGCTCGGTAGATATTTCCCGAGGATTTGGGATTAGCGTTGCTGTCGTCATATTAAGCAAATCTTCCAGTCACCAAGAAAATAACTCTTCGTGCAACTGAAACAGCATGGTCTGCATATCTTTCGTAGTAACGACCAAGCAAAGTTAGATCAATTGCAGTTTCTACGCCGTGCTGCCAGGTGGGTGCAATCAAAACTGAAATTAATTGGCGGTGAAGCAAATCCATCTCATCATCATCTTTTTCAACTTGCGCCGCAAGTACTGTGTCGCGCGTTGATATTACTACTCCAGTTTTTGCTGCAATCTTTTCCGCGGTTACTCCCATAGACTCGATAAGCTCCAAAAGTTGATCTGGTACTGCAGCTGCTGGATGTCGCAGTCTTACAACTTTGGCTACGTGGTGTGCCAAGTCGCCCATTCGCTCAAGGTCTGCCGACATACGAAGTGCAGTAACTAGTGCACGTAGATCTGAGGCGACCGGTTGTTGTCTGGCGATAATGTCAATAATGCGCGCATCTAAATCGTGCTGCACCGTGTCAATTTTTTCATCGAAAGTGATAACTTCTTCGGCGAGCGAAAGGTTCTTACTCATAAGCGCACGCGTAGCTTTTGCCATTGAGTCGGAAACCATTACGCTTAATTCAAAGAGGGTTTGTGAAACGCCATCGAGTTCGTCCTGGAATACTGATCTGATTAAAGGCATGACTAGACGCTAGGCGCAATGCATTAACGGAGTCCCACCGTTAGGTGAACGGAAGGTGAACTGGACCTTTGTGGCTATAGAGTTTGGGTATGTGGCGCCGCGCTAAGGCAGATGAGGCTCAAAGCCAGCGCGAACTACCCCTTTTGCTTATCAACGTCCTTAACCAACTAGATGGAGCCAGCCTAGTTATCGCCCCCGGTGAAGTCGCAATATTTATTGATCCTGAGGCAGAACAACTGGGAATTCTGCGGGACGGGCGAATTCAAAGTGAAGAATTACTTGCATCGATACGCGTAGTTCGCCGAACAAATGTAAAACAGACCGGAACAATTGAAATTGCACGAGGTCCAATTGGTGAAGGAAAGCGCGAAATTACCGTGACTTTAATTCCTTTAACTGAAGGTGAACTCGTCTTAGTTTTACTTCGCGATGAGAGTGAAGCTCAAAGAGTTCATGATGTGAGGCGTGATTTTGTAGCAAATATTTCACACGAATTGAAAACTCCAATTGGTGCGCTCTCTTTACTCAGCGAAGCAGTGTTGGGAGCAAAAGATGATTCAGAAGCAGTTTCAAGATTTGCTGCTCGCATGCAGATTGAATCTAAACGACTTACCGACTTAGTCCAAGAGATCATTCAGTTATCGCGAGTCCAAGACTCTGATCCGCTTAGAGAACCACAACTACTTTCTTCCGACGACATAATTAAAGAAGCGCTAGATCAATGCCGCACAACCGCTGATTCGCGACAGATCACACTGACTTTTCAAGATTCTGATGATGGAGCGCTCCTTGGTGATCGCGACCAACTGACTATGGCGATCCATAACTTAATTGAAAACGCCATAAATTACTCTCCTGCCGAAACAAAGGTTGCCGTTAGCACTTCAATTGAAAATGAAATCATCACTATTTCTGTGGCAGATCAAGGCATTGGTATCCCCGAGGCAGAAGTCGACCGAATTTTCGAACGCTTCTATCGTGTAGATCCTGCACGATCACGCGAAACTGGCGGTACTGGGCTAGGTCTATCAATCGTTAAACACATCATCACCAAACATGGTGGTGAGATTTCAGTATGGAGTTCGGAAAATGTTGGTAGTACCTTCTCCATTCGCCTTCCAATCCAATCGCAAAACGAGGATGACAAATGACAAAAGTACTTATAGTTGAAGATGAGATCTCATTTTCGGATGCCCTTGCCTATCTCTTGAAGAAAGAGAGTTATGAGGTGCAAGTAGCGGTAAACGGTAAGGAAGCTATCGATTCATTTAACTCATTCTCACCAGATTTGATACTCCTTGATCTAATGATCCCTGAAGTATCCGGCACTGAAGTTTGCCGGGTCATTCGCTCCACCTCGCAAGTGCCAATAATTATGTTGACTGCAAAAGATTCTGAAATTGATAAGGTCGTTGGGCTAGAACTTGGTGCCGATGATTATGTAACAAAGCCATATTCATCGCGCGAACTTCTCGCTCGCATAAAGGCAGTCATGCGTCGCAACTCAACGGATTCTCATCCAGCCGATGATGGCCATGAATTGGCAGTGGGCCCAATCCGGATGGACCTTGATAAACATCAAGTAACCGTTAATTCGATCGCAGTTTCCTTTCCGCTAAAGGAATTTGAACTTCTTGAATACCTAATGCGCAACAGTGGGCGGGTATTAACCCGAAGTCAATTAATTGATCGTGTGTGGGGCAATGATTACTACGGAGATACCAAGACTTTGGATGTCCACATTAAGCGTCTGCGTGCGAAGATCGAATCCGATCCGGCTAATCCAGCGTTGATTCACACGATTCGTGGACTGGGTTACAAACTCGAGATTTAGGGTTGTTAACCAATTACTCCAGTTGCCAGCGCTACTAAAACCACGGTGCCAAGCCCAATTCGGTAGTAAATAAATGGTGCAAAGCTTCTAGTCATTACAAATTTCAATAACCAGGCGATCACGGCGTAACCAATTACAAATGCAGTCGCTGTTGCAACCATTGTCTCAGGGAGGCTAAATGCCTGATCCGTTGCATCAGATCCGATAGCACCTTTCAGTTCATAAAATCCACTACCGAAGACCGCTGGAAGTGCCAACAAGAATGAGTAACGCAGCGCCGCTTCTCGGCTGTAACCAAGGAAACGACCCATCGCGATAGTTGCACCAGATCTTGATACTCCTGGCACCAGTGCTAATGATTGAGCCAACCCATAAAGGGCTCCGTGAACCGGGGTCAGTTGATGTAATTCTCTTTCGACTTTTCCATATTTATCTGCAATTCCAAGAATGACACCGAAGATAATCATTACTGATGCGATCAACCAAAGTGAGCGGAAATCATTCCTGATCACATCTTGACCCAAATAACCGAGTACAGCAATTGGAAGTGTGCCAACAATTATCAACCATCCCATTCGGGCATCGTTCTTCTCAGAACTTTCCAAGTGCTTGCGGCTGATCTGATTTAACCAAGCTTTAATAATTCGCAGAATGTCTTTTCTAAAGTAGATCAATACTGCAAGTTCAGTTCCTATTTGTGTAATTGCCGTAAAGGTTGCACCTGGATCCTGATTGGTGCCAAATATTTCTCCCGCGAAGCGAATATGTGCGCTAGATGAGATTGGCAGAAACTCAGTAAGGCCTTGTAGCACGCCTAGAAAAATCGCTTCTAACACCAATTCCTCTTTCTAAGTAGCACCCTCTTTAATGTGAAAAGAATAGCGAATACACTAGGCAGATGCTGGTACGCCCCAGAGACTGGTTTAGGGGGCGAAAATTAAAATAGATTCTAAGAGCGCAACTGCGGGCGTGTGGCTTCTACAGTAAGTAAACCTAAGACTCTGTATCAATCTCGAAGGCCCAGAGGTCTAATTCATCAAGGTCGACTGGCGTAAACCCTTTCGCTTCTAAAGCAGAAGCAATCTGAGCGCGATGTTCGGTGGCGTGATGGATTGATTGTGACAATATTGTCGAGCGCCACCTTTTTACTAATTTATCTTCGGCATTTACGAATTCAATTTGAATATCATCTAATTTCACGCAATCTGAGAGAGCCTTATCCACAATCACTGCTTGTTCCTTAAGCCGAGCAAGGTCTGATAACCCCTTCACTTCATCAATGCAAGGATCTCCTGGCTGTGTTAGCGCTGGCATCCCACCTATGCGGAATGCATAGTGATCACCTGAATCAACTATGTGATAAATAATTTCTGCAACGTGCCATTCTGGATTAGTTGCATATGCCTTTAGGGATTCTTCAGGGAGAGATTGCAAGTGTTCGATTGTCTTCTGATTTGCCCAAGCCATATGAGCTAGCAGCCGATCAAGTGCAATTGTCATTTTTAATTAATTTCCATTCCAAGATTCGATTTCGGTCGCAAATGGATCAAGTCCCATTGGGCCAATCTTGAGCGCATAAGTATGGAATTTCTTTAATGAGAAAGCTGCACCAAGTCGCACTTTTGCATCTTCACGCGCTTTCATCCATACACGTTCTCCCACTTTGTAAGAGATTGCTTGGCCTGGCCATCCGAGATAGCGATCTGTTTCGCTACGTGAATGATCTTCATCAAGGAGAGCTTGCTCATTTAGCAGCTTGCGTGCTGACTCTGCGTTCCAAACATTTCCTTCGAAATCTGTAAATCCAAGGTGTATTCCGATGTCTACAACTATCCGTGCAGCACGTAGAGCCTGGGCAGATAAATAGCCCATTTCAATTCCTGGTTCATCAAAGGCTCCAAGTTCATTCATGAAGCGTTCAGCATACAAAGCCCAACCTTCACTATAACCGCTGATCCAAGTGCCGTTAATTTGAAAACGTGACAAACGATCCTTCTCAATTGCAACGGTTGCAATTTGCAAGTGATGGCCCGGAACCGCTTCGTGATACCAAGTAGAAACTAAATGCCACGTGCTGACTTGATCTTTGCCCAACATTGGAATCCAAGTTGTTCCGGGGCGAGATAAATCTTCTGAAGGTGAGTTGTAATAAGCAGCCGATGCGCTGCCTTCGGGTGCAAGTCGGGCTTCACACACTTTGATGCGATCATCTATTTCAAAATATTCGCCATCCATGCGTTCAATAGCCGCATCTGTAAAATCTTGCAAATACTTAATTACATTATCGGCACCCTTAATTACATACTTAGGATCATGATCTAGGTGATCAGCGACTTCGCGAAGCGTCTTTGCGCCAGGCTTAATTAACTCGGCAATCTCCCACATGCGCTTGTTTATCGCTTTCAGATCAGCAATTCCCCATTCGTATGTGGCGCGCAGATCTAGCTTTGCTCCAGTGAAATACCTTGCCCACACCGCATAGCGGTCAGATCCAACAGCATCGCTAGGTGTTGCAATTGGTAGATATTCATTTTTGAGAAACGCTACAGTTTCAGCGGCTGCTTTCTCTGCTAATTTTGCATTTGCGTGGATTGCAGGATATTTACCGGCTGGATCAAAATTCTTGCACATCGCGCTAAATCCACCATTTGCATAACCTTCTAGCTGAGCCATAACTCCACGAACTTGTCGTTGCGCAGTTGTTTTGCCGCTCTTTGCAATCTCCATAATCGCACCAGTCCAAGACTTATACGAAGCTCCTACTGCAGCCAGACGCTTGGCAATGTTGTCAAAGTCTTGATCACTCGCTTTTGGCATCAATTCAAATATCGAACGAATATCTGATGGTGGAGAAGTCACTACATTCCATAGGACAAAAGACTCTTGGCTCTCATGTAATGCTAGTGAGGATTCGAGACGCTCCTGCATAACGGTCTGTGCAATGCGATCAATGTCATCTATTGGTTTCAGTGCAATTAACTTTGCCAATGTCACCCGGGTGAGATTTGCAAATTTCTGAGCACCGGCAATTGAAAAGTCATCGAGCTTGTCTTGATTTAATCCATTGCCCAGAAAGGTAGAGCCCATGGGGCTAAAAGCGGCTTCATCATCGATGTACTGATGGCTGAGTTCGAATATCGGAGATCTGAATATCATAGGAGATTCATATCAACGCTTCGCACATTTGTCGACCTTGGGCAAAGATGCCTTGTGCAGTAAAGTTCTTTTCATGGGTCCAGCGTTTAATCGAATTTGGGCCTCAAGTATAGTTTCAAACCTTTCTGATGGTGTGATGCTCGCGGCAGTACCTCTGCTGGCGATCTCCTTAACTGACAGTCCAGTTTTGATTGCAGCAATTGGTGCAATGGTCATGCTGCCTTGGCTGCTTTTTGCGATACCAATTGGTGTGATGGTTGATCGCGTAGACCGGCGATATATCTTGGCCGGATCTAATGCGATCCGAAGTGCCGTAGTTGGTGTGTTAGCCCTGCTTATTGCAATTGACTTTGTAACTATCTTTTGGCTATTAGCGGCTGCATTCATTATCGGCGTCTGCGAAGTCGCTGCCGACACAACCGCGCAATCTCTGATCCCTCAAATTCTAGAGGCGAAAGATTTTGAGAAGGGTAACTCCAGACTCCAGATTTCAGAGACCATTATTCAGGGCTTTATTGGCGCTCCAATAAGTGGCTTTATTTATGCACTAGCGATCTACTTGCCGTTCTTCATTAATAGTTTAGGTTTTGCTATTTCTGCGCTCTTTGCCTTTTCAATTCCAATTAAGTATTTACAAGATGTTCGTAAAGAAGATGAAGAGAAAATCGAAAGACATTTCGTTGCTGAAATGAAATTTGGTATCACATACTTATTTAATCAAAAAACGCTACGACGATTAGTTATTACGACCGCAACCATTGGCTTCTGTTACTCAATGGGCTCGGCAACCATGGTTCTATTTATTATTAAAGAGTTGGGATTACCCGAGCGATACTTTGGGGTTATCCTGGCAATTGAAGGACTAGGAGCTCTTACGGGAGCACTAGTTGCCTCGCGAATGTCCAGTAAGTTTGGTCGAAGTGAAGTTATGACTTTTGCGATAGTTGCGAGTTCGGCAGTCTTACTCATCCAAGGATTCTCACCAAATATCTACTTTTTTGTTGCAGTGGGAACGTTTGGTGGATTTGTGTTATCACAGTGGAACATTTTATTGATGGCGACTTATCAAACAGTAATTCCAAATGAACTATACGGTCGCATCCACGGAACTCGCCGAACCTTGGTATGGGGAACAATGCCAATCGGTTCATTGTTGGGCGGGGTCTTAGCGCACTTTAGTCTGCGACTGCCTATGTACGTGGGTGGGGTTTTCGCCACCCTAATCGCCATTGTCTCGATCAGTTTTCTACTAAACATTGAGAAAAATTCTTGATCGGATAGCGCTTTATAAACGCGCAAAAATCACCCGCAAATTTGATTTTTTAAGGCTATCCCAAAAGCCAGATTTGAAATAAGGTTGGGGCGTGAATAAAAATGTAGATTCAGATTTTCTAGCCCTTCCTCTCGCAGCCGTTAGCGATGCTGCGATAAGCACAGCAAAAGACGAGGGTGCATCGCACGTTGATGTTCGAATCGAGCGCACACGTAGCGGGTTGCTCTCCTTGCGTGATGCTCGCCCCGAAACTCAAAGTGATGAGACAGTTGCTGGCGTAGGTGTGCGCGTCATAGTTAATGGCGCTTGGGGCTTTGCCTCATCTCCTGAGATTTCGGTCGATGTAGCAAAAAAGCTAGCTTTGACCGCAGTCGCTATGGCTAAAACTTCAAAGCCCTTGTCAACAGAATTAGTTTCACTCGTTACTGAGCCCGTGTATGCAAATCAAACTTGGGTATCAGATTATGAAATTGATCCATTTACAGTTTCCGATGCTGAGAAGAAAGATCGTCTGACTGACTTGAGTAATCGCTTACTTAAGAGTGCTGGGGTCAATCACACATCTGCGCAAACTATGTTTGTCAAAGAACAAAAGCATTACGTGGATTCTTATGGCACCAGCACTACACAACAGCGCGTACGCATACAAACTCAAATTGAAGCAATTTCAGTTGGAGAACATGGTTTTGAATCCATGCGCACGCTGGCACAACCTGCTGGCTATGGCTGGGAGTGGATGGGAAATAAACATTGGGATTGGGAGACAGAAATAGCCGAATTGCCTGCTTTATTAGCTGAGAAAGTTGCAGCGCCATCAGTTGAACCAGGTAGATATGATGTATTAATCCACCCATCAAATTTGTGGCTAACTATTCATGAGTCGATTGGCCACGCAACCGAATTAGACCGCGCGATTGGATATGAGGCCAATTACGCTGGAACCTCTTTCGCTACGCCAGATAAGTTAAATAAACTCCAATACGGTTCGAAGTTAATGAACGTGACTGGAGATCGCAGCACTTCTCACGGCCTAAGCACGGTCGGATTTGATGATGAGGGGGTTGCAGCTCAGCGTTGGGACATTATTAAAGACGGAATACTCGTCGGGTATCAATTAGACCGCCGCATTGCAGCAAGAGTAAACGGTGATCGCAGCAATGGATGCGCCTTTGCTGATTCTCCCGGGCATGTTCCAATTCAGCGCATGCCCAATGTCTCATTGCAACCGAATCCAACTGGTCCAACGTATGAGCAGATGGTTTCATCTATGGAAAATGGAATCATTATCAAGGGTGACAATTCTTGGTCTATTGATATGCAGCGATACAATTTTCAATTTACTGGTCAACAATTCCACCGAGTTAAAAATGGCAAGATTGTCGGTCAATTGAAAGATGTTGCATATCAAGCAACAACAACAGATTTCTGGGGTTCCATGAAAGTAGTTGGCGGTCCTTCAACTTATGTTCTTGGTGGCGCATTTAATTGCGGTAAAGCCCAACCGGGTCAGGTTGCAGCAGTAAGCCACGGTTGCCCATCGGCGATCTTCGACAAAGTAAATATTCTAAATACTGTTGCGGAGGCTGGAAAATGATTTCTGCCCAAGATCTGATTGAAAAGATTACTTCCGCGGCCACCTGTGATGACTGCATTGTTGTAGTACGTGATAAAACTCAAGCCAACCTTCGTTGGGCCGGCACCACGCTTACAACGAATGGCGTTATCCAAGAGCGCAGCGTTACCGTTATTGCTTTTATTTCCGTCAACGGTGGAATGGCATCTGGTGGTGTAACCCGCACCGATGTCTCACTCTCTGATGTACCGGCGCTACTTGAAGCAGCCATTTCGGCAGCCAAAGCTGCTGGCCCCGCAGATGATTACGCACCACTAGCAACAAGCGTTTCAATTGGTAACTGGTCTGCGGCCCACGTTCCCACTGGTCCCGAAGTATTTGCAAAATTTGCACCCGCACTTGGCGATATGTTCTCCCGCGCTGTATCTGACAAAATCGAACTCTTTGGATATTCCGAGCACACAAATGAGACAACTTGGGTTGGCTCAAAGGGCGGTCTACGTTTACGTAAAGATTCACCAGTTGGTCGAGTAGAAATGAACGGAAAATCCCATGATCGCTCTCGTACTACTTGGGCTGGCGTTGAAACTCGTGACTTTACTGATGTATCAGTTGCAGATCTCGATGCGCAGATTCGTCAACGTTTAACTTGGCAAGGTACCAAAGTGGATCTGCCCGCTGGACGCTACGACACAATCTTTCCTTCGGGCTCCGTCGCAGATATTTTCACATACATGACGTGGGTATCAACTGCCCGCGATGCGCATGAAGGTCAATCTGTATTTTCTAAAAAGGGTGGCGGAACTCGCATTGGTGAAAAGCTCGCAAATGTTTCACTGCAGTTCTTTAGTGATCCAGATTTCAAGCAACTTCCGGCGGCTAACTTTGTTGCAACAGCTGTAAGCTCACCATTTTCTTCAGTTTTTGATAATGGTCAATCGATTAAGCGTGTTAATTGGCTCAAAGACGGCGTGCTGCAATCCCTGATTCAGACCCGTGCATCGGCAAAGCTAACTAATCTAGATTTCACGCCGCTGGGCGAGAACCTAATTATGAGCGTAGATGGAGCAAGTGGTTCCCTTGAAGATCTAGTTAAGAAAGTTGATAACGGACTGCTTCTTACAACGCTTTGGTATATCCGGTTGGTTGATCCAAACTCATTACTCCTCACTGGCTTAACTCGCGATGGTGTTTATCACGTCAAGGGCGGCGAAGTTGTTGGTGCGACTAATAATTTCCGCTGGAATGACTCACCTGTTTCAGCCCTGTCTCGCATAGCGCATGCTGGTGCGACAGAATGGACTCAACCACGTGAATGGGCGGGCGATATGTCTAATTTGGCTATGCCTCCACTAGTCATAAAAGATTTCAACATGTCAACGGTGAGCCCAGGAAGTTAGACTGCTGAGCAGTCAAAGAAAGAGTCTCCTCTTTCAGCCCGCTACTAGAGAGATAGTCAGAAAATGAAAAATCTACTCCTTTCAATAATCGGTGCGCTCGTACTGTCAGGGTGCGCAGCATCGTCGCAATCAGGCTCTGAATACAGCGCAGATGACATTGCATTTGCCGAGATGATGATCCCTCATCACGAACAAGCTATAGAGATGTCTGAAATAGCTTTGCTCAACACGACAAACCCTGAAGTCTTACAACTTGCTCAAGAAATCAAGGATGCACAAGCCCCTGAAATTGCGTTAATGAAGAGTTGGGACGGAGTAAAGGTTTCAACTCACGCCGGACATATGATGGATGGGATGTTGAGCGAAGGTGAATTGAATGATCTTCGTGAAGCGAAAGATCAAGAATTTGATCGGCTCTTTCTGCAAGGAATGATTAAGCATCATGAGGGAGCAATTGTTATGGCCCAAGAGGTTGCAACTTCTATGAACAAAGATGTTGCAGATCTAAGCGCTTCCATCATTAACGCTCAGGAGTTAGAAATAGCTGCGATGAGAGAGTTGCTGCTAAAATCCTAATTTAAATAAGAGAGTGTCAGTTCTTACTTTAGGCCCAGTCTAAGTGCGCGACGTTCAGCTTGGACTCTAGGGTCAGGCACTGGTACAGCATCAATAAGTCGACGAGTGTAAGCCTGTTGAGGATTCTTAAGAATGCTATCTCTTTCTCCCTGCTCAACGAGCAGTCCATCCTGCATTACTGCGACGCGATGACAGAGGATGTCAATAACAGCCAAATCGTGTGAAATGAAAAGGCAAGCAAATTGCAACTTTGACTGCAAATCTAGAAACAATTCCAAAAATCTGGCTTGTACTGAAACATCAAGAGCTGATGTGGGCTCATCAGCAATAAGCAAGTCCGGAGTCAGAGCCAGAGCGCGAGCAATACCTACTCGTTGTCTCTGTCCCCCAGACAGCTCGTGAGGAAAGCGATTCCTGTAATGACGAGGCAACTCGACAGACTCAAGGAGATCTTCAACTTCTTTGTTGAGGGCTTCACCTTCTGCTTTTTTTGCAAGAAGAATTGGTTCACCAATTGATTCACCAATCGGCATTCTGGGATTTAGGGAAGATGCAGGATCTTGAAAAACAATTCCAGTATGGCGCCTGATCGATTTCAGAAGATCTGAGCCTGCATTGGAGATGTCAGTTCCTACAATTTCTATTCTTCCCGATTTGATTGGGAGCAAACCAATCGCGCCGCGTCCGACCGTCGTCTTGCCCGATCCAGATTCCCCGACCAAGCCCACAATCTCACCGCGATAAATCTCTAAATCAAAGTCCTTAACTGCGGTAAATGCCGGAACGCGCCCTCTCTTTGGGTACTCAATAGTTACATTTTCCATCTTTAATACCGGTTCAGATCGTTGTGCGGTATCAACTACAAAATTTCTCTTTTTGCCCTTTCCTAAAACGGGAACTGCTGCAAGAAGTTCTTTTGTATAAGGATGTGTTGGGTTATAAAAAATCTGCTCCGAAGTTCCTGACTCAACAATAACTCCATTTTTCATTACGAGAATGTCATCCGCTAAATCAGCGACCACTCCCATCGCATGTGTAATAAGCAAAATCGCAGAGTTGAGTTTATCTTTAAGTCCTCGCATCAACTCCAGAATTTCAGCTTGTACGGTCACATCGAGTGCTGTAGTTGGCTCATCGGCTATCAGTAGTGACGGGTCGCACGCCAAAGCTTGAGCAATCATTGCTCTTTGGCGCTGTCCACCTGAAAGCTGATGTGGATACTTGTCAATGGCAATGTGTGGTTCTGGAATTTCTACCATTGTTAGCAACTCAATAGCCCGATTTTTTGCTTCGGTAGGGCCTAAATCAAAGTGTGCCCTAAGCGTCTCAGAAATCTGAAAACCAATTGTATAAACTGGATTTAATGCGGTCATTGGCTCTTGGAAAATGTATGCAACCTCTTTGCCACGAAACTTTCTAAGAACTTTTGCGGAAGCGCCTTGCATCTCTTGACCTTTAACTTTTACGCTCCCGCTCATTCTCGAATTGGGTGCGAGTAAACTCATAAGTCCCATTGCAGTAGTTGACTTGCCACTACCTGATTCACCAACAATTGCCAGAACTTTTCCTGGCTTCAAGTCAAAATTCATATTTGAAGCAGCCGGGTACCAAACACCTTCTACCCAAAATTCGACAGAAAAATCTCTAACTTCAAGAATTGATTCAGACAAGACAAACTCTCCCTACTTGTGAGAACCTTCTCTTGTGAAAAGTGAAGAAGAGGTCCGTTCCAATATTGAACTTTTCAGAAGTCGCGCCAGCAGTGCTGGATTTTTCTTCTTGAGTTTTATATTTGTTGGTATGGTATTTCAATCCATAGTCTCCAGCGGAGCCAAAGAAATTGCCTTTACTATCGCGTGGGCCACTTTCGCTATTACTACTTTCTATGCACTTATGCATAAACCAAAAATCGTGATCTTTGACGAGGGAATTGAAATCGTTAATCCAATTTCTAGACATACGATTTCTTGGAGCGATGTACGATCTATTGATACTCGCTTTAGCCTCTCCGTAACGAATAATGATGGGAAACGAATCCATGCTTGGGCTGCTCCAGCTCCTGGGCGATACCACTCTAGAAGACTCCACTCGAGCGACTTGCGAGGACTGAAGTTGGGTATGACTGGAAACATCAAGGCCGGAGAGTCCCCCAAATCTGATTCCGGGGCGGCTTACCTGCTCACTTCTGCGAGATTTGAAGGCTTTAAAGCTCGTCCTACTTCTATTAGGCAAAGCGTCTCTGCAAAATTCAAACGGGAATGGACTTCTGCTGTTATAGCCATTGTTGCAATGGCCGCTCTTATCGCGCTGCGTTAAATCAAACATTTTGTGACTTTCTCATCAGGCGATTGAATAGTTTAACTCTTCGCTCTTTGAGGGTTACTTTTCTTCTCTGTCGAGGATCGAAAGCATCTCGCAAGCCATCTCCGATGAAGTTAATACTCAGCGCAATAGTGATAATTGTTATTCCCGGCCACCAGAAAAGATATGGTCTGGTAGTAAACGCATCCTGATAGGTACTGATGAGAAGACCAAGGGATACATCTGGTGGAATCACGCCGAAGCCCAGATACGAGAGAGCGGTTTCCAACAGAATCGCGCCAGACATCAACAGGGTTACTGACACGACAATAACTCCAACCGCATTGGGCAGAATATGTTTGAAAATTATTCTGTTGTTGCTCGCTCCGGCTACTCTGGCAGCATCTACAAATTCTCGCTCACGTAGTGAGAGGAATTCACCTCGAACCAGTCGAGACAATCCGGTCCAAGCAAATAGACCGAGATAAAATGCTAAAAAGAGAGCGCCTAAATTTCCAAAGTGGTATCCAATAACAGAACCAATGATGATTGAAGGGATTGTGATTAGGAAATCTACGAATCTCATCAATACGTTATCAATACGACCAGCAAAGAATCCAGCAATTGCTCCTACTACAGTTCCGATAATTCCCGCAACGGTACCGATAATGAAGGTAACCATCAGCGAGCGTTGCGCGCCACGCAAAACCATCGCAAGATAGTCATGTCCGATGTCATCTTGACCTAGTGGGTGTTCTCCTAAGCGAATGCCATCCCCACCAAGCCATTTAGGAACTACGGAAAGAGTTGGGCAACCAAGTCGTCCTTCTGAGCAAACAATGAGATCACTTAAAGTGTCAATATTGTGCTTCCACCAACCAGGAATTTGCCAAGGCCCAACGTGAAAACCAGAGCCAGTGAAGACAAATAAAACTAAGGTGGTCAGAATAATTAGTGAAGTGACTGCTGCTCTGTGATTTAGGAAACGCCGGATGACAATCTGGCGTTGAGTTAAGCCCTGTACTTCTCTGTTAGCGATGGCATTTTCTGCAGAATCGATTTCAGCGCTCTGCAAAGTACTAGTTTTTTTCTTAAAAGTTCTCATAGCCTATTACCCACTCTAATTCTCGGGTCTAACGCCGCATACAAGAGGTCAGCTACCAGATTTGCTAACACCGCAAGTGTCGCAGTAACCGCAAAAACACCCATCAGTAAGTTCAAATCGTAGCCGCTAATGGCTTTATTGAAGAGCGTTCCCATTCCAGACCAACCGAAGACTCGCTCGGTAATGATTGCTCCGCCGATGACGCCTGAAATGTCTACAACGATAATTGTTGTTATAGGAATCATCGTATTTCGAAAAGCGTGTCGAACCACAACAACTCTTTCACTCAATCCCTTAGCTCTGGCAGTGCGTATATAGTCCTGATTAAGTACTTCCAACATTGTTCCGCGTGTAAAACGAATATATCCAGCAAATGAAATTAGCGTAAGCGCAACGGTAGGCAAGATTAGGTGAACCACTGTGTCTAATTGAACCAACCAGAAATCATCAGTCGTCAATAATGGATTCATTTGGCCTATGGTAGGAATTGGCCGTCCATTGACACCGTCCAAAGTAAGATACTCGCTCCACGTGCTTAGCAAACGATCAAGAATCACGACTAGTCCACATCCAATAGATGTGATTACTGAAGTGCGAATCACGGCTCCTCGATCAATTTTCGCAAACAAAACGCTAATCAACGTGGCGGTAGAAATAGTTAGTACTGCAAGAGCGAGAATTAGCAACCAACTTGAATATTTATCGAATACGTACTGAAGTGGGTAGTACAAGATAAGCGTAATCAACGCAATCGAAAGAGAAGACTTCAGCGCGGGGCGATTATCAAGGCCCATAGAAATAGCGGTTACTGCAAATGCAATGCCGACTGAGAGGATGAATACGACTATTGGTCCCAGGCCAGGGTCATAGAACCACTTTAAGGCCACGATCGCCGTGAGTATGCCGAAAGTCAAAATAAAGGCAGATAGAGCAACTTTTGCAATTCTGTTTTTTGATCCACCGATAACACCGGCCCAAAAAACAGCAGTGAAAGCTGCAATTAAAATTCGCCACCCTATATCTATGTAACCCACTTCAAGAAAGTCGTTAAATTCGATTGCAAGAAACTGTTTAAGTAATACTGCAACCCAGAAAATAGGAAGTGAAAACATCAGGAAAGAGAAAAAAGTTACAACATAATCAAATCGACTGTATTGCCTTATGGCTGTGACCATACCAAGTGCAATTCCCAAAAATATTGCGGTAAGAGTAGCGGCGGTAACTAGCTTCAGTGTGGTGGGAATCGCCGCTGAAAGTCTTGAGATGACATCTTCATTATCTCGGGTTACTCCAAAATTCAGTTTTCCGTAAAATACGCCAAGTACTCCTTCAAGCCACTTGAAGTAGCGAAGAGGTGGGGGCGTTTCGAGATCCAATTGTCGAACCAGCGCCCGCAAGGCAGATTGCGACTTTTCGTCAGTCGCGAATTTATATTGTTCGCGAGGGTCTCCGGATATAGCTGTTAAGTTGTAGAGGATAAAACTTGATCCAAACAAGATAACAAAGAGCGTGCCAATACGCCTGCCGATAAATGCCAACACGACTTAAAGAACTCCTAACAAATAATAGTGATCATCATTTAGCCGAATAGTTCGTCGGATAGTGAATATAGATAAAGTGCGAGGGTGCCCCATTGGGGGCACCCGCGCACCTATCTTTCTAATAAGGTTTTTAACGCAACTTGCGCTAAAACAACTCTATTAGTTGCTCCACTCCCAATAATTCCAAACTAGGTTTGGAGTGATTGGTGATGGCTTTACTCCCTTGAGAGTTGTTGCAATGGCGGTCACACCTGGCCACTGGAACAAAGGAATCGTGTAGGCATTCTTTGACTGTTCTTTTTCAATGGCTTGCCAGTATCGATTTCTTGAAGCTTCTCGAAGTGGATCTCCCTTGAGGACAGAGCAGTTCTTGTCGATTGCGGGGTTTATCCATCCCCAGGTTGAGTTAGGTGACTCGGATTCGGTCTGTCCGCAGTCGCCTACTTGCACTGGCAAACCAGCACCCCAAGCAAAGAGTCCCGCATCGTATTCGAGGTTTGAAGTCTGGCTAGACCAGTCTGCGCGACCTCCGCATGCAACCGTAAAGCCAACCTTTGCCCAAGATGCTGCGTACAACTGGCACTGAGCTGTGCGTCGGGCATTATTGCGGTGCAATAAGTTGACTACAACAGGCTTTGACTTCCAGTTTGGGACAAGTTTGTTCATTAACGATGTTGCTTCAGCCATGCGAGCTGTGTAGGAAGCACCAAAATATTGCTTCACACCGTTGTTAAGGATGTATGACTTGTAAGCCGCTCCATCCGAAGGCATCACAACTCGTGAATTCAATACAACAGCACTTACGTCAGTTGGAAGAATGATTTTTTGAATCATGTCTTCGCGTGGTACCGCAAGGAGGAAGGCTCGACGAAGTTCTCGTGCCCTCTTGGTCTCTCCAGCAAACGGACCCTTGTAATCTCCCACATCGTTAGGACCGGCAGTTCTAAGTGCAAGCTGCTCGTATGTGGTTTGTGGACCAGCGTCAAGGGTAATATTCTTGATCGCCTTCAGTTGAGTGAGCCCATCGGCAGTTACTTGACCTCCATAAAGGTCAATTTCCTTATTTGCGAGGGCTTGTGGCGCTGAAGTATCAGCGATATCAAAGCGGTAAACGATCTTATCGATCTCGGTGGTCTCTGGACCTGACATACCATTTGTAACAGGATCAATTACGAGAGTACAGCTAATTTGATCGATACAAGATTGCAACTTGAATCCACCATTGCTTACAAGCAGAAGTGGATTTGTGCTGGCGTTTACAGTCGTAATGTTGTAGCTCGTTGACCAGATCTTTCCCATGGCCTTGAAGCGAGCGGTGTCCTTGGTCAGATAGTCATCCAAGAACTTAGCCTTTGCTGCTTTACTTGCAGCATCTGTACCAAGCGTTGTCTTTCCATCGGCAAGTAACGAAAGAGCGTGCACAGGGAATGGGCCTGGAGCGTACTGATCCCAATCCGCAAACGCCTTGTCGTAAACAAGAGTAAGGGTCATGTTGTTATCGCTGAGGACTGTTGACTTTATGCGCTTGGTGTAAGTACCACCATAGCCAAGAGAGTCAAATGCAGTAACTCCAGCAGAAGGATCGCCTAATCCAGCATCAATTGACCACTTCTCACTTGAAACTACGTGTGAAAGGAGTAAGTCAACGGCATCAATTGGAGTTCCATCATTCCAAGTTTGGTTTGGCTTGACTGTGTAGCTAACTCGGAATCCTGTTGAGTCTTTCTTGGATTTCCAAGTACCAAACTTTGTGTTTGGAACAAGTTTTTTCGCATCATTAGCGTAGTAGAAACCGAACCCGGTTGGATACATAACTTCGGAGTTTGTCGCCAAGTTCATTTCTGTTACAGAACTATTTAGGCCTGTGAGTGGCGTTGGTTGTGTAAGTACAACTGTTCTTGGCGCAGCCTGCGCCGTGAAGATCAGAATGTCTGCCAATAGCAAGCCCGCAATAGTTCCCACAATTGTGGAACGTCGAGCCAGAGTCTTTAGGTTCAAGGTCTCTCCTTTGTGATTGATAAATGAATAAAATATGAAAAGTAGATGAACAAGATTCACGAGGGGCCTTGGTCACTATTCTTCTGAACGGAGATTACCCCAGCGAACCTGCATCAACAACCCCTCCAGGAGTGATATGCGGGCGTAGTCGAATCCTAATATAACGGATTGATATAAAACTTCAGTGGAATAAGCGTAAAGAAGGAACTTGGCCTTACCAATACTATCCACCCTTAACACACCTGTTAGGTATAAAAATTGTCTATATTAGGGAAGTTTCCTAAAACTCTTACCCTCATTTTTTGATGTATAGATATCTGAACCCACGGTTACCAGCATCATCTGATCACTAGCGCTCAGAATCCCTGGAGCACCCTTAAATGTGCTCTGCTTGGTCCACGTTTTTCCAATGTTCGTCGACTTGTAGAGCGAATTACCGCTCAGCGAATAGAGACCTGATTTACTCCACTCAATCTGAGTGAATTTAAGAGCGCTCTTAATTTTAGAACTTGTTTTGAAAGCACTTTCGGTAAGGAGTAATTCGGAATTCTTCAGCGCTATAGCCATTCCTGACATCTCAGGTGATACTGCAATATCTGCGAAGGTATTTACTCCTAAAGAACTCCAGGTCTTTCCGGAGTTAGCTGAGTGCAATAAATCTCCACTCTGCGAATCTGCACCATATAAATCAGTTCTGGCACCTTCTAAAAAGTGAAAATCTACCTTCCCAACCAATGAGACGGCCTTCCAACTCAATCCACCATCAATAGATTTAACGAGGCCGATTGGGTTTGGCGCTTTGGAACCTGCGGCAGGATGCCCACTTGCGAAGAACACCTTACCTAAGGTTGTAAATCCCATCACATCAATTCTATCTTTTCCAACCAACTTCATATCATTCTTACTAACTAGCTCAAATAGTCCTTCGTGAGTCAAAACAAGCACTTTCTTTTCAATAACTTTTACATGATGTATGTGTGAGACTGAATTAAGGGTTTCCGCACTTGCTTGGTTAATGAAGCCCATCGAAGCAATGAATGCGAAAATGAGAAACAAGTAATTCGAGGTAACTTTGACCGACGAGGCCAGGGTGGTAATTGTCGCTGCTACAAGTGCTTTCATTTTTATTAAGTTCAAAGCCTTCTGGCTCCAACAAATGGCTTCCTTCCAAACATTTTCGTTAATGGGACTACCTCGACTTTTTTACCTGGCCTTGGAGCTTGAACCATCTTTCCGCCGCCCATATATATGGAGACATGGCTAATTGGTTTACCAAAAAAGAGTAGATCTCCTGGCTTCACACTCGAGTAGGAGACCGACTTTCCGTATTTTACTTGCACCCGTGAAGAGTGAGGTAAAGAGACGCCGGCTTTTGCGAATGCGCGCATAGTTAATCCAGAACAATCCCACCTAGTTGGGCCAGCAGCTGCCCAGACATAAACATCACCTATTTGTTGAAGAGCAAACTTGAGTGCAATTGATCCACGCGTGTTGTCACCTTTGTAGGAAGCGGCATATCCTTTCGAATCACTTTGTATCTTATTTTCGCGAGCAGCCTCTTCTCGAAGGAGACGGTCTCTATCCGCCTTCGCAAGTGATTTAAGAAGTTTTTCTGCCTTGAGTAAAGCGGTCTTTGCTTCAGCCACTTGGCGATTAAGTCGTTTCTCCTCGGCAATCAACAGCGATGTTCGATCTGAAATGACCAACTGAGTGGCTTGGACTCTTTGTTTCGTTGCCGCAAATTCACGTACTTGCTTCGAATATCCTTTACTAAAACTCTCGAGCACCGAGGCATCGGAGAGGTACTGCGTTGGATCTGATGAAAAGAGTAATTCAAAGGTTTTGCCAAAACCGCCACCCTGATATTCAGAGATAGCAATTTTTGATAAAACCTTACTTGCTATCTCTAAATCTCCTTGAATCACTGCCTCGCGCTTTTCAAGCGCGCCCATCTCCTGTCGAAGTGATTTAATTCTTATTTTCGCCTCATTCGCTGCTTCATATTTTTCGGCAGCCAATGTTCGAAGACGGTTAATATCACGTTGTACAGAAGATACCGATGGAGCCGCCTGTGCTTGTACAGACTGCGCCATGAAAGTGGCAACAAGCAGTAAAGAAAGCGCTCTCTTCATTTTCTTGATCCCTTGACCTTATTTACTCTTAGCCAATAGCTTTTTCATCAGAATAATTCCATTCACACCAAATTTATTTAGGCTTTTGGCCACCGTGCGCATGGAAAACGGTACCATTTACGAGTTTTAGGTGACTATTTGAGAAAAATTCGATACTGAATAGTGATTGAAGATACACAATTACGCACAGCCAACACACATAAAACCGCCCAACAAGCCCAAGGGGAAATAGAAAGGGCCTCAATCTCTCGAGGCCCTCCCATGCACAGCTAATGCAATTCTTTTGATCATTACCAATAGATCGAATTGCCCTAACTAAGACTGTGGTGGAGGCGACGGGGTTCGAACCCGCTCCGATGGTTTGGTAAACGACCAGGCTGCCAATTACAACACGCCCCCATCACGGGAACGAAGTTAAGGCTTACCCATTATCCAAATATATTTAGCGATGGCATCTGTGGATAAAATTAATTAGAGACAGCAAAAAGGACTCGGTTTTCACCAAGTCCTAATTACTACCAAACCACCGTTACCAAATTATTACATAAATTCCCAGTAACTCGCAGTAACTATCGATAAAAGAAGAGTCGCCCTATAAGCCGGAGACGACGCTGTTATGCGTGAGATCACGCTCAAGAATATGAATTGCCCTCATAATTGCCCGCAAATAATTAATGGGATAGATCATTTCGGTTGTGGCAAACCATCAACGCTATCGAGATCTAGTCATAGAACTCATAAGTGATTCCAGAGGTCCTTGATTGAACTTCTTTAGCCATTGAGCTGCAAGGTAGGAAAGAAGTAGCCAAATCG
>CAMAPO010000012.1 GCA_945860245.1 Bifidobacterium breve
AATGTTCTTCGCATTATCAACGAACCAACTGCAGCAGCGCTCGCATACGGTTTAGATAAAGCAGATACCGAACAAACAATTCTTGTCTTCGACTTAGGTGGCGGAACATTTGACGTTTCACTACTTGAAATCGGCGATGGAGTTGTCGAAGTTAAGGCAACTGCTGGCGATAACCACCTCGGTGGAGATGACTGGGATCAAGCACTCGTTGATTACTTAGTTCAAACATTCGGTTCTAAGAACGGAATTGATTTAACTAAAGATAAGATGGCGATGCAACGTATTCGTGAAGCTGCTGAAAAAGCAAAGATCGAACTTTCATCATCACAGCAAGCATCAATTAACTTGCCATATATCACCGTCGATGCCGAGAAGAACCCACTCTTCTTAGACGAAACAATGACGCGTGCGCAATTCCAAACACTTACAGCACCACTACTTGATCGTTGCAAGAAGCCTTTCCAGCAGGTACTAAAAGATTCTGGAATCGCAATTAGCAACATTAAGAGCGTTGTTCTTGTTGGTGGATCAACTCGTATGCCAGCAGTCGTTGATTTAGTTCGCGAATTAACCGGTGGGAAAGAGCCAAATAAGGGCGTAAACCCTGATGAAGTTGTGGCTGTTGGTGCATCATTGCAAGCAGGTGTTTTAAAGGGTGAAGTTAAGGACATCCTGCTTCTCGATGTAACACCGCTGACACTTGGTATTGAAACCAAGGGTGGCGTTATGACCAAGATGATCGAGCGCAATACAACAATTCCTACTAAGCGCAGCGAAATCTTTACAACCGCTGATGACAATCAGCCTGCTGTGCAGATCCAGGTCTACCAAGGTGAGCGCGAAATGGCCGCTCACAATAAGAAGCTAGGTATGTTCGAACTAACTGGACTTGCACCAGCACCACGCGGAGTTCCACAAGTTGAAGTTACCTTTGACATTGATGCAAACGGAATCGTTCACGTTGGTGCAAAGGATCTTGCAACCGGCAAAGAACAATCAGTCACAATCAGTGGCGGATCTTCTCTTTCAAAAGAAGAGATTGATCGCATGATGGCAGATGCCGAATCACACGCGGAAGAAGATAAGCAGCGTCGCGAAGAAGCAGAGATCCGCAACAACGGTGATTCACTTGTCTATCAGACTGAAAAGTTCATTGCAGATAATGCAGAAAAGTTATCTGAAGGTGATGCGGCAGAAAAGAAAGTTGAAGTTGAGGCGGCACTTGTCGAACTTAAAACTTCACTTGGTGGTGCAAACTTTGAAGCGATCAAGGCAAATACTGAAAAGGTAGCAACTCTTAGCCAAGCACTTGGCGCTGCGATGTATGCAGCAGCAGGTGCAGCTGGTGAAGGCGCACCATCTGAAGATGGTGTCGAAGATGCCGAGGTAATTGATGAGGGTACGAACTAATGACAGACCAAACAACTTCTGAAGTTGTTGAATCTGTAGAAGAAGTAGTTGAGGCTGCCCCGGTTCAGGAAACTGATCCGGTGGCGGCTCTCACCGCTGATTTACAACGACTTCAAGCAGAGTATGCCAATTACCGAAAGCGGGTAGAACGCGATCGCGCCTTGGCACACGAACTTGCAATCGGCGCAGTATTAACTGAGCTCCTTGCAACTTTGGATGACATTGACCGTGCCACCGAACATGGCGAATTAACTGGTGGATTTAAATCTGTTTCAGATAAAGTCATTGCGATTACAACACGCCTTGGTTTGGAAAAGTACGGCACAGCCGGAGATGAATTTGATCCACAAATTCACGAAGCGCTGATGCACGACACCGGCATCGATGTAAAAGTTGCAACGGCGACAAAGATCTTGCAGCCAGGATATAAATTTAAAGAACGTATCCTGCGCCCTGCACGTGTTGCAGTTACTGATCCTGCTGAAGCGCCGACTGAGTAATTAACCAATGGCCGCTAAAGATTTATACGAAAAGGATTTCTACAAGATCCTCGGGCTTGGCAAATCTGCCAGCAGCGATGAGATCAAAAAGAAATACCGCTCTTTAGCGCGCGAGCTGCATCCCGATAAAACAAAGGGTGATGCCGCAATGGAAGAAAAGTTTAAAGCGGTCTCTGAGGCTTATGACATCTTGTCTGATGGCAAAAAACGCGCTGAATATGATCAAGCGCGCGATATGTTCGTACGCGGTGGAATGCGCGCACCACAAGGAGGACAGAATTTTCAAGGTGGGGATTTTTCTGACATCTTTAGTGGTGGCAATCCGCAAGATATCTTTGCAAATTTATTTGGTGGTGGTGGACGTCGTGGCCCACGTAAAGGACAAGATTTACAAACTGAGGCGGCAATCTCCTTTAAAGAAGCGGCTTTTGGCACCACTTTAGAACTTCGTTTATCTGCCGATGGCGGGCCGTCACAAAATATTTCAGCGCGCGTGCCTGCAGGAGTAAATGATGGCGCAAAGATCCGCGTAAAAGGTAAAGGCGGAAGCGGTGAAGCTGGCCCCGGCGATTTATTTATTTTGTTGCACGTTAAACCAC
Source organism: Bifidobacterium breve (assembly GCA_945860245.1). Taxonomy (GTDB): domain Bacteria; phylum Actinomycetota; class Actinomycetes; order Nanopelagicales; family Nanopelagicaceae; genus Planktophila. Next base: position 2,510 of record CAMAPO010000012.1, read on the forward strand.
ATGCAATTTTTTCGCGTAAAGGCGAAAACATTGCAATCACTGTGCCGGTTACCTTTACCGAGGCCGCACTGGGCGCTGATATAAAAGTTCCAACTTTAACAGGCGAAGAAGTAACGCTTCGCTTATCACCTGGCACATCAAATGGTCGCGTGCTCCGCGTTAAAGGCCGCGGCATCGCAAAGGGTGCAACCACTGGAGATTTACTTGTAACCGTTGAAGTACAAGTTCCACAGAATTTACCAAGTGAAGCAATTGAGGCGCTGCAGAAATATGCTGAAGCAACATCTGAAATCGATGTGCGCAGTGAGTTAAAGAATAAGGCGGAGCTATGAGCAACAACGCTCAAGATAATAAAACCCCAGATGACGATGCCGGGTTGTATGTAATTTCAGTAGCCGCCGAACTTTCTGGGCTGCATCCGCAAACGCTGCGTCAATATGATCGCTTAGGCTTAGTCTCACCCAACCGCACAGTTGGTCGCAATCGCCGTTACTCGCTGCGCGACATTGCATCGCTGCGCATGGTTGGGCGTTTAGTCGGTGAAGGAATTAACCACGCAGGCATTAAAAGAATTATCGAACTCGAATCAGCAATGGCAAATATGGCGATCGAAGTTGCGCAATTGCGCATAGAAGTAGATGCGCTGCTTAAAGAGAACCCGCCAAAAGCACTAGTTACACGCCGCAAAAGCGAAGTTATTATCTACAAAGAAGATTAGACCGGCTTAATCGCCTTTATTCTGCCGCTCCATTTACCCAAAACCTTTTCAGCCGGAGTTAAAAGAACTCCTTCAAGCACTGTTGAGTAAATATCTCGGAAATCTGTTGTCACAGGTAAATCACCATCAATTAACTTAGTCAGCGATGGTTGGTCACCATAGAAACCGCCATTTACTCGATCTCCAATTAAGAAGACTGGTCCAGCTGTTCCGTGATCAGTACCTTCAGAACCATTGCCTTTTACACGTCGGCCAAACTCGCTGTAGACCAGAATGGTAATATCTTTAGATCGCCCCGATGCTTTCATTTGACTCAGGAACTTTGTGATACTTGTTGAAACAGTTCCAAGCAGCGCTGCTTGAGCATTAGCTTCATTGGCGTGAGTATCAAAACCACCAAGTGAAACAGACCAGACTTTTGTAGGCGCACCAGCAGCAATTAACTTTCCAACAACATTTAATTGTTGAGTTAAGTTCGAATCTCCACCAGCATTGCCGCCACCAACAGTAGGTAAGTCATCTGACATCTGTGTGGCTTGAGATAAAATTGGTGTGATATTTCCGGAGATACTAAATAAATTGCGCATTGATAAAGCCGCTGCCGCCATCAACTTATTATCTGCTTTTGAAGGTTGAGATAAGCGATCACAAGCTTGTGCGTAAATACCAGAAGGAATTACTAGCCCACCTAAAGGAAGAGCAGATCCACTATTTTTTGCACCAACTAATAAAGGTGGAAGAACTGAACCCAAACTTATCGAAGTCATTGGATCTATTTTCTGGGTATCTAGCCATCGCCCCAACCAACCAGTACTTAGATGGGTTTTAGGAGATCCGGTCTGCCAGATAGCCATTGAAGAGAAGTGAGAACGATCTGGCTCTGGATAACCAACGCCACGGACTATCGCTACTTTCTTCTCATCCCAAAGGGTTTTAATTCCTGTCATTGCCGGATTTAAAGCCAACCCATCTGAAAGTGGAAGTAACGTTTCAGCTTTGTAAGTTAAATCAGGGCGCGCTGCGTAATACGCAGGATCCTTATAAGGAATTACAGTATTTAAACCATCGTTTCCACCATATAAAGTCACCACAACTAATATCGGAGTACCAAGCGGAAGTGGACGAGTGATTGCTGCCTCTGCAATATCGTTCATTGAAAGAACGGTGGCGGCTGTTGCTGCCGTTGCAGCACCTGAGAACTTTAAGAATTGCCGCCTGGTGTACTTGGACATTCCAAGTTGTTCAGCAGACATAGTTGGAATTTCGTTCATTGGCTCACCACATATTCTGGGCTACAAATTGCAAGGGAAACTAAACGAGGAAGGGTTTTTTGTAAATCGCCAAGGGCCGCTGAAGTTCGCGCGGTCCATTCCGGAACTGCTAATAAATCAGCCAAGTAAGCAACTCTCTTCTCTGGTGCGATTGCTTCGATCGCAGAAAGATCAGCCTGCTTAACTAACCAATCCGCGAAAGAGATTCTAAATTGCGCACTTGCTGAGCTAAGCCAAGCTTCATCAGTAGGCCAACCACCAACGTTTGGCGGTGAAAACGGAATTTGAGCTAACTTATCCAGGTAGCCATTTAACTTTGCAAAGGAATTCAATTTAGAAGGTGTTAATTCAAGTGCTTTACACACAGCAACAAACCATTCAACCGGTGCCTTAACAATTGAATACTTCGCGTTAGTTAAATCCTTACCGTTCAATAGCGTGGTTAACCCTTGTTGTATATCTTTACCTGCGAGAGCCGAAATTAAAGGATGATCTTTCGGCATCGCTTCTGTACTTGAGATAAAGCGGTACCAGATTCGTTCTGCTAAAAAGCGTGGGCAATCTGCTTGATCCACAAGATGGTTTATTGCTTCAGGCCCACTCATTGTCGCGGTTTTACCCAAAATAGATACTGCGCCAGTATCGCGGCGCTTCTGATTTAAAGTTACAACACCTGTACTTCGAGGTACTTGATAGCCAGTTAAAGCGCGCGCAAGTTCTTTGACATCTTTTTCGGTGTATCGATTAACACCTAAAACAAATAGCTCCATTACTTCGCGCGCCAAATTTTCATTAGGTGCTTTTAAAGTGTTTTCATTTCCGTCTAACCAAACCTGCAACGCACCATCTACCAGCATCGCCTGTGATAAATCCTTGAAGTTGCCTAGCGCATGCTTTCTAAAAGTTTGATTTTGTGTCAGCATAGGAAGTGCATAATTAACTTTGCCTATAGAAGTTGCCCAATGTCCATGCCAGAACCAGACCATTCGCTCTTGCAGAGGTTTATTTGTCAAAACCATTTGGTCTAACCACCAAATAGTTAGCTCTTTTTTTTGTGCACCAAGCGCTTGTGAAAATTGGGCCGAGTCTGCACTTTTTGGGGCGGGGCGCGGACCCAGGTCAGCAAAGACTGGTTCTTGCGGAGCCCCTGAATCAATCGCAGGCGCGTTAAGCAGTGACTTTTTATATGTTGCAGCTCCCGATTTTAAAGCGGCGGCAAATTCTCCGGGACGTGGGCCGAAGGCAAAGCGATTAATTAGCCTTGATATTTCTAGCCGTTTTGCATCCATACGAGAACGCTAGGGTAGTTAGGTTAACAATGTAAGGTTATGTTATGAACTCACACGAACTTCTCCGAGAAGAGATAATAAATAAAGCTGTTGTTCACGGAAAAGTCATTCTCTCTTCTGGAAAAGAAGCCGATTATTACGTTGATCTGCGCCGTGTAACCCTTGATCACATCGCGGCACCGCTAGTCGGCGAAGTTATGTTGGAGTTAACAAAAGATTTAGAGTACGAAGCAGTCGGTGGGCTAACACTTGGCGCAGACCCAGTTGCGACAGCGATGATGCATGTTGCAGCGCGCAACGGTAAAGCCATTGATTCTTTTGTAGTTCGCAAAGCCGAGAAAGCCCACGGGCTGCAACGTCGCATCGAAGGACCAGATGTTGTTGGCAAGCGCGTCTTAGCAGTTGAAGATACTTCAACAACAGGTGGATCCGTTTTAGCTGCAGTTGAAGCGTTGAAAGAAGCAGGCGCAATCGTGGTCGGCGTTGCAGTAATTGTGGAACGCGGTGCCAAGCAAGCGATCATTGATGCAGGTTACGAATACCGCGCAGCCTTTCAACCAGCAGATTTAGGGCTGTAGCTTTTAACTCAAGTGGCGCTTAGTGCGCCATTCGCGCAGTATTTCAAGTGCAACCGGCAAGACGCTTACCAAAACAATTAGCCCCACCACCGGCAACAAATATTTATCAACACTGCCTTCGAGTTTTTCACCTAAGTAATAACCGGCGATGATTATGCCGTCGGTCCAAAGCACCGCACCAACGCAATTCCAGAAGAAAAATTTCTTAGCAGGCATTCCAATAATTCCGCACATCGGATTTATCAAAGTGCGCACAAAAGGAATGAAGCGCGCCAGCACCAAAGCTTTGCCTGTGCCATATTTATTAAGCCACTTTTCAGTCGCCTTTACCTTCTTCTGATTGAAGATGCGCCCATCAGGGCGATCAAAAAGTTTGACTCCAAATTTCGCGCCTATCAAGTGCCCAGTCTGCGATCCAATGATTGCAACTAGCGGCGCACCGATAAGCAAAGCCGCGATATCGATCTGCACGCCGTCAAAAATCTTTGCCGCTGCCCCAGATGCGCCGACGCCGGCGAGAAAAAGGAGCGAGTCGCCTGGGAAGAAGAGCCCAATAAGCAGCCCAGTCTCCATAAATATGATCGCCAGGATTCCGACAAGTCCAAGGGTGGAGATGATGGAATGGGCATCGAAGAGGTTGACCGAGGTATTCATTACGGCAAGGTTAGCCGACCAGCCAGATGAGCCCCAGCGTAAATTTTTATATATAAAAGGTATATGCCTCTATTTTTGGTATTTCGGGGCGGGTTATGCGTAAACTCACGCCATCTCCGCGTCTGCACTAGAAAAGACGCCCTGAATCTCCAACGGAGGAGAACCAATGCGAGTATCTGCCGCTCTGTCCAATGTGCAAGTAACCGGCACAAATTTAAATATCACCTATGTGGTCCTTGCGATCTCCCTTCTCGCCCTCGCCATCGCTTGGGTATTGCGCGCACAAGTCTTGGCGGCCAGCGAAGGTACCGAGAAGATGCGCGAGATCGCAGAAGCTGTGCAAGAAGGAGCCGCTGCATATCTTGCGCGCCAATTCCGCACGCTTTCATATTTTGTAGGAATCGTTTTCTTCCTGCTCTTCGCACTTCCTGCTGATACAACTTCAATTCGTATTGGGCGCTCGCTCTTCTTCTTAATGGGAGCCGGTTTTTCTGCACTAGTTGGTTACAACGGTATGTGGCTGGCAGTTCGCGCAAATGTGCGCGTTGCTGAGGCTGCTCGTCAAAAGAGCGCAGAAAAAGCCGTACAGATTGCATTCCGCACTGGTGGCGTTGTTGGTATGACAACAGTTGGTCTTGGGCTAATTGGTGCAGCCGGCGCAGTTGTTATCTTCCGCGAAAATGCACCAACCGTTCTTGAAGGTTTTGGTTTCGGAGCTGCAATGCTCGCGATGTTTATGCGCGTGGGTGGCGGAATCTTTACCAAGGCAGCAGATGTCGGGGCTGACCTTGTCGGTAAAGTCGAAAAAGGTATTCCTGAAGATGACCCACGTAACCCAGCAACAATTGCGGATAACGTCGGTGATAACGTCGGTGACTGCGCTGGTATGGCCGCTGATTTATTTGAATCATATGCAGTAACACTTGTTGCAGCACTTATCTTAGGTAAGGCTGCTTTCGGTAACGAAGGTCTGATCTATCCGTTGATCGTTCCTGCAATCGGAATCTTGACCGCGGTAATCGGTATCTTCCTTACCAAATTACGTCCTACAGATAAGTCAGCGATGAAGGCAATTAACCGCTCATTCTTCTTATCTGCAGTTATTTCTGCAGGCCTAACCGGTCTTGCAACATTTACATACTTGCCTGCAAAGTTTGATCAACTAACAAACTTCTCACCTAAGGTTCTAGAAGATGCGGGCAATATCAATCCACGCGTTCTTGCATTTGGTGCAGTACTAATCGGCATCGCACTTGCTGCAGCAATTCAGGTATTAACTGGCTTCTTTACCGAAGTTGGCAAGCGCCCGGTAAACGATGTTGCCGCATCATCACAAACCGGGGCTGCAACAGTGCTTTTGGCTGGTATTTCAGTTGGTTTTGAATCAGCTGTTTACTCTGCGCTCTTGATTGCTGCATCTGTATTCGGAGCATTCTTGCTCGGTGGCGGATCAATTACCTTATCCCTCTTTGCAATTGCAATCGCAGGTACCGGTTTGCTGACTACCGTTGGCGTAATCGTTGCGATGGATACCTTCGGGCCGATCTCGGATAACGCACAAGGCATTGCAGAAATGTCTGGTGATGTTAAGGGTGAAGGCGCACAGATCCTTACCTCACTTGATGCAGTCGGTAACACAACTAAAGCGATCACCAAGGGAATTGCAATTGCGACCGCAGTACTTGCCGCAACCGCGCTCTTTGGTGCATTTACTGATGCAATCAAGGAAGCAGTCACAAAGGCTGTTGGTGAAGGCGCAGATGTTGCACTTCAATTCCAAGGCGTACTCGATGTTGCAGATCCACGTAACCTCGTTGGTCTAATCATCGGCGCAGCCGTTGTGTTCCTCTTCTCAGGTCTAGCCATTAATGCGGTATCTCGCGCGGCTGGTGCCGTTGTTATGGAAGTTCGTAACCAATTCAAGTTACACCCAGGAATTATGAAGGGCACTGAAAAGCCTGAATACGGTCGCGTTGTTGATATCTGTACTCGCGATTCATTACGCGAACTTGCAACACCAGGACTTCTTGCAGTTATGGCACCGATCGCAGTTGGCTTTGGTCTTGGCGTTGGCGCACTTGGTGCATATCTTGCTGGCGCAATCGGCACCGGAACTCTTATGGCGGTCTTCCTTTCAAACTCAGGTGGTGCTTGGGATAACGCGAAGAAGATGGTTGAAGATGGAAGTTATGGCGGCAAGGGTTCAGATGCACACGCTGCGACCATTGTTGGCGACACTGTTGGAGATCCATTTAAGGACACTGCAGGCCCAGCGATTAACCCACTAATCAAGGTTATGAACTTGGTTGCGCTCTTGATTACACCTGCGATTGTAAGTTTCGCACTTCCAACCCAGCAGACCACATCAATGATCATCGCACTCGTTGCAGTTCTGCTTATCATCGGTTCCTTAATCCGCAACCGTCGCCAAGCAACTTCAATCGAGTACTAAGAAAATAACTTCCCCGATCTTAGGAACTGATGCCCGATAAAAAGCAGGCTAGAGAACTAAAGAAGCTGGTGATCGTTGAATCACCAGCGAAAGCGCGCAAGATTGGCGACTACCTCGGCGATGGCTTTATCGTCGAGGCTAGCGTCGGTCATATCCGCGATCTGCCACAGCGCGCAGCCGATATCCCTAAAGATGTTAAGAAACTCGCCTGGTCAAAAGAAGGCGTCGATATCGAAAATGATTTCGCACCTTTATATGTCATCAATCCCGATAAGAAAGCGAAAGTTGCTGAACTCAAAGAGTTGATGAAAGGCGCCGACGAGTTATTACTGGCAACAGATGAAGACCGCGAAGGTGAAGCAATTGCTTGGCACTTAGTTGAAGTTCTTGAACCAAAGATCCCAATTAAGCGAATGGTCTTTAACGAAATCACTAAGGAAGCAATCCAAGCTGCAGTCGTTAACACCCGCGACTTGGATTACAACTTAATTGATGCTCAAGAAACTCGTCGCGTTCTCGACCGACTATTTGGCTACCGCCTTTCACCAGTTCTGTGGAAGAAAGTTATGCCACGCATTTCCGCCGGTCGCGTGCAATCAGTTGCCACCAAGTTAATCGTTGAAAAAGAACGCGAACGTATGGCCTTTATCTCATCATCTTGGTGGGATTTAAATGCAACTTGCGAACTCGGCTTTACCGCGCGCTTGCTATCTGTAGAAGGCAAGAAAGTGGCGTCAACCAGCGACTTTGGCGCAGATGGCGCAGTTAAAGAGAAGTCACTGGAAAACATCTTGCTCCTTGATGAAACCAGCGCCCGCGCACTTGTTGGCTCACTGAAATCAACTGCGCTAACTGTTAAGTCAATGGAGGAATCTCCCCGCACCGAACGCCCCAAGCCACCATTTACAACATCCACCATGCAACAAGATGCCGGATCACGACTTGGTTGGGGTGCGCAGATCACAATGCGTGTAGCGCAGCGTTTATACGAAAACGGTTACATAACTTACATGCGTACCGATTCAATAAATCTTTCAGCACAAGCAATCAATGCAGCGCGCAGCGCTGCCAAAGCACTTTACGGCGCAGACCACGTCGCCGACGCACCACGTGTTTATCAAGGAAAATCCAAGAATGCACAAGAAGCCCACGAGGCGATTCGTCCCGCAGGTGACACATTTAAAACTCCAGGTGAATTAGCACCCGAACTTTCTCGCGATGAATTCTCACTCTACGATTTAATTTGGAAGCGCACCGTTGCATCGCAAATGGCTGATGCTAAAAAGTTGCAGATGCGCGTTGACTTTGATGCCACCACATCAGATAAGAAAGCAACTATCTTTCGCGCCAACGGCAGCGTCATCACCTTTGCAGGATTCCTCGCTGCATACGATGACATCGTCGATGAGAACGCCAAAGTTGATGAAGAAGCATCGGATAAGCGCTTGCCTGCAATGACGGTCGGACAATCAATCAAGGTCAGCGAATATAACTGCGAAGGCCACGAGACCAAGCCACCTGCGCGTTACACCGAACCAACACTTGTTAAGAAGCTTGAAGAACTCGGTATCGGCCGCCCCTCAACATTTGCTTCAATCATTCAAACAATTCAAGATCGCGGCTATGTTTATAAACGCGGTCGCGCCCTTGTGCCGACCTTCTTGGCATTCTCTGTAACAGGACTATTAGAGACTCACTTTACAAAGCTAGTTGATTACGACTTCACCGCATCAATGGAAGAAGATCTCGACAAGATCGCAGCCGGTGAAGCTGGCCGCGTTGATTGGTTGCGCGATTTCTATTACGGCATTGACGGCCAACCAGGTCTTAACGAGCTCTCTCTTGATCTCGGCGGCATCGATGCACGCGCTACAAACACAATGAACTTATCTGACACCATTGAAATCCGCGTCGGTCGTTACGGTGCTTACTTACAAGAAAATATTCCAGATCAAGATCGCAAACTGGCAAATATCCCTGAAGAACTTGCACCTGATGAGTTAACTCTCGCCAAAGCAATTGAACTTCTTGCGGCCCCATCAGGCGAACGTGAATTAGGCACGGATCCGCAAACTGGTTTAGAAGTTATCGCAAAGTCAGGACGCTTTGGCCCTTACATCACCGAAGTCTTTCCACCAGAACCAGTTGAGCTAAATGAAAAAGGTGAACCAAAGAAGAAGCGTAAAAAGAAAGATGCACCAAAACCAAAGACCGCATCGCTTCTTTCCACAATGACGCTGGACACCATCACATTCGATGATGCGTTAAGACTGCTTTCACTTCCAAGAATCCTTGGCACAAACTCTCTTGGCGAAGATATAACTATTCAAAATGGACGCTACGGCCCATATCTAAAGGCCGGCCTCGATTCGCGCACACTGACAAGTGAAGATCAACTATTTTCCTTATCACTTGATGAAGCACTTGAAATTTACTCAAAGCCAAAAGAGCGCCGTCGCGGTGTTGCTAAACCACCACTAAAAGAACTCGGTAAAGATCCCGCAACCGAGAAAGAAGTTATCGTTAAAGACGGTCGCTTTGGCATGTATGTCACTGATGGTGAAACAAATGCAACACTTCGCCGCGGTGACACTCTTGAAGCGCTAACCATTGAACGCGCCCTTGAACTTCTTGCAGGCCGCCGTGCGTGGGAAGCCGAAAATGGCCCATCACCAAAGAAATCAAAGAAGAAAGCTGCGAAAGTTAAGGCGGGCGACAGCGCGCCAAGCCTCACCAAGAATACGATTAAGAAAGCGGCAACAAAAAAGAAGGCCGCTAAAAAAGCAACTGGCAAACCTAAAAAGGAGTATGAATGAAGCGAATCGTAGTAGTTGTTTTCTCGCTTCTAATTTCGATTCTCGCGCCTTTAGAATTTTCACAAGCAAATGCGCCACTAGTTCCGTATGAGCCGTGCGAAATAGTAAATCAAGCTCCTTGTATAGAGTCTTTTACTCTTATCGATTCAAACGGAAAGAGGACAAAAGCCATACCGGGCGGGCCAATCACACCACTAACTTATGAATTCGCAGGACAGAAATCTACGCCAACGACTACCTACCAATGGTATGCCCCAGGAATTAATCATGAAAACAAGATTGAGTTGATGACACTCCATGTTTATCATTTTCCATTAGGTGCTAAATATTGCTGGAGTGAAACTGAATGTTCCACTAATGTTGATGAAACAATAATTTATTTATTTGCCTCAGGGTGGGGAGTGCCAGCTCCGACTGTTGACTTTGTAAACCGAGAAAATGACCTCATATGCGGGACAGTAGACAAACCTGAGAAGTGCATACGCATGTGGGGTTTAAACGAAAATTACCGTTATGAAATTTCTCTACGCCCACTACCTTCTTTCGACTTCAGCCATGCAAATGGCGAAGCAAGGAATGGTCAAGTAAGGGTTGGATTTAACGGACAAGGTAATCGAGTAATAACTTTTACCGGAGAACCTGTGAATTTTTCTTACAAAATAGAAACTCCACTAAAACCCAAAGATCCCAATCAAATCAGGGCTGACGCTACTTACACTTACATTGGTGTGTACGCTCACACGACTATTTCAGGCCAGTCCGAATGGCTAAAACGTTGTGATTATGGTCGTGAAATGAGTCTTTGGTATAGCGGGCAGTTGCAATCGATGCCGATGTGGATACCAGCTGATTCGGCCTTAACTCTGCAGGTTTCTAGCACGCATTACAAAGCGGATAACTCAAAAAACGTGGGTGTTTTTAGTATAGATATGCCAATTGCGACAGCCAAATGTTTATGGGGTGTTGATTTAAGTAAAGCAGTTTCGGCGACAGTAGCAGCAACTTACCCAGAGCTTGGAATATCGGAACTCGTAACCACTAGCTCAAGAGTTGAAGGCAATTTCTTTAAGGTTAGCGCTTCTGGCTTTCACTATTCTGCTCCGATAATCAAGATGAAAGTAACGCAAAGCGCAACCACACAATTAGTTACTCCACTGGAAGCTTCTCCTTCTTCCACGCCTTTAGCAGATCCCGCAGCAGTTCCAGTTGTACAGAAGATTAAGAAATCTACAATTTCGTGTGTTAAGGGCAAAATAACCAAAAAGGTAACTGCCGTAAAGCCAAAATGCCCAACCGGTTATAAAAAGAAATAAAGGGTTAAACTCCACTTATGACGCACGAAACCTGGCTAATCACAGGTGGTGCAGGCTATATCGGCACACATGTTGCTGACCTTTTTATCGCCGATGGCAAGAACGTTGTTCTGCTCGATTCACTTTATCAAGGCCTAGAATCTCGAGTTATACACCTTCGCAAGAAACATAACCAAGAGATTCCGTTTCACATTGTTGATATCCGTGATTACACAGCGGTCGAAAATATTTTGAAGAGCCAATCCTTTACTGGCATTGTCCACACTGCTGCTCTTAAAGCGGTCGGCGAATCAGTTGAGAAACCTAATGAGTACAAGGAAGTTAACTACACCGCCACCGTTGAACTCTTAAAGCTTGCGCAAAAGTATGGCGTTAAGAAATTCTTATTCTCATCAACTGCCGCCGTTTATGGCAGCCCCGACACAATGGAGCCCTGTAGAGAAAATGGTCCGTTGTCACCGATTTCTCCATATGGATCTACAAAGTTGGATGCCGAAAGCAAAGTTACCGAATTTTTAAATACGCCAGGAAATGCTGGATCTTCATTTCGCTTCTTCAATGTTGTGGGTACCGCCTCCCTTGAGCTGTTAGATAACTCGGTTGAGAACTTAGTACCGATTGTTTTAGGTAAGTTAAATAAGGGTGAAGCGCCAGTTATCTTTGGTATCGATTACCCGACGACAGATGGCACGTGCGTGCGTGATTATGTGGATGTGCGCGATATTGCGGCAGCGCACTTGGCTGCGGCAAACGCCACAAAACCATTGCCAGGCATTATCAATATCGGCACCGGCCGTGGCGCATCGGTGCGCGAGATAATTAACTTAGTTTTAAAAGCCACAAGTAAGAGCGACACCGAGGTAATTGAGGCCCCACGTCGTGCGGGCGATCCAGCGTTTCTATGTGCAGATGTTGATCTGGCCGCAAAAGAGATGGGCTTTAGATCTAAGTACAGCCTTGAAGAGAGTATCCGCAGCCTCTTCTAATTAAAACTTGGCACCAGGTGAGAGCACTTCAATCCCCATAGTTTTCGCATTTGAGATCATTTGTTTATCGTAGGTAATAATTCCTTCAACCTTATCGCCAAGAGTAAACACGGTTGCAACATGAATAGAATCTAGAGTCGCAAGAGTTACGTTACCTGTAAACGCTTCAGCAATACTAAGTACTTGTTCGGAAAGCGTGACAAAGTTGATTCTTGCCAACTCTTCATTTGCCAAAGCAATATTCTTTGGCTGCATACGATAAACCGCACGTTTTACTTCAAGTCGAGCGAGCTCGGATGAAATAGCGGGAGATGTTAGCGCCTTAACTAACGCGGGACGTTCTGGTTCAGCGAATATAAATTTCAAAATCGCAGAGCTATCTAGATACCAGCTCAATATCTTTCCTCAGCACGCATCTCCATCAATATTTCAGTTGAGGTTTTACTTCCGGTAATTTTTACAGGGTTCTTAGTCGGCCGCCAATCTGGATTCGCTGCTGGCTTAATCAGTCCACTTGCGATGTATTCGTCATAAAGTGAACGAGTAATTGGCGCAAGGCGTGCGACCGGAACACCATGTTCGGTGATTTCAATAATCGCACCAGCTTTAACCGCATCCAGTACTTTCGACGCGTTCTGTCGTAAATCGCGTACGCCGACAGATCGCAATGCAGCAGGTTTGGCCACCACCTTTTTCTTGGCTGCGGTTGTCTTTGGTTTACGAGCTGCGGTCGTCATGCGAGCAGAGTAGCACAACAAAGTTATGTGCTACGCCCGAAGACCTACCCAAAGCCCTTCTATGCCACCTTTAAGCCCGCCTACCGCGCCCGATAGACTTATTTCATGCCCGCCAGTTTGCCGACCCCTGCCGCCCCGGCGCAGGATGAAACCCGCAGCGTTCTGGCGATCCCCGCATTTCGCAAGCTCTGGAACGCGATGGTCTTCTCATCATTGGGTGATTGGCTCGGACTTCTTGCAACAACAGCACTTGCCCAACAACTCTCCGGCGGATCTTATGCAACAGCAAACTTTGCAATCGCTGGTGTCTTCATCGCACGTTTGCTGCCCGCAGTCTTTCTCGGCCCAATCGCCGGCGTTATCGCCGATCGCTTTGATCGCCGCAAGTTAATGGTCACAGCCGACATTTTGCGCGCAGCACTTTATATATCGATTCCCATCGTGAACACATATTTCTGGCTATACACCGCGATGATCTTGGTCGAATGCTTAACGCTCTTCTGGTCACCGGCTAAAGAAGCAACGGTTCCAAATTTAGTTGGTAAAGAGAAGTTGGAGAGCGCCAATCAAGTCTCGCTCTTAGCCGCCTATGGAACTGCGCCAATCGCCGCGATCTTATTTTCATTACTCACCTTATTTGCCAACGCCATCGAATCTTTATTCCCATTTACAATCGGTGGCTCAATTGACATTGCACTTTATGTAAACGCAGCCAGCTTTGCATTTGCCGCACTTACTGTTTGGGGTCTTAAAGAAATCCCAAAGGGTGCAGCCGCAAAGAAAGCAAAAGATGAAGGCGTCTTAAAATCACTTCACGATGGCTGGAAAGCAGTTAGCCAAACCAAGATTATCCGCGGCCTTGTCGTCGGAATGATCGGTGCCTTCTTTGCAGCAGGTGCGGTCATCGGCCTTGCGCGCACATTCGTGGGCGATCTGGGCGGTGGTGATGCGGCATACGGTGTTCTATTCGGCGCAGTCTTTACCGGTCTTGCAATCGGCATCGCATTTGGCCCAAAGATATTCGCGCAATTTTCGCGCCGCCGTTTATTCGGCGCATCGCTGACTACCGCCGGATTCTTCCTTGTTCTTCTCGCACTGATTCCAAACCTGGTAATGGCAGTTTTCACGGTAATTATCCTCGGCGCCTTTAGCGGCATCACCTGGGTCACCGGCTTCACGATGCTGGGGATGGAAGTTAAAGATGAAGTGCGCGGGCGCACCTTTGCCTTCGTGCAATCGCTTATCCGCATCACTTTGGTCGCGGTCTTAGCTGTGGCACCAGTTGTTGCCGCAGCATTTGGTCTTCGCACCTACGAATTTGAAAACAGCACAATCAATTTCAATGGTGCACAGGCCACAATTCTTATCGCTGGTGTGATCGCATCGATCATCGGTTCAATTTCTTATCACCAGATGAAAGATCGCCCAAATGTTTCGCTCTGGTCTGATATTTCAAATGCACTTAAAGGCGAACTCGGCGGAATCACCGGTGCCCCAACGCTCGGCACCTTCATCGCATTTGAAGGTGGCGAAGGCACCGGCAAATCAACACAATCAAAGATGTTAAAGAAGTGGCTTGAAGATCGCGGCGAGACCGTTGTTCTCTCGCGCGAACCCGGTGGCACAGATTTAGGGCAAGGCTTGCGCAAGATTCTGCTCGGACACGAAACCGGTGAGATCAGCCCACGCGCCGAAGCTTTACTTTATGCCGCAGATCGCGCACATCATGTTTACTCAGTCATTCGCCCCGCACTTGCTAAAGGTGAAGTTGTAATTTCTGATCGCTACTTTGATTCATCAATTGCTTACCAAGGCGCTGGTCGCGTTCTATCCCCTGGTGAAGTCGCACGTATTTCGCGTTGGGCCACCGAATCTTTGTTTCCAACCTTGACTATCGTGATCGATCTTTCTGCAGAAGTTGGCATCGGCCGTTTAAAGAGCCACGATCGCTTAGAAGCAGAACCGCTTGCCTTCCACGAGCGAGTGCGCCAAGAGTTCTTACAGATCGCGCGCCTTGATCCCGAACGTTATTTAGTCATCGATGGCACACAAACAGTTGATCAGATCCACAGCGAGATCATCAACCGCGTTTTAATAATTCCTGCGATCTCACATGAAGTAAAAGTGCCGAAGCTAAAGAAGACAATTAAGAAGTCGATTAAAAAATCAATTAAAAAACCTATTAAGAAGACCGTTAAAAAGAGATGACCGCACCTTCTGTCTTTGACCAATTGGTCGGTCAATCTCACATCACTGAAATCTTGCAAGGCGCAGTCAAGGCTGCGCAAAGCGGACAAGAGTCACCCAATCTTTCAAAACACGGGATGACCCACGCCTGGATCTTCACCGGCCCGCCTGGCAGCGGTCGATCATCGGCTGCCATCGCCTTCGCCGCGGCTCTGGTCTGCCCTACGGGCGGCTGTGGCACGTGTCAGGCTTGCCATAGCGCCCAAACCTCGGGCCATCCCGATGTTGAGATCATCCGCACCGAGGGTCTTTCCATCAAGATCGATGAAGTGCGCGAACTTTTAACTCGCACATCTTGGGCGCCATCAATGGGCGGCTGGCGCGTGGTCGTTATGGAAGATGCCGATCGCATGACGGAATCTGCAGCGAACGCACTTCTTAAAGCGATCGAAGAACCCGGCGCTCGCACTGTTTGGCTGCTTTGTGCACCAACGCTTCACGACATCTTGCCCACAATTCGCTCACGCTGTCGCCACCTGCAGCTGCGCACACCATCAACACATGATGTAACCGAAGTCCTTGAAAAGCGCGATGGCATAACACCTGAAATGGCAGATTTCGCCGCCCGCGTTTCACAGGGGCACATCGGTCGCGCCCGATACATCGCCACCAACGAAAACGTGCGCAGCAATCGCGCCCAAGTTATGAAGTTACCACTGCAACTTTCTTCAATCGCCGCCGCATACACCGCCGCACAAACACTTGTCGATCTTGCAACGCAAGAAGCCAACGCCGCAACCGATGCCCGCGATGAAGCAGAAACACAGGCGCTCGCTGAGGCTTATGGCAAAGGCGCTACCGGTCGCGGCATGGCAACCGGCGGATCAAAGGCAATTAAAGAATTGGAGAAAGAACAGAAATCTCGCGCCACCCGCGCCGTGCGCGATGGTTTAGATGGCGCGCTGCTTGATATTGCAACTTTCTATCGCGATGTGATGTTGGTGCAATCAGGAGCCACTGATTCAATAATCAACATAGATATCATTGATGAAATAAGTGCATACGCGCATAAAAACCCTGCCCACGCTACGGTAAAGAAGATCAATGCAATTATGGAAGCGCGGACCAACTTGATTCACAATGCAGCACCACTTTTAACCATTGAAGCTTTGATGTGTCGTTTGGCCTGATGCTTAAAAAACTTTTCAAAAAAATAGCTATTGCAATCTCAGCAACGCTACTTATCTCGGGCTGCGCATCAGAAGTCGCCGTAGAAAAACCACTTTCTGATTTAGCTAAATACGAGAACCAGAAACTTGATTGGTCGACTTGTTACGATGACTTTGATTGTGCAGAACTTCGCGTCCCAATCGATTACGCAGATCTAAAAGTCGGAACCTTTAAAATCGCTCTTCTTCGTTACAAAGCCATAGATCAAAAGAACCGAATCGGTTCTCTGATCGTTAACCCCGGCGGCCCCGGCGGCTCTGGCGTTGATTACGCCTACAACGCCGAATTCATCTTTGACCCAGATGTCTTAGATCGCTTCGACATAGTCGGCTTTGACCCACGCGGCGTTGATCGCAGCGCGCCAATCAAATGCCTTAACGATCAAGAAACCGATGCCGCCTACGCAGCCGACGCTAAGCCCGACAACGAATCCGAACTGACAGCAGCAATCGCCGAAGCCAAAGACTTCATTGATAAATGCCAAAGCGCCAACAAATATTTGAGCCATTACTCAACGGCAGAAGCAGCTCGGGATATGGACATATTGCGTGCAGCACTCGGCGATGAGAAATTGAATTACCTCGGAAAGTCTTACGGAACATACCTCGGCACCCTTTATGCTCAATTCTTCCCCGACAAAGTCGGCCGCATGATTCTCGACGGCGCAGTTGATCCAAACATTTCTATTCTTGAACAAAACATTTCGCAAGCAACAGGTTTTGATGATGCCCTCGGTGCTTTCATCACCGATTGTGTAAAAGAAGATGACTGTCCGTTACCAAAAAACAGAATTGAAGCGACAGATAAAATCATTTCTATTTTCACAACGGCTGCCACAAACCCGCTGCCACGGAAAAGAAAAATGAAAAATGATGACCGTGCTGCCACTGAAGCCCTGATTGTCCTAGGCACCGCATCGGCACTTTATGACGATGTCGATGGATGGCCACAGTTACGCACTGCAATTTCTGAGGGCCTACAAGGTTACGGTGATTCCTTCCTTGATCTTGTCGATCAATACACCGACCGCTCAGCTGATGCGAAGTACGCATCCAATGCTTTAGATTCTGGCGCAATCATCGACTGCCTTGATTGGCCCGACACCCGCACTATCGAAGAGACAAAGGCCGATGCCAAGCGATTTACAGATGCCGCACCCGTCTTTGGTCCTTACCTTGCTTATACAAATATCGCTTGTAAATATTTAACGCCACCAACAAAAGACAAGTTCACTCGCACCACAAATAAAATCACTTCCATCAATACCGCACCAATTATTGTTATCGGCACCACCGGCGACCCAGCAACACCTTATGACTGGGCTGTTGGCCTCAACAAAATCTTCACCTCATCAAAACTAATCACACTCAACGCCGACGGCCACACCGGCCAAGGGCGCGGCAGCGCCTGTGTCGATGATGCCGTGGATGCTTACCTTCTAAAGGGCATAAGTCCTAAGAAAAACCTGGTTTGCTCGCTATAAAGTTTTAAGCGGCAACTTTCTTATAACCACTTGGGCAAACCGGTTTAACCCCAACAACCTTCTTCACCGTTTTGCCTTTTACACATTTAATCGCAATTGATTTCTTTGGTGTAACTTCGGCAACCGGCGCTTTTATATCTTTACCCATACGGATTTTAATTGTTGGTGACGAGTAGCCAAATCCTGCAATATTGAAACGGAAGTTTCCATCTTCGGTTGTTGCAGCAAGAGTTGTGACCGAGGTTTTTCCATCTGAATTAACAATTTGCACTTCTGCTCTAGCTGATGATGTTGCATCACCCCAACGACACTTTGCCATTTCTGTGGGAATATAGAGAGTGTAGAAACCCTTATTGGCTACCCCTTTCTCATCTAAGTGCGGAGATGCCACCTTAAATACAAACGAGTTATTTGTTGCATCCCATTCAGGCGGAGAGGTCTGGAACATAGTCGCATTCGAAAATACTGCTCCTTGGAAAACACGAGCATTTGAGTCACCGTATATATCTGCAATGCATTTAAGCGCACTCGGATCCTCTGCCATTAGGCGAAAAGCACTTGTAGCCAATGACCATGATGACAGGGTGGCGACAGTTCTCACACCCCCAGGAGCTGATTCCCATCGCCCTAAATTATCTGGATCCCAGCCCTCTTCATTTGTGAAGGTAAACGCCTTGTTATAAAGCCTATTAAGGCTTCCACATGGAACCTTACGTTCCTCCCGAATACCAGGACACCAATCTGGATCAAAGTATTCATCAGCCGTTGCGACCGGAACATCACCACTAAGGCCAATTGGGATAAAAGCTGGAGATCCCATTATCTCTAGATAGCCGCGTGGCCCATTTCTATCGATTACAGGGTTTGTAATTCTTCCAAAGAACCACCCGGTGAGTGTCTTTATAAAGACTCCCATGCGCAGGCGAACTTTGTATTCAAACCCTTTAGGAAATTCTTCGACTAACAATTTATCTTGGGTCACAGTTCCTTTATTAGCTGGGTAACTAGTTGGAATTAATTCGCTTACAAAAACAGATTCACCGAATTCATTGGTGCTTCCAAGGAATCGGGCCCTCAGTAGATAATCTTTACCTGCAGCGTGCGGTGAACCCGGCATTGACCATAAAGTGGCTTTATCACCACCAGGACGGCCCGTCTTATCGTCATACGACATTGGCCCAACAACAATCTTTCCTTTAGATTTAGAGATCGTCGTCGTAGGTTTACCCAACTGCACCTTACTTAACGCGGCGCTCTGCCAAGCAGTGCTGCCAGATTTTCTGTAAGAGACGGATTCAATGCAGGCGGTGTAGTTCATATCAATCTTGGTAATACTGCTACATGGCGCAAGTACGGCTTGGAAAGAATTCGTCTCGGCGATTTCGGCGGTCCAACTATGGTCATCTTGAATGGAAGTCAAAGCGCTAAAACCAAATAACGCTCTAACTTGATCCGCGGGCAACACCGTCAGCCGATCCATATCCCAGACAGATCTCTTCTGTTCAGCAGAAACAGGGGAAACACCACCCAAGACCAAAGCTGTCAAGATAGATGCAACCACCACTCGCTTCATACCCAAAGAATAGGCATTCCGCACGCACCCGACCAGCCTTCTGATGGTAAAGACCACCCCTTTCCATGGTGCAAAATAACTCCATGCGCTTAGACCATGTCTCATATGTAACTTCCCATGATCAACTAGCCGACACCGTGCAACGCCTGGGTTCTCGCCTTGGCACAACATTTGTTGATGGCGGTATCCACCCACGTTTTGGAACACGTAACTTCACAGCACCTCTTCTTGATGGTAAATACATCGAAGTTGTCTGCCCACTAGATCACCCAGCAACAGAGCAAACACCTTGGGGCAAAGCCGTTTCAAAGAAAGCGCAAGAAGGTGGGGGCTGGCTTACTTGGGTTTTTAGCACCGAAGACATTGCACCAATCGAAGAGAAGTTCGGACGCAAAGCAGTCGATGGCCACCGCACACGTCCCGATGGAACAGACCTTAAATGGAAGCAAATCGGCGTAAAAGAAATCACAGATTCAAGAGAGCTTCCATTCTTTATCCAGTGGCTAACCGAGGATCACCCATCGAAAGATGGAAGCGCAGTTGCAAAAATTGAAAAGATTGTGATTGCGGACAATGATCACTTAGCCGATTCTTGGTTTAAGGATCAAATTCTTGGAGGGATTAGTGGAGTGGAGATAGAATTTATAAATGTAGACGAGCATGATGATAGACAAGGAATTGTCTCACTCACCTTCAGCGTTAAAAACCAAACAATTGCGCTTGAGTAGTCTTGATATTTTGACGAATTAATTGCAATATTTAAGAATTGAGTGTCTTTTCACTATAGAATTTCACGTATGTTATTACTGGCATTAGGGTAGTAGGGGAATTCGTATGATTGATAAAAAATTACGAATCGGCATGTATGCAGGCTCGTGGCCACAGAATATTGGAAATGCGTTTTTCGATTTTGGTGCTGAAGCAATCATCCGCAAAGCTTTTCCAGATGCTGAGATATTTCGGATGGGTGGAGCGGTTCATTGGATGTTTAACAATTCTGCACGTACCAGATTCGGAGTTCTTGGAAAAGTGGTAAGGAAGCTATTACCAATTCATCACCCAGTAAATGGCAATTCTTTTGAAATTGGGCAATTTGCAGATATTGATTTATTAGTTTTCCCAGGAATGAGTATGTGTGAAGAGTTTGCTGTCAATAATGGACCAACTTTCATTGAAGCCAGCAAACGAGGTGTGGCGGTGTTGGGTTTGGGTGCAGGGGGTTCTTTGTACACGCAACGAGAAGTTGAGAAATTCTCAGAATTCTTTAATAAACTTCAAAAGGCAGCGATAGTGACTCGAGATGATGAGACTTTTAGATTATTTAAAGATTCTATTGCCAAGATAGTTCCAGGTATTGACTGTGCTTTTTTCCTACCTGATTATTTTAACGCCCCAAAACTTGATCTGTTACCTTATGAAGTAGTGACTTTTGATGCCACTAATCCACCTAACGAATTACGAAACCCGAAACCTGGGCGTTGGTTTACACATCACGATTTGTGGGGCCCGTTACCGAAGAGATATACATCGGTGAAAGGGACCCTGGTGTCCGATGTTCCAGAAGATTATCTTTCGCTATATGCAAACTGCGACACCACTTATTCAGACAGGGTCCATGCCTGCATAGCGAGCCTCGCATATGGTAACAAAGCGCAACTTTTCAGTGACACCCCGAGGAAAGCCTTATTCGCGAAATTAAAGTTAGATCAAATTACAAAAACACCAGTCAGACTAGACGAAGCACTTGTTGGGTCACTTAAACTTGAGCAAATTGAAAAAACAAGAAACGTAGTTAAAGAACTTTTATATAATGACTAACTTGAAAAGTCTGCTCCGGTTGCACAAAAACGGGAAAACTACCTTTCAATTTCATCGATCACTTGACTGGATTCGAGAGCACCAGTCAAGCGAGGGGGGGATCCAAGTCTCATCTGTTAATGAAAATATGTACCCAGAAGTAACCGGATATTTCATCCCTTCGCTAATTAGCTGGGGCGAGATAGAACTTGCTCAGCAATTCGGTGAGGCCTTGGTTGAAGTGCAACAAAAAGATGGGAGCTTCTTAGACTCTGGCTCTACAACCAAATGCGTTTTTGACACCGGCCAGATCATTAGGGGTTTATATGCCCTTTACAAAGAAACGAATGATAAAAAGTATTTCAATGCTCTTATTCAAGCAATAGCGTGGATAAATTCGACTATCGAAATTGACGGACGGGTGACGGCCCCTGATATTGAAGTTTGGGGTGGTGTTATTCCAATTGGGATATTACTTTATTCTCTTGAGCCCGCATTAAGGATTTCAAAAGTTTTAAATTTGAAAGAAGAAAAGTTAGAACTAGCTATAGACAGACTACTTAAAGATGAAAACCTTGAAAACTTTACAAGCGTTAGTCATTTTCATGCATACATAATTGAAGCGCTAGTGGACCTGGGCCAAACCGAAAGAGCAAAAAAGGCGTTATATCCAATGCTAGATAAGATAAGATTTCGAGATTGGATCCCTGGAAAACCCAACCGCAAATGGGTCTGCTCAACAGCGATGTTTCAGTACGCGGTAGTGTGTTACAAAATCGGTTTGGATAAAGAAGGTAACCGACTTTTTCTTTCAGCTACAAACCTCCAGAATCGATCAGGGGGTTGGTATGGGTCTTATGGTTGGGTAGCTAAAATATTTTCTCCGCTTGGGCGGATCAATTCATATTTTGGAATGTACTTTCCCCGCACCGAAATTCCATGGGCGATTAAATATTTCTTAGATGCATTAAATTTACGCTTGATGAATAATTTCAATCTTGTGGCTGATACATTTAGTGAGCATATTGATCCAGAAGATGGACGCCTCAAATTAGTTCTAGGCGCGATCGAAGAATTGAGGCCCAGATCAGTTTTAGATTTGGGATGTGGGAAAGGCCGTTATTTGCAGCACATAATTCAAAAGTTTCCGGAAATTGATGTGTTTGCGTGCGATGTATCAAGCAAAGTAACTGAATCACTTTCTAAAGTTGTCGAAGTTAAAACGGGGTCGCTTGTAAAAACGCCATATAAAGATCAGGAATTTGATTTTATATTTACCATAGAGGCATTGGAGCACAGTGTTAATGTAGAGGCTTCGTTAAAAGAATTAAATCGAATTTTGGCAACTCAAGGATCACTACTAATCATCGATAAAAATTCATCAAAATTGGGAAGGTTAGAATTGCCGGATTGGGAGCAGTGGTTTGATGTAAATAAACTAGCTCTAAAACTAGAGAAAATCGGTTTTGAAACCACTAGTTATGCAAATGTTCCGTATGAAAATCGCAACGATGGATTATTTTTCGGCCTTATAGGGAAAAAAAATGGCTAAAAAATCAGTTTTAGTGGTGATCGGTACGAGACCAGAAGCTATAAAATTGAATCCCGTAGTAAGAAGTCTTCATAAGTCAAAATTTTTACGACCAATCGTAGTTTCTACGGGACAACATGGCGACGTATTAGATGCGACCTTTTTAGATTTAAATTTGGAACCCGACTACATGCTTTCAATTATGAAGGTAAATCAAACTTTGACAGAGTCAGCTTCAAAAATACTTTCCAACTTGCAACCAATATTAGTTCATGAAAAACCTTGTGCAACTATTGTTCAAGGTGATACAACTTCCGCACTTATGGGGGCATTAGCTTCTTTTTACAATAAAATACCAGTATGCCACGTTGAAGCAGGCTTAAGAACTCAAGATCTTTTCTTGCCTTTCCCGGAAGAGGGAAACAGAAGATTGATTTCCGTGGTCTCTCATTTTCACTTTACGCCAACTCAACTTGCTACTCAAACTTTGATTGAAGAGGGGTATTCGAAGGAATCAGTCTTGCTAACTGGAAATACGGGGATTGATGCACTTCTCTTAATGACTCAGTTAATAAGCAATAATCAAGTCAAAATCCCTTCACCGATTAAGAAAATCATAAGGTTAGACAATCTTGTATTAGTCACTTGTCATCGGCGAGAGACCTTTGGAGCCCCACTAATTGAAGTTTGTGAAGCGATCGCACAACTTGCGGATACGAGACGAGATCTAAACTTTGTTTTCCCCCTCCATCCAAACCCCAATGTTTTGAAGATAGTTGAGTCCGCATTAGGTGGAAGGACAAACATTCACTTAACGCAGGCCCTACCTTACAGCCAATTGGTATCGATTTTGGAAAATGCGCGAGTAATCATTACAGACTCAGGGGGAATTCAGGAAGAGGGTCCAACGTTAGGGAAGAGAACAATTGTATTAAGGACTTTGACCGAAAGAAGTGAAGCCGTGCAACAAGGAATGGCGATAATGGTGGGAACAAATAAAGAAAAGATAATTGACGCCGTTTTAAGCGAATTGTCAAAGTCTGATAAAAATGTGAATCCGCGTACAACATTATTTGGCGATGGTTACGCTTCGGAGCGAATCATCAAGACCCTAGAAGAAAATTTCGGGTAGTTGAGTGAAAACGCCTACTGTCTCAGTAATTATGCCTGTTTGGAACGGCGCAAGATACTTAAGTGAAGCCGTGCAGAGCATCCTAGATCAAAACTTTAAAGATTTTGAACTGATAATCGTGGACGACGCTTCTACAGACGAAACTTCCGAAATTCTCAAAAACTTGAGTGAAATTGATTCTAGAATTACTGTAATTAGGAACGAGAAGAACATTCAACTACCCGCTAGCCTAAATGTTGGATTTCGCCATTCCAAAGGTATTTGGCTAACTTGGACTTCTGACGACAATATTATGGAAAAAGATTGCCTGGAATTTCTTACGGAATCTGCGAAAACCCAAGAAGCAAAATTTGTCTTTACTGACTACAAGATTATTAATAGTGAAGGAGCTTTCATAAAAATTAGCGAAACGGGTCCGATTGAAGATCTTCTGATAGAAAATACAATTGGAGCATGCTTTCTTTACAACAGGGAGATTCCTGATGCTATAGGAGAGTACGCTGAAGATAAATTTATGTTTGAAGATTATGAATATTGGGTGCGAATCTCTAAAGCTGGATTCCGAATGATGCACTTAGGTGGAAAATGTCCTTACAGATATAGAATTCATAATTTCCAACTTTCGAACCAAAGGAAATTACCAGCTGAATTTGTGTTATTTCGCTACAGTCTAATTAGAGAAATAAATGATGATAATAAGAGAGCGCGGGCCTATTTGTCGGTATTAAAACTTTCACTCCGGCGTAAAATTCCAAACATAGCTTTCAGGTCCTTGATCAAAATATCATTACTGAACCCCTTAATTTCCCTACCAGTCATCACCTCACTCATTGTAAAAAGAATCAAATGAAAAAAGTTATCTCCTTTTCGCTTTATGGTTATGACCAGAAATATGTCTTTGGAGCCATCAAGAATGCTGAACTAGCGAAGAAATATTTTCCAGAGTGGGTAACCACTTTTTATGTCTCCGATTCGGTGCCGTTACCAACAGTATTGGAATTAAAAAAATTGGCTGGAAATGTTTACATAAAGCCTGAGCCAGGAAATTCGAGTGGGATGTTTTGGAGATTTAACGAAGCAACAAATGGGGAAAATTCAAGGGTTATATTTAGAGATGTCGATTCGAGACTTTCTTTCAGGGATGCTACGGCAGTTAAAGAATGGGAAGTAAGCGGAAAATCTCTACATGTAATTCGGGATCACCCCATGCATAACGCGCCCATCCTTGGAGGGCTTTGGGGTGTAATTCCAGTCTCGTTGCCGGCATTGTCGGCAAAATTGGAAAACTTCTTACCCACGGGTTACTACGGGGAAGACCAAGAGTTCCTCTGGGAAAACGTCTACCGGCCGCTTAAAAAAGATAGGTTTGTTCATGATGAATTTTTCATGAGGGAAATTCGTAAAAATAGGATTCAAGCAGAAAGAGTTCAATTTGATTTCTTAGGAGAAAGTCTTTCGGAAGATGAAAAAATAGATCCATTACTGAGAAAACAAATCGAAAAATGCCAGAATAGTTTTGTCATGCGGATCTTTTTGAAAGTTAAGAGTTTGGCTATGAAAATGGTTGGAAGATAGAATGCGAATCACACACGTAGCAGCAACTCGAAATTCTGAAAGCTCTGCGGCATGGCGAATCCTCACAGCGCAAAGGCAGGCAGGTATAGAAGCGTCAGCCTTGGTTCATATAAATTCGAATAATATGCCCAACACAGAAGTATTTCCGGACCGTGGAGTTTTTAGAAACTATAAATCTGCTGCGATAAAAAATTCGGTTATTAGAAAATTGACCCGTTTAAATAATACAAAATTGCCATGGTCGTATTCATACTTTTCAGGAACAAACTTTGAAAACATTTTACATTTTAATCCAGAAGTAATCAATATACACTGGATTCCATCAGTCCTAGATTTATCAAAAATCCACAAAATCAACAAACCGATAGTGATAACGCTGCATGATGTCTGGCCGCTCACAGGGGGGTGTCACTGCAATCTAGACTGTGGTAATTGGAAATCTGGATGCTCGAATTGCCCGCAAAACTCACAACTGGAAAAATACAGATTGAGTGCAGAATACAACTGGCAAGTTAAGTATAAATCCTTTAAAAAAATCAACAATTTGTCCGCAGTTGCACCTTCCAACTGGATGGGTGCTATGGCTAGGGAGAGTCCATTATTTGAGGATCGAGTGGTGAGTGTTATACCAAATTGTGCTGATAGCAAAATCTTTTTTCCTAGAGAAAAATTGTCTTGCAAAAGAGAGTTGGGAATATCTGATAAAAAGTTTAACCTTCTTTACGTTGTATCCGGCAATATAAATCAACACCATAAAGGAATCGATTTACTTAAATCGGTCCTCAGAAATGAAAAAATTAGTTTTAGTAATTTTCAATTATTAGTGGTTGGTCAAAGTCAAAATGATTTTAAAGATATTCAAGGTGTGGAAATCAAGTATCTTGGAGAGATAAAATCTCAGGAACAAATGAGTCTTATTTATAACGCATCAGATTTGATGATTTCAACTAGTAGGCAAGACAACCTTCCGAACACATTGGTTGAAGCATCCTTATGCGGGCTACCAATTGTCGCTTTCGATGTCGGAGGAATATCCGACATAGTTCAAGTAAATTTAAACGGTAGACTCGTAGCAATGGGAAATATAACAGAAATGGCTCGAGTGATCTTTGAAATGTCACAGATTGCTTTTGATCCAGGAGAATTATCAGCGAGTGCCTTGAAAAGATTTTCATTTGAGAATTGCGCCAGAAATTATCTGAATCATTACCTAAAAATTGTAAGTGTCGATTGATGATAACGCAGGGAAAAACGATGGATGTAATTACTGTCACTAAAGATGATGAGACTAATTTAGAGATTACATATAATTCCATAAGTGTCATCTCTCAAAAAATGGCTATTCCGTTCACTTGGATAATTATCGATAGTGGTGAAAAATTTCAGAAGTCATCACTATTCCAATCAATATCTTCGGACCCCGATGTTATTTTTAGATACTTTTATAAGCCAACTTTTGGAATATACCAAGCGATGAATTTTGGTTTATCCCAGACATCCTCAGACTATTTTATCTTGATAAATTCGGGAGATATTCTCCTTGAGAATGTAAGAGACTACATCCCATCTCTTGCAAATAACCGAGTTTCTTGCTTCCAGTCAGAATGGCACAACGAGAAATTGAAACCGCTGGACTATCGAAATAATTATAAAATTTTTCCTAAACTTGGCAGAATGCCGAACCACCAAGCAATGATTTTTCCAAAACTTTTTAAAAATTTCCTTTATAACGAGAGATTTAAAATCGCGGCTGATCAAGACTTAAAAATAAGACTGGCTAAGGAAGATAATTTGATTCTTAGGCATGAAGTAATAGTGAGCTCTCTCTTTGGTGGAATATCGACCCGTCAGATGACACGAACCGAAGCATTAAATCGCTCTATAGAAACTTTCCTAATATTCAAAAATAATTATAATTTTGTTTGGGCTATATGCATTTCTCTTGTTTATAGTTTAAGATTCGTTTCCCGAACAGTAATTCAGAGAAAATCTCTGCTAAGGAAGATGATTTAGATGAAAAAAATCCTCATTTACATAATTAGATCATTTGGAATCCTAAAAAAACGAGACAAGCAAAAATTATTAATTTTTATTCTTTTTCAAAGTCTATTGTCCATCTTGGATCTAATCGGAATTGCTGTTGTCGGAATACTTGGATTGGTTGCAATAAATGGGTATAGTGGAAACGCGAATTCTGGCTTATCGGCGAGAATACTCGACCTGACTAATCTTGATCAAATATCTTTTTTTGCACGAATCATTATTCTTTGTATTGCCGCATCCACAATATTGTTGGGTAGAACCATCATTACAATTTACGTAACAAAAAAGGGTCTTTTTTTCCTGGCTAGAATAACCTCTGAGATTGCGGTTCAAAGTTTTTCTAGATTTCTTAAGTTACCATTCCCTGATATTCAGAAAATACCTACTCAAGAAGCGATTTTTCTACTCACTACCGGTGTGAATAAATTGATATTGGGAATTCTGGGGTCATCAATAATTTTGATAACAGATGGTTTTCTAATATTTCTGATTCTAAGCTCCCTATTGATCATAGATTATCAATTAGCACTCTCTGCTCTATTTCTATTTTCAATAGTAATGTATATTTTGCGAAAATTTAGTGGCAATAAAACTACTTTTCTTTCTTCAGCTGTTGCAAGTGCCGAAATTGGTATAAATTCTTTGATGAAAGAAGTATTAGAGAATTACAGAGAAATTACAGTCAAGAATACTTCGCAGCGCTATGTAAATCGGGTAGGGAAAATCTCGAAAATGGCCATGGCCAAAGACGCAGAAGTCGCATTTTTACCACTATCGAGTAAGTACGTAATTGAATCTAGTCTTGTTTTAGTTTCATTTATTATAGGCGGATTTCAATTTGTATTAAACGACGCAAAAACAGCGATCGGTACACTAGCTCTTTTTATGGCTGCAGGAGCACGTGTTATGCCTGCAGTACTTAGAATTCAGCAGAGTTTACTCTCAATTCAATCATCTGCTGGAACATCAGATAAGACCTGGAGTCTATTAAATGAAGTACTGAATTATTCAAACACAGAAGAGGAATACCCCGAGGCTCTCAATTTTAATTATGGGGAATTCTGCGGCGAGATTGAAATTAGTGATGTTGAATATAGTCATCGTTCCAATTCTAAATTTAGATTGCGAATTGGCAGATTGACTATAAAGCCTGGAAACTTAGTTGCGATTGTAGGTTCTTCTGGTGCCGGCAAATCAACTCTTGCAGATCT
Source organism: Bifidobacterium breve (assembly GCA_945860245.1). GTDB lineage: Bacteria > Actinomycetota > Actinomycetes > Nanopelagicales > Nanopelagicaceae > Planktophila. The sequence goes on from CAMAPO010000012.1 coordinate 31,086, forward strand.
TATCTTGGGGGTGATCGAGCCAGATACTGGAGAAATTCTGATTTACGGCCGTAAGCCTTCTGAAATCGTAAAAAAATACCCGGGTAGCGTCGCATACGTACCTCAAAAAGTTTTTATCTCTGATGCAAGCGTTCGAGAGAATGTAACTCTTGGATATGAGAGAGGAGAAGTTGTTGATCAGCAAGTTTTGCAAGTCCTAAAAGATGTACATTTAGGAGATTGGTTGGAAAGCCTCGACAATCATTTAGATTCACATGTAGGAGAGTCTGGTTATTCGATGAGCGGTGGGCAGCAACAGAGACTGGGTATCGCAAGAGCCCTGTATTCGAAGCCGAGACTTATATTAATGGACGAAGCAACCAGTGCCTTAGATGGTGACACCGAGCGATATATTTCTGAAACTATGTCTGGACTTAAAGGTGATGTTACGGTAATCATGATCGCACATCGACTCTCGACAGTTCGCAATGCTGATCGGGTTATTTACCTGAATGATGGAGAAATAGTCGCCGATGGAACATTTGAAACGGTACGCAAATCAGTGCCAGATTTTGATCGTCAAGCCCAATTGATGGGCCTGTAGAAACTATCTAGGTCTGCGGCGACGCTCTGAAGAATTAGGGCGTGACTTGCGAGATCCGCGAACTGGCCCTTTGCTTTCTACAACAGGCGTTATATATGGAATACCTGAAGGCTCTTGAGCGCCCGTAATTCTCATCAAATCCTGGTCTAACGGTTTAACACCAACAAACTTAGGTGTAACTCCAGCTCGCGAAGTTAATCCTCCAACAGATTTCTGTTGTTTTGTTGTTGCAAGAGTCACCACAGCACCAGATTCTCCGGCGCGAGCGGTACGACCCGAACGGTGAAGATAATCCTTGTGATCTGTCGGTGCATCAACGTGTACAACAAGTGAGATTCCATCAACGTGAATACCACGGGCAGCAACATCGGTTGCAACAAGGGCAGCATTTGGTAATTGCTTAAATAAAGCAAGGGTGCGAGTACGGACCGCTTGTGACTTTCCGCCGTGAAGTGCACCAACTGGGACACCAGCGTGGGCTAGTTTGTCAGCTAAGCGATCTGCCCCGCGCTGGGTTTTAACGAAGAGAATTGTTTTTCCCTTACGAGCTGCAATCTGGTTTGTGATGTCATCTTTATCACCAGGATGCATAACTAATACGTAATGTTCCATGGTTGAAACAGATGCACGGTCATTTTGGAGTGAATGTGTCTTTGGATTGTTGAGGTACTGGCGAACAAGTGCATCGACACCGCGGTCAAGTGTTGCTGAGAAGAGAAGTCGTTGACCATTAGGTTTTGCTTGATCAAGTATCTCTTTCACAACTGGCAAGAATCCCATGTCAGCCATTTGATCCGCTTCATCGAGAACGGTGATTTCAAGATCATCGAGTTGAACTTCGCCTTTGTTGAGCAAGTCAATTAAGCGACCTGGGGTAGCAACAAGAATTGCAGTTGCTTTGCGCATCGCAGTTATCTGCTTTGCATAAGGCATTCCACCTGCGATTACGACTGAATCGTGACCGATTGCACGTGCAAGTGGAGTTAGAACTTCATCGATTTGCTGAGCAAGTTCGCGGGTTGGTGTGAGAACTAAAGCAAGAGGCTTGTGTGGTTTTGCAGCTTTGCCGCTGATATTTGTAAGTAGAGCAAGGCCGAAAGCTAGTGTTTTACCTGATCCGGTTTGTCCGCGGCCAAGAATATCGTGGCCGGCAATGGCATCTGGAACTGTTGCTATTTGGATTGGGAATGGGTGTGTGATGCCTTGGGCGTTAAGTGCATTAGCAAGAGCTGGTGCGATGCCGAGGTCACGGAAAGTTGTTGTTACTTCTGTGAGTGGAGTTGCATCAATTAGGTTAGCGTCTGCAAGGTTCGCTGAGATGTAATTATCGTCTGCACCGAAATCAACAGCGGCATTGTTATGGGTCTTATGTGCTTTGCGATCATCACGGGCGTATGCCGGTGAATCGTTGCGACGATCACGAACAGGTTTTACTGGGCGTTCTGCTCGGTAATTTGATGCGGTTACATCTGGCGCAGTTTTATGCTTTGCAAAGGTTTGTTTGGAAGGGGCACCCGGTTTGTATTTTTCGCGCTTGCCAGGAATAAAGTTGGGGCGGCCATCATCTGTTCGAGCTACACGTTCTTTAGCGGCATCGCGACGTGTGGTTGGGCGGGTATCTGACTTCTTGAATTCTGGACGTGCAGTGCGTTCGTTGCGATCTGAGACAAATTTCTTGGCACGAGATTCTGGCTTAACTACTTCTTCCTTTACTTCGCGTGGCTTAGAAGCAGTTTTTTCTTGATAGCGCTTGGCGCGCATCTTGGAGCGATCGTTTAAGCGAGCCTCTTTCTTAGAAAGAGTTGAGGTGTCGATATCTGAATATCGCTTAGTTGAAGGCTTGCTTGTTGGCTTTGATGAAGCCGCCTTAAACGGTTTAGCGGCTGCGCCTTTACGTGCAACTTTTTCGGCGCTTGTGTGACGGGGCTTAGAAATAGGTGTTGAAGCAGAAGACTTTTTGGCGCGGGGCTTGCCGGCTTTAGCAGATGCTGCTCTGCGGGCTTTTCCGGGCGCGGTTGTACGTGGCTGTAGAGACATAGAAATGCATACCAATCGAGACGACAAGCGCGTCTCGGGTATGGCCTCGAATGGGCCAGGGCGGTGATAAGACTCGCAAGTAAGTGGC
>CAMAPO010000013.1 GCA_945860245.1 Bifidobacterium breve
CTCTACAGCGAACTACAGGTACCAGGTTGGGCAGAAACAGGCGAGAAGATCGGTCTCTATGAAGTGACCGGCACGTATGACTCCGCCATCGCCTTTGCGTTGCCATGCCATAACGCTGATCCCGAGCTCTTCTTCTCGGAAAGCGATGAAGGTATCGCACAGGCGAAGGCGCTCTGCGGTGGATGCCCCGTGCGCAATAAGTGTTTAGACGGTGCTCTCTCCCGCGAAGAACCATGTGGTGTTTGGGGCGGGCAGTTAATTGAAGAAGGCGTAATCATTGAACGCAAGCGCCGTGCGGGACGTCCGCCGCGCATTGCAGCGTTCGTGTAATTACTTCTATCGGCAAATATCCGTTGCTCGTGTACCCCTGTAGCGAAAAATTATTCACTACAGGGGTACACTAAAAATATGGCAACTACCGTGAAGAAGAGTTCCGCAAAGAAGAGTCCAGCGAAGAAAACCATCACTAAGAAAATTGAGATGCCGATCGCGCATATAGGTGTGGATTGGCGTTCGCTCTACCTCTACGCAATTAGCCTAATAACTCTGCTTATCTGCATATTCACTGTTATCAGCTTGATTAATCGCGGCTTAGATTTAATTGTTCCCGACGCCGGATACGTTGATCCCTATGCAACACAGACTGATTCTAAAGTTGACCCAGAAGTCCTCCGCCAGGCAAATATCGATCAGAGCCGCCGCAGTGCAATTCGCGGAATAACTAGTTCGATAGTTTCTTTGCTGGTTACCGTTCCAGTTTATCTATATCACTGGCGAATGGTCCGCAAAATTTCCAATTAATTTCAAATAAAAGAAGTTAAGCGTTAGCCGGTGCGATCTCGGGGAACCAAGAGAGCGCTTCATCCCGGAACTTTCCTTCAGCTTCTAGCTGGCAGAAGATACCGGTTGTGCCCAAAGTGACGCGATGGATCAAGACATATTCAGCGGGCAGATTAAGTTGGAAGCCTATTTTCGCCGTTGGATTTCGTGGATCACCAACGCGGGCGCTCTGATCGCGCAGCCATTCGCGAGAATATTTGAAGGTTTCAGTGCGCAGTGGCTCAACTAGTGGAACTAAGAAATCTAGAACGAGATTCGGATCAACGTCCACGTCGGCCAGGATAAATCCATCTTTCTTAAAGCCGTCATATAAGGCTTGCGCATCATCATCGAGTGCGTGCTTTAACAGATTCTTAAATGGTTCAGGAAATCCATTGGGCAGGCGATTGCATGCACCGAAATCAAGGACACCGATACGACCATCGGCAAGTAAACGGAAATTACCTGGATGCGGATCGGCGTGTAGTAAACCGGCGCGCTCTGGGCAGGTGAAGTGGAAGCGAGCCAAGCGCATACCTGCATTATTGCGTTGCTCCTGCGTGCCTTCAGCGATGATCTTTGAAAGCGGTATTCCTTCTAGCCATTCAGAAACTAAAACTTTATCTGCCGCCATTACGACCTTTGGAATTGCCACATCGGGATCGTTTTCGTATGCGCGCCAGCAGGCCTCTTGCGCCTCAGCTTCATACTTGTAATCAACTTCTTCAATAATTCGTGCGCGAAGTTCTTCAAGGAGCGGTTTCATATCTAGGCCTGGGAGTACGAGTTGGAAAATCTTGGCAAAGCGTTGAATCTGATTTAAATCTGAGATCAGCGCCTCGGCAGCCCCTGGGTATTGAATCTTTACCGCAACTAGGCGACCATCTTTCCAAACACCTTTATGTACTTGGCCAATTGATGCTGATGCAGTTGGTTTATCTTCAAATGATGTGAAGTTATCGCGCCAATCTTCTCCAAGTTCTTTCGCAAGAACTTTATGGACCACACGTGTTGGAAGCGGCGGCGCAGATTCTTGCAACTTAGTTAAAGTCTCGCGATAAGGCTTTGCAATATTTTCAGGAAGCGCGGCTTCAAAGACAGAGAGCGCTTGGCCAAATTTCATAGCCCCACCCTTTAACTCACCAAGGACTTTAAATAGCTGCTCTGCAGTCTTCTCTTGAATATCGGCAACGACTAACGATGATGATTGACCAACTAATTGTCTGCCCAGTCCCAATACTCCGCGACCAGCTAGACCAACTGGAATAGAAACCATCTTCACTGAACGGACAGTGGTAGAGCTCGGGATCTCCGTCTCGGTGATCTCTTTCTTACTTTTCTCCGCCTTGGCCATCTGCCTATTGTTCAGAGAAATTGAGATGAGCGCTAATTGAAAATCTAGCGCCAGCCACATCCACACATCGGGTGGCGGCCCACAGCGATGTGTTTTGTGTTACAGAGATCTAATAAATCGATAGATATCGCCTCTGCAGAAAGGGTGCAAGAACCGGTATCGATTAATTTTATAATTTCGGAGGCGATCAGCCCTGCTAAATAACTTGCTCCGGCGATCGTCATCTCATCTCGCTCACTTGCACCTTCTAGCAAAGTGGCACCGCTCTGATCGGCGATATTTAGCTCGCAACAACGGCTACAAGGGCTCTGCCCAGGTTTTACTACCGGCGAAATTGTTAGATAACCTCCACTAATTTCACTAATGACCAAATGTTCTTGGCCAGATGCCATCCACAACCCAAGAATTACTGGATCAATCTCACCGAAATGAATCTTAATTACCTTCTCCATAAAGTTACCGGGTAACTCTTGCGCACTCTCCTCCTTTGCTACTGGGAAGAGCGCTAAAGATTTAGATTTTTGCTCACTTAAAGCCTTAAAGACTTGTCCGATATCTGTGGCAGATACATACCCACCAGTTAAATCTAACTCCGAAATCAATTCATTTCCGCGGCGAAAGGTTGGTGCGAATTGGGTATTAGTAACACCGCTGGCAATCAGCACTGCATATAAATGTTGTACAGCGCGTGAGTGGCCAGAAATTTCAATGTGCACGTTTTGGCGAGCGCTAACTTTAGAAACCCCCGAATCTAAAACCTTTGGCAACCAGCGAGCCACTGTCAACTCTGGCGAAATTCGTTTTTTAATTTGTGCAAAAGATGCATCATTGCTGTGATCACCTGCCTTGGCGGCGCGTTCGGCGATATTAGAGATAAACCTTTCGGAAACCTGGATAGCACTTGCTTGCGTCTGGAAAAAACCGCAAGCATGGAGCTGCTCCGTCAAATCAGATAACTCCTGGCTGGTGTGCGAAAAGGATGCGGCAATTTCTGCACGACTTGCACCCCGTTTAAATGCACCATAAATAGCTGGCGCATTTGCGCCATAAATCGCGATTCGCTTACGTAGCGTTCCGATGAAGTATTCATTCGGGCGTGGGCCTGAGTAAAGGCTGATTCCAGATTTAAAGGTGAGTTTTTCTGCTGCAGTTGTCATCTGCGAAGGATCGGCGATCAGGCGAAATCTCTGCGCTACATCCTGTGCATTAGCCGAGGATTCGGCGGGTGGATTTGACTATCGGTATGGAAAAAAATTCACCCCGTGCGCATCAACTAGTGAGCGCACAGGGTGAATCTCTAAAACTTATTTGGTGAAGTTACTGAGCTTTGCCAAGAATTCTGTTGACCTTGGTGCCACATACTGGGCAGATGCCCTGTGCCATGCGACGACCAGATTCGGAGATCTTCACAGTGCCCTCGAAGTCACGCTTCGCTTTGCACTTAACGCAGTAAGCGTCACCTTTGTATGTCTCTGCTGTCATAATTGCCTCCAATCGCCGCTTGGACTCTGAGCGCCCACGCGTGCAACCCTGACGATACCCCTGACTACGCTCAAATACGCTTAACTAACCCCTGTTTGTGCGTAGTTTTTTTAACTCAACCGGCTCAGCTAAGGCGCGCTCGGCCGCCTCGTATCCATCTAGATAGGCGCTAGCCAGTTCTGCCCCCTCAAAACGGGCCAAAACCTCGGTGAAGGCTTCCCCGTGGTCAAAGTGCTCTAGATGGATCGCCTCATGGAAGAGCACGTAATCCAAGGCGTAATCAGGGGCGAGCTTGAGGCGATCTGAGATCCGGATGGTGCGATCGACGCTGGTGCACGAACCCCAGCGCTCGCGCATCGGCCGCCAATTTATTGAGGCAGGTCGCGCCGTTATCTCCGGGGCTAGGGATACCAGTAGTTCGGCTGTGCGCTGCAGTAGGGCTTCTTCGCTAGGTATCCGTAAAGATTCTTGGCTACGTATCTTTGCGATCATCTCAGGGACGATGGCGTGCTCATCTGCCTTACTCATTCGCGCCGGGATTGAAACAATTATCCGCCCACCTTGGCGATAGGCAGAAATATTTCGCTTCCGCCTTGCCGAGCGAATCACAATTATCTCACCCTCTGAAATACCAGGCAGGGTTAGATCACCTTCGTCTAATTCATCCAAAGCCATAGATTAAAAATACTCCCTAAGATCGCGAAATAGATTTATATCGACAATATCTAAAGCACGTGTTGAGAGATTTAGGTTAAAATATTTTCCTTTACATTGCAAATTGCAGGTGTGTCAAATCCCAAATCATTTGATTCTGAGCAGTTTAGGTCATAAGTTTCGCTTACGAAGTCCTCGGATAACTCTTTGATCTATCTGCAAGGGGAAGGCAGATAAATCAGAAAGCGGCCGGGGACTTCGCTTTTCTCTAGAGATAATCTAGAAATAATTAAGAAATTTAGAGCAAGCCCGAGAGATCATCAGGAATTGATGTACTCGCTAAAAACTTTTCGGGATCAAGTAGATCCTCAGCGGTGGGCAATAGACCGCTCCAGATCTGATCGCGCTCAGCAATTGATTTAACTTCACGGATCTTCTTCCAGAAAGCGCTCGCTTCACGAGTTAATTTCGGCGAGACTTCTAATCCGAGCATCGAAGAAAACAATTGTTGTGCAGGAGATGCTGCTGCGCGACGACGACGTAACGTCTCTCTTAATTGTTCGATTGCAGGCAAGCGATCACCTGCAGCAAGTGCAGTTACTTCATCGGTCCAACCATCGATTAAGGCAAAAACTGTTTCAAGTTTTGCAAGGGCAATTTTCTGGGCAGGTGATTCTTCAGGTGTAAATATTCCGCTATCTAGCGCAAAGTTCATCGCCTCTTGATCTATCCCACCATCGCCCATACTTTCGAAAGCGGTCTGCGCTTGGCGTTGGATAGCATCGAGATCTATATGAATACCTTTTCCATATTCAATAATTGCGCTTTGAATATATGAAACTAGCCAAGGGTTATTTGCAAAGAGGCGGGCTACCGCGCCCTCCCGCAGTGCGTGAAAGATAAATACTTCTGATTTAGGAATTTCTAACTCATCTGCCCAATTCTCAATGTTTTCTGGGATCACAACTGGGTGCGCCGGGTCCAAGAGAGCCAGCCCCACATCGTGAGCGCCAGTTACTGAAGCAGCCAAGGTGCCGATCGATTGGCCGAGCTGCGTTGCAATCATGGTGCCGATAAATGAGCGCAGCATCATGGTGATCATCTCAATCGGTGGCTGGCCTTCGGTGCTTTCGCCAGCCTGGGTATTCATCGCCTGGTCAAGTAAGTTTGAGATCGCGCTGGAAAGTCCTGCCGCTAAAGGTTCAATGGTCTTATGCCAACCAGAAATTGTTTGATCAACCCAATCTAATCGCGTCGCTGAATTCGGTGCCTTATTTGTCGCCGGAAATGAGAGCGCTTCATTTAGCCAGATCTCGGAAATTTCAAAGGCGCTATTAACCACGGCTAACTCTTTTGTGCCGATTGGTTTTAGACCTTGGGCGGTAACAAATTTTTTGGCAGTCTCGTGGGCTGCAGAAATTGAAAGTACTTCTTTTTTGCCGCCATTATCTTTACCATCTTGTGAAGCATTTGCAGAACCTGGAAAGAGTGAAGTAAATGGGTTTACAAAACCAACGGGATTTATTCCAAGTTGTTCAAATTGGGCTTTTAACTGTTCTTGCATCTGGCGCATCATCGCTTCAAAATCAGGGCGGCTATTTTCTGGATCGTTGGGATCGTTAGGATCGTTAGGGATAAAGCCAAAGCCAGCCATAACGCGACCCCAATCTCTAACTTGTGATTATTCTATAAAACACCACCGATGCGAGATTTCTTCCCACAAGAGATAGGCTATCTAACATGTCCAATTCATTCATGGCCCTGATCTGGTGGGTTATCCCATTAGCCGGGCTATTGGGCGCACTTGGCTATGTCGTATGGATAACTCAATTTAAATCTAAATTCGAATCCGAGACAACTCGCTCGGTCAGCCAATTTCAGCGCTTTCAAGAATCCTTCCGTGATGCTGAGATAACTATTGCGGGCGCAGATGAATTACTTGCAGATGAATCACTTGCAGAAGAGGCCATTTCGGGTGAAGCTAAAGCGAGCGATGCACCATAACCAGCTTCCTCGTCTAGCCACTGCCACCCTTTCTCTATTCTTCGGACTCGCCCTTTTCGCTCCACTTCCATTTGTTGTACTAACACCGGGCAGCGCCCAAGATGTTTTAAATGAGGCAATCACCCCTTCAAAGAGCACCGTCTCTCCATTGAAATTCTATAAAGCAGATGGCCATATCTATCTATTATCTATTTTGATTACCAAACCAGTTGCTTACGTAACTGGAGTGGAGTTGATCTACTCGTGGGTGCGGAGTGATTTCTCAGTAATGCCACGCTCACTTTTTTACAGGGATGGAGTTAACGCCACAACTGAAGAAGCGAAATCTAAGACCGAGATGGTTGATTCACAGTTAAGCGCCAAAGTTTCTGCTCTCAACTTTCTAAAGAGCAGATACCCAAATTTAAAAACCAGCGCCATTGAACCAAGTGATATTTCAATTTCCCTTGCCAAGACTGTTGGCCCTAGCGGCGGACTCGCCTTTGCTTTAGGAATTGTTGAACTTCTCACCCCCGAGAATCTGCTGCGCGGCCGCAGCGTTGCCGTAACAGGAACAATTGGCGCAGATGGAGACGTGGGTGGAATAGGTGGGATTGTGCAAAAGATCCTGGCGGCAGAGAAAGCAGGAGCTACTTTGATTCTGGTCCCCACAAGTAATTGCAAAGATCTGGCACCTGGAGTTGCAAAAATTCCAGCCAATATTAAAGTTGCAGCCGTCAGTACCTTGGAAGAGGCGCTAATCGCGCTTAATTCGGCCAGTCCGCGCAGTTGCGCTAACTTAGGAGCATGATGAAGAAACCAAGTCCGCTAGCCCTGACCTTTATTATTTTGGCGGTTATGGCTGGAGCGCTCATTGCGCTCAGTGGTATCTATGTTGATTGGCTCTGGTTTAAGTCAGTCGGATTCACCGGTGTTTGGTCAACAGTTCTAACGACTAAAATTGCGCTCTTTATTGTCGCTGGCTTAATTACATCTTTAATTATTTCATTAAATGTTTACCTGGCTTATCGTCGTCGTCCATTTGATGTTTCAATGGCGATGGAGGCCGACAACCTAGAACGATATCGCGCCACGATTGATCCAATCCGTAAATTAGTCTTCGCAGGCATCTCCTTAGTTCTCTTCTATTTCGGTGGCACATCAGGTGTTCAACTCTGGAGTTCCTGGTTGCTCTTTAAGAACTCGACAGATTTTGGGGTTAAAGATCCACAGTTCGGGATGGATATCTCATTCTTCGCATTCCGTTTGCCATTCCTACAAACTCTTATCGGTTGGGCAATCTCAACTTTAATTTTGGCAACCTTAGCCAGCGCCGCAGTTCATTATGTTTATGGTGGAATTCGCCCACAGCTACGCTCTGATCGTATCTCCGTTGCTGCGCGCGTTCAGATCTCAATTCTTCTTGGACTAATCGTTCTGATCAAGGCTGTGGCTTATTGGTTTGATCGTTTTGCTCTCGCCCTGAAAGAGAGCAGGTTGATTACTGGACTTACTTATACAGATGTAAATGCAACTTTGCCTGCTAAATCAATTCTGGCTGCCATAGCAATTATCTGTTCGCTTCTCTTCTTTGCAAATATTGTCCGTAAATCTTTGATCTTGCCTGCTGCCGGAACTGCGTTAATGGTCGGAGCATCTGTGTTAATTGCAGGTGTCTATCCTGGAGCAATTCAGCAATTCCAAGTAAAGCCATCTGAATCATCTAAGGAAGCCCCTTATATTCAACGAAACATTGATTCAACGCGCGATGCCTATGGCATTGCCAGCGTAGAGATGAAGGATTATCAAGCCACCGTTTCTACAAATTCTGGTCAACTCGCAAACGATGCTGCGACAATCGCAAATATCCGCTTGATGGATCCCAACGTTCTATCTGCAACATTTCGCCAATTGCAACAAATTAAGCCTTACTACACCTTCCCAGAGTCACTAGATGTCGATCGCTACACAGTAAATGGTGTGCAACGCGATGTGGTTGTTGCAGTGCGCGAACTCAACATTGATGGCAATCCAAGCCGTAACTGGATTAACGACCACTTGGTGTACACCCACGGTTTTGGTTTTGTATCTGCCTTCGGAAATAGCGTTGATTCTGACGGGAAGCCAAGCTTCTTAGTCGGCGATCTTCCCCCAACTACTGGACTTGGAAAATTCCAGCCTCGCATTTACTTCGGCGAGAATGTTCCAGATTACTCAATCATCGGTGGACCTAAGACTGACACCCCTGTGGAATTCGATTATCCAGATGATGCATCAGCAAATGGCCAGAAGAACTACACCTATACCGGTCAAGGTGGAGTACCTATGGGCGGCTTATTAAATAAGTTGCTCTTTGCTATTCAATATCAGGAACAACGAATTGTTCTTTCAAATTTGATTAATTCAGAATCGAAAATTCTTTACAACCGTTCACCACGTGAGCGCGTTGCCAAAGTTGCCCCGTGGCTAACTCTTGATGGCGATCCATATCCAGCGATCATTGAGGGCAAAGTCCAATGGATCATCGATGGCTACACCACCAGTGCGGGCTACCCATATTCGCAGACGACTTCACTGAGTTCTTCAACTACAGATGCTCTGACTGCAAATTCAAATTCGATAACCGCGCAGTCAAATAAGAATATCAATTACATCCGAAACTCGGTAAAAGCTACAGTTGACGCCTATGACGGCACAGTTGTTCTCTACCAATGGGATGAGAAAGATCCAGTTCTAAAGACATGGATGAAGGCCTTCCCAAATACTGTGACTCCAAAGAGCAAGATGTCAGCACAACTTCTTGAGCACATCCGTTATCCAGAAGATCTCTTCCGCGTGCAACGCGATGTACTTAGCTCTTACCACGTAAAAACATCCGCAGCGTTCTACGGCGGACAAGATTTCTGGCGCGTACCTCGCGATCCTTCAACTTTCGGTGCCAATGCTGGAGCGCAACCTCCGTATTACATGACGCTAGAAATGCCCGGATCTGATAAACCTACATTTACTCTGACAACACCATTTGTTCCACGCGGTGGTCGCGAAAACTTATCTGCGTTCGCTGCAGTTGATTCAAACTACGGTCCTAATTACGGAAAAATTACTGTTCTACAACTTCCGCGAAGCACTAACATTGCTGGTCCTTCACAAGTAGCTTCAAACTTTGAAGTTAATACAGAGGTGGCTAAATTACTTACCCTGCTTCGCTCAGGCGGATCAGATGTTGTGCTCGGTAACTTGTTGACTCTTCCTGTTGGCGGTGGCTTGCTTTATGTACAGCCGGTATATGTAAAAGCGACCTCAAATACCGCTGCATATCCACTCTTGCAGCGAGTACTAGTTTCATTTGGTGATGTAATCGGTTTCGATAGTTCGTTAAAGGGCGCACTTGATCAAGTATTCGGTGGCAACTCCGGAACTTCTTCAACAGGTACACCAACTACATCAAATACCGATAATGCATCTGCAGATCTAAAGTCTGCGCTACAAAATGCAAAGCAAGCGATCGCTGATGCAAATGCAGCATTTGCGAAGGGAGATTTTGCAGCATATGGACGTGCACAAGATCGCCTAAAGGCAGCAGTTGCCGCCGCTCTTGCTGCAGAAGGACGCAAGTAATTCTCATTCGCTAAGTAGGCGGATTTGGCTATTACTTGCCCACCCTTTAGACTGACACTTCCGACGCGGGGTGGAGCAGCTCGGTAGCTCGCTGGGCTCATAACCCAGAGGTCGTAGGTTCAAATCCTGCCCCCGCTACTAAAATAGGACAGCACGTGGATCTTAAAAGATTCGTGTGCTTTTCTATTTGATTTCTACTTGATGCGAAGAGAATTTGTTACCACAAAGAGCGAACTAATTGCCATTGCACCAGCTGCATACATCGGCGTTAATAAACCGGCTGCTGCTATCGGTATCCCAATTACGTTATAGGCAAAGGCCCAACCAAGGTTAGATTTAATAGTTCGCAGCGTTCGCTTGGAGAGCGAAAGCGCATCAACCACGCTCATCAACTCAGGGCGCATCAAAGTTATATCCGCACTTGAGATTGCTGTATCTGTACCCGTACCCATTGCCATACTTAAATCTGCGGCAGCAAGTGCTGCAGCATCATTAATGCCATCGCCGATCATTAAAACGGTGTGGCCAGATTCTTTTAGCGCGGTGATACGCGCTAACTTCTCGTCCGGTAGCGCGCGGGCAATTACATTCTCACCTTTTATACCAACTAAGCGCGCAATTGTGCCCGCGCTCTCTTCATTATCACCAGTTACCAACCAGGGAGTTATGCCAGAATCCATCAGCGCAGAAATAGTTGCCGCAGCATCTGCCTTAACTTGATCCCCAACTGCAAAGACCGCGATTGCAACGCCATCCCAAGCAAGAACTGCAACCGAGAAACCAGATTCTTCACCACGTGTAATCGCATCCGCAATTGCTGGATCAAATGTCGTTGCGCTGTGGGCAATTGCTTTTGGTGTTCCGATTAGTACAACCGGAGAAAGTGTTCCTAGCAAGACGCGCCCTGCAACTCCTGCACCAGGGGTTTGTGCGAACTCGATAACTTCGTGACGAGTGGCTCCATTGGCTAAAGCGTGAGAGGCGATCGCTTGACCAACTGGATGGTCATTGGCTAATTCAAGTGAGAGCGCTGTTGATAAAATAGTTTTTTCATTTAACATACCTGCATAAACCGAAGCCAATACTTTATGCGCGCTAGTTGGAATTGTTGCATCGTGAACTTTCATAACACCGGTGGTCAGGGTTCCAGTCTTATCGAGAACAACGACATCAATTTTACGAGCAAGTTCTAAGACTCGCGGTTGACGCAAAACAATTCCGCGAGATGCCCCTCGCCCTGAAGCTACCAATAGAGCAACGGGAGTGGCCAAGCCAAGTGCACAAGGACATGCGATAACCAGAACAGTGATGGCAATCTGAATCGATTGCGCTAGCGAGTACCCCGCGCCGCTATCTCCTAGGTAATACCAAGCGAAGAAAGTTGCAATTGCCAGCACGGTAACTATTGGAACAAAGACGGAAGCAATCTGGTCAGCAACTTTTTGAATAGGGGCTTTCTGGCCTTGGGCTTGCACCACCATTGAAGTGATGCGCGCTAACTCAGTATCGCTACCAATGCGCGTTGCCCTGACAATTATTCGACCATTATTATTTAGCGAAGCACCGATTACACGAGAGCCTGGTGAAACTTCAATCGGAACCGATTCGCCAGTTAACATTGAATTATTGACTGATGAATTACCTGAAATAACTAAGCCATCTGTGGCAACGCGTGCACCTGGCTTAACAATAAAGTCATCGCCAATGGCAAGTTCTGAGATTGGAATAATTACTTCTAGCCCATTGCGCAGAACGGTAACTTCCTTTGCACCCAATGAGAGCAAGGTAGATAGGGCGGTACTGGCACGACGCTTTGCGCGCGATTCGAGATGGCGCCCTAAAATCACAAAGAGAAGAACTCCTGCCGCTACCTCTGTGTAAACATCGCCGGTACCAGTTGCATTGGCGTAGATCGACCAGCTATACGCGCACAACGAACCAAGTGAAATCAGTGAATCCATTGTGGGATGGAAAGCGTTACGAAGTGCTGCGCGATGGATTGGAAATGCGACGATCAGAATCAGCGGTGTTGTAAGTCCAATCGCAAGCCAGGCAGTTGGTGAATAAAGTGGCGGCAAAATATTTAACGAGCTCAGCACGTTAAGAATTTGTATATCTAATTGAGCATGCCATTGATGAACCATTGACATCGCAATTGTTGGAATGGCGAAGATCATTGCGAAGAAGAGTGCGATTCCTGATTTCTTGCTGTGCATCACTGGAGTTGCGCCATTTTCAATCAGAGTTGCGTTGTAGCCAGCGCCCTTAATCTTCTTGATAATTTCACTGCTCTTAACTTCTGCTGGAGCCAAAATATGTACAGTCTCAGTTGCGAAGTTAACGCTTGCACTCACTCCGTTAATTGCATTGAGCGATTTCTCCACGGTATTTACGCAAGATGAGCAAGTCATTCCTGTTACAGAGAAAGTACGAGGGCTTAAAGATGTCTTACTTAGGTCGATCGCTCTACCTGGCTTTACTGGTTCAGCGCTCGGTGGGCGAGAGAGCTCAATTTTGATATCTTCAACGGCCATTTAACTTACCTACAATCTTCTGATGAATAGCCGAGTTCGTTGATAGCCCGCTGCCACCTAAACTTCCATCAACGCCTGCCACGCTGGTAAATCTACCGCCTGCTTCGCGCACAATTATATCGAGCGCTGCCATATCCCAAATTGCAAGGCTTGGTTCGGCTGCAACATCTACCGCACCTTCTGCCACCAACATATGTGACCAGAAATCACCGATACCGCGAGTGCGCCAAGCGCCGGCTAGTAAATCTTGAAAGGGAGCAAGCCGCTCGCCCCAACCATTGAAGTCAGAGTAAGAAATTGAGGCATCTTTAATTTCAGATACTTGTGAAACTGAGATTTTCTTAGGTGCGGATTTATTAACCATTACAAATGCACCGCTACCTGCGCTGGCATACCAGCGACGAAATAGCGCAGGCGCGCTGACGACTCCCACAACTACAACTTCAGAGCCATCGCTCTGCTTTTCAATTAAACCAATCAAGGTTGCCCAAGTTGGTACACCACGTAAAAAGTTTTTAGTGCCATCAATTGGATCAATCACCCAATATCTATCTGCGCCTAGGCCATCATTTCCGAACTCTTCACCGACGATTCCATCATCGGGGCGGTGGTTCTTAATCAGCGCGCGGATCGCTTCTTCAGATGCTTTATCGGCATCAGTCACCGGGGTGTTATCTGGCTTAGTTGAGATAAGTAAATCTATAGATTGATAGCGCGCCAAAGTAATTGAATCTGCGGCATCGGCTAAGCGCATGGCTAGCGCCAGATCATTGCCCCGCGTAACCGACATGTTCTCAGTCTAGCGCGGGTGGGTTTGAATCTTTAAGTTCTAGAAGTGAGCGCAGACTTGCTACGCGCGCGCTTCGTTCGTTATCTACAACACCTTTTGGCGCAGCCCACTCATTTAATTGGCAGCCGAGTTCATGGTGAGAACAATTTGACATACAACTTTGTGTGACTTCAAATAGGTCTTCAAATGCAGCAACGATTCGATTGGAATCTAAATGCGCCAGACCAAATGCACGAATTCCTGGGGTATCAATAATCCAACCCTGTGATGGTGATAGATCGGTTGCTAGCGGAAGAGCGATGGCGCTGGAAGAAGTATGTCTTCCGCGCCCAGTTACATCGTTTACATCACCAGTTACGCGATCGGCATGCGGGACCAGCGCATTAATTAGAGTCGATTTACCAACTCCAGAATGTCCAACCAGAACCGAAGTCTTGCCATTTAACATCTTAAAGAGATTTACCAGGTCTGCTTCACGGGAATCAGATTTAATTGCAGCGGTTGCTATTTCTACCCCGAGAGTTTCATATTCGTGGAGAAAATCTGGAATTGCGGCAACATCAGTCTTAGTCACTAAGAGAATCGGTTTAATACTTTCATGAAAAGCGCAGACTAAGAATCGATCAATTAACCCACGGCGCGGTTCTGGATTTGCCGCCGCAACTACGATTACCAGTTGATCTATGTTGGCGACAATGGTTCGCTCCATTTTGGCTGCATCATCTACCGTGCGACTTAGGCTGTTACGTCGAGGCTCGATAGAAACAATTCGCGCCAGCGATCCTTCGCTGCCGGATACATCTCCAACTAAGTTAACTAAATCTCCAACGACCACAGATTTTGGACCCATCTCGCGGGCTTTCATTGCAGTCACGATTGCACCTTCATTGGTGATGCAAGTTGTGCGACCGCGATCTACCGTTGTTACAAGTGCTTGGACCGCATCAGAGTGCGAAGGGCGATCTTTACTGCGCGGGCGGGTACGGCGCGCAGGGCGAATACGAGCGTCGGACTCGTCAAATTCGCGAGGTGTCATGAAATCAAACTCTGCCAAAGTCCAGGAAAGTCAGGAAGTGTTTTGCGCGTTGTCGCAACGTTTTCAATTTCGATACCAGGCACAACTAAGCCAATAACTGCGCCAGCGGTAGCTAAGCGATGGTCATCGTAGGTATGGAAAGTTCCGGCGTGCAGACCTTCGCCAAATTTACCGGCGGGTGTAATCCGCAGCGATGTTTCATCTTCCACAACATCGCCGCCAAGTAAGTTGATTTCGCGGGTTAGCGCGGCCAATCGATCAGTTTCGTGTAAACGTAAATGCCCGATTCCGCGCAAGTGTGATGGTGAATCAGCAAGGGCGGCAAGGGCTGCGATCGCAGGTGTTAACTCACCAATATCGTGCAGATCGATATCAATGCCGTGGATGGAGTCAGTGCCAGTAATTGTTAAACCATCTGCAGAGAGCGAAACCTGCGCACCCATTTGTGTAAGTATTTCGCGCAGCTGATCACCTGGTTGCGTTGTCGCCATTGGCCAATCTGCGATTGTGATTGAACCGCCGCAGACCATTGCAATTGATAGAAATGGTGCAGCGTTAGAAAGATCAGGTTCAATCACCAAATCAACACCTGTTAATTTGCCTGCGGCAACGCTCCAACTTTGTGCGCTCTTATCTACCGTTACTTGTGCACCAAAGTCGCGCAACATCTGCACTGTCATATCAATATGTGGCATAGATGGAAGCGCACCACCTTTGTGAGTTACGGTAATTCCATTGGTGGTACTTGGCCCAATTAAAAGTAGTGCCGATAAGAATTGGGATGATGCACTGGCATCAATGGTTAAGGATCCGCCGGGAATTACACCCTTACTTTTTACGACCATTGGCAAGGAATAACGCCCGCCATGTTCAATCTCAATTCCAAGTTCTTCCAACGCGGCGATTACTGGTACGAGGGGACGCTCATATGAACGAGGGTCGCCATCAAATGAGATATCACCAACTGCCAGCGCTGAAAGCGGTGGCAAAAAGCGCATGACTGTTCCCGCATTTCCGACATCAACTTTTGCAGGCCCTTGCAACTTTGCGGGCGTTACCTTCCAGGCTAAATCACCATCTACTTGGAGTTCAGAAATTCCTACGCCCATCGCTTTAAGTCCGGCAACCATCAACTCGCTATCGCGTGAGATAAGCGGGCGTTTCAAAATAGATGGCGCTTGTGCTTGGGCAGCGAGAATTAGCGCGCGGTTGGTTACCGATTTTGACCCCGGAATTATTACTCGCGCGCTGACTGAGTTGCGTCCACGAAATGGAGCGGGCCAGAGCATAAGCGGCAGTCTACTCTCTACCTATGTGCGGACGTTATGCCCAAGCGCAGGGAATGGACGAGATCATTGAAAGGTTTGATCTTGATGGATCTCTCGTTGATAAGTCGCTGCCGCTTAATTGGAATATTGCGCCCACAAATGAGATCTACATTATTCGCGAAAACCAAAGTGGGCGAATTCTAGATTCGGCATCGTGGGGGTTAATTGCACCTTGGCATAAGAACTTTACTGAGGCACGTAATTCGCAATCACATGCGATAAATGCGCGCAGTGAATCAATCCATGAAAAGCCAACATTTCGCCAATCTTTTCGCACAACACGTTGTTTAATACCTGCCACTGGTTATTACGAGTGGGCAACATCGCTAGGCAAGTACCCACCGAAACAACCTTTCTATATCAGCCCGCAAGATGAGAATAAATCTTTATCGATCGCTGGGATCTGGAGTACTTGGAAGAGCGAAAGTGGAGCGGAAATTCAGAGCGCTGCAATTATTACTCGTGAAGCAGTTGGTGAGCTGGCAACAATTCACAGTCGAATGCCAGTTTTTATGCCAAATGATCGCTGGGAAATTTGGCTTGATTCGAAAAATCGTGAAATTGACACTTTAATTTCACTTATGGATATTTCAGATCCTGCCGCCGGTTTAGCGACCAGACCCGTTACACCTAAAGTTAATCTGGTTGCCAATAACGGTGCGGAGTTAATCGCGCCCTTCGAACTCGGTGAAGCGCAGACACTCTTTTAAGATGGCTTAAGTGGGCGTTTCCAACCGCTTTGGGATAGTGTTTAAGAGATGGCATCGAAAGATTTAGTCCTAGAAAGCGCTACCGATCGCAACGCTCGGTTCGAGCGCGATGCCCTTGTGTTTATGGACCAGTTGTATGCAGCGGCGCTGCGATATACCAAGAACCCAGAAGATGCTCGCGACTTGGTGCAGGACACTTACCTAAAAGCTTTTAATTCATTTCACCAATTTGAAGAGGGTACCAATCTTCGAGCGTGGTTATATCGCGTATTAACTACAACATTTATAAATACTTATCGCAAAGATCAGCGCCGCCCACAATTGGCATCCGGTGAACTTGAAGATTGGCAGTTGGCGCAAGCGCAATCACACACCAGCGATCTCGGTAAATCTGCTGAAGCAGAAGCGCTTGAGAACTTGCCAGATAGCGATATCAAACGCGCGCTGCAAGAGATCCCAGAAGAATTTCGTATTGCAGTTTATTTAGCTGATGTAGAAGGTTTTTCTTATAAAGAGATCGCCAATATCGTAGAAGTACCTGCCGGAACAGTTATGTCGCGCTTGCACCGCGGACGCAAACTTTTGCGTGGCAAGTTAGCTGACTATGCCAAAGAACTTGGTTACTCCACCGAGCCCAAGAGTGAAAAGGGGGAGAAGCCGTGAGCCACATTGAAGAGATTCCGTGCTTTGAAGTTCTCTCCTCCGTTGTATTTATTATCGAAGGTGCTGTTGAAGAAGCGCACAATCCGCAAGCGATTGCATCTCACTTAGATACCTGCCTGGCTTGTCGATCAGAAGTTACACACGAGCAAGCGATGCACTCTTTGTTGCAAGATGTGTTGCGCCGTACCTGTGATGAGAAAGCGCCCGAAGATCTACATCGCAGTATCCACGAAGAGCTTTTGCGCCAAGCCAGTGGTGCAGGTGTAACTGAAGTGGTAACCCAATTCAGCATGACGGAAATTTCAATTGAGATTGATGAGTTTGGCAATATTGAGCATAGCGAAATCCAAATTGAGCAGACGCAAGTGCAGCGCTATGAAGACAGCTGAAGAAATAATTGGTGCCGTCGGATTTTCCGTGATGACGGTACGTCCCGGTGATACTTGTTTGGCAATGGGAATTTCTGATCTACCGATATTAGCCCCCGGACATTTTATGAGCGTGATGGAGAGCGCATGCGTGGCGGCGTTGGTGGAGTTATTAGAAAATGGTGAGACAACTATTGTCGATAAGTTTGATATCTCACTTATCGACTCGGTCGGCATAGGAACGGAAGTGCGGTCTACCGCTCGTTGCATTGAAGTTGTAGATCGCACAATGATCTTTGAATGCGATGCTTATGATGGCGAGCGACATATTGCCTATGCCAGAATAGAAAGAACGGCGGTCGAGCGAGTATCTTTCCTCGCGCGCACCGCCGCTCAATCTTTAATTAACAGCTCAGATAATTAAGCCATTATTTTTTAGGCTTTTTTGGTAGCCCAGAAGATCTCCGCGATCTCATCGATCTTTGCGATCAACTTATCGGCAACAGCAACATCTTGAGTTCCCTTGGTACCAGCTGCGCCGGCTAACTTTGTCGCATCATTAAAGAGTGAGTGAAGTTGTGGGTATGCCTCAAAGTGTGGAGCCTTGAAATAATCGGTCCAGAGAACCCAGAGGTGCTCTTTAACTTGGTGTGAACGCTCTTCTTTAATTGCAACTGAACGTGAGCGGAAATCTGCATCTGGATTAGCTGCATACTTTTCCATGCAAGCCTTTACAGATAGCGCTTCAATCTTGGCCTGCGCTGGATCGTAAACTCCACATGGCAGATCGCAGTGCGCGTGAACAGTTACCTTTGGTGTGAAAAAGTTATTCATTTTCTCTCCTCTTATCTTTTCTTTAATTCGAAAGCTGTATGTGTGAGACTACCGTCCATGAGCGGCTTTGGCATCCTCGGGAGGGTTATCGTAGAAGGCACTTCTATGCAGCCGACTTACAACCCGCGAGATTGGCTCCTTGTGTATTACGGATTCTCCGGGAAGAAGCGCTTACTCCGTAGATTGGGTGATGCAGTTGTAATTGAGCGTGAGCAACAACCTGGGATTTTCTATATAAAGCGCATTTCTGAAATTAAGTTGGATAAATCTGGTCAGGAAAGTTTCTTTGTGCACAGCGATAACGAGTCAGGAGTTGATTCTCGTACGTGGGGTTATTTAAGCCAAGATGAAATTATCGGGAGAGTAGTCACGCGAATCAAAAAGAGTTAGCGAGTAAACGCCTCGTACATCAAAGCCTTGGCCTCTTCTTCGTGCAAGTGGTGATTACCAGTGGCAGGAGATGCTGATGCGCGACGAGAAATTCGGCGAAGCACGCGGGCATCGACTGCGGTTCCACCAATTATTTCGGTAGTACTTAAGGCAACGTGTGGCCAAGGACCTTGGTTGGCCGGTTCATCTTGGACCCAGAGCAAGTTAGCCTTGGGATGCTTCTTCGCTTCAACTTCCATCTGCGCAACTGGCATTGGGTATAAACGTTCTACGCGAACAATTGCTGTACTGGTGTCATTTAAACGTGCGCGTTCTGCAACTAAGTCGTGGTAAATCTTTCCGGAGCAGTAAATTACTCGTGTTGCGTTATCTACCGTTGCATCACCAATTACTGGCAGGAATGTGCCTGATGTGAAATCGCTAATTGAAGAAGCTGCCGCACGAAGTCGGAGCATTGACTTCGGTGTGAATACGATCATTGGACGACGCTTTGGATTTGCGGCGTGGAAGCGAAGTAAGTGGAAGTAAGACGCAGGCGTTGAAGGCTGAGCGATGGTCATATTCTTTTCAGCAGCAAGAGATAAGAAGCGTTCGATACGTGCTGATGAGTGATCAGGTCCTTGGCCTTCGTAACCATGTGGCAAGAGCAGAACAACTGATGATCGCTCTCCCCATTTTTGCAAGGCAGATGAGATAAATTCATCGATAATTGTTTGGGCACCGTTTGCAAAATCTCCAAACTGGCCTTCCCAGATAACTAGCGCTTCTGGCCGAGCAACGGAATATCCATATTCAAAGCCCATTGCGGCATATTCAGAAAGGAGCGAATCAATTACAAAGAATTGGCTTTGATCTGCGACTAATGAACTAAGCGGTGTCCAGTCTGAGCCATTTTCTTTATCAACTATGACTGAATGGCGATTACTAAATGTGCCGCGACGCGAATCTTGACCAGCTAAGCGAATTGGTCGCCCTTCTTTTAGAAGTGAACCAAGGGCGAGCATTTCGCCAGTTGACCAATCAATAGTGCCATCGTTGATTGACTCAGCGCGCTTTTGCAATTGTGGCAGCAATTTAGGATGAACGTGGAAGCCTTCGGGAATTGCGATTTGGGTTGCGGCAATTTCGCGAATCATTTGTTCAGAGATAAAGGTTGGAACATCTTCAGCATTAGGAACAATTGGCGCCTGGAAGTTTGGATCATGTTCTTCTTCATAATTGGCAACCGATGCATAAACCTCTTCGAGCTGAACTTGGTAATCACGCGCTAACTTTTCAGCTTCTTCTGGAGTTATATCGCCGCGACCAATAAGCGATTCGTTGTAAAGGGTGCGAGTTGAACGTTTGGCATCAATTAACTTATACATAAGTGGCTGTGTGAAGCTTGGCTCATCACCTTCGTTATGTCCACGACGACGGTAGCAAACCATGTCAATGACGACATCTTTATTAAATACTTGGCGATACTCAAAAGCCAGGCGGGCAACGCGAACACATGCTTCTGGATCATCGCCATTTACATGGAAAACTGGCGCTTCAATTGATTTAGCAACATCAGTTGAATATCGCGAAGAACGTGCAGCGTGTGGCGCAGTCGTGAAGCCAACTTGGTTATTTACAACAATATGAATTGTCCCACCGGTGCGGTAACCACGAAGTTGCGAAAGTTGCAGAACTTCGAAGTTGACTCCTTGGCCAGCGAAAGAGGCATCGCCGTGCAAGAGTATTGGCAGGACGGAGAATAAATCTTTTATATTTAAGCGATCCTGTTTGGCGCGAACAATGCCTTCTAGAACTGGGTTTACCGCTTCGAGGTGAGATGGATTTGCTGCTAAATAAATCTTGGTCTGTGCGCCAGATTCTGCAGTAAATACCCCTTCAGTGCCTAAGTGATACTTCACATCGCCTGAGCCATGGACTTCATTCTCTTTGTAATGGCCTTGGAACTCTTGGAAGATCTGGCCGTATGACTTGCCTGCGATATTTGCTAAGACATTTAAGCGGCCGCGGTGTGGCATTCCGATACAGACTTCATCCATCTTCTTCTCGGCTGCAGCTGAAATTACAGCATCAAGAATTGGAATTACAGATTCTCCGCCTTCAAGTGAGAAGCGCTTCTGCCCGACAAACTTGGTCTGTAAGAAAGATTCAAAGGCTTCGGCATCGCTTAACTTTTGCAAGATATGCAATTGCTCATCATGTTCGGGCTTTGTGAAACCAACTTCAACATGTTCTTGAATCCACTTGCGCTCTTCAGGACTTGAGATATACATATACTCAACGCCAATTGAGCGACAGTATGAATCGCGTAAAATACCGAGAACTTTGCGCAGCTTCATAAACTTCTCGCCACCGAAACCACCTGTTGCAAATTCGCGGTCGAGGTCCCACAAAGTAAGTCCGTGAGTAACAACATCGAGATCTGGGTGCGAACGCTGTGCATATTCGAGCGGATCGGTATCAGCCATTAAGTGGCCGTAGGTGCGATAAGCCTGAATTAACTGCTGAACGCGGGCAGTCTTATTTATCTCTTCATCTTTTGAGAATTCAATATCTGATGCCCAACGAATTGGCTCATATGGAATGCGAAGCGCAGCAAAGATTTCATCGTAGAAGTGATCGCCACCAAGCAGAATTTCATGGATACGGCGCAGGAAATCACCGGATTGTGCACCTTGAATAACGCGGTGATCGTAAGTGCTTGTCAGCGTTACAACTTTGCTGATTGCCATGCGAGCCAAAGTTTCTTCGCTTGCTCCCTGGAATTCCGCTGGGTAATCCATCGCGCCAACGCCAACGATTAAGCCTTGTCCTTGCACCAAACGTGGAACCGAGTGGACTGTGCCAATTGTTCCGGGATTAGTCAGCGAAACAGTTGTGTCTGAATGGTCTTCAACGGTGAGCGTTCCGGTGCGGGCTTTCTTAACAATTTCTTCGTAAGCAACCCAGAACTGCCCGAAATCTAAGCCTTCACAACCTTTAATTGATGGCACCAATAATTGGCGAGTTCCATCTGGTTTCGCCAAATCAATAGCAATTCCTAAGTTGATATGTTCTGGACGGCCGAGCGCAGGCTTGCCATCTAATTCGCCATAGAAAACATTCATCTCTGGCATTGACCGCATCGCTTTGATCATCGCATAAGCAATGATGTGAGTGAATGAAACTTTTCCACCGCGTGTGCGCTTTAAGTGATTTGTAATCACTGTGCGGTTATCAATCATCAACTTCACGGGAATCGCACGAACACTTGTTGCAGTCGGAACCGAAAGTGATGCCTCCATTGATGCAACAACGCGACCGGCAACTCCGCGAAGTGGTTCCATAGTTGCAGCGCTCGGTGTTATTAATACAGGCGCTGGTTTAACTGGAGCTTGTGCGGGAGTTGGAGTCGACGCCGAACTTTTTGCGGCGACAACCGGTGCAGGTGCGGCTTTTGCAACAGGTGCGGCGACAACGGGAGTAGCGACAACCGGTGCAACTTGCGCAACGGGCACAGTAACAAATGGCGCAGCTGGTGCTTGTGCAACAGGCGCAGAAATAACAGGCGCAGCAACTTTTTGTGTAGCTTTCGGAACAGGTGGTGTTCCACCCTTAGGCGCAGATGTTGTTGTTGCAGATGTTGCTGCTGATGAAACTGGCGCAGCCCCAGGTTTATATGTTTTAAAGAATTCAATCCAAGAAGGTTCGACAGAAGTTGGGTCGGCTTGGTAGCGCTCGTACATCTCTTCGACGAGCCAATCGTTGGCTCCGAAATCTGCCGACACTGGCAACTCCTTCTGATACTCAAATCGCTTGTTCAGCAGGATAAGACTATCGGCTGAGCGTGGCAGGTATAAATCATCACTTCGCCAAGAGAGCGCGATCTTGCCCACAAAGGGCCGAAAAGATTGCTCAAAAAAGGCAAGAATCTCAACGCGACAGGTCGCCTTGTCCTTGGCAGAGTTCGCCTATGAATTCAAGTGCGCGCCCGCTGGCGATCATCTCTGGAGGAAGCCGTGGTCTGGGCTTTGCAACAGCGCGCGGTTTAGCAGCCGATGGCTTTGATCTGGCGCTGATTGCTAAGGATGCGCAGCGATTAGAAAGCGCTCGCCAAGCGCTATTAACTGAGTTCGCGGCAACGCAAACGGCTCTGACGATCACAACTCACGCAGTTGATTTAGAAGATCAAGTTGCCACGAGAAATGCAGCCACCGAAATTGCAAATACATTGGCAACCCCCAAAGTTCTGATGCTTGCTCACGGAGTAATGAGTGAAAAAATGTCAAAGACTTTGCGCACAACCGATGCGGAATGGAACCGCGTAATAAATATAAATTTAAATTCAGTTTTCATTTTAGTAAATGCAATTGCACCGGCTATGGCTGAAGCGCGTGATGGCCGCGTTGTTATCTACTCCGCATGTTTAGGTCGGATGTCTGGACCAGGAAATGCTGGGGGACTTGCGCCATATCGAATTAGTAAAGCAGGCGTTAATGCACTCGTGCGCAATCTCGCACACGAAACCGGACTCGGCGCTCGCGGATTTTATGTTGACGCTACCTGCCCAAATCATACTCGCACAGATATGGGCGGACCCGATGCACCTCGCAGCGCCGAAGAAGGCGCAGAGACCGCGATCTGGTTAGCAACAGCCGACATTACCCAGCGCGGAAGCGAGAGCATTACTGGAGTACTTTGGGAAGACCGTCGCGTTATTCCTTGGTAATTTTTATAACTTAGCTATTCGGAATAATCGTTATAGCTAAATATAAAATTGGAATCGATAAAAGCAAGAGCGGAATGGCACCGATTAAGAAGTTGCCTTCGAATTGATATTTAACAACGCCCAAGACAATTAGATTTGCCAATACCACCGGCGCTCTGCCCCAGTTCTTTTCCGCAGCAAATGCGCGCCCACATGCGATTAGCCCCAACCCACCCAAAACCGTAAAGCCGATTACGCCCATCAACGGCGGCAGCTCGCGATCTTCGTGAGTAATTCCCATGACACCTACCCACGCACCTAGGGATAACACGATCACACCTTCTATATATAGAAGGGTGGACACGATGGAGCGCTTACGCGCTTGCTTGGCAGGATCGGTGCTCATAAGAGGCAAGGGTATAGGCGTAATGACTTCATTCCAAACAAAGGTCTATCAGTTGTCATAGGACTGTGGAAACATCAGCGAATGGGCATATTCGATAGGGCAAAAAAAGCAGTAGGTGTTTCTTATCAAGCAACTGATGAGGATCCAGAAATTAACTACGGAAAATTTGTTGTACTTGACGTTGAAACCACTGGATTAGATCCGGCATCAAATCGAATCTTAGAAATCGCGCTTGCAACAGTTGAGAACGGCTTAATATTAGAAACCTGGACTACGCGTTTCAATCCAGAAGGGCCGGTCGGGAAAACTGAAATTCATGGAATCACTGATTCAGACGTTGCAAACGCTCCATTATTCAGTGAAAAAGCAGAAGAAGTATTAAAACGAATTAAGGACATTGCTGTAGTTGCCCACAATTCTCGCTTTGATTTGGCATTTTTGAGAGCAGAATTTCAGCGAGCGAATTTAACGATGCCATGGATCGCAGGCATTTGCACACTTACGATTAGTAATTACTATCAACCTCATCTTTCTCGTAGACGTTTAGCAGATTGTTGTGAAGACATAGGGGTTGCCATATCTAATGCTCATTCTGCTGTGGGGGATGTTCAAGCAACCGCCCGCCTTTTCCATTATTACATGATTCCAAATAAGCGCCCTGCTCCGAGAAAAGAAGAAATTGAGATTTTAAGAAATCCAAGCGGAAATGGGACAGAAGTTAATGCGGTTAATTTAAAAAATCCAATAATTGCTCAAAGGATTGCTGAGAGTAAGAAAACCCAGAATCTGCAGCCTAAAACATCGGTATACAAAGAATTGGTAAAAATCCTTGCAGCTTGCTCATTTCAAGAAGTTCTGGAAAAAGAGAATTTTTCTGGAGAATTTGCATACCTTGAGAAAGTTATTGAATTCTTAGCAGATGGAATTCTGACTGATTCTGAAATACAAGAACTAAACTCACTTGCAGCGCTTTATAGTTTGGATAATACTCAAATCCAGATTTCACATACAAGTTTGTTAAAAGCTTTTGCCATTCAGGCCCTCAAAGATGAGTCCATTTCAGTAACCGAGAAAGATGAGTTGGTCTCTCTTGCATCATCACTTGGAGTTGATAAAAACTCGCTCACAGCCATAATCCGCGATGCAAAAGTAATTCGCGCGAATATTTTGAGCAAACGAGCTCTTCCTCTTCCCGATAATTGGAAACTAGGCGCACCCTTGCGAGTTGGGCAAAAAGTCGTTTTCACAGGTTGTGAACCTAACCATCGCACACAATTGGAATCTGAATCTAAAAAAGCGGGAGTTGCGATCTCCAGTAAGGTTTCACTCAAAACTTCGCTACTGATAACTGATGGATCTTACGAAGGAAATAAGGCGAGAGACGCGCGTACCATGGGAGTTCGAGTGGTTACCCCTGACGAATATGAATTAATTCTTAAGTACATCCAACCAACAGAGACCACGTAAAAATTTTATAGATACAGCTATCCTTACCCTTTTGGTCCACGAATACGATCTCGAGATCGCTGCGACAAGCGTAACTCTTGTATCTATAGAAAAGGTCTTGGATCTGTCAAATTTCCGTGGCGGTAAATCAGACTATTTTCCTGCTAACTTTCGCCACTCTTCGATTCCCTGAATTGTGTCTTTCAATTTATCTCTTGACGACTTTGCATTATCAATTTGCGCTTGCACTTTTGTATACACACAACCCATCCACCCACCTGCTTTGCTAACGCATTCTTCACTGATCAATTGATTTTGCCTTTGGTAATACGCCCAAGATTTATAGCCATCAGCCCAGGAAAGCAATGTAAGTTTTGATGGATTTTCAACCGTGTCCTCTGTGGGCAATTTTGCGCTGGCCAGTTCTATATCAGACAGAAAAGTTTCTACTAAATCATCAAACTCATCAAGGATCGCACCAGTTTTACCAGTCAGTTTCTCAAAATCTTCAAGTGACAAGATTTCTCCAGAATTAGTAACACTATCTTCCAATTTCTTTATACCAAGTTCAACTGTTTCTACTTTGGCATTAAAATCTAGATCCATTCCACTTACCGATGCGACATCTTTCTGACCGCACGAAGTCAGAAGAAAAGTGGTCGCTACGACGGCAATTAGTTTTTTCATCGTCGCCATCTCTTTACCTTACTCAATTCTTCTATCTTTGCCCAAAAAGATTGCCTGAACCAGTGCCCCAAGTTGGGGTCGATCCCAAGACTCCAAAATCAACAACGCTAGTACTCGCTATCCTTATCTCATGGCCCGCGAATACGATCTTGAGATTGCTGCGATAAGCGCAACTCTTGTATCCATAGAAAAAGTCTTGGATTTGCCAAAGCTTGAAGCAGAAGCAGTTGAACTTGAGGCAGCCGCTGGAGTTCCGAATTTATGGGATGACCCGGAAGTGGCGCAGAAAGTTACGAGCAAGTTATCTCGGGTGCAGAGCACGATTGCGCGGTTAAAGGGTTTGCGCAGACGTGTGGAAGATCTGCCAATTCTCTTCGACTTAGCAAGTTCAGAACCAGATGGATCAGCGCTCTCGGATGCCGAAGGTGAATTAGATTCAGTTGTTAAAGCAATTAGCGAACTTGAAGTTACTACCTTGCTTAATGGTGAATATGACGACCGTGATGCCTTGATAACGATTCGCTCCGAAGCAGGTGGCGTTGAAGCTGCGGATTGGGCGGAAATGTTGATGCGTATGTATTTGCGTTACTGCGAACGCCATGAATTTAAAGTCGATGTACTGGAAACTTCTTATGCCGAAGAAGCGGGAATTAAATCAACAACTTTTAGAGTTAGTGCACCTTATGCATACGGAACTATCTCGGTAGAACAAGGGACTCATCGCTTGGTTCGTATCTCACCATTTGATTCACAATCTCGTCGCCACACTTCATTTGCTGGCGTTGAAGTTGTGCCAGTTGTGGAACAGAGTGATCACATTGAAATTGATGAGAAAGAAATCCGTGTGGATGTTTATCGCTCATCAGGCCCTGGGGGACAGGGTGTAAACACAACGGACTCTGCTGTGCGCTTGACGCATATTCCAACCGGCATTGTTGTCTCCTGTCAGAACGAGCGTTCGCAGATTCAAAATAAGGCAACGGCAATGGCAGTGTTGCAATCAAAGTTATTAGAACGTCGCCGCCAAGAAGAACAAGCCAAGATAAATGCGCTAAAGGGCGATAATTCAGGCTCTTGGGGAAATCAGATGCGCTCTTATGTATTAGCGCCGTATCAAATGGTTAAGGATCTGCGAAATAACCATGAGACTGGAAATACTTCTGCGGTATTAAATGGTGAGATCGATGATTTCATTGAAGCGGGAATTCGCTGGCGTCGCTCTAGCGCGTCTTAACCTTTCTCATTATTACGCTCATTATTATGCTAGTTCCCCAAATTATTTTGATTAAGTAATTTTTTTCACATTGAGCGTAATTTACGCGTAAATAGTTGGCACTTGAACCAGTGAATTGACGCAATCTGCACCGATATCAGGCGCTTTTGGCCGATCTATACCTAAACTATCCCTCAGTACGGCGCTCTTACCCCTCGTATCCGATCGAGACGCCAAAGTAGAACGAAGGAGTTCGTGTGATTCGCTTTGAGAATGTGACGAAGCTTTATTCGGGTCAAGACCACCCGGCGCTAGAGGCAGTTACTTTAGAAATTGTTAAAGGTGAATTCGTCTTCCTTGTTGGACTTTCTGGTTCTGGCAAATCAACTTTCCTACGTTTGATCTTGCGCGAAGAGCGACCATCATCAGGAATTATTCATGTGGCTGGAAAAGATCTCGGTCAATTGGCAAACCATAAAGTCCCAGAACTTCGTCGCCAAGTCGGGACAGTCTTTCAAGATTTCCGTTTGCTGCAGAATAAAACTATCGCTGAGAACGTAGCTTTTACTTTGCACGTGCTTGGTTATTCAAAGCGCGAGATTGAACGCGAAGTTCCTGAAGTTTTAGAGTTAGTTGGCTTGGAAGATAAAGGCGATCGCATGCCAAATGAGATCTCTGGTGGAGAACAACAACGTGTGGCAATTGCTCGCGCCTATGTCAGCCGCCCTGCGATCATCATCGCTGATGAACCAACTGGAAACCTTGACCCTGCTACATCTGTTGGAATTATGAAGTTGCTTGATCGGATTAATCGCGAGGGCACTACTGTATTGATGGCTACCCACGATGCGGGGATCGTTGATCAGATGCGTAAGCGCGTTATTGAGTTAGACAGTGGACACGTCATTCGCGATCAGGTTCGCGGCGTCTACGGATACACGGGCTAGCGGATTCACGGGATAGGGTAAATACATGCGCGCAGGATTTTTATTTAGCGAAGTTCGAATTGGCCTTCGCCGCAACCTAACAATGACCTTTGCCGTCATTGTTACTACCGCTATCTCACTCTCACTTCTGGGCGTAGGTTTGCTATCGAATTCGCAAGTAAATGCGATGAAAGATTATTGGTATGACAAGATTGAAGTTTCGGTCTATCTCTGTGGATCTCTCTCTGAATCACCAAGTTGTGCCGGTGGAGTAGTCAATGAAGAACAGCGTCTTGGTATTAAGAGCGATCTCGAATCTTTGCCTGTTGTGCAGAGCGTTTTCTATGAATCACAATCTGAGGCATATTCAAGATTCCAAGAGCGCTTTAAAGATTCTGCAATCGCACAAAATGTGACTGCAGATCAATTACCCGAATCTTTCCGCGTTAAGTTAAAGGATCCGACCCAGTATGCAGTTGTGGTCAGCGCATTCTCTGGTCGCCCCGGCGTTGACGTGGTGCAGGATCAACGAAGCATTTTGGAGAAGTTCTTTAAATTATTAAATGTGCTCCGCAATGGCGCGCTCTTAGTCGGACTCTTCTCGGTATTAACCGCTGGATTATTGATCTCAAATACTTTACGTATTGCCGCCTTTAACCGCCGCCGTGAAACTGGCGTGATGAAGTTGGTCGGTGCATCTTCTTGGTCAATTCAACTTCCATTCTTACTTGAAGGAATTATCTCAGCGCTCATTGGCTGGGTATTTGCCACTGGTTTGTTGGCGGGCCTCAAGAGCGTGATTGATTCGAAGGTTGCACCGCTGCTTACCTTTACCAACTTCTTTGGTTGGAACGAGGTTTGGATCGCATCTGCCTGGCTATTGCTAGCTGGCTTAGGTGTTTCAACGGTCGCATCTGCTGTGACGCTGCGCCGTTATCTTAAGGTCTAAACGAGTGATGCCGTGGTGAAAGAGGTCGGTCGCAAACTCATCGCGCAGAATAAGAAAGCACGCCACGATTATTCAATTGAAGATGTTTTCGAATGTGGAATTGTCTTGACAGGCACCGAAGTTAAATCTTTGCGCGCTGGTCGCGCTTCCCTGATTGATGGTTATGCAACTGTTGAAAATGGTGAACTCTGGTTGGCCGGTGTACATATTCCGGAATACACCCAAGGTACTTGGACCAATCACGAAACCCGGCGCAAACGTAAGTTACTTGTGCACCTGCAAGAGATAAAGAAGTTGCATATCAAGATTAAAGAGGGTGGCGTTACTCTCATTCCTCTGCAGTTGTACTTCAATAATGGCAAAGCCAAGATTGAGATAGCAGTCGCGCGTGGCAAGAAAGCCCACGATAAACGCGACTCTTTGATGGAGCGCCAAGCAAACCGCGAAGTTGAACGTGAAATTTCTCGTCGCCGTTCGGGCAAAGACCAATAATTACCATCTACGTATTTGGTAATGCCTAAGAAAAGAAATTCTCAAATCGGAGTTTCCCGCTTAGTTGTGGAGATTGAGTTATAGCGCTCAAGTAAATGTAGAAAATCGTGCTTTATCCCCGATTTTCGAACTTTACTTGAGCGTAATTTTTCGCAACTCAATAGCGGCGATACACTTAGCCCACAACTTAATAGTGGAAATAGCTTTCCACACCCATGGGGGTGAACGGTCTCGACTTTGGTTGTTGAGGCAGGGGAAGCGGGCCGAGGAAGCCAGGATGATCTCGTTAACCAATAACCTGTGCAAAAAACAATCGTCAGTACAACTGCCGATGATTTCACTCTTGCTGCCTAAGCAAGCTCTGTGATCCGTTAGCCCAGACTCGCCTTCGTTCTGGAATCTAGCGCCGATAGAAGGCTCTTCACGGT
>CAMAPO010000014.1 GCA_945860245.1 Bifidobacterium breve
ATTTCAGGGCAAAGATTTAACCGATTTTGGTCTGCACCCCATTAACGGGTACGATTTGCGAGCCTCAAACGTCCCCATCGTCTAGGGGCCTAGGACATCGCCCTTTCACGGCGGTAACACGGGTTCGAATCCCGTTGGGGGCACGCAAGGCCAAAGAAATTTGGTGTAACGGCTTTAAGGTGACATAAGAGCCACTTATGTTTTCAATCTTTAAGGCCCGGTAGCGCAGTTGGTTAGCGCGCCGCCCTGTCACGGCGGAGGTCGCGGGTTCAAGTCCCGTCCGGGTCGCGAGAATAGAGTGTCCACACACTCTATTCTTTTTTAATTTTTAATAATTTAATATTGGCTCGGTAGCTCAGTTGGTACGAGCGCGCGACTGAAAATCGTGAGGTCGACAGTTCGATCCTGTCCCGAGCCACTGTAGTTTTATAAAATAGATCGCGTTAAATTGATGGCGTTGGTTTAGCCGGCAGAACCTGAACCTGATGGTCCAGCTTTGCGTTGCACCTGAGGTGCTCCACCACTGCGTTGGCCACCACGAATCTTGGATCCACCTTCAGCATGTGTCTGTGATCCAGGTGCGCCCTTTTTGCTCTTCTTTGCTTCAAGAGCTGCGAGCATTCTTGCTTTTACATCATCGTTGTTAGCCATGTGAACAGTCTACCCCTCAGATGGAATTCGTAAGAAGTAAACCAATTTCAAGAGCCAAGCGGCTGCACCAATTGCCATTAATTGATAACCGGCGCTATCTGGCCAAAGGTAGATTGCAAGGGCGAGCGCACCATAAAAGGCGGCTAATGCCCATAAAGTAAATGCAGTCAATCGTCTCGTTAATCCGGCACGAACCAAGCGATGTGAAAGATGATCGGTGCCGCCCTGAAACGGTGAAATACCGCGATAAATACGGGATGAGACAGCAACTGTTGTATCAAGAATTGGCACCGCCATAAGAGCCAGCGGAATTGCAAATGATTTCACTTGCGGGACAACGCCTGGACTCAAGCGAATGGTTAATACCGAAATAATGATTCCGAGAAAGAGCGCACCCGCATCACCCATATAGATCTTGGCGGGGGCGCGGTTCCACATCAAAAATCCGGCAGTTGCGCCGGCTGTCACAATGGCGAGAGCGCTTACCAAGACTTGTTGGCGGTCATAGGCGATAAAGAATAGAAAAATGGAGATTACTGCGACAGTGCCGGCCGCTCCACCGTCTAAGTTATCAAAGAAGTTAATTGAATTACAGACGCCAACAATCCATAAAACCGAGATGGCATAGTTTAGAAAGGTATTGTTGAAGGCGACGCCCATTGTGTCGGTCGACGTCAGAATTACCGCCACAATAATTCCAGTTGCAGTTTGTGCAATTAAGCGTGGCCATGGTTTAAGGCCGCGTAAATCATCGATTAAACCCATTGCTGAAATTGCTATCGCGGGAATTAAAACGAAACTTGCTAAACGAAATGTCTCCATTGTGAAATCAACTGCTAAGAGTGAACCATAAGACGCACTGACAACGCCGATTGCGATCGCAACTCCACCTAGATAAGGAACTGGTTCTTTCTGAACTTTGCGCGCAAGATTTGGCGCATCAACTGCGCCGATCCGCAATGCTAGTTTGCGCATTAACGGGGTAATCGCACCAACAAATATAAATGTGAGCGCGCCAAGCAAGATAAATTGCAGTACCGAAAATTCCATAAATTACTTACTTGGTCTCGCTCTTAAAGTAATTGTTGCGAAGATCTTCAACCTCTGATTTGCGAAAACGGCGATGTCCACCTAGCGTGCGAATTGAAGTTAACTTGCCAGCTTTGGCCCAACGAGTAACTGTCTTAGGATCAACGCCAAATAACTCAGCAACTTCACGAGGAGTAAGCAAGACTTCTGCATCGGGTATGCGGTTCATTGCGCTCCTAATTTAAAATTCCTAAGATGTCCGATTTGTAACGACTGTCGGAAGTATCCGCCAAAGTGAGCGCAAAAAGCAATACTTAGAGCAGATTTAGCCGACTTTATATTGCAGATTCAAAGCTCTGCACGATCCGCCAGCGCGAAACCAAGCGTTCATATCCTTGGCCAGCCATCTGACCATCACCGGCTGCTAAGCCAGATAGCGATAACAGAATATCTTCCACGGAAGTATCTGCTTCTAGCCCTTCTTCACCAGCTAAACGCAGACCGTAATCCAAATAATTTGCTAAGCCGCCATAATCGAGTTCAACGAGTGAATTATTATGAAACATATCTAGCCATTCCAATAAGTGCTCAATTTCCGCTTCCACCGAACCTTCACCAAATGAGCTTCGCACAGTTTGGTGTGCAACTTCAGTGCGCGCTTTGGCATCTGCAATAGTGGCTCGCAAAGTGCAGAACAACCCATCTTCATCTTCGCCACGGATACGTTCTTCTGCCATAAAGAGTGAGAACCAACGCGGTGGTATCACCCAATTCTCGGTCAAAATATGTGGCACGCGATCTTCCATTAAATCAACGCCCGCGGTGATCACATCTTCTAAAGATTGTGAAATAAAGAATGGTGTCACTGATGAAGGAAGGCTCTCTTTGAAATCATCGAGCGCCGCCCAACAACGCGTTGCTGTAGACCAAGGCGAAACATAGCGAAGACCATCGATATCTAAAATATGCGCACCATCAGGGCGACCGGCAGGTGGTTCTGGAAAGATTAACCGGCGCAGCGCTAACTCTTGTTCGCTCCGCTTTGAATTAGTATCAGTGCTTAAACCTTGCCAACGCAGACGATCAGCTGGTTCAAAAGCAGATAGCGGTTCGTAGATACGAAGTGAAGCTACGTAAGGAGTTGGTCTCACTTTAATCGCATATTAATTCAATGATTAATTTAAGCGCTTAGGTTAAGCACGGGGGATGTAATTACCCTCAGCAAATGGGTCGTCATCATCGCGAGACTTATTGGATGAATCCTCGCCATGGAGTTCTTTGGCTAGACGATCAAGGTCCATCTCTTGTGAGTTGTATTTGAGATCTCTTGCTACTTTTGTCTGTTTAGCTTTTGCACGGCCGCGACCCATTGGGCGACCTCCTTACCAAAGTTATTTTCGTCAAGACGCGTAGGTTATCGCGTCAGGTAGTTACCTTCCAAAGTAGCCGCACCTGGGCCACTTTGAGCGTGAATTGAGCCTGCTACCCAAGCCTTCATCCCCCGCGCCGCCAGTGATCTGATGGTCAGGTCGGCGATCGCAGGATCCACGATGGCGACCATTCCGATACCGCAATTCCAGGTGCGCTCCATATCCGCTTGCGGCACTCCAGCGCAATCTGCCATAAATTTCATTTCGAGTGGAAGCGCCCAGGTTGTTCGGTCGTACTTTGCAATTAGTCCATTAGGAATCACGCGTGCGGTGTTATCTGCTAAACCACCACCGGTGATATGCGAAAAGGTACGAATCTTTTCTGGTTGGGCCTTAATTAGGGCAAGACAATCCAGAGTGTAAATCTCAGTTGGGGTTAAGAGAAGTTCACCAAGCGTTTTTGAAAAGCCTTCATACTTCTTCTGCAGATCTAACTTTTGCGTCGCCAAGATATGGCGCACTAATGAATAACCATTGGCATGGAATCCACTAGCTGGCAATGCAATAATTACATCTCCGGCCTTGACTCGATGTGGCCCCAGTTGTTTATCAGCATCAACTACGCCAGTTGCTGCCCCAGCAATATCAAATTCATCCTCTTTAAGTAAACCAGGGTGCTCGGCAGTTTCTCCACCAATTAAAGCAGTATTTGCTTTTTCGCATCCTCGTGCAATTCCTCTTACGATTTCGGCGATACGTTCTGGGATAACTTTTCCTACTGCGATGTAATCAGTCATAAATAAAGGCTCGGCGCCACAGACAACCAAATCATCAACAACCATGGCAACTAAGTCTTCGCCAATTGTGTCGTAAATTCCCATTTGTCTAGCAATCTCTGTCTTAGTTCCTACGCCATCAGTTGAGGTTGCAAGCAGTGGTTTATTTAATTTCTTTAAAGCGCTGGCATCAAATAAGCCAGCAAATCCACCAATGCCACCCATTACCTCAGGGCGAGTTGCTTTAGCGATCGATGCCTTCATTAACTCAACGGCGCGATCACCAGCGTCGATATCGACACCAGATTCTTTATATGTGCTCATATTTGTATGTGCTCATGGTTCTTCGCAGTCTCTGTGATCTCCAGGCGCATCTTTCCTTCTGACATATCTGTAGGCACAGAGATGGGATATTTGCCCGTGAAACAAGCGGTGCAGAGCTTATCTTCGGCGATTGTGGTCGCAGCGATCAAGCCTTCAAGTGAGACATAACTTAATGAATCAGCGCCAATGGAGCGGCGAATTTCTTCAACTTCTAAACCGCTGGCGATTAACTCAGCGCGTGATGCAAAATCAATACCGTAGTAACACGGCCATTCCACCGGCGGGCTTGAAATACGCACGTGAATCTCTTTAGCACCGGCCTCGCGTAGCATCCGCACAATTGCGCGTTGGGTATTACCACGGACAATTGAATCATCTACGACAATGATCCGCTTTCCTTCAATGATCTCGCGAAGCGGATTCAACTTCAAACGAATACCAAGTTGGCGAATAGTCTGAGATGGTTGGATAAATGTGCGGCCAACATAAGAATTTTTTACTAGTCCAAGGCCGTAAGGAATTCCAGACTGTTGGGCATAACCAATTGCTGCAGGTGTTCCAGATTCCGGAACCGGAATTACTAAGTCTGCTTCAACTGGTGCTTCAATCGCTAAACGTTTTCCGATACGAACTCGCGTTGCATGAACCCCCTGCCCAGCAATTGTTGTATCAGGGCGAGCCAGGTAGACGTATTCAAAGAGACACCCCTTTGGATCTGGTGTTGCCCACATCTGCGAACGTATTCCATCTTCATTGATCGCTAAGAATTCACCAGGTTCTACTTCGCGTACAAAGGCAGCGCCGACGATATCTAGTGCGGCGGTCTCAGATGCAACTACCCAGCCGCGCTCCAATTTTCCGATGACAAGTGGGCGAACGCCATGGCGATCACGCGCTGCATATAAAGTCTTTTCATCCATAAAAACTAGCGAGAAAGCGCCTTCTAGCTTTGGCAAGACTGCAATTGCGCTGGCTTCTACATTCTTCTCATCTTGCAAACCAATCAGTGCAGTCATAATTTCGGTATCTGTTGTTGCGCCGCGACCGTTCTTAACGGAGTCGCCTTCGAGTTTCTGCACTATCTCAGCAAGGTCTCCGGTATTGGTTAAATTTCCATTGTGGGCCAGCGCTAAAGTGCCGTATTTAGTGGGTCTTAGCGTTGGTTGGGCATTTACCCAAGTGCTTGAGCCTGTAGTGCTGTAACGACAATGGCCGATAGCTAAATCACCAGTCAGGCTGGCTAAATCAGTTTCGGTAAATACTTGCGAGACCAGTCCCATATCTTTATAAATTAAAATTCGCTCGCCATCACTTGCCGCAATTCCGGCCGACTCTTGGCCACGATGTTGCAGTGCATAAAGTCCGTAGAAAGTTAACTTAGCAACTTCTTCTTTCGGGGCCCAAACCCCAAATACACCACACGCATCTTGCGGAGCTTTATCGTCATCTAAGACGTTGTGGTTTAGTAAACCATCTGGGCGGCGCGTCATGGCTTAATCCTAATCGGCAAAAGCTCTGTTAAATCTGCGCGCGCACCGGATGCGTTGATCAGTCCTGCTGCCATAGCATCTGCCCAAGTGCGCTCACCATTGGCAAGTGCCAGCCAAGTTTGAGCGTTCATTTCTATAACATTTGCCGGAGTTCCACGAGTATGGGTTGGACCTTCGCCACATTGCACCGCGGCATACGGTGGAACGCGTACTTCGATAGCCCGACCTGGTGAGCGCGCAACTAGCGCAGCCAGGGTCGTCTTCACTTCTTCAAGTATTTCTGGATCGCGCATAATCATCCAAATAACCGTGGGAAGGTTTCAGTGTGGGCTTTACGCAATTGGCTTAGTGGAATATCAGCACCATTGATTACCAGGCTTGATCCACCGGTTGTTCCAATTTTTATGGCTGCAATCTTTTGCTTTGCAGCTAGTGCAAGTACTGCATCTGCCTTTGCGGGTTCAATTGCGACAACAACTCGTCCCGGGGATTCTGAAATCAGAGTGGTCCCAACGTTTTCAATATTTATTTCAGCGCCGATGTTGTGGCGCAGAACCATCTCGGTCAGAGTTGCGCTAAGCCCACCTTGACTTAAATCGTGTGCTGCGGTGAAAATTTGCGAAGTACGTCCTGCAACCAGCAGATCAATCAACCGCATTTCACGCTGTAAATCAGCGATCGGCGCCTTTCCACCACGTTGGCCGTGCATATATGCCCATTCGCTGCCAGCGAGATCATCGTGGGTATCGCCAAGTAAGTAAAGTTCTAGGCCAGCGCGATCAAAACTCATCGGTGTTCGCGTGCGCACATCATCGATCACACCGAGTACTCCGATTACAGGTGTTGGCAAGATGGCGACTGCGCCAGTTTGATTGTAGAAAGAGACATTGCCGCCAGTAACCGGCAACCCCATCTCTAAACATCCATCAGCAAGTCCGCGCACTGTTTCGGCAAATTGCCACATCACACCTGGATCTTCAGGAGAGCCAAAGTTGAGACAGTTGGTGACGGCAAGTGGTTTTGCGCCAGCGGTTGCAATATTGCGCGCTGCTTCTGCAAGTGCCAACTTTGCGCCTTCATAAGGATTTAAATAAGACCAATTAGCGTTGGCATCGGTTGCAATTGCTACACCAAGATTTGTTTTCTCATCAATACGAACCATTCCGGAATCATCTGGTTGCGATTGAATAGTATTTCCTTGAACATAGCGATCGTATTGTGATGTTACCCAAGATTTATCGGCCAAATTTGGGGTCGCGGCTAATTTAAGAACGGTTTCCTTAATTTGCTCTGCAGTCTCAGGACGCGGAACGTTTATAACTTCGGCATTGACGCGATCTATATATTCTGGTTTGGCAAGTGGGCGGTTGTAAACCGGGCCATCGTGAGCCACCGTACGAGGTGGAACATCAACAATTAAATCACCATGCCAAGTAATTTCTAAACGTTCTCCGTCGGTTACTTCACCAATAACGGTGACTGTCACATCCCATTTTTTGCAGATTTCTAAGAATCGCTCAATGTGCTTGGGTTCAACAATTGCACACATACGTTCTTGTGATTCTGACATCAATATCTCTTCTGGAGATAAGGTGGCATCGCGCAAGGGAACTCGATCGAGTTCTACCTTCATTCCACCGCTGCCGCCTGAAGCCAGTTCGCTGGTGGCGCAAGATAAGCCTGCCCCGCCAAGGTCTTGGATACCCACGACTAAATCTTCCGCAAATATTTCAAGCGAACATTCAATTAAAACCTTTTCAACGAAGGGATCTCCGACTTGAACCGCTGGTCGTTTGGCGGGCCCGGTTGCATCAAAAGTTTCAGAGGCTAAAACAGAGACTCCACCGATGCCATCGCCACCAGTTTTAGCGCCATAAAGAACAACTAGATTTCCTGCGCCAGCAGCCTTTGCAAGTTTGATATCACTATGTTTCATTACGCCAACACATAAAGCATTAACTAGTGGGTTACCGATGTACGTCTCATCGAAGACAACTTCGCCACCAATATTTGGCAGACCTAAACAATTTCCATATCCACCAACGCCAGCAATGATTCCGGGCAGAACGCGACGCGTATCAGCCGCATCGGCTGGACCAAAACGAAGTGGATCCATTACTGCAATTGGACGTGCGCCCATAGTTAAAATATCGCGAACGATTCCACCGACTCCGGTGGCGGCGCCTTGATATGGCTCAATAAAAGATGGGTGGTTGTGCGATTCAATTTTAAAGGTAACTGCATATCCCTGACCGACATCAACGACGCCAGCATTTTCTCCGATACCGACTAAGAGCGCATCGGTTTTCACAGCTTTGTCACCAAATTGTTTTAAATGAACTTTGGAAGATTTATAAGAACAGTGCTCTGACCACATCACTGAATACATTGCTAGCTCTGAAGATGTCGGGCGACGACCCAATATCTCTTTGATGCGGTCGTACTCATCGCCTTTGAGTCCAAGCTCTGCAAATGGCTGATTCGTATCAGGGTTTGCTTGGGCAATTGCAACAGTGTCTAGCGCCATTACTTCACCATCGCGTTTAGAACAGAGGTAAAGAAAGCTAAGCCATCGGCAGTTGGGCCAGTTAAGGCATCAATGGCGTGCTCTGGGTGGGGCATTAAACCGACGACATTTCCGCGCTCATTGGTAATTCCAGCGATTTTATTGCGTGATCCGTTGGGGTTTTCACCGACATAACGCGCGATTATGCGACCTTCGCCTTCTAAGGCAGCCAGGGTTGCATCATCGCATTGAAATGAACCTTCGCCATTCTTTAGCGGAATAACAATTTCTTGACCAACTTTGTAAGAAGTAGTCCAGGCTGTTTGGTTATTTGTTATCTCCAACTTTTGATCGCGACAGAGAAAATGTAGCTCATGATTGCGGGTTAAGGCACCTGGCAGTAAATGCGCTTCACAAAGTACTTGGAAACCATTGCAGATACCAAGTAATGGCATTCCGCCATTTGCGGCATCAATAATCTTCTCCATCACTGGAGCAAAACGTGAGATCGCACCGCAACGCAGATAATCACCATAAGAAAATCCACCCGGCAAAATAACGGCATCTACACCTTTTAGATCAGCATCGTTATGCCAGAGCGAGACTGCAGTTGTTCCGGCGTGAGTTGCAGCGCGCGCAGCATCACGGTCATCAAGCGTGCCCGGAAAAGTTACGACGCCAACTTTCATTTACTTCTCAACTCGCACTGTAAAGGTTTCGATTACTGGATTAGCTAGGAGTTTTTCTGCTGCTTTTTCTACTTCAGCAAGTTGTGCAGGAGTTGGATCACCATCTACCTCAATTTCAAAACGTTTTCCTTGACGTACACTCTTGGCAAAGGTGAAGCCGAGTCGGGGCAGTGCAGCAGATACAGCAACTCCCTGTGGGTCGAGAATTTCTGGCTTCAACATCACATCGACCACAATCTTTGCCATTTTCTGCTCCTTTAGTTTCTTAAAACTTCATACCTGTAATGCGGAAATATGCTTCTTCATATCGCGCTGCAGTCTTCTCGATTATCTCTGCAGGCAATTCTGGTGGTGGGCTCTTCTTATCCCAACCACTAGCGGTAAGAAAATCTCTTACAAATTGTTTATCAAATGAGGCCGATGCGCTACCTGGGCTCCAAGAGGTAGCCTCCCAGAAACGGGAAGAATCAGGCGTGAGCGCCTCATCGCCCAGGGTAATAAAGCCTTTTACATCCCGGCCAAATTCAAATTTGGTATCAGCCAAGATAATTCCGCGGCTGCTGGCAAACTCAGCTGCGGTGTCATAAAGCTTAATCGTCAGATCGCGCAATTGCGCAGCATCAGCGTCCCCAACAACTTTGGTTGCCGCAGCAAAATCAATATTTATATCGTGATCGCCAATTTCTGCTTTAGTCGCTGGTGTGAAGATGGTCTCAGGTAATCGCGAGCCATCTACTAAACCGGCCGGAAGTAAATTTCCGCAGACCGCCTGGCTATTTTTATACTCAGTAAGTCCGCTGCCGGTTAAGTAACCGCGAGCAACACACTCAATTGCAAACATATCCAGGGGTTTAACGATTACTGCACGGTCAGATACTGAAGATGGAACTTCATCACTCACGATGTGGTTGGGGACAATATCTTCCAATAACTCAAACCAGAAGAGTGAGAGTTGAGTAAGGATCGCTCCCTTGTTGGGTATTTCTGAAGGAAGCACCCAGTCAAATGCTGATATGCGATCGGATGCAACTAATAAAATCTCATCGCTGTCATTGGTATAAAGATCGCGAACTTTTCCGGTGCGCAGGTGCTGCCAACCAATTATGGATGGTGCTGGCGGTGCGCCAGCCAAGCCGAAGCCGCTCACCTGATGGAATGAGGTTTGTACTGCGCTGCGGCAGGGTGCGCGGATGTAATCGCGGCGATGCGATCTACAACTCGAGCAATTTGTTGGCGAGCATCGCCAGTAAATTCAATTGGTTGGCTAATTAGCGCATCAAGTGCTGCACGATCTAGCGGCAAACGTGAATCTGCGGCAAGTGCATCAAGGAGAGTGTTTGCTTTACCTTCACGCATCGCAAGCGCTGCTTTAACTGCGTGCTCTTTGATAACTTCGTGAGCAACTTCGCGGCCTACACCTGCTTTAACCGATGCCATCAAGATTTTTGTTGTGGCAAGGAAAGGAAGATAGCGATCTAATTCACCTTGAATTACCGCGGGGAATGCTCCGAATTCGTTTAATACCGTCAAAGTAGTTTCTAGTAAGCCATCAATTGCATAGAAAGCATCGGGCAGAGCGACTCGGCGCACAACGCTGCAAGAAACATCGCCTTCATTCCATTGATCTCCAGCAAGTTCCGAGACCATCGAAGCGTAACCACGCAAAATAACGCTTAGCCCATTGATTCTTTCGCAAGAACGCGTATTCATCTTATGGGGCATCGCAGATGAACCAACTTGGCCATCCTTAAATCCTTCGGTGACGAGTTCGGCGCCAGCCATCAGACGAATTGATGTGGCTAGAGATGATGGGCTGGCGGCTAATTGCACCAATGTGGTTACGACATCGTAATCAAAAGAGCGTGGGTATATCTGTCCGGTGGAGTCCAGGACTCGGTTAAAGCCGAGATCATTAGCGATCTCTATTTCTAAAGCATGATGAGATTTAGAAGAACCAAGTAGATCAATTGAATCTTGTGAAGTACCAACTGGGCCCTTTATGCCACGCATTGGGTAACGATCTTGCAATGAAATAAGGCGCTCGTAGGCAAAGAGTAACTCTTCGGCGGCGGATGCAAATCTCTTACCTAAAGTTGTGACCTGCGCTGGCACATTGTGTGACCGACCAGCAATTGGTTGATCAGAATATTGCGCAGCCTTCTCGCCAAGTTGGGCAAGAACCGCAACGACTTTTCCGTGCACAATTTCTAAGCCGTTTTTAATCTGTAGAGCTTCGATATTTTCAGTTAGATCACGGCTAGTCATTCCAGCGTGAATGGCTTCGTGGCCAGCGAGTGCATTGAACTCTTCGATACGCGCCTTAACATCGTGGCGAGTGATTTTTTCGCGTGCATCAATTGATGCTAGATCTACCTTATTAAGAACCTTCTCATAATCTGCGATAACCGAATCTGCAATTGAGTGACCCAGCTTGTTTTGCGCACGAGCCACTGCTAGCCATAACCGGCGTTCTGCAATGATTTTCTCTTCTGGTGCGAATATGGCGCGCATTACCTTTGATGCATAACGATCTGCAAGGACGCTCACTGGCTTATTCTCCCCCATTTAATTGCCCTTCTCGGCGACCGACGCATTTAGCGCGATATCGCTGCGATAGAAAGATCCGGAAAGTTCAATTTGTGAGATTGCGCGATATGCGCGGTCACGGGCTTGCGTTAAATCTTCACCAATTCCGGTAACAGTTAAAACCCGCCCGCCAGAGGCGACCAGGGATTCACCGTTCTGCGATGTGCCAGCGTGGAAGATTTGCGTATCTGCGATTGTAGGAATCTTGGTAATCACGCCATTTACCTGCGGTGCATCTGGATAGCCAGGTGCTGCTAAGACAACAGTGACAGCACTTTCATCTCGCCATTCGAGGGCAACATCATCTAGCGAATCCGTCGCCGCTTTAAATAAAAGCGTTGCGAGAGGTGTCTTTAACCTCGGAATTAAAACTTGTGTTTCGGGATCGCCAAAGCGCGCATTAAAT
The DNA here is from genome assembly GCA_945860245.1 of Bifidobacterium breve. GTDB lineage: Bacteria > Actinomycetota > Actinomycetes > Nanopelagicales > Nanopelagicaceae > Planktophila. The sequence continues at coordinate 11,828 of CAMAPO010000014.1, forward strand.
TCGATAACTCGAATTCCATGATCGGTTAGTGCAAGTCCAGCATAAAGAAGTCCTACAAAGGGCGTACCTCGCGCAGCCATTTCCGCGATCATGGGTGCTAATACTTTTTCGTAAGTCTCTTCCATAATTTCATCAGGTGCCCACGGAAGCGGCGAGTACGCACCCATGCCACCAGTATTTGGACCTTTATCAAAATCGTATGCGCGTTTAAAATCTTGCGCAGGTTGCATCGGCAGAATATTGCGACCATCTGAAATTCCAAAGAGTGAGATCTCTGGGCCATCTAAATACTCTTCAATTACCACTCGTTTGCAGGCTAGTGCGTGTTGTAGCGCAATGGCGCGATCATCAGTGACGACTACGCCTTTACCAGCAGCTAAACCATCATCTTTGACCACATAGGGTGCGCCAAATGTGTCGAGCGCTTTCTCAATCTCTTCCTTGTTATCACAGGTAAAGCTGCGCGCGGTTGGTACTCCAGCATCGCGCATAACTCCTTTAGCAAAGTCTTTTGAGCCTTCTAACTGCGCCGCCGCTTTTGATGGACCAAAGGTTGCAATTCCTGCTTCACGAAGTAAGTCTGCAACGCCATTTACTAGCGGAACTTCTGGGCCGACTACAACTAAATCGACCTGTAACTCTTTGGCTAAAGAAAGTAACCCTGCATTATCTGTCACGGAAACTAAATGATTTGTTGCAACTTGAGCCGTACCAGGATTACCTGGGGCGCAATGTAGTTCGGTACAAGCTGGATCTGCTTGTAGTCCTAGTGCGAGTGCGTGTTCACGACCACCGCTTCCGACTAGGAGGATTTTCATGGTTTAGATGAAATCCTTTACGACAATTGTTTGGTCGCGCCCGGGCCCGACTCCGATAGCGCTCATTGGTGCGCCAGAGATTTTCTCTAAGAAGGTGATGTAATCCTGAGCATTCTTTGGCAGATCGCTAATTTTGCGAGCTTTAGAAATATCTTCGCTCCAGCCTGGCAAGTATTCATAAATTGGCTTCGCGTGATGGAAATCAGATTGTGATGCCGGAAGTTCTTCTACGCGCTGACCGTCAATATCGTAGGCAACACAAACTGGAATCTCTTTCCAACCAGTTAAGACATCTAGTTTAGTTAAGAAGAAATCGGTTAATCCATTTACGCGAACTGCATAACGTGCAATCGGTGCGTCATACCAACCGCAACGACGAGCGCGCCCAGTTGTTACACCGATCTCGCCACCGATGGTGCGCAACTTTTCGCCATCTTCATCCAATAACTCTGTAGGAAATGGGCCAGATCCCACGCGAGTTGTGTAGGCCTTAACGATTCCGATTACGCGATCAATCTTTGTTGGGCCGATTCCAGAACCTGTGCAAGCACCACCCGCAGTTGGATTTGATGAGGTAACGAATGGATAGGTACCGTGATCAACATCAAGAAGTGTGCCCTGAGAGCCTTCTAACAAGACGCGCTTGCCCGCTTTTAAGGCTTGATCAAGCAATAAAACAGTGTCGGCAACATATGGACGCAGAATTTCGGCATATGCGAGGTACTCGTTATATACCTCATCAACTTCAATATTTTTGCGGTTAAAGACTTTGATAAGTACTTGGTTCTTATCGCGAAGTGCACCTTCGATCTTCTGGCGCAGAATTGAAGGATCAAATAGATCTTGCACACGGATTCCGATGCGGTTGATCTTGTCAGCATATGCCGGACCAATACCGCGACCGGTTGTGCCGATCTTTGATTTACCAAGGAAGCGCTCTGAAACTTTATCGATCGTGCGGTGATACGGAGTAATCAAGTGCGCATTGGTTGAGATAACTAACTTTGAACAATCGATGCCACGTTCAGTTAAGCCACGAATTTCTTCCAGTAATACACCTGGATCAATCACTACGCCATTTCCAATCACTGGAATAACGTTGGGACTTAAAATTCCAGATGGAAGTAAGTGAAGTGCATACTTTTGATCACCAATGACCACAGTGTGACCTGCATTATTACCGCCTTGATAGCGGACAACATAATCAACGCGGTCACCGAGAATATCTGTGGCTTTACCCTTGCCTTCGTCGCCCCATTGAGCTCCAAGCAAAACTAGCGCTGGCATAGCAAAACCTCTCCAGAGATTGGTATGAGTGAGTTATTACTTTTTGAGTGATGTTCCGGTGGAACGCAGATCTGCACAAGCATGCACGACTCGTGCCGCCATTCCTGCTTCAGCGGCTTTGCCCCACGCACGTGGATCGTAAGCCTTCTTATTTCCAACTTCGCCATCAATTTTTAGTACGCCATCGTAATTCTTGAGCATGTGATCAACGACTGGGCGAGTAAATGCATATTGAGTATCAGTATCGATATTCATCTTAATTACACCGTAATCAAGTGAGTCGCGGATTTCAGAGAGAAGTGAGCCTGAACCACCGTGGAAAACCAAGTCCATTGGCTTACTTCCTGCGGCAAGGCCCTTCTTAGCAACAACTGCTGCTTGAAGTGTCTGCAAAATCTTTGGCTGCAGAACAACGTTGCCTGGCTTGTAAACACCGTGGACGTTACCGAATGTCGCAGCAACCATATAGCGACCACGTTCTCCGAGTCCAAGAGTTTCAATTGTCATCAAGGCATCTTCAGGAGTTGAGTACAACTTCGCATCGTGCTTTGCTTCAACACCATCTTCTTCGCCACCGACAACGCCGATTTCGATTTCGAGAATTGTGCGCGCTGCAACAGATTTGGTGAGAAGTTCATCTGCAATCTTCATATTTTCATTCATATCAACTGCTGAGCCATCCCACATATGTGAACTGAATAGCGGCCCTTGGCCGTTCTTGATCCGCTGTGCACCGATTTCAAGGAGTGGACGCATGTAGCCATCCAGCTTTTCTACCGGGCAGTGATCGGTATGGAGCGCAATATTTACATTGTAATTTTTAGCGACAACGTGTGCGAATTCGGCGAGCGCAACTGCGCCATCAACCATGTTCTTAACTGTTGAGCCAGATGCGTATTCTGCACCGCCCCAAGAGAATTGAATGATTCCATCTGATTCAGCTTCGGCGAAACCACGAAGTGCTGCGATCAGAGTCTGTGATGAGGAAACGTTAATTGCGGGATATGCGAATGCGCCAGCTTTAGCGCGATCCAACATTTCGGCATAAATTTCAGGGGTTGCAATGGCCATGATGACTCCAAATTATCTCGGGCGTAATCCCTGACCGAGCGCGTCATTGGGCCGACTTCAGGCTTACGCCTAATCCAACCACCTTCGCAGGCGGATGAAAAATCGCCATTCCCATCACGCGTAGGAAATGGCGACTTTTCGTCCGATTGGCCCCTGTCTATAGATGGTTTTGGCTGGCTACGGATGGAGCAATTTCTGCAGGAAGGCGATTAAGCCGGCCAGGAGCGCTGGACTGCTGATTATCTTCAGGAGTAGCACAAGAAATGATGTGTACATATTTTCCTTTCTATTTATTTACTAGTACGAAGGCAGGGATCTTCCCCTATATCTCCTATGCCACATCCCGAAAGCCTTCCGCCTGTTGATATTGACGAGTAATCTGCAGAGTTATGAGTTCAGGGGAAATCGGCGATTCTATTGAAAACCTTTCGCAGGAGAACCGGCTCTTTCCACCGAGCCCCGAATTTGCCGCTCAAGCCAACGCAAAACCTGATTTATATGCCAGCGCTGATAAGGACCGTTTAGCTTTTTGGGAAGAACAAGCGCGCGAGCTAACTTGGGATAAACCGTGGGATCGCGTATTGGAATGGAATTCGCCATATGCAAAGTGGTTTATCGGCGGAAAGATAAATGCTTCAGTAAATGCTCTTGATCGCCATGTCGCAGCAGGTCGCGGAGAACGAATCGCTTTTCATTTTGAAGGTGAACCTGGCGATACTCGCACAATTACTTATTCGCAGATGCTCGATGATGTCTCGCAAGCAGCGCATGCTTTAACAGAGCTTGGAATAAACGCGGGAGATCGCGTTGCAATTTATATGCCGATGATTCCAGAAGCTGCGGTTGCAATGTTGGCGTGTGCGCGAATCGGTGCAGTTCATTCAGTTGTCTTCGGTGGATTTTCAGCAGATGCACTTTTATCTCGTATCCAAGATGCCGATGCTAAGTTAGTGATTACCGCAGATGGTGGTTTCCGCAAGGGATCAGCGTTTGCGCTAAAGCCAGCAGTTGATGATGCGCTAAAGGGTAAGCACAATGTGGCAAAGGTATTGGTTGTAAAGCGCACCAATCAGGAGACTGCGTGGAGCGCTGATCGCGATATCTGGTGGCACGAAATTGTTGGTCGCCAAAGTAAGTCACATACCCCTGAATTCTTTGAGAGCGAGCATCCGCTCTTTATTCTCTACACCTCCGGCACTACCGCCAAACCAAAGGGAATTTTCCACACAACAGGTGGTTATTTAACCCAAGCGGCTTACACGCATCGCGTTGTCTTTGATATCAAGCCCGAGACAGATATTTACTGGTGCACCGCAGATGTCGGTTGGATTACCGGCCATTCTTACGTTGTTTATGGGCCGTTAATCAATGGCGCGACGCAGGTTATGTACGAAGGAACTCCAGATACTCCGCATAAGGGTCGCCTCTTTGAAATAATCGCAAAGTACGGCGTGACAATTTTATATACCGCTCCAACGCTGATTCGCACTTGGATGAAATGGGGAGATGAATTCCCACAATCTCATAATTTAACTTCCTTGCGTTTACTTGGTTCGGTTGGTGAACCAATAAATCCAGAAGCGTGGATGTGGTATCGCGAAGTTATTGGCGCAAATAATTGTCCGATCGTTGACACTTGGTGGCAGACCGAAACAGGTGCAATTATGATTTCGCCTCTGCCTGGTGTTACTGCAACTAAACCAGGGTCTGCAATGAAAGCAATTCCGGGGATAAGCGCAAAAGTTGTTGACGATAAAGGTGTAGCAGTTCCAAATGGACACGGCGGATTCTTAATCTTGGATCAACCGTGGCCATCTATGTTGCGTGGTGTTTGGGGCGAAGATGAGCGTTACAGAGAAACTTATTGGTCACGCTTTAAAGGAATTTACTTTGCCGGTGATGGTGCAAAGTTAGATGACGATGGTGCTGTTTGGCTGATGGGTCGCGTTGATGATGTGATGAACATTTCTGGCCACCGTATTTCCACTACCGAAGTTGAGTCAGCGTTAGTTTCGCACCCGGCAGTTGCAGAAGCAGCAGTTGTTGGCGCAGCCGATGAGATGACCGGCCAAGGCATCGTCGCATTTGTTATTTTGCGCGGTGGAATTCCAAATGTAGGCGGCGAAGAGTTAGTTAAAGAGCTCCGTGCTCACGTAACCAAGGAAATTGGGGCAATTGCGCGACCACGCCAGATTATGGTTGTGGCAGAACTTCCGAAGACGCGCAGCGGAAAAATTATGCGCCGTTTATTAAAAGATGTTGCCGAAAATCGCGCAGTTGGGGATGCCACAACTTTGGCTGATCCCAATGTAATGAAGTTAATTTCCGAAGGGCTAAATAGCTCTAAAGACGAAGATTAAGAAACTCTGCCTTTACCCAATCGTTTGCCTGTGTAATTAACCCAGGAATGTAGGGCTGAACTTTCGTCAATATCTGGCTCTTGGCTATTTGGTTTTGCACCGATTCCCACGGTGACCATAATAAAACGGTAGCGATCAAATAAGTCACAATGATGACTCGGATAATTTCTAGAGCAGAACCTGCCAGAGAATCTAAAAAGGCGAGTGGCCCACGAAACACCGTTGCTCGCAAACCTTTAGCAAGTGCTCCTCCGGCAAATGATCCAATACTTCCGCTGGCGACAATTGCGATGATTACAAAACCAATCCGCTTAAAATCTAGCGCCCAGTCCTGCGAGATCTTTAAAGAGAAGTAAATTCCAAGAACTCCACCAGCAATGTACCCAATAAATTTAAAGATGGTTCTGATAAAGCCATTTTTATAACCAAGAAAAGCTGAAATTAGTACGGCTGCGGCGATAACAATATCTATCAACATTAAATCTTCACCCCTAAGTACTTCTCGGTTAGCTCATCTAGTTCGTCTACAGATTTTACAACTCCAATTTTCTTATAGACAGTTGCGCCTGAGGCATCAATGAAGAGAGTTACGGGTACTCCCATTCCAAAATAGCCTCTAGTTTTATTCTCGCGATCGTAATAATTAGGCCAGGTCATCCCATTTTCCTTAATAAATCGCTGAGAATTTGCAGGAGATGCCTCTTCAACAGCAACGCCGACTAACTGCACTTTTCCTTTGGCTTTGGCATAAAAACTTACAAATTCGGGCATCTCATCTAAACAAGTGGTGCACCAGGATCCCCAAACATTTAAAATCATTGGTCCTCGTATTGATTCAATAATCGCACCTGGTGAGCCATCGACGCACTCTAGAGCAATGCCTTCGACTATGGATTTATCTGTAGTCACTGACTCGCAGGAAACAACTAGACCATTTTGTGCAACTGGTTCTGTGCTGGAACAACCTGATAAGACAAGCACGCAGACAATCAGAAATATTCTTCTCATCTGAAATCCGCATCGCTTTTTACTAAGAGCAGCGCCTTGGCTTTATCCATCTCACCGATTCCAACTGATGGACAAATTTCTGCCAAAGGACACGCGCCGCAAGCCGGTTTGCGCGAATGACATATCCGCCGGCCGTGCCAGATCATCCGTTGTGACAAGTTGGTCCACTCCTTCTGAGGTATTAACTCTCCCACTTCGAATTCAACTTTTACGGGATCTTGCGATGCGCTCCACTCAAATCTGCGAGATAACCTTCCAAAATGTGTATCAACGGTAATTCCTGGAATACCAAAGGCATGACCCAGAACCACATTTGCAGTTTTACGGCCAACCCCCGGCAAGGTAATTAGCTCTTCTAAAGTTTGTGGAACTTGGCTATCAAAATCTTCAATAATTTTTATCGCAAGCCCCTTAATGTGGCGCGCCTTTGCTCGAAAAAATCCAGTTGTGTAAATCAGATCTTCAATATCTGTCAGTGAGGCCTTAGCATATGCCCGCACATTTTTATATTTCTTAAATAACGCTGGCGTAACTTGGTTTACTCTTTTATCGGTGCATTGCGCAGAAAGCACTGTTGCTATGGTGAGTTCAAGTGGGTTGGAGAAATCCAATTCGCAGCGCACATTTGGATATCTCTTGCTCAATATCCGATAGATAGCCCGAGCACTTTTACGAGTTTCGCGATCAGGGGCCATGCGAGTAAACTACCGATGTGCCACACGAAGAAGAAGTCGTACGCAGAGCTCCGCTCTTTACCGCCCTTGATGAAGCAGCGGCAGTTTCACTGCGCGCCTCCATGGATGCGGTCAAGATCGCCAAGGGTTCGATTCTCTTCAAAGAAGGCGATGACGGCGAGCACTTGTATGTAATTGTCGATGGCAAGTTAAAGCTTGGAACATCCAGCGGAGATGGTCGCGAAAACCTGCTTTCCATCCTCGGACCTGGTGAAATGTTCGGCGAACTTTCTCTCTTCGATCCTGGCCCACGCACCTCAACTGCAACTGCAGTTACTGATGCCAAATTACTTTCACTTAGCCATGAAAAAGTCATTCCGTGGTTAAAGCAGAACCCAGAAGTTTCGCTGCAACTGCTCACCAGATTGTCACAGCGCCTGCGCCGCACCAATGAAGCGGTCGGCGATTTAGTTTTCTCTGATGTTCCAGGTCGTGTTGCAAAAGCTCTTATTGATCTGGGAGATCGTTTCGGTAAGACAACCCCTGAAGGGTTACTCGTTAACCACGATCTAACTCAAGAAGAACTTGCCCAACTTGTTGGAGCATCTCGGGAAACAGTTAATAAAGCTTTAGCCGATTTTGCAGGACGCGGTTGGCTTAAGCTGGACGGTCGTTCAGTATTGATTGTTGATCTTGACCGCCTAAGTAAGCGTTCGCGCTAGATCCCTTTAATTCAGCAATTTCAACGGTGAGTTCAATCTCTACCGGTGAATTTAAAGGAAGTTCCGCAACTCCAATTGCACTGCGAGCAGCAATCCCAGCATCGCCCCAGATATGCATAAAGAGCTCAGATGCTCCATTTGCTACAAAAGGTTGATTGAGAAAACCTGGCGCACCATTTACATAACAAACCACACGAACAACTTTTACAATCATATTGACAGGTGCAACAAGTTCAACAGCTGCTAAGCAATTAAGTGCACAGATTTCTGCAAGCTCTTTCGCTCTCTCTTGGGTAATTTCAGCGCCAACTTTGCCAGTGCCAGCCATTGCGCCATCTACCAAGGGAAGTTGTCCTGCAGTAAAAACTATCTGGCCAGTACGCACTGCTGGCAAATAAGCAGCAACTGGTTTAGCAGCAACTGGAAGGGTCAAACCCTTTTCAGCAAGCTTTGCGCGAACATCAATTGCCATAGTTATTTAATTTCTCGCTTCATGTAAGCAACTAGTTGCTCACCGCCCGGTGCCGGAATAACGGTTACGAGTTCCCATCCATCTGAACCCCAAGTATCGAGGATCTGCTTTGTGGCATGTGAGAGAAGCGGGACAGTTGCATATTCGAATTTCATTAATTTCCTCCGGCTAGTGCTGCTTTAACAAGTGATGAAACTAGTGAACCATCTGCTTTGCCAGCGATTTGGCCCTTGATCGCTCCCATAACTTTACCCATATCGCCAGGTCCAGCAGCGCCAGTTGCGGCGATAGCTGCAACGATAAGTTTCTTAACATCTTCTTCAGTTAATTGTGCTGGTAAATATCTGGCAATTACTTCGCCTTCTGCTTTCTCTTCTGCAGATTTATCTGGACGGTTAGCTTTAGCAAACTCATCGGCTGCTTCGCGGCGCTTTTTAGCTTCACGAGATAAGACGGTAATGATCTCGTCTTCAGTGAGTACGCGAGCTTCTTTTCCTGAAACTTCTTCATTGGTGATTGCAGTCAAGACCATGCGGATAGTGCCCGATACAACCTTGTTGCTGCTGCGAATTGCTTCAGTTAAGTCGCTCTTAAGTGTCTCTTTCAGTCCCACTAGTGTGATGCTCCAATTCTCGAACTGTTCGGGTGTATCTTCTCATGTAATGAGTTATCAACTTCGCCAGGCGCAAATCCCTATTCTGCCCGCAGGCCATGCGCCGATTCGGGTACTTCACTTCTCTGATCTACATCTGACCCCAGCCCGCAAGGTTGAGATTGCTGATATCAAATCATTTATTGATCTTGCTCCTGATTTAGTCATTTCAACAGGTGACTTTCTAGCTCACATGCAAGCAGTCCCGGTAGCCCTTGATGCGCTAGATAAATTATTAAATCTTCCGGGACTTTTTGTTTTTGGCTCAAATGATTACTACGCACCTAAACCCAAGAACCCACTCAAATATTTACTACCCGGACATGGCAAACGAATTCACGGAGAAGAACTGCCTTGGCCAGAATTAGATTTAGGACTGCAAGCGCGAGGTTGGAAAAACCTAAATCACGCACGTGCAACTATTAAAATTAAAGATACAACTATCGAATCACGTGGCACCGATGATGCACATTTGGAATTTGATAATTACTCACTAGTCGCAGGTGAACCAGGGCCGTGCGATATTGCAATTGGCGTGACCCACGCACCTTACTTAAGAATTCTCGATGGCATGGCTAACGATGGTTTAGCTGCGATCTTTGCTGGACACACCCACGGCGGACAAGTTCGATTGCCTTTGCCAGGCGGATCACGTGCACTGACAACAAATTGTGACTTACCAACTTGGCGCGCGCGGGGTTTGACTAAATTTGGAGACGAACCTTATTTACATGTTTCAGCAGGAATGGGAACTAGCCCCTTTGCGCGGATCAGAGTTGCTAGCCCGCCAGAAGTTAGCTTGGTAACGCTTACTTCAAAGTAGCAATATCAGCGTCAACCATAAGTTCGGCTAACTCTTTCCAGTGAGTCTTAGCCTTCCATCCCAGCGCTTTTTCAACCTTTGATGGATCACCGATAAGTGCATCAACTTCAGTTGGGCGAATATATTTCTTATCGGTTTCAACATGGTCTTGCCAATTTAAACCAGCGCGCGCAAAGGCTGCTTCTGCAAAGTCTTTAACTGTTGCCCCGACGCCTGTGGCAACTACATAATCTGAAGGCTTATCTTGCTGCAACATTAACCACATTGATTCCACGTATTCTTTGGCATATCCCCAGTCGCGAACAGCGGTGAGATTTCCAAGAAATACCTTCTCTTGCTTACCGGCTTTGATAGCGGCCACCGCACGTGTGATCTTGCGAGTTACGAAAGTTTCGCCGCGGCGAGGAGATTCGTGATTAAATAAAATTCCATTAGTCGCGTGCATTCCATAACCATCGCGGTAATTAACTGTGCACCAGTAAGCCATCAATTTTGCTGCTGCATATGGCGATTGTGGGCGGAACATAGAAAGTTCATTCTGTGGCGGCGGGGTTGAACCATAGAGTTCAGATGTTGATGCTTGATAGAAGCGGGTATCAACATCTGCTGAGCGAATAGATTCCAGCAGACCGACTGCGCCGACTGCATCTACTTGACCGGTGTACTGCGGCATCGTAAATGAGACCTGTACGTGTGATTGTGCACCTAAGTTGTAAACCTCAGTTGGTTTGATGTCGCGAATTAAGTTGGTTAGCCCAACTCCGTCAATTAAATCTCCATAGTGTAGGAAGAGCTTTGGATTTTTATCGTGAGGATCTTGATAGATATGGTCAATACGAGATGTATTAAATGTAGAAGATCGACGAATTAGGCCGTGTACTTCATAACCTTTAGCGAGTAAAAGTTCAGCAAGATATGAACCATCTTGTCCGGTTACGCCGGTGATAAAAGCAACTTTTTTACTCATCGTCGACTTACTCCCTTTGCAGTTGCATCGATATACCACTCGATGGTTGAAGCAATTCCGTCCGGTAGTGAGATTGCAGGTTCCCAACCTAGCGATTTAACCTTACTTACATCAAGAACCTTGCGCGGTGTTCCGTCTGGTTTTGAGGAATCCCAAGCAATTTCACCGCTAAAACCTGCAAGTTCTGCCACTAGTTCAGCTAGCGCTTTAATTGTCAGGTCTTCGCCACTTCCCACATTTAGATGTTGCGCTGAATTATATTTTTGACCAGCCATAACGACTGCCGATGCAAGATCATCAACGTGCAGGAATTCACGCATCGGCGCACCAGTCCCCCATAAAGTCTCTTTTGCGCGCCCTGATTCTTTTGCTTCAACAAAGCGACGGATAAAAGCAGGCAATACGTGTGAGCCTTGTAGTTCAAAGTTATCGCGTGGCCCATAAAGATTTGTCGGCATCAAAGAAATCCATTTACGACCATATTCTTTACGAAAAGACTTAATCAATTCGATGCCGGCAATCTTTGCAATTGCATATGCCGAGTTAGTCTCTTCTAACGGACCAGTTAGCAAATATTCTTCTTTAATCGGCTGGGCACAATCACGAGGGTAGATACAGCTGGAGCCAAGAAAGATAAATTTTTCAACGTCAGCTGCATGGGCTGCTTCCATTAAATTACTTTGGATCCGTAAGTTATCGGCTAAGAATTCAACTGGATAAGCGTTGTTGGCGCCGATTCCACCAACTTTTGCTGCAGCATCCACAACAATTGTTGGTTTTCTCTTCTTAATGAAATTGATCGTTGCTTCACGGTCCAGAAGATCACAGACGCTGCGGTTTATACCGATTACTTGCTCGCCACTCTTTTCGTAGGCTCGCACGATTGCCGAACCAGCAAGACCGGTGGCACCAGCGACAACGATTGTCATGCTGATGAGTCTACAGGCGAGGCGTTAACGAATTAGCGAGTGAACTCAGCCGCAACCAATTCTGCGATTTGTGCAGTATTTAACGCCGCACCTTTGCGCAGATTATCTCCGCAGACAAATAAATCGATAGATTTTGGATTATCAAGTGACTGACGTACGCGACCAACCCAAGTTGGATCTGTACCTACAACGTCAGCAGGTGTTGGAAATTCCTTCTTTTCCGGATTGTCATAGAGCAGCACGCCTTCAGCCTTTGCCAGCGCAGATTGCGCCGCTTTGCGAGTAACCACCTTTGAGAATGTTGCGTGGACAGTAAGCGAGTGAGTTGTAATCACCGGAACACGTACACAAGTAACTGCAACCTTAAGCTTTGGAATCCCAAGAATCTTTCGTGATTCGTTACGTACTTTAAGTTCTTCAGATGAATAACCCGCTTCTTTTAACGAACCAGCCCACGGAACAACATTCATTGCAAGCGGTGCAGGGAATGGACCTAAATCCTTTATAACGTCACGAAGATCTTTGGCAACTGAACCAAGGTTCTTTCCAGCCACCTTTGAAATTTGATCGTGTAAAGCATCGATTCCACTTTGACCGGCACCTGATGCTGCTTGGTAAGACGAGACAACTAACTCTTTCAGACCAAATTTCTTGTCAAGTGCGCCCATTGCAACAATCATAGAAAGTGTTGTGCAATTTGGATTAGAGATAATTCCCTTTGGGCGGTTTTTTATTTCCTTTGGATTAACTTCCGGAACCACAAGTGGCACTTTCTTATCCATACGAAACGCACCTGAATTGTCGACGACAACGGCTCCGCGCTTTGCAGCGATTGGTGCCCATTCGGCGGAAATTTCATCTGGTACATCGAACATTGCAATATCAATTCCATCGAATGCTTCAGGAGAGAGTGCGACAACTGTTAACTCTTCACCGCGGCAAGTTAGTTTTTTACCGGCGCTGCGCGCAGATGCGATTAGACGAATCTCGCCATATACATTTTTACGCTTACTCAAGATGTCAAGCATTACTGTGCCGACTGCACCAGTTGCACCGACTACAGCCAGAGACGGAAGTTTCTTTACTTTCTTCTTTTTCATCGCCCCGACCCGCCATAGACAACTGCTTCTACTTGATCAGCATCTAAACCAAATGCTGTGTGTGCTGCGCGAACGCCCTTTTCTAGGTCGCTTTCGCGGCAAATAATGGAAATTCGGATTTCAGAGGTTGAGATCATTTCAATGTTTAAGCCAGCCTCAGCCATCGCGGCGAAGAACGTTGCTGTTACGCCAGGATGTGAGCGCATTCCCGCACCAACGAGTGAGAGCTTGCCGATGGAATCATCGTATTGAATAGAGGCAAAGCCAACTTCGCCTTGAATTCGCTTTAAAATCGCAGTTGCATTTGCGCCTTCTTCTTTAGGAACTGTAAATGAAATATCGGTCAAACCTGTTGCAGCAGCAGATACGTTCTGCACGATCATGTCGATATTGATATCGGCATCAGCAATGGCTTGAAAAATTCGGGCGGCAACACCGGTGCGATCTGGCACGCCAACAATGGTGACCTTTGCCTCAGATTTATCGTGTGCGATTCCCGAGATGATTGCTTGCTCCATGTTTCCTCCTTCAGGATGGTTTTCAACCACCCAGGTTCCTTCGTTTGGTGAAAATGATGAACGGACGTGAATTGGTAAGTTGTAACGACGTGCATATTCAACGCAACGCAGATGCAGAACTTTTGCACCAGCAGCAGCGAGTTCCAACATTTCGTCATAAGTAACTGTTTTTAATTTGCTCGCAGATGGAACAACCCGAGGATCGGCGCTAAAGACGCCATCAACATCTGTATAGATTTCGCAGACATCGGCATCGAGGGCCGCAGCTAGTGCAACTGCAGTTGTATCGGAACCTCCACGACCAAGAGTCGTGATGTCTTTTGTATCTTGCGAAATTCCTTGGAAGCCCGCAACAATTGCAATTGCACCATCGGCGAGCGCTTCTTGAATTCGCCCTGGAGTCACATCAATGATGCGCGCACGACCGTGAGCAGAATCGGTAATAACTCCAGCTTGCGATCCGGTAAATGAACGAGCTTCATGTCCTAAATTTGAAATCGCCATTGCCAGCAGCGCCATAGAAATTCGCTCACCAGCTGTCAGCAACATATCCAATTCGCGCCCACCCGGAATCGGGGTTACGGCATTTGCTAAATCGATTAATTCGTCAGTGGTATCGCCCATTGCGCTAACGACAACGACGACCTGGTTGCCATCTTTCTTCGCCGCCACAATGCGGGCAGCCACGCGCTTCATGCCCTCGGCATCGGCAACGGAGGATCCGCCGTACTTCTGAACGATTAGCCCCATAGGTCAATAGTGAAGCAATTTCTACGATCCAGCCACCCAATTATAGGAAATCTCAATTATTGAGACAAAGGTGCGTTCAAATAGTGAGACGGTTAGCCTTCAACGTTACGGCGGCCCTCAAAGGCTCGTCCAAGGGTTACTTCATCTGCATATTCGAGGTCTCCGCCCACCGGCAAACCACTGGCTAAGCGAGAAGTTTTAATTCCTAGCGGCTTTATCAAACGAGCTAAGTAAGTCGCTGTGGCTTCGCCTTCAAGGTTTGGGTCGGTGGCAAGAATTACTTCGGTGATATTTGAATCAGATAAACGCACCATTAACTCGCGGATGCGCAGTTGGTCAGGGCCAATGCCGTCGATTGGGCTGATCGCACCACCGAGCACGTGATACTTACCGCGGAATTCGCGGGTGCGTTCAATTGCAATTACATCTTTACTCTCTTCAACCACACAAATTGCTGATGGATCACGCCGTGGATCGCGACAGATTCGGCACTCTGTTTCTTCTGAAACGTTGCCGCATTGATCGCAGAATCTAACGCGTTCTTTAACAGTGCGGATCGCATCGACTAAGGCAAGTGCGGCGTCACCATCGCTCTGCAAAATATGAAATGCAATTCGTTGCGCACTCTTCGGCCCAATTCCCGGCAGGCGCCCTAAAGCATCGATGAGATCTTGGATCGCACCTTCATACATACCAGTGCTCATTAGCTCTTTTTCTTTTCAGGGATAACAGTTGCACCGAGTTCAGCGGCTAAGAGCGCAGCGCCTGACAATAAGTTTTTATCTGACGGCGCTTCATCTTTGCGCACCGCACGCGCTTCAGGAGTTGAAGTCGCATCGATTGATGCATCAACAACTACTTCGATCTTGCGATCAATCCCAACGATCTCGATAAAGGCTTGACGCAGAATTTCATCTGATTCAGAGCGTACAAATGAATCGCGGGCGCCAGCGTTAACGATGCCGATGGTTATTAAATTCTCGTCTATTGCGACGATTTGGGCGGAAGCAGAGAGGAGCGACCAGGTTAAGCGGCGGCGCTTCTTAACGTTCTCGATTACATCGGGCCAAAGGCGACGTAAGCCTGCGATATCCATTGGCTGATTGGAAGCTACCTTCGGAGATTCGGGAACTTTTTCTGACTTCAAAGAAACTGCTTGGCTTGGCGCCTCGGGAAAAGCTTCTTTAGAGTCGCCACCGCCAACAGTTTCTTTTGAAGTCTCTGGTGCAGCGACTTTAGCTTTCGCTGGCGCAAGGGAAGAAGATGTTGTTATGTTTTCGACGCGTTCTAGGCGTTCAATGCGGGAGAGCATTCCGGCTTCGGTGTTATCGCCGCCGGGTAACAACATGCGGCCACAGATAAGTTCGAGAATTAATCGTGGCGCTGTTGCACCGCGCATCTGGGTTAAACCTTCTGCGGCGATATCTGCGCAGCGAGATAAATTCGCTGCCCCAATATTTGCAGCTTGGGTACGCATACGTTCTATTTGATCATCTGGAAGCTCGCGCAGAATTGAATTTGCATTGGTTGCAGCAAGTGCATCAACGATCATTAAATCGCGCAGGCGTTCTAGAAAATCACTAGCGAAGCGACGCGGATCGTGCCCTGATTCGATAACGCGGTCAACAGTTTTAAAGAGCGTTGCACCATCACGGGCGGCAAGTGCGTCAACGGCATCATCAAGCAGTGCACCATCGGTAAAGCCCAGCAATTGAATCGCTATTTCGTAGCTGACTCCGTCGGGACCAGCACCGGCAAGTAGTTGGCCTAGTACCGAAAGCGCATCACGGACTGACCCGCCGCTTGCGCGCACAACTAAAGGAATGACGCCTTTGGCAACAGTTGCGCCTTCTTCTTTACATATCTTTTCCATGTGCTCGGCCAGCGTTCCAGGTGGAACAAGGCGGAATGGATAGTGATGGGTACGTGAGCGAATAGTTGAAATCAATTTTTCAGGTTCGGTTGTTGCAAAGATAAAGATTACGTGAGGAGGTGGTTCTTCAACGACTTTTAAGAGCGCATTGGCTGCGCCGGGTCCGAGCTGATGTGCTTCGTCAATAATGTAAATCTTATATCGGCTCTGTACTGGTGCGAAGAATGCTTTATCGCGTAAGTCACGCGCATCATCGACTAAACCGTGAGTTGCCGCATCAAGTTCAATAACATCGAGTGATCCTGGGCCGTTTGCAACTAGATCTTTACAGGATTGGCAGAGACCGCATGGAGTTGGTGTTGGGCCTTGTTCGCAGTTAAGTGAGCGCGCCATAATGCGAGCGCTAGAAGTTTTTCCGCAACCACGTGGTCCGCTAAATAAATATGCGTGATGTGTTTTGCCAGAAGTCAGCGCATTAGAAAGCGGAACGGTGACATGTTCTTGACCGATTACATCTGCAAATACAGATGGTCGATACTTGCGATACAACGCGAGTGACATATTCACTCCTCTCTTCTGCGCGACAATATTTACAACCTATTACAAAGTACCGACTGGCACTATATAAAGGACCCCCCACGCACCCATTAGAGCGCGCCTACCCTTGCTGTATTCCTACCCTGGGGGAGTTCAGCGCGGTAATGCCGCGTGAGGGATCTGGCGTAATCATAGTTATTACCCCG
>CAMAPO010000015.1 GCA_945860245.1 Bifidobacterium breve
TTGTAGTTGAAGCAGCAGCCCAAGGATCATCGTTAAATGACTCTCCGGCGGTTGCAGCTGGTGCCGAGAATCCGCCACTTGTTCCGCCTGCGCGTTGTGCACGAGTCACCTTTGCAGTTGCGTTACGTAGTGATGGACCAACTTCATCAACTTCTACCTCAAATACTGTGCGCTTTTCACCTTCTTTAGTTTCATATGAACGCTGCTTTAGGCGACCAGAGAGAATGACGCGCATTCCCTTAGTTAGCGATTCTGCAACGTTCTCAGCAGCTTGACGCCAGATCTGACATTGAAGGAAGAGGCTCTCGCCATCTTTCCACTCATTAGTTGTCTTATCTAGATAACGAGGTGTTGAGGCAACGCGAAATTTCGCAACGGCCGCACCTGATGGTGTGAATCGAAGCTCGGGATCGTCAACTAAGTTGCCGATCATTGTGATTGTTGTATCTCCTGCTGCCATTTTCTTACCTCTTATCTACTCGTGGAGTCCTAGCTTTAAATTATCGTCAACGAGTGACAATTAAGGAGCGACGCTCCCTAACTGTGGATTATTCGGGACGTATAACCTTTGTGCTTAATACCGATTCATTTAAATTGAGTTGGCGATCCAACTCTTTAATTGCGGCTGGTTCGCAGTTCATATCAACAACCGCGTAAATACCTTCGCCCTTTTTCAAGATTTCAAATGACATACGGCGCTTGCCCCAAAGGTCAAGCTTATTTACGGTGCCACCGCTATCTTTGATGATCTTGAGATATGTCTCAAGGCTTGGTGTGACTGTACGTTCTTCAAGTTCTGGATCAAGAATGACCATTAATTCATAGTGACGCATGCGTTAACCCGACCTCCTCTGGACTAAGACGGCCACGGCATTTCCGTGACAGGAGGGTTAGTGCTTCTTTGTTTGGCCCCAATGGGAGCCGCACGCTGAAGGGCTAAGGGTACGCGTTGCCGCTTTCAAAGAGAAATTCACGCAGGGATCTGTGGGAAAGCGGGCCCTGAGTCCCGCCGGCGAGGCCCCTGCGCACGAAAGTGGCGATCAGGTAAATCGTGGCCGCAATTCGCAGCAAGGTAATCAGCGCATATCCGTAGAGCGGCAGGCCAAATTTTGCACCAGTGACGCTGGCAAGGTGTTGCCAGATAGCGATGTGATAAATAACTTCTGCGCCTTGCCAGATCCAGAAGGCGTGCAAGTCGCGTTTATCGACAAGTGCGATGACGGCAAGTGGAATTAACCAGAGCGCATATTGCGGTGAGTAAACCTTACTAGCGCACATTACCGTTGCTAAAACTATAAAACTTAACGATGTAAGTGATGGCGTATTGCGCAGTTCAAGAATATAGATCGCAATCGCCGCAAAACCGGTGAGCAATAATAGAATTGATAGGTAATTTAAATTTGGCAAATTAACACCAAGTCCGGTTAACGCATACCAGAGCGATCCCCAATCAGAGCCACGCGATAAATTTAATTGGTAAAAGCGGAGCCAGCCTTCGGGGGTAGTTAAGTACACCGGCAAGTTAATTGCAGCGAAAGTTGAAATGGTGATTGCTAAATACCGAATAGATCCGCGCAGTTGATTGCGGCGTATAAAGATAAATATGATTGGAAACAGTAAAAAGATCGGTAGAAACTTTGTCGAAATCGAAATTCCAAGTGCTAGCGCACTTAAATCTAATTTCTTTCGATCAAACCAATAAATTGCGCCAACCATTGAGATAATCGCCCAAAGATCCCAATTTATATACAGAGATGCAATTCCCGCTGGCGCTAATGGATATAAGTAAGCAAACTCTGGTCGTAACTTAAAGATTATTAGCGAGGTAAATATCATCAAAAGTGCAATGAGAATTATATTTATATGGAAATACTTATTTACTGCATCTGCGCCATCTGGTGTGATCTGGGCAAGTGCCCACATAACAGTTCCCGTTACAACTGGATATTCGACAGAGTCCACCCCGTTTGAATAAGCCCAATCTCCCTTTGAAAGGCCTCTTTCGCCATATAAGGCAGGGATATCTGAATAACAAGCGTGGATATATTGATCGGGTGTAGCCCAGCCAGAACTTTCGCAGCTGCTAAATTTTGCAAAACTAATTAGCGAAGCAAGAAGTGCAAGAGCAATAATCACCCTAGTTTTTGCTTGCAACACTTAATCCGATTTTCTTACTTGTATTCCACCACTTGTCATAACAATAGGTTCGAGGCCTCCAACATTTGCTGGCGCTGGAAAACTCATTATCGGTTCACCTTTTAGCGCGCCTTTCATAAATGCGGTCCAAATTCGTGCCGGGAAAGTTCCACCGGTAACCGAAGTTAGGCCACCAATTCCATTGAGTGATTCTGATGCGCTATCGCGGAAGAGCGCAACAGATGCGGCAAGTTGTGGTGTGTATGCGCTAAACCAAGCAGATGCATTTGATTGGCTCGTTCCCGTCTTGCCAGCAGCTGGTCGGCCGAGCGCTAGCGCTGCAGCACCAGTTCCGCCATTTATTGTCGCTTTTAGTGCATATGTTAAATCTGCCATCACATCTTTAGAAAATACTTCCTGGGTTTGTGATTGTCCCTCATATAGCAAGCCTTTATTTGGTCCTGTAACCGATTCAATTAAATAAGGTTTGGAGTAAACACCTTGGGCTGCGAAAGTCGCGTAAGCACTTGCCACATCCATTACATGTGGGCTAGCAACGCCAAGCACAACAGATGGGGCAGGCACCATCGCTATCGACTCCGGAATACCCGCACGGCGAGCAACATCAACAACTTTATCTAAGCCAGCTATTTGTCCAAGTGGAACAAATACTGTATTTACCGAGTGCTTTGTCGCTGACAGTAAATCAATCTGCCCCCAACCTTCATCGCCATAGTTTGAAACTTCATACGGTTTTCCTAAATCATCAAAAGTTTGTGGCGAATCACCATTCCACATTGATGTGAGCGGAATTCCTGCTTCAAGTGCTGCAACTATCGCAAAGGGTTTAAAGGTAGAACCGGCTAACGCAATCGACTGTGTGGCATCGTTTAACTGGCGCGCTAAGTAATCGGCGCCGCCATACATCGCAATTATCTCTCCAGTGCCCGGGCGAATCGCAGCCAGGCCGATATGTAAATTATCGGGGGCTTTCTTTGGATACAACTTCGTTACTGCATCAACTGCGGCTTGCTGTGCCCGTTGATCCAAGGTGGTTTTAATTACAAGCCCACCAATTAAAAGTTGATCTTCGGTAAATCCGAGTTTTCCCATCTCTTTTTGGACTGCCGCAACTATGTGACCTTTGGGCCCACTGAGTTGTCCCGATTTAGTACGCGGAGTTACCGTTGGAAATTTTATCTTCGCAGCATCCTCAGGAGTTATCCACTCTTTATCGAGCATCCCCTTTATTACATACTCAAATCTATTTTTTAGCCGTTCTTCATTCTCTTTAGAAAGGGAAGGGTCGTAATATCCTGGCGAACGCAAGATACTTGCGATCACGGCAATTTGGGAAAGTGTTAATTGGTCGGCGTTACGATTAAAGTATTGCTGCGCTGCAGTTTGCACGCCATACGAACCACGCCCAAAGTAAATTGTGTTGAGATAATTTTCTAAAATTTGATCTTTTGAAAGTGAATTTTCGAGTTTTAAAGATATTACAAGTTCTTTAATTTTTCGCTGAATTGTTCGACTGGGCGATAAAAAAGCGGTCTTGGCGTATTGCTGTGTAATAGTGGAGCCGCCTTCACCATTTAGCGTGCCTGACTTCAAATTATTAAAGAGTGCGCGGGCAATGCCTGTAACGCTAAATGCTTTATTGGAATAGAAATTACGGTCTTCAGCTGCCATAACGGCATTACGTAAATTTAATGGGATTTTTGCCAGCGGTAGAATTTGGCGGTTCTGCGAACCGATACGACCAATCTCTTCTCCATTTGAATATTGAATAATTGTGGATTGGCTATTTACATAAGCATTTGGATCCGGGATAGAGACGGTAAACCAAGCAAAAGCAAAGAGCGTCGAGCCTGCAATAAAGCCAAAGCCGCCCAAGAAAATAGCGGCGCGAATAAGCTTTCGGCGGATCATTTCTAAAGGTTACCCTTTAACCCAATCATCATCTTCCAGGGTGCGCACCCGACGGGGTGGCTTTCTTTCAGATCCGTCGCCTAATAGGTAAGAAGCGCACAAATGGTTCCAGGAGCAATCACGGCAGACTTCAACGATATAGACTGCAAATTCACCGAACTCTTTCTCCATTTCCAGCAATTCAATTTCAGTTTTAATGCGTCCTGAGAATTGTCCCAACTGATCACCGAATGTATAGCGAAGTTCAACTAAGGAATCTTTTTTGCATACGGGACATTTTCGTGGAGCTTTCTCACCGTGGTATTTCGCCGCCCGAATCAAATATGGATCAGCATCACAGGCATCTACAACCCCACGAAACAAAGCCAGTAAGGTGGCACGCTTATCGAGTGAATAATCGATGAACGCTCGCTTAGATTTCATAATAGGAGAAGGATAATCCACTTTTGGCTACTTCGCCCGACTACCCTTTAACTATGAATGTTTGGCAACTCTTAATAGATCGCAAATTTTCGCGGTTGTTACGCGTTCGCTGGACTGGCCAAATGACCGATGGGATATTTCAAAGTGCGCTAGCTTCTTTCGTAATCTTCTCTCCGGAACGGCAAGCCGATGCGTTAAGCGCCGCTCTCGCTTTTGCCGTTGTTTTGCTTCCGTATTCAGTAATCGGTCCCTTTGTTGGCACAATTCTAGATCGCGTTTCTAGGCAGCGGGCAATTGCATATTCAAACTTAACTCGTGCACTAACACTAACTGTCGTTTCATATTTGATTTTTGAAGGTAAGACTGGAGTGGAATTAACGATATTTGTATTGGTGGCCTTTGGTGTCAACCGATTAATTCTCGCTGGACTTTCCGCCGGCATACCTTTAATGATTGAAAGTAAATCTCTGATCACCGCAAATGCATTGGCAGTAACCGGTGGGTCTGTATGGGTGGTCCTAGGTGGCGGTATCGGGCTAGGTTTGCGCCAGTTATTAGATGGTGTAACAACGGCAGATCATGCCGATGGATACATAATCTTGGTTGGTTCCCTCGGTTATCTCCTCGCCGCGCTCTTCGCCGCAACTTTAAAAAAGCGAGAAATTGGTCCGCTTGATCACGAGATAAAGAGCGCCAGTTTTTCACAAGGTTTGATTGAGATGCGTGAAGGAATTAAATTCTTACGCAAAAATGTAGATGCCGCACTTGGTATTGTCGCTGTTGCCGTGCATCGTGGAGGGATAACGGCTTTAACTTTAATTGCCTTGTTATTGGAGAGAAACACCTTTCACGATCCAGCAGATAATGAAGCAGGGCTAGCTGGGTTAAGTTTTGTTCTTACGATCGCTGCTTGTGGATTTGTAGTAGGAGCGGTAATTGCCCCATACGGTGTGCGTAAAGTTGGAAGACATCGCTGGATGAGATTGGCAATGTCGGCAAGTACTTTGGGTCCACTCTTTATCGTTTTTACCCGCACACCACTCACATTAGCCTGCGCCGGTTTTGTGACCGCTTTATTTGGCCAGAGTTTAAAAGTTACTAATGATGCACTGGTGCAATCTAAAATTGATGATATTTATCGAGGACGAGTTTTCTCTGTTTACGATGTAGTTGTTAATGGTGCGATTGTCTCGGGTGCCGTTATCGCCGCTTTATTGCTTCCAAATTCCGGAGATACTTACTTGGTCCCATTAATTGTAGCGGTGCTATATCTCGCTGCAGGGGTTCGCTTACTTCGTGGACGAGTTTTCTTTGCTCCACCAATCAAGTAGCTCTTTCGTCGCACGCTCTTGACCTAACGGCCCATTTTCTAAACGTAACTCCAATAGAAAATCTAAAGCTTTACCCACCGCTGCAGAAGGTTTAATTTGCAACAATTGCATTACTTGTGCGCCATCTAAATCAGGGCGGATTTTTGATAACTCTTCTTCTTCCATTAATTTTGCAATGCGTGCCTCCAGGCTGTCATAGACCTTGGCTAAACGTTCCGCCTTCTTTAAATTACGAGTAGTGCAATCGGCACGAGTCAGAACATGTAAGTGGGTCAACAAGTCACCGGCATCACGTACGTATCTACGCACAGCAGAATCTGTCCATTCCCCATCACCATATCCGTGAAAACGCAGATGCAGGGCGACAAGGGTTTCAACTTGATCGATTGTCGCTCCGTCAAAGCGCAGCGCTTTCAAACGCGATTTTGCTAAACGCGCACCAACAATTTCATGATGGTGGAAAGAGACTCCGCCGCCAGCAATCAAGCTGCGGGTCTTTGGCTTACCGATATCGTGCAATAGCGCAGCCAAGCGGATGACTAAATTAGGTCCACCTAATCGATCTTCGTGGGCTATCGCTTGCTCTAATACAGTTATTGAATGCTCGTAGACATCTTTATGGTGGTGGTGCTCATCTATTTCTAGGCGCAACTTTGGAACTTCGGGCAGCACAATTTCGGCAAGGCCAGTTTCGACCAGAATCGTTATTCCTAGACGTGGCCTAGTTGACATTAAGACTTTGGTAAATTCATCGCGGATACGCTCAGCCGAAATAATTGAGATTCTCCCGGCCATATCTTTGATCGCCTGCAAAACATCTGGCGCAATTTCAAAACCTAATTGGCTAGCAAAACGCGCTGCACGCATCATCCGCAGTGGATCATCTGAAAAAGATCTTTCTGCGGTAGTTGGTGTACGCAGTATTTTCTGCGTTAAATCTGCTAATCCATTATAGGGATCAATAAACTCTGGAACTTTAGTAGTTAATTCAAGCGCCATTGCATTAACTGTAAAGTCGCGTCGCGATAAATCACCTGCGATATTTTCACCGTAACTAACTTCTGGTTTGCGGCTTTGCGGATCGTAACTTTCGCTACGGTAAGTCGTTACCTCAACAGTTGTGTCACCACGTTTTCCGGCGACTGTTCCGTATTCAATTCCGATCTCCCAAATATTTTCTGCCCAAACTTTTAATATTTTCTTCGTCTCTTCCGGTTTTGCATTTGTTGCGAAATCTAAATCATTACCAAGCCGTCCAAGTAACGCATCACGTACTGGACCACCGACTAGTGCGAGTCGAAATCCTTCGGCGGCAAAGCTCTTGGCGAGAGAACTAGCCAATGGCGCTCGTTCAATGAGCGAGGCGATCGCAACTTCTCCCGCGGCTCCCAATGCACTCGTCACAATAGGTAAGGTTAGAGCAGTACCCTTGCCCTATGACCCCGGCACCTGGTGCGGGCAGCGAAGGTACGAAGAAAAAACGGAGGCGTAAGCGCCCCGCACATCGCGCCCCACTTAGAAAAGATTTAACTACACCTAGCGTTCCCGCGCCTGTGGGTCCTGCCGCAAAGCCTGCCAAACCCGCCCCCAAGAGCTATGCCAAGCGCGTTGATGAAGTTTCAGCCGGCGGATTGGTTGTTGATCACAGTGGAAAAAATGGTCTGCTGATTGGTCGCATTGATCACAAGGATGCATCCGGTCAGAGAATTTTATGGTCGCTGCCAAAGGGCCATATCGAAGAAGGTGAAACACCTGAACAAGCGGCGTTGCGCGAAGTTGCTGAAGAGACAGGAATCGAATCAGCGATTGAAAGATCTCTTGGAGTAATTGATTTCTGGTTTATGGCCGGCGGTAAGCGAATCCATAAAACCGTTCACCACTATCTCTTCCGTGAAACTGGCGGAAAATTAGCCCCACAAGAGAGTGAAGTTGATGAGGTTGGTTGGTTTCCTTTATCTGAGATTGTCGAACGTTTGGCATATCCCGATGAGAAGAAATTAATTTCCCGCACTGATGCATCTGCAGAGTTGACAGAACAATGAAGAGATTTGGATTTATCTCTTTTACTATTTTATTACTCTTTGGATTTTTGCCGCAAGCCAGCGCCGATACTTCCGTTATAAATATCGTCAGCAAACCCCATCAACTTTTTGATGGCACTTTCTTAAACGATGATTTAGCTAAAGATTTGTCACCCACTGGAACCCTAGGGAAAGCGGTAGAACAGAAGCGTATCGGTTTGCGCGCTTGGATCATTGATGCTGCACTTTTAGATGAAGTTGCAGATATGGCAAATGGTTATATTTTACAAGAGGATGCAACGCCAACCGGTGAATTAATTGCTAAAGAGTGGATGGCGCGATTACTACTTGCAACATCGGGTGATCGGGTGATTGTGCTCCCGTATGGAAACCCTGATATTGCTTTAACAAAAAAACTCGCGCCCAGTGAACTTCGACTTTACTCAGCCTATGCTTACGAAAGAGTGGCCTTCCATTTAAACCGAAGGATCACCGCAGAAAATAGCTCTCTTTCGAGTTCTGGTACTTCAGGGCTAAGCGCCCCGCTTCGTAAGAAATATACTCAAAATCGGCGCGCACTCACTGCTATCTCTTCGGTTGCTAACGCTCCTCAAGTGCAAGCTCTGCGCGCCAAATTGGCAGTGCTGTTATCTCCATCTATAAATAAAAATGAGCGTCAATTTTTTTCTTATAATGCCGAAGCAATCGTTGCAAAGACTTTAAATAAATTGCGGGTCACGAGTGGCAAGTATCAGATTGCATCAAGTGCTGGAAAACTACCAGTTACCGTGATAAATAACTTTAGCGTTCCAGTAATTGTAAATATTAAATTCACGACATTAAATTCGCGTCTTCAAGTTTCAAATATAATTGGGCTACAAATTCCAGCAAATTCTCGAACCCAATTAGCGATGCCATTTACTGTGATTGCTCCAGGTGCAACAACCGTTATCGCACAAATTACCAACAGCGATGGAGGAGAGGTTGGTCCGCCTTCTAGACTGGCTATAAATATCACCATCTTTGATTCAAAGGTCACCGGCTTCACAATTGGCGCGGCGGTTCTGTTATTCGCCGCCGCCTTGGCTCAAACTATTCGTAGGGTTAGAAAGGGGCGTCATGAAGACCAATGATCTCTTTCGTGCCTCCGGCGTTATGGCGATTGGCACAATTCTCTCCCGAATTACCGGATTTTTCCGCGCCATATTGGGAGTCGCTGTTCTTGGTACTGCGTTATTAGCAGACTCTTACAACGTTGCAAACACCATGCCAAATATTTTATATAACCTTTTGGTTGGTGGTGCGTTAACGGCAGTCTTCGTTCCCCAACTTGTCAGATCCTTCTCTGACGAGGATGGTGGTCACGGTTTCGCTTCTCGCCTAGTAACGACAATTTCTGGGATTCTCTTACTTTTAGTCTTTGTCGGTGTAATTTTTGCGCCAGCTTTGGTGCGCTTGTACGCTCCAGAATTTGCAACATCTGGTTTTGAGAAAGAGTTCTCGATTGCAGTTGCCTTCACCCGATATTGCCTGCCGCAAATATTTTTCCTTGGCTTATTTACAATGCTTGGGCAAGTGGCAAATGCGCGCGGCTCTTTCGCCCCGCTGATGTGGGCTCCAATTGCCAATAACTTAGTTGTGATTGTGGTCTTCGCCGGTGTTTTAATTATGCAGAAGAACTTATCGGTCGAAAATATCACGGATGGGCAGATTCAATTTTTAGGTTGGGGAACAACTCTTGGAATCGTGGTGCAGGCGTTAATTTTAATTCCTGTTGTGAAACGATCCGGGATTCGCCTGCGGCCAATCTTCGGAGTTGTTGGGCTTGGTAAATCATTTTCTTTAGCCGGATGGACCCTGATTTATGTCCTTATCTCCCAAATCGGCTATTTGATTACAGTAAATGTTGCCACTAGCGCCGCAGTCCGCAGCGCAAAGGCTGGGATATCAACTGGCGTTGGCTTCACCCCATTTACCGCCGCTTATTACATAATGTTGTTGCCATATTCCATTGTGACTATTTCGATCGTTACCGCGCTATTGCCCCACCTTTCCAAATTAGCGATCGAAAAGAACGTTGATGAAGTAAAGAAACAGTTAATCCGTGCGATTCGCGTCTGCGGTGTGGTCACAGTCCCAAGCTCGGTTGCATTTCTACTTTTTGGTTCGCTAATGACTGAGGTTCTCTACTTTGGAATTTCGTTAGAAGATTCTCGCTACATTGGCTATGTACTCTCTGCCTTGAGTTTGGGGCTAGTGGCCTTTTCGATAAACCTTATTTTGATCCGTGGCTTTAATGCATTTGAGGATACCAAAACTCAAGTTACCTCCATTTTAATAATTAATATAATTTCTTCTGCGCTTTCATATATTTTCTTAGCGGCGTTAAAAAATGAATTTGTAACCATTGGACTTGGGTTGGCCTTCGCCGTCAGTTATATAATTGGTTTATTTGTTACAATCTCACTATTTAGTAAACATGTTGGAAAGTTCGGATATTCACATTTTATTGGCCAACATCTTCGCCTTTACTCGGCCTCTTTCTTAGCGATGCTTCCTTTTTTTGCCGTTGCATATCTCTTCGGGTGGGTAAGTGATGATGCGCAGCCATTAATCGGTGTTTTAAGGCTGGCGTTGATCTTGGTTGGCAGTGGGGTTGGATTCCTATTAATCGCTCACGCTTTTAAAATAACTGAGATTGCCACCCTTAAAGAGTTCGCTATCTCACTATTGCGTAAGCGTAAGTCATCTCGTAAAAAATAAGTAGAAGTGGATACGCTGAGCACATGGTGAAAGATCTTGTAATAGTTGGTTCTGGCCCTGCTGGATACACAGCAGCCATCTACGCTGCGCGTGCTCAGTTAGACCCGGTTATCTACGAGGGCTCTGTTACCGCCGGTGGTGCGCTAATGAACACGACAGAAGTTGAAAATTTTCCTGGATTTGTCGATGGTGTTATGGGCCCAGATTTAATGGACAGTATGCGCAAGCAAGCCAAGCGTTTTGGTGCAGAACTTATAACTGATGATATTGTTGAAATGGATTTAACTGGTGAGATAAAGATAATTAAAGATGGTTCGGGTAATACCGTCCAGGCTAAAGCGATTATTTTGGCAATGGGTTCTGCATATAAAGAGATCGGTTTAAGTAACGAGAAGCGTTTATCGGGTCGGGGTGTCTCTTGGTGTGCAACTTGTGATGGTTTCTTCTTCCGCGATCAAGTGATTGCAGTAGTCGGTGGTGGGGATTCAGCGGTTGAGGAAGCAACTTTTTTAACTAAATTTGCCTCAAAAGTTGTTCTGATTCACCGCCGTGACTCGTTGCGCGCTTCTAAAATTATGGCTGAGCGTGCGCTATCTAATCCCAAGATTGAAATGTTATGGAATACAGAAGTAATAGATGTTCTTGGTGCCGAAAAAGTTGACGGTTTGCAATTGCGCAATACCGTAACTGGAGAAGAATCTAAACGAGATTTCACCGGCTTATTTGTTGCAATCGGGCATATTCCGCGCAGCGAACTTATTGCATCGCAAGTTACTTTAAATGAAGAAGGTTACGTCGCTGTCGATGGGCGCTCAACGCGCACAAATTTGAGCGGCGTTTTCGCATGCGGTGATCTAGTTGATTTTACCTATCGCCAAGCTATTACCGCAGCGGGCTCGGGATGTCAGGCAGCCCTTGATGCTGAAAAGTTCCTTTCGCACTAGTAGGCTTTACAATATTAAATTTCTAAAGATAACTAATAAAGGTCAATAAAAGGAGTAAAGATGAGCGCAGGGAAAGTCACGGCAGCCAACTTCGACGAGGTAGTCCTCAAGAGCAGCAAGCCAGTTCTTGTTGATTTTTGGGCTGAATGGTGTGGCCCTTGCCGCGCAGTTGGGCCGATCTTGGATGAGATCGCCAATGAACACGGTGAAAAACTCACAATTGTTAAGTTAAATACCGATGAAGAGTCAGCGATCGCTATTAAATATGGAGTTACATCTATTCCAATGTTAAATGTTTATGTAAATGGTGAAGTGGTAAAGACCATCATTGGGGCCAAACCAAAGCCAGCTCTGTTAAAAGAGCTAGAAGCATTCATTTAATCTAATCGTTGAATTAGATCAATTATGAAAGAACTATCTCCTGATGAGATTCGTTCTTTTCAACAAGAACGTGGGCTCCACATCACCGGTGCGTTAAACGATTCAACTCGTCGCGCGCTAGAAGAAGCGCGTTGGAAATTAGGTGATCGTTCACTAAATTTGCAGCCTTCCCCGATGATGCGTGGTGATGATGTCGCAGCGCTGCAAGCGCGCTTAACCGAAATGGGTTTTAATGCAGGTCGGGTTGACGGTATTTTTGGTGAACGCACCGAATCGGCAGTTAAAGAGTTCCAGAAATCTGTCGGGATAAAAGTAGATGGTAAATGCGGTCCGGCCACAATAATCGCTTTAATTCGGTTAACTAAAATTGTTTCAGGTGGTGCACCTACACAAATGCGTGAGAGCGCCGCACAAAGAAACCGTGGTCCAGCACTTGCCAATAAAGTAATTGTTATCGATCCAGCATTTGGTGAAACTGAAGCAGAAATTGTTTACGATCTTGCACAACGTTTAGAAGGTCGACTCTTAGCACTTGGCGCCAGTGTTTTTCTAACGCGCGGTCCCCGAAATGTGCTTACCGAAAGCGAGATAATCTCTTTCTCCAATAAAAATAGCGCAGACCTTGTAATTTCACTTCATACCGATAGCCATAGAAATTCATCGGCGCATGGCGTAGCGACTTACTTTTACGGAAGCGATGCGCACGGCATTCATTCAATAGTTGGTGAAAGGTTTGCATCCCTTGTACAGCGCGAAATTTGTGCGCGTACCGATCTTTTAAATTGCCGCACCCACGCCAAAACTTGGGATGTACTTCGCCTCACCCAGGCCCCGGCGGTCCGCGTTGATTTGGGATACCTTACAAATGAAGGCGATGCCGCTCGATTAGCGCGCCCTGATTTTCGCGATACTTTAGCTGAGGCTTTTATTATCGCTATTCAACGCCTTTATTTATCTGCAGAAGATGACGCAAAAACAGGAACGTTACGTTTATCTGACCTACGTAGCGCAGGGATTCGTCGCTAGATTAAATGGGTTCGCGCTCTCGTATGCGCATGTGGGAGACTTGCGCTTATGTCTGAAGTATCACTCCGCTTTCAAACGGGTGCCCCGCAAAATCTGGAGCAACGTTTCGCTTCCCGTGCTGCAGGAATGTTGCCTTCAGAAATTCGTTCGCTCTTCGCCGTTGCATCTCGACCTGAAATTGTTTCGCTAGCTGGTGGAATGCCAAACCTTTCCGCACTTCCTATGGAGATGATGGCGGGCGTTGTAAAAGATTTAATTTTAAATAATGGCGCAGAAGCGCTTCAGTACGGAAGTGGTCAAGGCCATCCAAAGCTTCGCGAACAGATCTGCGATGTAATGGCACTAGAAGGTATCCGCGCTAACCCTGATGACATTGTCGTAACGACTGGTTCGCAACAAGCCCTTGATTTAATTTCGCGTATCTTTATCGACCCAGGTGATGTTGTTCTTGTTGAAGCACCTTCTTATGTTGGAGCACTCGGCACATTTAGACAATATGAAGCATCTGTTGTGCACGTTGAAATGGATATGAATGGTTTAGTTCCTGATTCACTACGAAACGCAATTAAATCGGTTCGCGCCACTGGCCGTAAAATTAAATTTTTATATTTAATCCCTAATTACCAAAACCCAACCGGTGTACTGCTCCCTGCCGAGCGCCGAACCGAAATCCTTTCTATCTGCCGTGAAGAAGAAATCTTTGTAGTCGAAGATAATCCTTATGGTCTTTTAGGTTTTGACCGTCCATCACCAAATGCAATGCGTGCTGAAGATTCTGAAAATGTTATTTATTTGGGTTCTTTCTCTAAAACAATCGCTTCCGGTCTTCGCATCGGTTGGGCGCTTGTCCCGCAATCACTTAAAGATAAGTTAGTAATCGCATCTGAATCTTCAATTCTCTGCCCTTCAAACTTTACGCAGATGACGATCTCTAGTTACTTAGCCAATCAACCTTGGCGCGAGCAGATCGCATCTTTCTGTGAGTTATATAAGGTGCGCCGTGATGCGATGCTTGAATCACTAGAAGAGTATTTTCCTAAGGAAGCCACTTGGACTAAGCCTGGTGGCGGATTCTATGTCTGGGTTAACTTGCCTCCGGAAATTGATACCAAAGCGATGATGCCAAAGGCGATCGTTGCCAAAGTCGCTTATGTACCCGGAACTGCTTTCTACGCTGACGGTTTCGGCTCTTGGTCGATGCGTCTTTCTTATTGCCACCCAACACCTGAGCGAATCCGCGAAGGCGTAAAAGCTCTCGGCACAATCGTTAAGCAAGAGATGTCGCGCCGAGGATCTGAACTTAAATAATTTTATTCGCCTTCAATTAAATCAACGATGCGCTGCAGATCTTCGCGGCCTGCAAATTCGATAATAATTTTTCCTTTACCGCTAATACCTTGGACGCTAACTCGTGTATCTAAATAATCGCTAAGCAGTTCTGCCGCAGCCAGCGTTTCACCACTTACCGAGCCTTTCCCTGATTTCCTTGCACCTTTTTTCTTCTTTGGTGAATGTATCGCCACAACTTCTTCGGTGGCTCTAACACTCAATCCCTCTGCAACTATACGACCAGCTAATTTTTCGATTTCGACTTCATCAGTTAATCCGAGCAGTGCGCGCGCATGTCCTGCGGAAATTACACCCGCTGCAACTTTACGTTGTACCGAGAGCGGTAAATTTAATAAACGCATCGTGTTAGAAATTAACGGGCGCGATCTGCCCAACTTTATCGCTAACTCTTCATGTGTGCAGTTAAAGTCAGTTAGAAGTTGCGCATACGCTGCGCCTTCTTCTAATGGGTTTAATTGGCTGCGATGAATATTTTCAATTAACGCTTCACGCAATAATTCGTTATCTGGTGTTTGACGAATAATTACCGGAATACTCTTTAGCCCAGCAGCTTTTGCGGCGCGGAAGCGGCGCTCACCCATAATTAATTCATATTTACCTGGGGAAGTTTGGCGGACAACCGGGGGTTGCAAAATACCGATCTCTTTTATAGAAGCAGTTAATTCATTTAGTGCGCTTTCATCAAAGACAGAACGCGGTTGGCGTGGGTTTGGTGAGATTGAATCAATTGAGACTTCGTTCTGTTGCGCAACTTCATTTCCACCAACTGTTAGTGAAGTTGGAATAAGTGAATCTAAATTAGTGCCAAGTCCGCCGCGTCTTGTGCTCATGCAATCTCTCCATCGCGCTTGTAATTGATATTTACTACATTTGAATCAAAATTGGAATCAAAATTGGAATCAAAATTGGCTTCTTCCTTTGGTTTGCCGCGTTCTGCAATTTCACGGGCTACTTGCATGTATGCAATCGCTCCCGGAGATAAGGGATCGTAAGTCATTACAGTCTGGCTATATGAAGGTGCTTCTGATACACGCACAGCGCGCGGTATTGGGATATCAATTAACTCTTTAGGAAAGTGTGAGCGAACATTTGCTGCAACATCATTTGATAAACGGGTGCGGCCATCAAACATTGTTAAAACTATTGTGGATAGCTCTAAATTAGCATTGAGTCTTTTCTTAACAATGCCGTAAGTTTCAAGTAATTGTGATAAACCTTCGAGTGCGTAATATTCAGTTTGAATCGGAATCAATAGCTCGCGCGCAGCAGCTAGTGCGTTAATAGTTAATAAACCAAGTGATGGTGGGCAATCGATAAATATGTAATCGTAATTTGGTGAAATCTCTACTAGCGCTTCTTTCAACCTAAGTTCGCGCGCAACCATTGAAACTAAATTAACTTCTGCATTTGCAAGTGATGAATTTGATGGGATGCAATCAAGTGATGGAAAGCCTGCAACTTTCTGAACCACCGCGGTAATTGGTTGATCGCCCATTAAAACGTCGTAGATACCGGCGATATCACGGTGCGGCACACCAAGTGCAGTACTGGCATTGCCCTGTGGATCTAGATCAATTACCAAAACTCGAAGGCCACCCATTGAAAGGGCTGCTGCGATATTTACCGTGGTGGTGGTCTTGCCGACCCCACCTTTCTGGTTGGCGACGGTGAAGATTCGGGTGGAGGCTGGCTTAGCCATCGCTTCTTTTAGACGGCGGACTCCAACAACCTTATTGTTGGAGTTACCAGCGTTTGTTTCACGTGAATCAGCCACGCACTTATCTAAGCACCTTTACGTATGGAGATTACTCTTCCAAGCTCAATTCCATCGAGTTTGATCTCATGAAGCTCGGCCCCTTTGACCCCAACCATCTCAGTAGCGGCCGACTCCCCCTTCATGGCAAGGAGTGAGCCCCCGGTTTTGACCATATGCCAGCTCATCTTTTTTAACTTCTCAAGGGGTGCAACGGCGCGAGCGGTGACAAAATCTGCGCTCTTCTTAATATCTTGAGCGCGGCCTCGAAGTACTTGTATTGGAAAAGGTAGATCAGGTATCGCTGCGACCACCTCATTTAAAAATTCAACGCGCCGTTCTAACGGTTCAATCAGGGTTACCTGCAAATCAGGGCGCGCCAGCGCAATCACAACCCCTGGTAGCCCTGCCCCTGAACCTATATCGAATAAGGATGCCCCGACTGGCAGTAATTGGGTTACTGGTAGGCAGTTAAATATATGGCGATCCCAAATCCTCTCGCCTTCGCGAGGGCCAATTAACCCACGCTCAATACCTGTGCTGGCGAGAAAATCGGCAAAGGCGGCGATAGCCCCCTCTTGCCCCGGAAAGTACTTGGCTATGAGAGTCGCTACTGGGAGGGTTTCACGTGGAACAGACTCCGGCTGGAGATTTTCCATTTAAGCCCCTACGCGGGATAGATGACTACGAAGCGATTTGGGTCTTCTCCATCAGATTCTGAGGTGAGGCCCAGCGTTTGGATCGTGTCGTGGATGATTTTGCGTTCAAAGGCGTTCATTGGGTCGAGTTTGATTGAAGCCCCCGTGGTCTTTGCCTCTTCAGCCATCTTCTCAGCTAGGGCGGTTAACTCCTTGCGGCGGCCAGCGCGGAATCCATCGATATCGAGCATTAAACGGCTGCGATCGCCGGTAGATGTTTGGACGGCTAGGCGAGTGAGCTCCTGGATAGCATCGAGGACTTCACCTTCTTGGCCAACGAGGTGGCGTAGCTTTCCGCCGACGATCGCCAGGCTGGCGCGATCGTTCTCTACATCGATATCGATATCGCCATCTAGGTCAGCAATATCTAATAAACCTTCTAGGTAATCGGCTGCGATATCGCCCTCTTCTTCCAAGCGAGCGATCGTCTTCGGCGCCTTCTTGCTTCCGGTTGCTGCCTCAGCATCAGCCTGTACATCAATTACTTCTGTGGTCTCTTCGCTCATTTTCTACTCCTTTATTTGAAAAACTTGGGTTATTTATGCGTTTTTGATAGTAAATGTCGGAAATTATCTCTTCTTTTTCTTTTTTGGCTGCTTTCGCTGCCCTTTTACATCGTCCTCTTGGTTGTTTTGGCCGACTTCTGGGTTTTCTGGGTTAAGGACTGTTCCGCTGGCGTCGCGGTTTTTCTCTTTATCTTTATGGGAACGCTTTCGCTCCAACTCTTCATATGCAGGAGATCCTGGCGTTGGATTTCTCTTAATGACATAGAACTGCTGTCCCCATGTCCAGAAGTTTGTAGTCGACCAATAAATTAAAACACCAACCGGAAAGTTAACACCTGAGATTGCAAATATGACCGGGAATAAATACAACATAATTTTCTGTTGTTGCAACATCATATTGTTGCTTGAATCCATCTTTGGCATTCCTTTAACCATCAACTGACGTTGGGTTGTAAAGGTTGTTGCCGACATAATAAAAATCAAAATAACAGTAACGATCTTTACTGTTGTATCAGGAGAGCCTAAGAAACTCTGTGAAATTTTGGCACCAAAAAACGTTGCCTGTGCCGCGCTGTCTAAGTAATCACCTTTTAAAAAACCGCGCGCGATTGGCGCAGATACGCCCGCATCGGTCTTTGCGGCAATTCCGTTAAGCACAGTAAAGAGTGCAAAGAAAATTGGCGCTTGCGCCAAAATTGGAAAGCAAGAAGCTAAAGGATTGGTTTTATGCGTTTTGTAGAGCTTCATTATCTCTTCGGATTGCTTCTGGCGGTCATCTTTATACTTAGTTTGAATCGCCTTCATTTGTGGCTGCAGCGCTGTAAGTGCACGCTGGCTTTTAATCTGCTTAACAAAGAGTGGGATAAGAATAATTCGAATTAAAATTACCAGTCCGACAATAGAAAGAGACCAAGTAACTCCACTATCTGCTCCAAAAATTGGTGTTAATAATTTATGGAAGAAGATAATTACACCTGAAACCAGGTTGTAAAGTGGATTTAAAATAGCTCCCATTAGCGAACTCCTACACTGGTTTTTTGACTATTAATTGGCTGGTTTTTGAAGGTATTGGCAGGTGTTACTGCGTAATCAAGTCCACCGTGTGACCAAGGGTTACATCGCACCAAACGCCAGATCGACATAACAAGACCACGGAAACCGTAATGTGAAATTGCCGATGCTGCATATGAAGAACATGATGGGTAGTACTTGCAGCGCGGTGGGAAAGCTGGTGAAATCCATTTTTGATATGCGTTAATAACTGCTACAAAAACTCTTCTCATTACTTCACCACTGCTCGCGATGCGCGCTCTAATAATTTGTCGATTAGTTTTTCAATTTCAACATCAACAGCGTTGATATTATTTTTAGCTAACGCACGAATTACCAAAAGTGATCCGTTGGGTAATTTAGAGAGTTGTGGAGAAACGGCGTGGCGGACTTTGCGAGCCAGGGCGTGGCGAGTAACCGAGCCACCAACAGATTTATTGATAATCAACCCGCACTTTGGAAGGTCGTGATTTGTTGCAGGGGAGATATAAAGGTATCCAACATAGTTATCGGTAGTAACGCGGGTTCCACTCTTTGTTGCTCGAGCGAAATCGGCGCTTACAGTCAAACGTGCGTTTTTAGGCAGCACGGTGGTTTCCGGAGTGCTCTAGCGCTTACGCAGAAAGACGGATGCGGCCCTTGGCACGACGGGCTGAAAGAACGGCACGTCCTGCGCGAGTTGCCATGCGTGCGCGGAAGCCATGCTTCTTGGCGCGGCGGCGGGTATTGGGTTGGTAGGTGCGCTTTGTCATGGTGACTCCTTTTAAACTTCAGTAGTTAAACTTCAGTAGTTAAACTTTTGGTAGGTAGAGCAGGTTTTCGCCGGTCTAGGTTTTTGCTGACCTAGCTCTCGGTTTTGCCAACTTCTATGAACTATTCATAAATACGGGGGAAGTAAGTAGGCAACGGTAGAGGTGTGGATATAGGCGGGTCAAACTGGAGCCCAGGTTGAGGGTTGTGGATAACCACTTGCTTTTCTTGAGAAAGAGCCCTACTTTTCATCTCTGTCCACAGGTATCCGTCGATGTGGCTCTAAATCAAGGGTAAAGCCCTACTTTAGACCACAGCCTGTGGATAACGTTGTGGATAGTCCAAGGGGGCGAAAATGGCTGTAGTTGAGATAGAGCTCGCCGACCTTTGGGATCGAGTTATAGAGCATGTCTCACTCGGTGAACCCCAGCATCGCGCATTTTTAACAATGACTAAACCACTTGGGTTGATCCAAAGCGATGGCGGCATCACAAATTTACTAGTTGCCGCCCCAAATGTATTTGCTAAAGATGTTCTTGAATCCCGGCTGCGAATAGTTGTCAATGAAGTCCTTACTCGCGAGCTTGGCGATAAGACAAATATCGCAGTTATGGTTGATGAGTCTTTAGAACTAGCAGATCACCCCGCCCCAACAATTGTTATTGAGCCAACACCTACTCGCCCCGGCACAGGCCGTGAAGGTTCTGATCTTGGTGCACGTAAGAGCGATGAACCCTCACAATTAAATCCGCGTTATATCTTTGAAACTTTTGTTATCGGAGCATCTAACCGTTTTGCGCACGCAGCTGCAGTAGCAGTAGCAGAAGCTCCAGCAAAGGCGTACAACCCACTCTTTATTTATGGTGAGTCTGGCCTTGGAAAAACCCACTTATTACACGCTATTGGCGCTTACGCAAAAGAGTTATATGGCAGCGTGCGGGTGCGCTATGTTTCATCTGAAGAGTTCACAAATGACTTTATTAACTCGATTCGTGACGATAAAGCCTCGGCTTTCCAACGTCGTTATCGCGACCTCGATGTTTTATTAGTTGACGATATCCAGTTCTTAGAAAATAAAGAACGCACTCAAGAAGAGTTCTTCCACACTTTTAACACTTTATATAACGCCAATAAACAAATAGTTATCTCATCAGATCGTCCCCCAAAGCAATTGACTACTTTGGAAGATCGCCTCCGTTCTCGTTTTGAGTGGGGTTTAATTACAGATATTCAACCACCAGAACTTGAAACACGAATTGCGATTCTGCGTAAGAAAGCTGCGCAAGATAAGTTAAATGCGCCAGATGATGTCCTTGAATATATCGCTAGCAAAATTTCCACAAATATTCGCGAACTTGAAGGCGCACTTATCCGTGTTACAGCATTTGCTAGCCTTAACCGACAAGGTGTTGATCTAGGTCTTGCTGAAATTGTTTTAAAAGATTTAATCCCAACCGGTGCAGGTCCGGAAATTACCTCTGCCACGATTATGGCCCAGACCGCTGTTTACTTCAGTCTTACCCTTGATGATTTATGTGGCACATCTCGTTCTCGTGTTTTAGTCAACGCACGCCAAATCGCGATGTACTTATGCCGTGAGTTAACCGAGCTCTCGCTGCCGAAAATTGGTCAGACCTTCGGGGGCCGCGATCACACAACTGTTATGCACGCCGATCGGAAGATCCGCCAGTTAATGGCAGAGCGTCGATCTATCTATAACCAAGTCACAGAGTTAACCAACCGGATTAAATCTCAAAATAGAGGTTGATTTCGGTTAAATGTCCGATTTAAGAACCTTACCCCCAGATGTGGAGAAGGTGTGGGTAACTGTGGATTACAGAGGTTTTTCTGTGGTTATCTATTTTTTATCCGTTGGGTTTTTTATTAAAAAGGGAAGAGGAAGCGGTGGAATTTAACTTTACACACAGATTTACCTTACTTATCCACACCTTTTTAACAGCGCGACACGCCTTTGAGCAGGGGTTTTTGGTCTTATCCACACCTTTCTCTTCTGGCTACTACTACTACCTTTATATAGATGAAACCCGCTCCCAAACGAACCACATAACCTACCCCCGATTTTTTGGGCTATCTAACTCCTTAAACACCATGAAAGACTTTCAACTAAAGAAACTGAGGGCAACCGCGTGAAATTTACTGTCGAACAAAGCGCACTTACAGAGGGCGTTAACTGGGTATCCCGCAGTCTTTCAACTAGACCTATAAAAACAG
This sequence comes from Bifidobacterium breve, assembly GCA_945860245.1. Classification (GTDB taxonomy): domain Bacteria; phylum Actinomycetota; class Actinomycetes; order Nanopelagicales; family Nanopelagicaceae; genus Planktophila. The sequence goes on from CAMAPO010000015.1 coordinate 21,297, forward strand.
AGCTTCTCGGAATTGTTATCGATGCCACTGGCGAGGAAGTTATTCTCTCCGGATCAGATTTAGAAACCTCAAGTAAAGCTTTCTTTAAAGCAGATATTTCTCAAACGGGAAAAGTTTTAGTACCTGGAAGATTACTAGCAGAGATTTCCCGCTCGCTTCCTAATAAACCAATCACTATCGCACTCGATGGCACTCGGGTTTTAGTAACTTCTGGATCGGCAAAATTTACTCTTCCTACACTTTCTATTTCAGAGTACCCAGGTTTACCAGAACTGCCTGAAACAACTGGGGTTGTAGCCAGTGATCTATTTGCGACAGCGGTAGCACAAGTAGCAATCGCAGCAGGCAAAGATGATTCATTACCAACCCTTACTGGCGTGCACGTTGAAATTAACGAAGACACAGTGACACTGGCCGCCACCGATAGATACCGATTAGCTGTGCGTGAATTCACTTGGCAACCAACCACACCAGGGCTTTCCACAACCGCTCTTTTACGTGGACGCACTATTGCTGATGCCGCAAAATCCTTAACTGGATCTAAAAACGTTTCACTTTCATTTGCACCAAACACAAGTAACGACCGCCTCGCCGGATTTGCCGGTGAAGGCAAATCAATGACCTCGCGAATGTTAGATGGCACATTTCCTCCATACCGCCACCTACTTCCACAAGACGTAACCACAACCGCAATTGTTGAAGTCGCACCATTTTTAGATTCTGTTCGCCGCGTTGCGTTAGTAACCGATAAAACTGTTCCGCTACGCCTGGAATTTGCTAATAACACAGTCTCACTTGAAGCAGGCGCAGGGGAAGAAGCGCAAGCAACCGAAGCTATTGAAATTTTGTTAAATGGCGAACCAATCTCTATCGCCTTTAACCCAGTATTTCTCGCAGATGGCTTGCAAGCTGTTGGAACAGCTTTTGTGCAAATTTCATTTACTGGGTCTAACAAACCGGCAATCCTAAGTGGTAAATCGGATCGCGACGGTAAAGTGATTGAAAATTATCGCTACCTTCTGATGCCAATGCGCTACGCCTCTTAATAAGTTTAAAGATTTTAATAAAGAGTAAATAAGTGCGTGTCACCAAATTAGCGCTGACCAATTTCCGCTCTTATAAAAACTTAGAGCTAGAGTTTGGACCAGGGCCAATCACATTCATCGGCGACAACGGTTCCGGTAAAACAAATATCGCCGAGAGTTTGATTTATCTCGCATACCTTACATCTCACCGAGTATCCCAAAATCTTCCATTATTAAATTCAGGAAGTGAGCAAGCGATTATCCGCGCTGAAATTGAACGCGACGCGCGCACCCTACAAGTTGATTTGGAAATAAACGCAAATAAAGCAAACCGTGCCCGTTTAAATCAAAACCCAACTAAATCACAACGCGAAATTTTGGGCGCCCTGCAAGTAATTTACTTTTCGCCAGAAGATTTAGATTTAGTGCGTGGTGATCCAACCCACCGCCGTGACTTCCTCGATAGATTACTGATAGCTCGCACCCCCCGTTTAGCCGGCGTTATCTCTGATTACGAAAGAGTTGTTAAACAACGCAACACTTTGCTAAAAACCCACGCCCCTGAAAATGCGCTGGCACCCTGGACAGAGCAACTTATTAACTTAGGTGCGCAATTAAGCGCTGAACGCGTGGCTTTAGTTGAGGCGCTAAGCCCACATGTGGTGGCGAACTACGCTAATTTAAATGAGGTAAAACTCGCTGCTATTTCATATAAATCAAGTACAGATGGTTTATCTACCAACACTGAAGAAAATTCACATCTACTTACCGCTCGCCAAATAGAAGTTGCACGTCAAGAGATCGAACGCGGGGTTTCTTTGATCGGCCCGCACCGCGATGATTTACATCTCCAACTTGGTGACTTTCCCGCGAAAGGTTATGCCAGCCACGGCGAATCTTGGTCGATGGCGATATCCCTGCGAATTGGTTCTTACAACCTATTAAAATCCGAAGGCGCAGAACCTATTTTAATTCTCGATGATATCTTTGCTGAGTTAGATACAACACGACGTCAACAATTAACTTCTGTTACCCAAATGGCAGAACAAACTTTTATCACCGCAGCTGTTGAAAGCGACCTACCAGCCGAATTATTAACTACTAAATATTATGTGACCCCTGGTGTTGTATCGAAGGAGAGGCCAAGTGATGAGTAAACGCGACCTAGCCCTTGATCTCTTCCGCAGCTATAAAACCGGATTTATTAAAAAATCTAAACCAGTACAAGAGCGCACCAACACCCCAGGGGACCCAACACTTATCAGTGAAGTAATTTCAGATTTAATCAATCAACGCGATTGGCATTTAGGAATTGCTGAAGGAACTCTATTTTCATCTTGGAAAGAAATTGTCGGAGCAGATATCGCATCGCACACAACTCCAATTTCACTCCTTGAAGGTGCACTTTTAATTCAATGTTCATCAACAGCTTGGGCAACCCAATTAAACGCAGTCGGGCAAGATTTACTTCACACAATTCAGAGTTCCACACCCGGGGCTGGAGTAACATCACTTGTTTTTATTGGCCCCCAAGCTCCCTCTTGGAAGCGCGGATTGCGCACGATTAAAAACGAGCGCGGCCCCCGCGATACCTACGGTTAGAGCGCCTAAAATACCCCCCACCCACTAGGAACCCTCACCCACGCTCAGAAAATGGCGCATTTGCCACACCTATGGCTTTTTATGGCTAGCGGGCTTTTCATTTACAGATAGGATTAACAGGCTCAATGAAGGAATTCCCCTTCTAGGCGTGTTTTAAGGCCAGAACCAGATTTTAAAAGGAGCTTTAGTGACGAAGCAAACCGGCGGATATGACGCCAGTTCGATCACCGTCCTAGAAGGCCTCGACGCTGTCCGCAAACGCCCCGGAATGTATATCGGGTCTACTGGAGAACGCGGCCTTCACCACCTCGTCTATGAAGTAGTCGATAACTCTGTCGATGAAGCGCTCGCGGGTTACTGCGATGAAATAAATATAACTTTGATGGAAGATGGCTCGCTGCAATGTGTCGATAACGGTCGTGGAATTCCAGTTGATCTCCACCCCGTAGAAAAGAAACCGGCGCTTGAAGTTGTTCTTACAGTTTTACACGCCGGCGGAAAATTTGGCGATGGTGGTTACTCGGTCTCTGGCGGATTGCACGGAGTTGGTATTTCTGTAGTCAACGCGCTCTCAACAGATTTATCTGTACAAGTACAACGCGACGGTTTCTTCTGGAGCCAAGAATATAAGTTAGGTGTTCCGACCGCACCACTAAAAAAAGGTGAAGTTTCTGAAAAAACTGGAACTACAGTTCAATTTTGGCCATCTGCTGAAATTTTTGAAACTACAGATTTCTCATTTGAAATTTTATCCACTCGTTTTCGCGAAATGGCATTTCTAAATAAAGGTCTTCGTTTAACTCTCACTGATTTGCGCCCGGGCCACGTTGATGAAAAAGGTGAGCCACTTAAAGTCAATTATAAATACGACGGTGGTATTTCAGACTTTGTAAAACACCTCAATTCAACGCGCGGTGAAACCCACAAATCAATCATATTTTTTCAAGGCGAAGATAAGAAAGCGAAACTTTCACTTGAAGTAGCCATGCAATGGAACGCTGGTTTCTCAGAATCTGTTTACACCTTCGCCAACACCATCCACACCCACGAAGGCGGAACCCACGAAGAAGGTTTCCGCACTGCCCTAACTTCTGTTGTAAATAAATTCGGTGAAGAGGCAGGATTTATCCGCAAGAAAGAAGATCGTTTAACTGGCGATGATGTGCGTGAAGGTTTAACCGCAATTGTCTCGATTAAAATGGCGGATCCACAGTTTGAAGGACAAACAAAGACGAAACTGGGTAATACTGAAGCTAAATCCTTCACTCAAAAATCGGTAAATGAATTTTTAACGCAATGGTTTGAGAAGAACCCACAAGAAGGAAAAGATATTGTCCGCAAGAGCATTGATGCCGCAGCAGCTCGTGTAGCAGCACGCAAGGCGCGCGACCTATCGCGTAACCGTAAAGGTTTATTAGAGGGACGCGGTATGCCCGGCAAGTTAGCTGATTGCCAATGGACAGATCCAGCAAAGTGCGAGCTCTACATTGTTGAAGGTGACTCTGCTGGTGGTTCCACAAAAGGTGGACGCGATTCACGCAACCAAGCAGTACTGCCGATCCGCGGAAAGATTCTTAATGTTGAAAAAGCGCGCATCGATCGCGTGTTGCAGAACAATGAAGTACAAGCGCTGATCACCGCACTCGGTACTGGTGTTCACGAAGATTTTGATATAAAAAAATTGCGGTATCACAAAATAATCTTGATGGCCGATGCTGACGTTGACGGACAACATATCCGCACCTTGCTACTCACTTTGTTATTCCGCTTTATGCGCCCACTAATTGAAAATGGCTTCGTTTACTTGGCGCAACCACCACTTTATAAAATTAAATGGGGCGGTAAAGACGAGGTGCAATACGCTTTCTCTGATCGCGAACGCGATGGCATGATCAAGATTGGTTTAGATGCCGGAAAGCGTTTACCGAAAGATGATGGTATTCAACGCTTCAAAGGTTTAGGAGAAATGCCCGCTAAAGAATTGTGGGATACAACAATGGATCCTGAACACCGCGTGCTGATTCAAGTAACTCTCGATGATGCTGCTGCAGCTGATGATTTGTTCTCAGTTTTAATGGGCGAAGATGTAGAGCAACGCCGCGCATTTATTCAACGTAACGCTAAAGACGTTAGATTCTTGGATATTTAAATGGCTGAAGATAAAACTCCCGTAGACCGCACCGGTATGGCTAACCCCGGTGATGATTTCGACCGGATTGAAACCGTTGATCTACAAGTTGAGATGGCACGTTCTTATCTTGATTATGCAATGTCAGTTATTGTCGGTCGCGCACTTCCAGATGTTCGCGATGGTTTAAAACCAGTTCATCGCCGCGTTTTATATGCAATGTATGACGCGGGTTATCGCCCTGACAAGGGTTACTACAAATCTTCTCGCATCGTCGGTGATGTCATGGGTAATTACCATCCACACGGTGACACCGCGATCTATGACACCGTTGTTCGTTTAGCCCAGCACTGGTCACTTCGCTATCCATTGGTAGATGGCAACGGAAACTTCGGTTCTCCCGGCAACGATCCCGCAGCGGCAATGCGTTATACCGAAGCCCGCCTTTCTCCAATCGCGATGGAGATGATGCGCGATATCGATGAAGACACCGTTAACTTCTCCCCAAATTACGACGGTCGCTCACAAGAACCAGATGTATTACCAAGCCGCTTCCCAAACTTATTAGTCAACGGTTCTGCCGGAATCGCAGTCGGAATGGCTACAAATATTCCACCGCACAACCTGCGTGAAATCACCGAAGGTGTTATTTACTCACTCAATAACCCTGATTTAAAACCTGAAGAACTTCTTGCTGAATTGTTAAAGATTGTAAAAGGACCGGATTTCCCAAC
>CAMAPO010000016.1 GCA_945860245.1 Bifidobacterium breve
TGAAGTAAGTAAGAGAATAGATGTAAGAAGAGTTACGGCAACTTTCTGTTTCCTGCGAACCGCCTTAGTTCGATATTTCATTCCACCGAACCAGTAAGCAACGGCGCCGCTGCGAATAGGAAGTTCTACTAAACGCAGAGATATATCGGCCATCGCCAGCACCAACAAAATTCGCAGCAAGAAGAGCGCCCAATTTTCACCATCAAGATCTACCTGCGGGCGCGAGATCTGAAAAATAACCCAGTGCCATAAGTAAATCGCGTATGAACGCTCGCCGATCCAGAGCAATACTTTATTGCGCAGCAGCGGTGCGAATCTGGAGGCTGGGTGAACTATAGATATCAAGATGGCAGTGCCAAAGATTCCCGCAAGTGGAAAGGCAATTCTATAGAGCGTTGGTTTACTCTCATCGATTAGCGCAAATGTTGCCAAGATTCCGATAAATCCGAATACACCAATACCATCGATGAAATCTTGCGCTCGGCGCGTTACTTCTAAATTAAAGTTCTGTGGAATCCAACTAACTGCGAGGGCGGCACCCAGGAAGAGCCCGATGCTGTGGGTATCTGTTCCAAAGTAGACGTGGCTTACCTTGGAAGAACTCGCGGCATCTATTTGAAAAGAAACCAACATTAAGGTGATTCCAGATATCGCGGCGATAGTCAGCGCAGCGGTAGGAATAACTCGCTTACCGAGATACTTTAAAACCAAGAGCAGTATCAGCGGCCAAAGGAGATAGAACTGGGCTTCTACTGCGAGTGACCAAGTGTGTTGTAAAAGTGGTGGTCGCCCACTGGTTTCGAAGTAATCCTGGTTGTTGAAAACTAGCCACCAATTCATTCCACCAAAGAGTGAAAAAGGTGCATCTGATAAGAATTTCTTACTTGTATCCGGTGCCCAAAGGCCAACAACGATTGAAGTTACAACGATCATAAAAACTAGCGGTGGCAGAAGGCGCCGGATACGCGCCATATAGAAATCACGGAGATCTAATCCACCGCGTTCTTGAATTGAATCTAAGAGCAGCCTCGTAATTACATATCCGGAGATCACAAAGAAGAGGTCAACACCAAGAAATCCACCAGGAATCCAAGAGACGCCCAAGTGATAAAGCATCACTGCGATAACTGCGATTGCGCGCAGCCCATCTATGGCAGGGATGTATTGGATACCGCGCTTGGTAGCCACTTTAATTACCGACGCTTAGCGGGTTTTTTCTTTGCAGCTGTTTTCTTTGCAGCTCTTTTTTTCACAGGAGCGGCAAGAGCTGGTTTGGTGCGCTGACTAGCCACCTTTTTTGGCCCAGTATCAATAACCGTATTGTCTTCATTTAAATTCTCAGTGACGTTTTTATGTAGCTCGGCTAAGCGAGAATATGCGCTATCTAAACGAGATCGGCTCTGTGAGATTGCATTTTCTGCAGCATCGAGTGATTGGGTTTGAATACGATAAAGACGCTCTGCTTCAGAGATCACGCCACTTAACCACTGACGATATTCGGCTACTTCACCAGTTGCTTCGGTGATGATCCGCTCGCCTTCGCGGCGCGCTGCCAGCGATAGCGCCGTCACTTCACGACGTTTTTCATCAAAGAGTGATTGCGCTTCGCGTTCTGCTTGCGCAACTCTTTCAGCGGCTTCAGATTCTGCAACGTTAATATATTTACGCCCGCGCGCTTCAGCGCCAGAGAGAATAGAACGCGCCTTTGTCTCCGCACCTTCGAGGGCATCTTTTACTTGTCGCGACGCTTCTAAGGTAATTCGCTCTGAAATGGAGAGCGCCTTGGCTTCGCGGCTTTGTGCAGATTTAATCATTGACATGGCGGTTTCAGTCGCCAAGATTTCAAACTCTTCCTTACTTAAGGTCGTGATATCGCGGCGAGAGCGCAGGTCATTTAATTGAGATTCGAGCTCGCGGATGCGCTCAACTGAAGAGGGAGCAGCGCTTTCGCTCTCTTTAAAACCGACCCAATTTAGGAAACTCTTCTTCTCAGCCATGTGCCTAGATTAGGGCAAAGGGGCTAACTCTAAAAGTGGGTGATTTATTGGCGGTAGATAGCGAAGGAGACGGCGAGATATTGGGAAATCCACGCTGCGAGGACGAAGATATGGAATAACTCATGAAAGCCGAAGTATTTGGCGTTGCGCCCGGGCTTCTTTAGCGCGTAGAAAATGGCTCCAACTGAATATAAGAGGCCACCGATAATGATCGGGATTAAGACCCAGAAACCACCTTCGTCATAGAGCTGAGGCGTGTAGACGATCGCGACCCAGCCAAGGAGTAAGTAGTTGGCGACATATAACCAACGGGGGGCGTTGATCCAGAAGATGCGAAGTGCGACTCCGGCCAGCGCACCTACCCAGACCACTGTTAATAAAATAGTGCGATCATTGCCTTGCAATAAGGCCACTGCAAAAGGCGTATAGGAGCCGGCAATCAATAAATTTATATTGGCATGATCCCAACGCCGCCAGATCTTCTTCTTTTCAGGAGTCCAGGGCACGCGATGATAAATAGCAGAGACGCTAAAGAGCATGATTGCGCTAATAGAATATAGGGCGACTGCAAATTTAAGCGAACTCTTACTTAAGATAAAGAGAACGAGCGAGGCGATAATTACAACTGGGGTAGCACCTAGGTGAAACCAGCCGCGCAACTTTGGCGGTACTGCCGCTGCTAACTTCTCGCGCTCGCTCGACTCTTTACTCATCCTTGAACTCTACGGCGTTGCCACGGCAATTAGGGCGGCGCATAGCTAGGTCATTTCTACAGCCTGGGAACGGGGCGCTTTCAAAGGGTGATAGCCCCAGTCTGAGCGTAAAATGTCCGAATATTTCTGAAAATTCTTGAGAAATACCCCCTTGTTCTAGTGCAAATACTTCGCAAAAGGTTCACACTATTGATCACTGGAAGAGGTCAATGAGGTTCCTCGAGGATCTCATCGCCTTCATCTGGCTTTAGGGGCCGCCTGGTCCTTAAAGTATTAAGCACCCCACGGAGGCTTATTTACATGATTCAACTCACAAGCTCCCAATGGAACCTTGTCTACAACGTATTCTCGTTCGGACTAGTTTCTATGTTGGCATGCACTGTTTACACCCTTGTTTCACAAGGTCGCGTACTTGCTAAGTATCGCAACGCTCTTGTTATGTCATCAATGGTTACATTCATTGCTGGTTATCACTACTGGAGAATCTTTAACTCATTCTCAGAAGCATCTGAAGGAATGATGGTTAAAGTTTCTGGAGACCAGGGTGCATTTAACGAGGCATACCGTTATGTTGACTGGCTATTAACTGTTCCTCTACTTCTTGTTGAAGTTATTGCAGTGCTTGCACTTGCAAAGGAAGTTTCTCGCTCACTCATCACTCGTTTGGTTCCAGCATCAGCTGCAATGATCGCACTTGGTTACCCAGGTGAAATCTCAAACGATCAGAACACACAGGTTCTATACGGTGTTCTTTCAACACTTCCATTCCTATACATCCTCTATATCTTGTTCGTAGAGCTTGGTAAGTCACTTGATCGCCAGCCAGAAGGTGTTGCAGCAACCGTAGGTCGCTTGCGTCTCCTCTTGATCGCGACATGGGGCGTCTACCCAATCTCATACATCCTTGGTATGGGCGAAGGTATGGCTTCAGCTGAGCAATTCGTTGGCGTACAGGTTGGTTACACAGTCGCTGACGTATTGGCAAAGTGCGTATTCGGTCTAACGATTTTGAAGATCGCACGCATGAAGTCACACGCAGAAGGAATGAAGGACGATCACTAATCGTCTTATAAATAGTTAAAGTTAAAGGGGCGTCGGGAAACCGGCGCTCCTTTAATATTTGTAGGATAGGGATATGACAGAAGCAAAGATAAGTAAGTACGCGCTAAACAATTACCGTATGGCCAGTTATTTACTGCTGGCAATTGGCTTAATCAATCTCCGCTACCAAACCGGCAAAGATGGCTCCTTTAACAATTCCCTGGCAATCTTCGCTCCTGGAATTTTGATGCTACTTATTACTTTCGTAAAGGGAGCACATAGCCTGCTGGCACGCCGCGAAGTTATGGCTCTCCTTGCAGTTGCGGGTTCAACACTTGTTATCTGGGCAATTACTAACTAATCGCTACCGCTCAATTACTTTCTAAATGAGATATCACTCTTCTTCATTGCGGTGATCAAGATCCGAATCGCATTTGGACCCATGCCATGCAGATCTTTAATGGCATCAATTGAGTGTTTTCTTAAATCACTGACTTTGTAAAGTCCTTCATCAATTAGCGCCCTGCGTGCAGGAGCGCTGAGCCCAATTTCCAACCAAGCGCCATCAACTGCGGCGTAGGCATCTAAATCAACTTCATCGCGAGATACCGCGTATTTTGAATCTCTCTTAGCTTCACGTCGTTGCGCTGCTTCGCGCGCAATTTTGGCTTGCGTCATCTTGATCTTTGCACGCGAAGGTTTAGCCATGTATAAATATTAACTTGCTGGTGCGGGAGGCGGGACTTGAACCCGCACGCCGGAGCACAAGTTCCTAAGACTTGCGTGTCTGCCATTTCACCACTCCCGCTGGAGCGTTTTGAGAATTTTAAAATTTTCTCACTTACTGGTGCTTAGGTTAGAGGTAAGTCCTGCTTATGCAAAATTGCCGCTGGGGTAACCTTGGCCAATGAGTTCGCATTCGGATCTTTTAGCCGCCCAGATTCAGGGTGCGATAGCGCGTGCGATTGAACGTGGCGATTTGATCGGATCGGTTCCGGCACTGATTCCACTAGAGCGTCCCAAGAACCGTGACCATGGAGATTATGCATCTTCGATCGCACTTCAATTGGCTAAACCCGCAGGTAAAAATCCGCGGGAAGTTGCTGAGCTTTTAAAGAAAGATTTAGAAAACCTTCCAGAAGTTTCAGCGGTAGATATTGCTGGGCCCGGCTTTATAAATATCACTTTAAATCGCGCGAGCCAAGCGGATTTAGTTCGCACTATTTTAACTGCACAAGGTGGCTACGGTCGCGGCACCGCTTTATCTGGCGTAAAGATAAACCTGGAATTTATTAGCGCCAACCCAACTGGGCCGCTGCACCTGGGCCACACTCGTTGGGCCGCTGTCGGAGATGCGCTCGGTCGCGTGCTCAGCGCAGCGGGTGCAACAGTTACACGTGAATTTTATATTAATGATCGCGGTAATCAGATGGATCTATTTGGACAATCAGTGCAAGCCGCAGCTATGGGCCAACCAATTCCAGAAGATGGATATAAAGGTGGCTACATAATTGATCTTGCAAACTCTGTTGTTGGGCAGAACCCAGGGATTACTGAACTGCCTGGGGATGAAAGGCTAATCGCCTTCCGTGAAGCGGCATACCAACTACAACTTAAAGATCAGCAGCGGGTATTAGATACTTTCAAAACTCATTTCGATATCTGGTTCTCCGAACGTTCTTTACACGATGGCGGAAGCGTTGAACACGGCGTTGATAAGTTGCGCAAGCAAGGACATGTCTTTGAACTAGATGGTGCAACCTGGCTTCGAACATCAGATTTTGGTGATGATAAAGATCGCGTATTAGTCAAAGCCAATGGCGATTTAACGTACTTCTCATCTGATACCGCTTACTACATAAATAAGCGCGAGCGGGGCTTCGATATCTGTATCTATATGTTAGGAGCTGATCATCACGGCTATATCCATCGCTTAAAAGCTACCGCTGCTTGCGCTGGTGATGACCCCGAATACAACATCGATGTCTTGATCGGACAACTGGTAAAGATTATGGAAGGCGGAGAAGAGGTAAAACTCTCCAAGCGCGCCGGCACAATCATTACCTTGGAAGAGTTGGTTGAAAAAGTTGGGGTCGATGCAGCGCGTTACACGCTAATTCGATATCCAGTAGATACCCCGATGGTGATGGATATAGATATTTTAAAGCGGAACACCAATGAGAATCCAGTTTATTACGTGCAGTATGCGAATGCTCGAATCGCTGCCGTACTTCGTAATGCAGATGAGTTAAAGATTCCATCTGGTTTAGATAACTTTGATCCTGCGCAACTAAGCCACGATCGCGAAAATGAACTATTGGGTTCACTCGCCGAATTTCCAAGAATTCTTGCTGGCGCTGCCGAACTGCGCGAACCACATCGCGTGGCGCGCTATCTCGAAGAGTTGGCCGGGGTTTATCACGGCTTCTACGCCGATTGCCGCGTGCTGCCGATGGGCGATGAGCCGATTACGCCGTTACATAGCGCCAGAATTAATTTATGTGCAGCAACTCTGCAAGTACTGAAGAATGGCCTTGACTTACTAGGCGTCAGCGCGCCAGAGAGGATGTAAACCATGTGGTCGAGAAATATCTCATTTACCAATGGTGAACTTCACCTATCTGGAATATCCGCTTCAAAGCTAGCAAAGGATTTTGGAACGCCAGCGTTTTTTATCGATGAGGCAGATTTTCGCGAACGCGCTATCGGATGGAATAACGCACTGCGCGATGAGTTCGGTTCGCACGCCGGAACTGTTTACTACGCAGCGAAAGCATTTATTTCTGTTGTAGTTGCGCAGTGGATTAAAGAATGTGGAATCGGAATAGATGTCTGCACTGGGGGAGAGTTAGCCGCAGCGTTGGCTGGAGGCATTGATCCAGCAAAGATTGAAGTGCACGGCAACAATAAATCATTATCTGAAATAGATAAAGCAGTCTCGGTTGGCGTGAAAACCATTGTTATGGACTCACTCCACGAGATAGACCGCGTTGCTGCGATGGCGCGCAAACACAAAAAGGTGCAAGGCGTGATGTTACGTCTGACTCCCGGAATTCAGGCCCATACCCACGAATCAATCTCGACAGCGCATGAAGATGTGAAATTTGGATTCTCTATTGCTAGTGGCGCTGCTTGGGATGCCGTACAGGTAGTGCTTACCCATCCCGAACTTGAACTACTCGGATTTCATTCACACATCGGCTCGCAAATATTTGGCACTGAATCATTTCAACTTGCCGCAGATCGCTTGATCGCACTGCTTGCCAAGTATCGCGATTCATACGGTACTGAACTTCCTGAATTAGATCTCGGTGGCGGTTATGGAATTGCCTACCTTCCTGAAGATGAAACTCTAGAACCGGGCGAAGTTATGCCCGCTCTGCGCAGCGCTGTCACCGCCGCTTGTGAAAAACATAAATTAAGTATTCCAACTATTTCAATCGAACCCGGCCGCGCGATCGTTGGACCAACCACATTTACATTATACGAAGTTGGCACAACTAAAGATGTTGTACTCGAAAATGGTGCCACCCGTCGTTACATCTCAGTCGATGGTGGAATGAGTGACAATATCCGTCCTTCTTTATATGACGCGCAATATCACGCGGTTATTGCCCAACGATCCTCAACAGCTAAATCAATTTCTTCTCGTGTGGTTGGTAAGCATTGCGAAACTGGCGACATTGTTATCCGCGATATCGCACTTCCTGCAGATATTGCCCCCGGTGATTTGATTGCGATACCTGCAACTGGCGCATATGGGCGCAGCATGGCGAGTAATTACAACCACGTGCCCCGCCCCCCAGTAATTGCAGTAAATAATGGAAAAGCCCGCGTAATCATCCGTCGCGAAAATGAGGCAGATCTGCTCGCACTTGATGTGAAAGAATAAGCAGATGAGCCCAGCAGATAAACCTGTACGTATCGGCATGCTCGGCTGTGGCGTCGTCGGCAGCTCAGTCGCGCGCCTTTTGCTGGCAGATACTGCAGAGCTATCAACTCGTGCCGGCGTAAAGATTGAGTTATCCCGGATCGCAGTGCGCACAATTAAGCCGTACGAAGGAATCAACCCAGCGCTCTTCACAACCGATCCTTTCTCGATCGTCAATGATCCAGAGATTGATTTAATTATTGAAGTAATTGGTGGAATCGAACCAGCGCGTGAATTGATTATGACTGCGATTGAAAATCGTAAATCTGTTGTCACTGCAAATAAAGCTCTCCTGGCTAGCCACGGAGCAGAAATGTTTACCGCTGCTTACGCCAAGGGTGAAGATATTTACTACGAAGCATCTGTTGCGGGCGCTATTCCAATTATCCGTCCAATGCGCGATTCACTTGCTGGAGACTTCGTAACTCGTTTAATGGGAATCGTAAATGGCACAACAAATTACATCTTGACCAAGATGCATGAAGATAACCGTGAATTTGCTGATGTCTTAAAGGAAGCGCAAGCGCTGGGATATGCCGAGGCAGACCCAACTGCAGACGTTGAAGGCTTTGATGCGGCCGCTAAAGCTGCAATCCTTTCTGGCCTTGCTTTTCACACTCGCGTAACTGTCGATGATGTTTACCGCGAAGGCATTTCCAAGATCACCTTGGAAGATGTCACTATCGCCAAATCAATGGACCACGTAATTAAACTCTTGGCGATTTCAGAGTTAACTCCTGCGGACGAAATTTCAGTTCGTGTTCACCCAGTTATGTTGCATAAGAGCCACCCCCTTGCATCTGTGCGCGATGCCTTCAACGCTGTCTTTGTTGAAGCCGAATCTGCCGGATCGCTGATGTTCTATGGCCGTGGCGCCGGTGGTGCGCCAACTGCATCTGCAATTTTGGGCGATGTAGTAGCAGTTGCTCGTCACATTGCACTTAACTCAGTAGGCCAACGCGAAACTGATTATGCCGATCGTGATATCGCACCAATTGAAAGTACAAAAACTAAGTTCTTAATTCGCCTTGAAGTCGCCGATAAAGCAGGTGTTTTAGCGGCAATCGCTACTGTATTTGCCAATCACGGCGTATCAATTCAGACCGTTAACCAAGCTGGGCGAAATAACGATGCCGAAGTAACAATCGTTACTCACCGCGCAACTGAAGGCGAACTCAAAGCAACTGTTGCTTCGCTTAAAGCGATGGATATGGTCAATAAGATTTCTAGCGTCATCCGTGTTGAAGGAGCGTCGCTCGCGTGAGTTTATTTAAAGCGAAGAAATCTGGCGCCCATCAATGGCGGGGGGTAATCGAGGAGTATCGCGATCGCTTACCGGTTAGCACAAAGACTCCCGTTGTATCTTTACGCGAAGGTGGCACTCCGCTTATCTATGCTTGCTATCTCTCTGAACTTCTTGGAAATGATGTCTGGTTAAAGTTTGAAGGCACCAACCCGACAGGTTCATTTAAAGATCGTGGTATGACTATGGCGATCTCTAAGGCTGCAGAAGATGGTGCCAAAGCTGTTATCTGTGCTTCAACCGGAAATACTTCAGCAAGCGCCGCCGCTTATGCAACTAAGGCAGGAATGATTTCTGCAGTACTGATTCCTGCGGGAAAGATTGCAACTGGAAAACTTGCGCAAGCGGTTATTCACGGTGCCCAAATTTTGCAGGTTGCCGGCAACTTCGATGATTGCTTAACGCTGGCACGCGAGCTTTCTGAGAATTACCCAGTCGCACTAGTTAATTCTGTAAATCCCTATCGCATTGAGGGTCAGAAGACCGCCGCTTTTGAAGTAATCGATATGTTGGGATTTGCCCCAGATATTCATGCACTGCCAGTCGGCAATGCTGGAAATATAACTGCATATTGGAAGGGCTATAACGAGTACCGGAAAGATGGTATTTCAAATTCACTTCCACAGATGTATGGCTTCCAAGCCGCAGGTGCTGCGCCCCTTGTTAAGGGCAAGCCAGTTTTAAAACCTGAAACAATTGCAACAGCGATCCGTATCGGCAATCCCGCATCTTGGGACCAAGCGATCGAAGCTCGCGATAAATCAGGCGGAGTAATTGACTCCGTTACAGATAAAGAAATTTTGGCAGCTTATGCACTTGTCGCCGGAAAAGAAGGTGTCTTTGTCGAGCCTTCATCGGCAGCGGGCATCGCAGGCTTAATTAAGTGTAAGAAGGCAGGCAAGTTGCCTAAGGGCAAGAAGATCGTGATCACTGTTACTGGCCATGGGTTGAAAGATATTTCTTGGGCGCTAGAAAAATTTGCTAAGCCAAAGATTGTAAAAGTTAACGCAGCCGCAGCCGCAAAGGCGTTGGGTCTAAAGTAAGCGCTATGGCTAAACCAACTTTTAAAGCCAATCCAATTCAAGTTCAGGTCCCGGCATCTAGCGCCAATTTAGGCCCGGGCTTTGATTCATTTGGTTTAGCACTCGGTATGCACGATCGTTATGTCGCACAGATTTTAGATGACGCCGGTTTAGATATCGATGTAACCGGTGAAGGCGCAGATGAAGTTCCCCGTACTGATAAAAACTTACTTGTTAAAGCGATGTATAAAGGTTTTGATTTTCTTGGTGGAAAACCAAAAGGAATCGCAGTTCGCGCCTTAAATGTAATTCCACATGGCCGGGGACTTGGATCTTCGGCAAGTGCAATCGTTGGTGGTTTATCTCTAGCCCGCGCTTTAGTGTTAACTGGGATAGATAAGATGAGCGATGAAAAATTACTGCAACTTGCAACTGAAATGGAAGGACATCCCGATAATGTGGCTGCTGCCCTTTATGGAAACGCGGTTGTTGCGTGGCAAGAAAATCAGCACGGCAAGAGCGTGGCACAAGCAATCTCATTAAACGTTGATACTCGTATCCGCGCGATCGCCTTCATTCCATCAACTGCTATGGCCACAGCAAAAGCGCGCAAGATGTTGCCAGAGACAATTCCCCACCGCGATGCCGTACAAAATTCTGCAAACTCTGCGCTCTTGGTGCATGCCCTTACCTTGCGCCCTGATTTACTCTTTAGAGCAACGCAAGACTTCTTGCACCAGTCCTATCGCAGCGAAGCGATGCCAGCATCATTTGCGCTACTGAATAAGCTGCGTGGTGCAGGAGTTGCCGCCTTTATATCAGGGGCTGGCCCAACTGTTCTTGCCCTACATACAGGTAGCGAATCGGATGTTGCCGAATTAATTCGCGCCGCAGGCAGCAAATTTGAAGGTAAATCCCTTGAGATTTCTCGCACGGGAGCCGAACTTCTGTAATTGCCGCCGGGGTGCTATGGTTACCCCACTTGCTCAGCCGGAAGTTACGGTGAAAGTCGGCAGGTAATCAATTCCAAATATCCAGGCTTAGCGCTTTTACGATCTCAAGGTCGTGGACGAAGCCCCAAATGAAAAGATAGAGATGACAGATCAAGATAACGCTCAAGTTAAGGATGCAGAACCAATTCGTTCGAATAGTCCTGAACTAGCCGCAATGAGCCTTCCTAAGTTAAAGGAAGTTGCCGCGCAACTAGGTATTGATGGCGCAACAAAGTTGAAGAAGGATGCCCTTGTAACTGCGATCGCAGATTTGCAGGCAGCCAACCGCGACGCCGCTAAGGCAGAGCGCGAAGCCCGTCGCGAAGCCCGTAACGCTAAGAAGAATTCCAGCCGTGATAACTCACAGAACAATTCAAGTGATGGCGATGGCGATGATGACGGTCCAAACGACAGTCACGACAATGGTCCACGCGATAACGACCGCAACGTTGCTGGTCGCGATCGTGGGCGTGGTCGAGATCGTGGGCGTGGTCGAGATCGTAACCGCGATCGTGGGCCACGCGAAGAACGCGAACCAGTAATTGGTGAAGATGATGTTTTAGTTCCAGTTGGTGGCCTCGTTGACATCATGGATAACTATTCATTTATTCGCACTGGTGGTTATTTACCAGGACCAAACGATGTCTATGTTTCGCAGCAACAGGTCCGTAAATATGGACTTCGCAAAGGCGATGTAGTTACCGGCCAGGTACGTCAAGCGCGCGAAGGTGAACAGCGCCAGAAGTACAACCCGCTAATTACCCTGGAAACCATTAACGGTGTAACGCCTGATGAAGCGCGTGGTCGTGTGGAATTCGGCAAGTTAGTACCGCTATATCCACAAGAGCGCCTGCGCCTGGAAACCGAACCTAATATTTTGACCACTCGCGTTATCGATTTGATTGCTCCAATTGGTAAAGGACAGCGTGGACTTATTGTTTCGCCACCAAAGGCCGGAAAGACAATGGTTTTACAGGCGATCGCAAATGCAATCACAACAAATAACCCTGAGTGTCACTTAATGGTTGTACTAGTTGATGAACGCCCGGAAGAAGTTACTGATATGCAGCGCTCTGTTAAGGGTGAAGTAATTGCATCAACCTTTGATCGCCCAGCAGATGATCACACCACGATCGCAGAACTTGCAATCGAGCGTGCAAAGCGCCTGGTTGAACTCGGTCACGATGTAGTTGTTCTTCTTGACTCAATTACTCGTTTAGGTCGCGCATATAACATCGCAGCTCCAGCATCTGGTCGCATCCTTTCTGGTGGCGTTGACTCAGCAGCGTTATATCCACCTAAGAAGTTCTTCGGTGCTGCTCGTAATATTGAAGATGGCGGATCGCTAACAATTCTTGCCACCGCACTGGTTGATACCGGATCTCGTATGGATGAAGTTATCTTCGAAGAGTTTAAGGGCACCGGAAATATGGAGCTCATTCTCGATCGCCGCATAGCAGATAAGCGCATCTTCCCAGCGGTAAACGTTGTTGCATCAGGTACACGTAAGGAAGAAATTCTTATGGGTACTGAAGAACTCAACATTGTCTGGAAGTTACGTCGCGTGCTTCACGCGCTAGAACCACAGGCAGCGCTAGAGCTCTTGCTCGAGAAGATGAAGGGCACTAAGTCCAACGTCGAGTTCTTGATGCAGATTCAGAAGACAACTTCTGGTCCAAACGAGGGTTAAGGCTAAAATTCGCTAATTTCACCGCGTGACCGCAAGGCTTTCACACAGCGCTCACAAAGCACTCACAAGGTCTAGGCGCATTATCTCCTGAGAAGCAAGCCACCCGGTGAGCTAAGAAGGAGATGAAAATGTCAGCAACTAAGAAAATTCTTGCAACAGTAATTATCGCGGGCTCACTATTTGGTGGAAGCTCATCTGCATCTGCTGCAGATACGAAAGATGCAGCAATTGCTCGTGCTCAAGCACAAGCAGCTTTCCAATCTCAGATGAATACTTATCTCACTGCACACCGCGCAATAGTTGATACGCATCGCGCCGCTAACGCTAAGGCGTTGGCAGATTTTCAAGCCGCTCTTGCAACTGTGACTACAGATGCAGAATTGAAAGCCGCTAAGGATGCGCGCAAGGCAGCAGTTTCAGCAGCAGGAACAACAGCGAAATCAGCAATGAGCGCATTGGTAAAACCAACCAAGCCAGCTAAGCCAGCAAAAGCACCAAAGGCTTAAAACTTTCTAGATATAGGGACAAGTAAGCCGCAAGATCTGTGCATCTCCCGCACGGATTTTGCGGTTTTCTCTTTTCGCGAGAGGATAAGCACCTAGCCATATCCCATGGCAATCATTGCCCTGGTTCACCGCTGATAGCGGACCCAGACATAGAAAAGGAAAACGAATGAAGCCAGAGATCCACCCAGAATATAAAGAGACCCAAGTAACTTGCGGTTGCGGTGAAAAGTTTGTAACCCGCTCAACAGTTGCTAGCGGATCTATCTACGTTGAAGTTTGTTCAGTCTGCCACCCGTTCTACACAGGTAAGCAGCGCATCCTCGATACTGGTGGACGCGTAGCTAAGTTCGAAGAGCGTTTCGGTAAATCTGCATCTAAGTAGCTTTTTAAAGAGACCGCATCGCAGCCGTAAAGGTTGCGGCGCGGTCTCTTTATTTTTAACTTGATTTTTAGATTATTCAACTACAGGAAAGGAGAAGCCAGATGAGTAACGATCGCTTTGCATCCGCCCATGAAATGGTGCGCGAATATCAAGAGTTAGAGAAGAAGATGGCTGATCCTTCGATCCACGATGATCAAGGCAAAGCCCGCCAACTCGGTCGTCGCTATGCCCAACTCGGTCCGGTGGTTGCCGGTTTCAACGCTTGGAAAACTGCTGCAGATGATTTAGAAGCAGCGAAAGAGATGGCCGCGGAAGATCCTTCCTTTGCATCTGAAATACCTTTGATGGAAGCTACCGTGGAAAGTGCTGCAGATAAATTAGAAGAGCTCTTACTGCCACGCGACCCCAATGATGATCGCGATGTAATTATTGAAGTTAAAGCGGGAGCAGGTGGGGATGAATCCGCGCTCTTTGCCGGAGATTTGGTCCGTATGTATCAACGCTATGCCGAAAAGCGAAATTGGAAAGTCGAAATCATTGATATGACTGAATCTGATCTGGGTGGCTATAAAGATATTTCAATGGCGATTAAATCAAAGGGGACGCCAGAACCCGGAACTACTCCATATGCGCGCTTGAAATTTGAAGGTGGAGTACACCGCGTGCAACGCGTTCCGGAAACTGAGAGCCAAGGGCGTATTCACACATCTGCCGCAGGTGTACTTGTATTGCCAGAAGCAGAAGAAGTCGACGTGGAATTAAATATGAATGATGTTCGCGTAGATGTTTACCGCTCATCAGGTCCGGGTGGACAGTCAGTTAACACTACGGACTCGGCAGTTCGCTTAACCCACGTCCCCACTGGCATTGTCGTCTCTTGTCAGAATGAAAAGTCGCAGCTGCAAAATAAAGAGTCCGCGCTGCGTATTTTGCGCGCGCGCTTGCTCGCCGATGCGCAAGAGAAGGCAGAAGCCGCGGCAATGGCAGAACGTAAGAGCCAGGTGCGCACCGTTGATCGATCAGAACGTATTCGCACCTATAACTATCCGGAAAACCGACTGAGCGATCACCGCGTAAATTACAAATCAAATAACTTGGATGCAGTATTAAATGGCGAGCTAGATGATGTTGTGCAAGCGCTTCTTGATGCTGATAAAGCAGCGAGACTCTCTTCTACGAATTAAGCGCAAATACGATGAGCGATATCAAGCCTTTATTGCGTTCCGCAAAGGAACGCTTGGCCGCCGCTGATATCCAAGAAGTCGATGCTGAGCATCTCTTTGCTTATGTTCTAGGAATTTCTCGAATGGATCTACACAATTCGGTAAAGCTAGAGGCCTCTTTAAAGGCCTTGGGGGATTTCGGGGTAATTGAAGATACCTTCGCAAAGTTAATCTCGCGGCGCGCAGCACATGAGCCATTGCAATACTTAACTGGTATTGCCTACTTCCGACATCTAGAGATCGAAGTTGGGCCAGGTGTTTTAGTGCCGCGTCCCGAAAGTGAATTGCTAGTTGATGCTGTACTCACACACATCACGAATTTACAGCAGAAAGTAGAAGGCGAGATTTCGGTAATTGATTTAGGTTCAGGATCTGGTGCGCTGGCGCTGGCAATTGCAACCGAGGCGCCACGCGCGCGCGTAATCGCAGTTGAAAAGAGCGCAGAAGCGATCCAATGGTTAAAGAAGAATGTGGCAAAAATTTCTGAAAATGTGCGCGTAGTCGAAGGTGATGTGGCAGATGTGCTGCCCGGGATCAAATGCGACATAGTTATCGCCAACCCACCATATATTCCAAATAACCAAACTTTGCCGCGCGATGTTGCAGAACACGAACCACATATCGCACTCTTCGGTGGCGCGACTGGCTTAGAAGCGCCAAAGGCCTTTATCGCAGCCGCAGCCCGATTGTTAAAGCGTGGGGGAGTCTTAGCGATTGAACATACCGAAGAACAAGGTGCGGCTATAGATGCGCTGCTATCTCGCGAATTTATTGACATTACTCTGCATCAAGATTTAACTGGTCGTCCACGTTGGACTTCTGCGGTAAGGAGCTAAATGGCCCGCCACGATCTTTCACAAGGCGGTTTTTCTGATCACGTCGCCACTGCGGTTGCCGCACTCAAAGATGGCTATGTAATTGTGGCACCGCTGGAACATAGCTATGCCTTAATAACCGATGCCTTCTTCCACGATTCTGTTCGAGCGATGCATGTCTTACGTGGCGATGCACTGGGAGTTGCCGCACAAGTTGCAATTGCTAACCGTGATTCAATCGATGGAATCGCCCGCGATATTTCTTCCAATGCTCGTCTCTTAATGCAGAACTTTTGGCCTGGTTTACTTTCACTAAACCTCAAACCCCAAGCTGGGCTAAGTTGGGATTTAGGTGATGGAAATACTCTTGATCAGATAAGTGTAAGAATTCCAGATTCACAATTTATTTTAGAAGTTATTAAAAAATCTGGGCCGGTAGCGATAGCTAGCGCTGCTCTCGTTGGAAACGCTGCGATTAACGATTCTGCAGATATTTCATTTTTAGATTCAGAGGTTGCAGCAATTTTTGAGGCTGGATCTCTGCCCAACGGTGGCGCTAGTACCGTAATTGATCTCACAGGTATCAGAACGCGGATCGTGCGAGAAGGCGTAGTCTCCCTAACCGAAATCACAGCGCTTGTACCCGACATTTCTCACGAGTAAGGCTTAGGCTTGCCCGCATGAGTTCAGAGACATTTTATGGCCCCGATTTCGCGCTACTTAGCCAGCAAGATCCTGATATTGCAGCGGTCTTACTTTCAGAGTTAACGCGCCAGCAAACCAATTTGCAATTAATCGCCTCTGAAAATTTCACCTCACGCGCTGTGCTCGCTGCTCTCGGCTCTACCTTGTCTAATAAATATGCTGAGGGTTATCCCGGAAAGCGTTATTACGGTGGTTGCGAAGAAGTTGATAAGGCAGAAGTAATTGCGATAGATCGTGCAAAATCGTTATTTGGCGCAGAACATGCAAATGTCCAGCCACATTCTGGTGCCAGCGCGAACGTCGCCATCTATCAAGCATTTACCAAGCCTGGTGACACAGTCCTTGCGATGTCTCTTTCACATGGTGGCCACTTAACTCACGGCTCCCCAGTTAATTTTTCTGGAAAATGGTTTAACGTCGAGTCATATGGCGTTCGCCAAGATAACGAGCTAATTGATTATGACGAACTTCGCGATATCGCCATTCGCACCAAACCGAAGATGATCTGTTCTGGTGCCACTGCCTATCCATCGTTAATTGACTTTGCAAAGGTTCGCGCTATCTGCGATGAAGTTGGCGCAATAATGTGGGTGGATGCAGCGCACTTTATTGGCTTGGTTGCTGGTAAAGCGATTCCATCACCGGTTCCGTATGCAGATGTAGTTTCGTTTACAACACATAAGGTTCTACGTGGTCCTCGTGGTGGCATGATCTTGGCTAAGGCCGAACACGCGGCAGCAATTGATAAATCAGTCTTTCCGGGTATGCAAGGTGGACCGATTATGTCGGCAGTCGCTGGCAAAGCAATTGCACTCGCAGAATGTGCAACGCCGGCTTATCAAAAGTATGCCAAGGATGTAATTGTTAACGCTAAAGCGTTGGCTGCAGCCCTTGAAGGCGAAGGAATGCGCGCTGTATCTGGCGGAACTCAGACGCACCTTGCTTTGATGGATATTCGCAGCACGGGTGTGACTGGAAAAGTCGCAGATGAACGCTGTGGCTTGGCCGGAATAGTAATGAATAAGAATTCGATTCCTTATGATCCAGAGAAGCCAGGAATCACCAGCGGAATTCGTGTTGGTACTCCAGCCACAACCACACAAGGTATGGGCGTAACAGAGATGAAGACGATCGCATCTTTTATTGCGCGCGCAATCAAGACCGACGATGCCAACACTCTGGCGGCTATCAAATCTGAAGTACACGCCCTTACTGCACGCTTCCCGATTTACACAGCATAAGCAATAAGTAAGCATCTAGAAAGATATTAAATGCGCGAATACCTAGTAACTCTGCTACTAGCGGCAGCGCTGTGCTACATCGTTACTCCACTTGTGCGTAAATGGGCTTTGCACTTTGGCGCAGTTGCCCAAATTCGCAAACGCGATATACACGTTGTGCCAACGCCACGTTGGGGTGGATTAGCTATGTGGCTATCTATGTCGGCAACCTTTCTGGTGGTTGGAAACTTGTCACTTGTCGGAAAATCATTTGGCCACGACGCACAAGGAATTTTCCTTGCTGGCACGTTCTTAGTACTGCTTGGAATGCTGGATGATAAATTTGAGCTAGATGCCATTACCAAGTTAGCTGGGCAAGCGTTATCCGCCGGTATCTTGTTGCTCTACGGAATTCAAATTCTGTGGTTGCCGATTAATGGTGTAACTATGTTGCCACCAAGTATTGGTCAATTACTTACCGTCTTGATCGTTCTTGTAACTATAAATGCCGTTAACTTTATTGATGGTTTAGATGGCTTAGCTGCAGGAATTGTGGCGATTTCAGGAGCCGCGTTTTTCGCATTTGCTTATCTCTTGGCAGTTGTTTATGGCTTCAATCGCGCTGGTGCACCATCGCTAATTACTGCGGTAACAATTGGGGTCTGCTTAGGTTTCTTGCCTCATAATTCACACCCTGCCCGAATATTTATGGGCGATTCCGGTTCAATGTTCTTAGGCTTGATGTTGGCAGCATCGGCTATAACCCTTACTGGGCAGGTAGATCCAAATTCTATTACTGAAGAGAAGTTAGGCCCCGCACTCCTTCCTTTACTGCTGCCATTTGCAGTTCTTGCAATTCCACTAGCCGATTTAACTTTGGCTATCTTTCGCCGTATCCGCGCCGGTAAATCGCCATTTTCATCGGATAAAGAACATATGCATCATCGAATTATGCGTGCTGGAAATTCGCAGACCCGTACCGCAGCCATTATGTATTTATGGACTGCAACCATTGCATTTCCAGTGACGGTATCGGCTTTTGCTCCGCTCTGGATTGCAGGCGTAGTTGCTCTAGCCCTTGCCGCAACTTCATATTTAGTCAGCAGTAAGGGTAAAGTAAAAGCATGAGCTCATCTCCAGAATTTGAATTATGGAAAGGTGCGATTGCGCCTGCTTCAATTATTGGTGTGTTAGCAACTGCAGGCTTTGTAATTTGGCGTGGTACATCAGCTCTTTTGGGAGGGATACTCGCTGAATTTGTAGTATTGATTTTCTTCTGCATACATTTGGCAATCTCAAAGTATTCGCGAAAATTAGACCCGCTTACAACTATGGCGTTGGTTTTAGTATCCTATTTTGCAAAGCTGGTTATTTTGGGCGCATTCTTGCTGGTTGTCGTAAATGCAGTGCCAGCAGATAAGTTAGATAGAACAACCTTTGGAATAGTGGCGATTCTGATCACATTTGCCTGGCTTGCAGGGGAGATACGGGCTTTCCTTAAACTAAGACTGCACCTACCATTGCCTGGAGAAGGTTCTTAATATTATGAAGATTAATCTGAATAAGAAGGAATTGAAATGGCAGTAAACGATGAAGCAGCATTTTGGTCCATACTTGCCTATCTAATCTCAGGTTTAGTTTTCTGGGGTGGCGCCGGCGCCATTGCAGATCATTTTCTTGGAACCGGATACCTATTAATTGTGGGGATGGTCATGGGAATAGGTTCTAGCTTCTGGCTAATTTGGCTGCGCTTTATTAAGCAATAGATGCAGTGATTTACCCCGTTTTGCGTAGTCCGCGGCTGAGGCTATAGGTTATGCCAGGTGTCCCACTCCCCAGGGACTCAGACCCCTTATTCAAAAAGGAGTAGTTGATGCACACTTTGTTGCGGGAGGCCAGTGATGGCTTTGTCCCCCCAAGCAGTGCAGATTTTGATTTCGCGCCGATTTTCGGCAATAGCATTTTATTTACCAAGCCAGTTTTGATGGTATTCCTCTCAGTAATTATCGCCGCAACATTCTTTATCGCCTCTTCACGCAAGGCAGCGATCGTTCCTTCCAAGCTGCAATACGCCGGCGAATCTGTATATACCTTCATCCGCAACGAGCTTGGACGAGATGTAATTGGCCCCGAATTCATGCGATTTGTGCCATTTCTCTTCTCGCTCTTTGTCTTTATCTTGGTCAATAACGTCTTTGGCGTTATTCCACTTCTGCAATTTCCAACCATGTCTCATATTGGATTCCCAATTGGAGTGACGATATTTTCATATGTTTGCTACCACTATGTTGCGATTAAAAAGCATGGTCTTGGTAAGTACCTGAAAGATATTTGTTTTATGCCAGGCATCCCAAAGCCGGTTTACTTAATCCTAACTCCCGTAGAACTTTTGACTTACTTAGTTACACGCCCGCTGACACTTTCTATGCGTTTATTTGCAAATATGTTTGCTGGCCACTTACTTCTTCTGGTCTTCGTTTTAGGTGGCGAGTACTTGCTTATGAGCGGCATATTGCTCAAATTCTTAAGCATTTTCTCCTTTGGGCTTGCAATTGGTCTGAGCTTTTTCGAGCTCGGTATCCAGTGTCTACAGGCTTACATATTTACACTTTTGACCGCTTTATATATCGCAGGAGCGCTCGCAGACGAGCACTAAATAGGTTTGGCCAAACGCCCGTTTGGTCAAGATTTGAAAGGAAAGAGAAATGACAGGTACTCTCGCAATCGTGGGCTTTGGTCTATCAACTATCGGTCCAGGTACTGCAACCGGATTAATTTTCGCTGCTTACATCAATGGTGTAGCACGCCAACCAGAGGCTCGAAGCATTCTGCAGCCAATCGCATTCCTTGGATTCGCACTCGCTGAAGCTTTGGCTCTCTTTGGTCTCGTTCTCGCATTCGTATTGAAGTAAGAACAGTTTAAGAAACTAGGAGTTATAGATGATTAGTCGATTTGGATTTCTCGCTTCGGGAGAAGGCGCAAGCCCTGTTGTCCCAAAGCCTGCGGAAATCATTGTTGGCTTTATCGCATTCGGAATTCTTTTCTTCTTACTTCGCACACGCGCGGTACCAAAATTTGAGAAGGCGTATAAAGATCGTACTGAGGCAATTCAAGGTGGCTTAGAGCGTGCAGAAATTGCACAGCGGGAGGCTTCCCAAGCTTTAACAATGTATCAAGCACAACTTGCTGATGCTCGTGGAGAAGCAGCAAAATTGCGCGATGAAGCACGTGTTGAAGGCGCAGCAATTCTTGAGCAGATGCGTACCAGCGCTCAAGAGGAAGCCTCACGTATTACTACGGCGGCCCGCGCATCTATCGATGCCGAACGCCAACAGGCATACAACGCTCTCATCACTCAGGTTGGTGCAATTGCTACAGATCTTGCATCCAAAATTGTTGGAGAAGCGTTAGATGATCAAGCTCGTCAATCTCGAGTAGTCGAAAGATTCCTTGAGGATATGGAGAAGGCTAAGTAACCATGGCTCTATTGTTAAAAGGCGCAAGTCG
Organism: Bifidobacterium breve; assembly: GCA_945860245.1. Taxonomy (GTDB): domain Bacteria; phylum Actinomycetota; class Actinomycetes; order Nanopelagicales; family Nanopelagicaceae; genus Planktophila. The sequence continues at coordinate 21,049 of CAMAPO010000016.1, forward strand.
TCAATCTCTTGCCGTAACTCGTTCTGCTTTGGAGAAATCAATCTCTGCAGTAGACGCTGCTACTGCGGCAAAGATTTCGGCTGACCTTTTCGCAATGGTGAAAGTCTTAGATTCCTCCAGCGCTGTAAGACGTGCGTTGACTGATTACGCTCGTGATGAGCAGGCCAAGTCGACTCTAGGTAAAGATATTTTTAAGGGCCACGGTTCTGCACAAGCTCTGGAGATATTCTCCAAGATGGCTGGTTTGCGCTGGTCAACTCCAGGAGATTTTGGAAACGTCTTGGAATTCTTAGGCGTCCAAGCTTTGGTAGCAAGTGCAGAAAAGGATGGCTCATTAGCCAACCTTGAATCTGAAATATTTGCGATCTCTGAAGTTATTTCAAAGAGCCCAGAGTTAAGAGCATTTTTAGCGGTACGTAACGTTGTATCTGCGCCTAAGAGCGAGCTGCTTACCTCTCTCCTGTCAGGGAAGGCGACTCAAGCGACGCTTGATCTAACTTCATATCTTGTAGATCATCCTCGTGGACGCAATGTAGAAGCAGGTCTTAGCGAATTCGCTTCTGCAATCGCTGAAATCAAAGACCGCCAGATTGCCCACGTAGTTTCTGCAACCGCTCTTAATGGCGAACAAATCAGCAGACTTACCAAGTCACTTACCAAAATTTTTGGTCGTGAAATCAAAGTAAATGCCAGCGTTAAGCGTGAAGTTGTCGGTGGAATGTCTATTCGCGTCGCAGATGAGCTAATTGATGGAACTTTACTTACACGCATATCCCAAGCAGACCGTCTGCTTGCTGGAAAGAACGCTTAGTTTTACCGAACTAGAAGATTTACAAGAGATAAAAGGATAAGGGAGAAAAAAATGGCGGAACTTACAATCCAGCCCGAAGAGATCAGAGATGCCTTAGCGAAATTTGTTAAGTCATACGATCCAGGAACTGCTTCACGTGATGAGGTAGGTACCGTAAGCCAAGCAGGCGATGGTATTGCTCGCGTTGAAGGACTCCCATCAACAATGGCCAACGAACTTTTACAGTTCGAGAATGGAACGCTCGGCCTTGCACTTAACCTTGATGTGCGCGAAATCGGTGTGGTTATTCTCGGAAGTTATGCCGGAATTGAAGAAGGAACATCAGTACGCGGTACTGGTGAAATTCTCTCGGTTCCAGTCGGCAACGGCTTCTTAGGTCGCGTGGTTGATCCCCTTGGTCGTCCAATTGATGGCAAAGGCGAGATCAAAGCAGATGCGCGTCGCGCCCTTGAACTGCAGGCTCCCTCTGTAGTTCAGCGCCAACCAGTTAAGGAACCACTTGCAACAGGTATCAAGGCAATTGATGCGATGACCGCGATTGGTCGCGGACAGCGTCAGTTGATCATTGGTGACCGCCAGACAGGTAAGACTGCTGTTGCAGTAGATACCATCATTAACCAGCGTGAAAACTGGTTGACTGGAGATAAGAAGAAGCAAGTTAAATGTATTTATGTTGCTATTGGCCAGAAAGGTTCAACGATCGCATCTGTAAAAGGCGCGCTCGAAGAAGCTGGTGCGATGGAGTACACGACAATCGTGGCATCTCCTGCATCAGATCCTGCCGGCTTTAAGTACCTCGCTCCTTACACCGGTTCTGCAATTGGTCAGCACTGGATGTACAACGGCGAGCACGTACTAATTGTTTTCGATGATCTTTCCAAGCAAGCGGAGGCTTACCGTTCAGTCTCGCTTCTTCTTCGCCGCCCACCAGGTCGCGAAGCATACCCAGGCGATGTTTTCTACTTGCACTCACGTTTGCTAGAACGTTGCGCAAAGCTTTCAGATGAACTCGGTGGCGGTTCAATGACTGGTTTACCAATCATTGAAACAAAGGGCAATGACGTATCTGCCTTTATTCCTACCAACGTAATTTCGATTACCGATGGTCAGTGCTTCTTGGAAACAGATCTTTTCAACGCCGGTGTTCGCCCCGCGATCAACGTAGGTGTTTCGGTATCTCGCGTGGGTGGTTCAGCACAGACAAAGGCGATGAAGAAGATTGCCGGACGTTTGCGTCTTGACCTGGCACAGTTCCGTGAACTCGAAGCCTTCGCTGCCTTCGGTTCCGACCTTGATGCTGCATCAAAGGCTCAACTCGAGCGTGGTGCACGTATGGTTGAACTGCTAAAGCAAGGTCAGTACTCACCTTATTCACTAGAGCGTCAGATCGTTTCAATCTGGGCCGGTACATCAGGTGCCTTAGATGATGTTGCAGTTGCCGATATTCGCCGCTTTGAATCTGAACTTCTAGATTTCATTGGCCGCGAACGTAAAGAGATCTTTACAGTTATCTCAGAGACCAAGCTGCTCGAAGATGACACAGTTACCAAGATGGAAGAAGCAGTTGCCGCATTTAAGCAACGCTTTACCTCATCTGTTGCAGCGGCGGTCAACGATGCAGCTGCAGAAGCTCTCGAATCAGAAGGCTCTGAAGTGATCACCAAGCACGTCCCACCGGCGGTGAAGAAGTAACTCATGGGCGCTCAACTACGCATATATCGCAGGCGGATGAGATCCGTTAAGGCGACTAAAAAAATTACGAAGGCGATGGAGCTAATCTCTGCCTCTCGTATCGTCAAAGCGCAACAACGTGTTGCTGCTTCGACTCCATATGCAAATGAGTTGACGCGTGCCGTAACCGCAGTTGCTACATATTCTTCAACTAACCACCCTTTGACAACACCACATGAAGATCCAAAGCGCGCTGCGATTTTAATAATCTCAGCCGACCGAGGTATGGCTGGTGCGTACTCAAATAACGCGATTAAAGAAGGCGAACAGCTCGCTGCGATGATCCGGGAACGTGGCTTGCAAACTACGAGTTACCTTGTCGGTCGTAAGGCAGTTAACTATTACAAGTTCCGAAATCGCGAAATTGCTGGCTCTTGGACTGGATTCTCTGATAACCCGACCTATGAGAATGCGAAGGAAGTTGCTGACTCATTAATTACGGCATTTTTAGCCGATTCATCTCAAGATGCAACTGGCGTTGATGAGATACATATCGTCTTTACCGAGTTCAAATCTATGTTGACTCAAAATGCAATGGCAAAGCGCATGCTTCCACTTGAAGTTGTGGAAAGTGATGCTCCAGTTGCATCTGGTTTGCTGCCAATGTATGAGTTCGAACCAAATGCGGGAGATGTGCTAAATGCCCTTCTTCCTCGCTTTATCGAAGCCCGAATCTTCAACGCGATGTTGCAATCAGCTGCTTCCGAGCATGCTGCGCGTCGTCGCGCTATGAAGTCAGCGACTGACAACGCTGATGATTTAATCAAGTCGCTCACCCGACTTGCGAACGCGGCCCGTCAAGCCGAAATTACCCAGGAAATCAGTGAAATTGTTGGCGGCGCAGACGCGTTAGCCTCAGCTAGTGCAGGGAGTGAATGATGTCAGCAACAGGTAAAGGCCGCGTAGCCCGAGTTATTGGACCGGTCGTGGATATTGAATTCCCCGCGGATTCAATGCCCTCGATCTTTAACGCGCTCCATGTAGAAACCACGATGAGTGGCACTACTCGTACCTTGACCCTAGAAGTTGCGCAACACATTGGTGACAACCTTGTGCGCGCAATTTCGATGCAGCCAACAGACGGTATGGTCCGTGGCGCAGAGGTGAGAGATACGGGTGCTGCAATTTCAGTACCGGTCGGTGATGTTACAAAGGGCCACGTATTTAACACACTTGGCGAATCACTCGATGTTCCAACATCATCACTTGATATTAAAGAGCGTTGGCCAATCCACCGCGATGCTCCAGCTTTCGATCAACTTGAGTCCAAGACTGAAATGTTTGAGACCGGTATCAAAGTTATCGACCTTCTGACACCTTATGTAAAGGGTGGAAAGATTGGTCTCTTCGGTGGTGCAGGTGTTGGTAAGACTGTTCTTATCCAGGAAATGATTTATCGCGTAGCGGAGAACTTCGGTGGTGTATCTGTATTCGCCGGCGTTGGCGAACGTACTCGCGAAGGTAACGACTTATTCCTGGAAATGACTGAAACCGGTGTTATCAATAAGACCGCCTTGGTCTTCGGTCAGATGGATGAGCCACCTGGCACGCGTCTTCGCGTTGCACTTTCAGCGTTGACAATGGCGGAGTACTTCCGCGATGTGCAGAAGCAGGATGTATTGCTCTTCATCGACAATATCTTCCGCTTTACTCAAGCAGGTTCTGAAGTATCAACACTGCTCGGTCGTATGCCATCTGCAGTGGGATACCAGCCAACTTTGGCCGATGAAATGGGCCAGTTGCAAGAGCGTATTACTTCAACACGAGGTCACTCAATTACATCTATGCAGGCAATTTATGTTCCTGCAGATGACATTACCGACCCAGCGCCACACACTACTTTCGCGCACTTAGATGCAACAACAGTGTTGTCTCGTCCGATTTCAGAGCTTGGTATCTACCCAGCTGTGGATCCACTTGACTCATCTTCACGTATCTTGGATCCACGCTACATCGGTGAGCA
>CAMAPO010000017.1 GCA_945860245.1 Bifidobacterium breve
GCTCGCATCCCTAGATAAATATCTAGAATAAAGATTGCGGGCCAAGACAGGAGAAATGTGTCAAAGGTCCGCGTACATGAGTTGGCAAAACAACTCGGTATGGAGAGCAAGGTTGTTCTTGCCAAACTCCAAGAAATGGGCGAATTCGTCCGTTCAGCATCATCAACAGTAGAAGCGCCGGTTGTGCGCAAGCTCATTGAGATGTATCCCGATGCCAAACCCGTTGAAGAGAAGAAGCCCGTCAAAAAGGCTGCAGCAAAAAAGAGCGCTGCCAAGAAAAGTGTTGAGGTAGATCCAGAGTTAGCCGCTGAACTAGCCGCTGAACTCGGCGTTGATTTAGAAGCGCTCAAAGCCTCCCGCGCCGAAACTATTGCACCAACACCTGCACCCACACCTCCACTTCCACCAATTGCAGTGGAGAAAAGCGCTGATAAGCCAGATGTTCAGGAAGTAAAGCCGGCGACTCCACGACCTGGTAATAATCCATTTTCTACTGGTGGAAGTTCAGCTCCACGTCCACCACGTCCTGGTAATAATCCATTTTCTACTGGTAGTGCAGTTCCTCGTCCACCACAAAGAGCAACAGGTGCAACTGGTGCGCGAGCCGGAATGTCAGGACCGCGTCCTGGTTCAGTTCGTCCAGGTTTTGCAGCGCGACCAAATACTCCACGTCCTGCAAGCACCGGTGGTCCAGGTAATTTCCCACCACGTACAGGTGGCGCACCTACGTCTAGTCCTTATCGTTCAACCGGTCCATCAACTGGAGCACCAGCAGCTGGCGGTCCACAACGTCCAGGTGGCGCACCTAACCGTGGTCCCGGTCGCGGTGGCGCAGCAGGTGCATTTGGAAAGAATGCAAGTAAGAGCAGTAAGCGCAAACCAAAATCTAGAAAAGCGTTACGTGATGAATTCGACAATATGCAAGCGCCGCAATTGGGTGGCGCAGTTATTCCGCACGGAGATGGCAAGACTCAGATCCGTATGCGTCGTGGTTCAACGCTGGCAGATTTCGCTGAAAAGATTGGCGCAGATGCAGCAGCGTTAGTTGCCGCGCTCTTCCACTTAGGTGAAATGGTTACTGCAACTCAATCAGTTGATGCAGATACCTTTGAAATTCTTGGTGCGCAATTGGGATATGTAATCCAAATTGTTAGTCCTGAAGATGAAGATCGTGAACTTTTGCAAGATTTCGATATCGATTTGGCGCAAGAAATTGCCGATCTCGATGCTGATTTACTTGTTGCGCGCCCACCGGTTGTCACAGTGATGGGACACGTTGATCACGGTAAGACCAGCTTGCTAGATGCGATCCGTAGCTCAGAAGTTTTGAAGACTGAAGCCGGCGGTATTACGCAGCACATTGGCGCCTACCAAATTCACCACGATCACGACGGTCTAAACCGAGCGATTACCTTTATCGATACACCTGGCCACGAAGCATTTACCGCAATGCGTGCACGTGGTGCCAAGGTCACCGATATCGCAGTCCTAGTTGTTGCAGCAGATGATGGAATTATGCCGCAGACAATTGAAGCGTTAAATCACGCACAAGCAGCCGATGTTCCGATTGTGGTTGCAGTTAACAAGGTTGATAAAGAAGGTGCGAACCCAGATAAGGTCCGCCAACAGTTAACCGAGTACAACTTGATCGCTGAGGAATATGGCGGCGAAACCTTGTTCGTAAATGTATCTGCTAAATCTGGCGTTGGTGTCAATGAACTCATCGATGCAATTCTTTTAACTGCAGATGCCGCAATCGATCTGCGCGCAGTTGCACAAGATAGCGCTCGTGGCGTTGCCATTGAAGCTCATCTTGATCGCGGTCGCGGACCAGTTGCAACCGTTCTAGTACAACGTGGAACTTTGAAGGTTGGTGATGCAATTGTCGCTGGTGGTTCATTCGGCCGAGTACGTGCCATGCTCGATGAACACGGTGAGAGCGTTGAAACTGCTGGACCATCACGCCCAGTGCAAGTTCTCGGATTTACATCTGTGCCAAGTGCAGGTGACACATTCCTAGTCGCAGATGAAGATCGCACTGCTCGCCAGATCGCTGAAAAGCGCCAAGCGGCAGAGCGCAATGCGCAACTTGCTAAGGCGCGCAAGAAAGTCTCACTTGAAGACTTTATGGAACAGTCGAAGGTCTCAACACTTAACCTCATCCTTAAGGGTGACGTTTCTGGTTCGGTGGAAGCGCTCGAAGATGCGCTTATGCAACTCGATGTTGGAGCAGAAGTTGATCTTCGTGTTATCCACCGCGGCGTCGGCGCAATTACCAAGAGCGATATCACCTTGGCATCGGCATCTACCGCAGTTGTTATCGGCTTTAACGTTAAGCCAGAGCCACAGACCGCAATTTATGCAGATCAAGAAGGCGTGGAAGTTCGCTTCTACTCCGTGATCTACAACGCCATTGAAGAGATTGAACTATCTCTTAAGGGCTTACTCAAGCCAGAGTACGAAGAAATTATTCTCGGTAACGCAGAAGTGCGCGAGATCTTCAAATCTTCTAAGGCTGGAAATATCGCCGGTTCTATCGTCCGCGATGGAGCTATCAAGCGAAATGGCAAGGCCCGCATTATGCGCGGTACCGAAGTTATTGCTGATGATCTAACTATCGATTCGCTCAAGCGCTTTAAAGATGATGCCACTGAAGTTAAAGAAGGCTTCGAATGCGGTATCGGTCTTGGCAATATGAAGGATCTGCAAATCGGAGACACAATTCAGGTCTTCGAGATGCGTGAGAAGAAGCGGGCTTAAATTATGGGCCAATCTCATCGCACCCAGAAAGTTGCCGATCGCATCAAAGTGGTAGTTGCGCAGGTACTTGAGACGAAGATTAAAGATCCGCGTCTCGGCTTCGTAACTGTCACTGATGCGCGAGTCACTGGTGATCTCCAGAACGCCTCAATCTTCTACACCGTATTTGGTGATGATGAACAACGCGCCGCAACAGCTGCTGCTTTGGAGAGCGCTAAAGGCGTAATCCGCAGTGCGGTGGGACGTGATCTGCAGACTCGCATTACTCCATCTATCGAATTTTTCGAAGACGGGCTGCCTGAATCTGCCAAAGCGCTAGATTCATTACTCGATAAAGTTCACGAGCTAGATGCAGAAGTTGCCCAACTGCGTAAGAACGCTTCATTTGCTGGGGGAGAAGATCCATATAAAACTCCTAAAATAATCGAAGATTAAGCAATAACACCTGCCATGACAGATGGATTCCTAGTTGTAGATAAAGTACCTGCAATGACTAGCCATGATGTTGTGGCTGTGGCGCGCAAAGCTTTAGGAACACGCAAAGTCGGCCACGCTGGCACGTTGGATCCAATGGCGACAGGTGTTTTAGTTCTAGGTTTTGGCAACGGCACGCGCCTTCTGCAATATATAACCGATGGCGATAAATCATATTTAGCAACTGTTGTCTTAGGTGCTGCGACTGTGACTGATGATCAAGAAGGCGAAGTAATTTCTGAAGCAGATGCATCTGGAGTTACCGATCAAGAAATTCGAGATGGGCTAGCGAAGATGATTGGGGCGATCCAACAGCGCCCCAGTTCTGTCTCAGCGGTGAAAGTTGGTGGCGAACGCGCCTACGATCGAGTACGTGCTGGTGAAGTATTTGAACTCGCAGCGCGAACCATCACAATCTCTTCATTAGATATTCTAGAAATTCGACGTGTGAAATCGCGTATTGAAATAGATATCGAAGTCACCTGCTCTGCCGGAACATTTATCCGCGCCATCGCCCGTGATTTAGGTAGCGATTTGCAAGTCGGTGGCCACTTATCCGCGCTGCGGCGCACACGCGTAGCGGGCTTTCCTATCTCCCAAGCAATCTCATTTGAAGATCTGAAATCGCAAACTTTTACGGCGTTAGAACTTGCCGATGTAGCACGTACAACTTTCCAGGTTCGCGAATTGGAGTTAGATGAAGTCCAAGAACTCTCATTTGGGCGCCCTCTGTTATCCAATCAGGGCGAGGAAATTTTTGCGGCGCTCTCACCGGATAATCGCCTAATCGCACTCTTAAAGAATGAATCCGGCAAGGCTAAACCAATCGCCGTTTTTGCAGCGGCCAATTAATCGGTAATAATTATCAAATGAATACCGGCAGCGTTGTTCTTATCGGAGTATTCGATGGTGTGCACAAGGGCCATCAGCTCTTATTAAATCGCGCCAAAGAGATCGCTGACGGGCGCAATATTGTGGCGCTAACTTTTGATCCACATCCGATGCAAGTACTTGCCCCCGATCGCGCCCCAACCTTACTTACCACCTTGGCCGATCGAGTGGAGCTGCTCAAGATCCATAATGCCGACCAAGTTGCAGTTCTTAAATTTAATGAGAAATTTGCGGCAATGACGCCAACTGACTTTGTGAAAGACATTTTAGTCGGCCAGTTAAGCGCTTCGACGGTAATTGTTGGCAAGAACTTTACTTACGGCCACAAAGCCGCAGGGAACATTGATTCTTTAATTGCTGATGGGATCAACTTTAATTTCACGGTAGATGTGCAAGATTTAAAGTCCGGTGAAGGGGAAGTTATCTCTTCATCACGAATCCGAAATTTAGTAACTTCTGGAAAGGTAGAAGAAGCGCGCACGCTACTTTCTCGTCCACATCGCCTCGATGGAGTTGTAGTTCATGGGGAAAAGCGCGGTCGCGAACTTGGTTATCCAACTGCCAACTTAGGCAATATTGATGGACAGACGATTCCCAAAGATGGCGTTTATGCAGGATGGTTAACTGTTGGAATTAATTTCTGGCCAGCCGCAATTTCAATTGGAACCAATCCAACTTTTGCTGGTGAACGTGCTCGCCAAGTTGAGGCATATGCAATAGATCAAGTAGGTCTAGAGTTATATGATAAAAGCGCATCAATTGAATTTGGTTGGCGTCTGCGAGATACCCTAAAATTTGATGGTCTTGATCCGCTCTTGGTGCAGATGAAGCTAGATTGTGACCAGGCTCGCTCATTAACTGCGCAATAAATTCTCATTTTGCCTTATCCACAGCCCCGCTGGTAATCTAGCGCCCGTCCAACGATCAAAGTGAGTGGCCGTGTATCAAACCGGTCACCGTCGTGGCGGTAACTAACAGGAGACCAGAAATGGCTTTAACACCAGCAGTAAAGAAAGAAATCATTGCAAAGTACGGCTCTACAGCTACCGACACCGGAAGCCCAGAAGCACAGGTTGCTTTGCTCTCACGTCGTATTGAAGATATCACTACACATCTAAAGACCAACCCACACGATCACCACAACCGTCGCGGTCTGTTGTTGCTCGTGGGTCAGCGTCGTCGCATTCTTCAATACTTATCAAAGACAGATATCAATCGTTATCGTGCGATTATCGAAAAGCTCGGTATTCGTCGCTAATTAAATAACTACCCACCAGGGGAGTTCAGAGTTTTCCATTTATTAATGTGGAAGCAATGGTCCTCGGTAGTGGTTTCCGCAAGGTGATTTACGCCTGCGTGAACTTCGATCGACGATTCATTACTTAACATTTTTTACTGGTAACTCCTTGCGAACCTGGACGGGTTCATATAAATGAAAAAATAACAAAGGAGGACCCATGGAGGGTCAAGAAGTACAAACATCAGTAGCCGTTATCGATAATGGCAAATTCGGAAAGCGCGAAATTCGCTTTGAAACAGGACGCCTAGCGCGTCAAGCAGCTGGAGCGGCAGCAGTTTACTTAGACGATCAGACAATGATCTTCTCAGCAACAACTGCTTCCAAGACTCCTAAAGATCAATTCGATTTCTTCCCATTGACAGTAGATGTCGAAGAGAAGATGTACGCAGTTGGTCGCATCCCCGGATCATTCTTCCGTCGCGAAGGTCGTCCATCAGAAGATGCAATTCTTACTTGTCGTCTAATCGATCGCCCATTACGTCCATCATTTGTAAAGGGACTTCGCAATGAAGTACAGATCGTCGTAACAGTAATGGCGCTAGATCCTGATCACATGTATGACGTGATTGCGATTAACGCTGCATCAATGTCAACTCAACTTGCTGGTCTGCCATTTTCTGGCCCTATCGGTGGAGTGCGCGTTGCACTAATCGATGGCCAATGGGTTGCATTCCCTAACCATTCACAGGTCGCAAACGCCGTATTTGATATGGTCGTTGCTGGTCGCGTAAGCGATGGTGATGTTGCGATCATGATGGTTGAAGCAGAAGCAACTTCTAAGACAATTGAGTTAATCAAGAATGGACAACCAACTCCTACGGAGGAAGTTGTTGCTCAAGGACTTGATGCCGCAAAGCCATTTATTAAGATCTTGTGCGATGCCCAATCAAAGCTAGCTAAGGTTGCCGCAAAGCCAACTGCAGAATTCCCAGTCTTCTTGGATTACCAAGATGATGTATTTGCAGCAGTTGAAAAGGCTGCTAAAGATGATCTGGCTAAGGCTATGACTATCGCAGGTAAGCAAGAGCGCGAAACAAAGATTGATGAGATCTCGGCTGCAGTTAAAGAGTCAGTTTCAGCGCAATTCGAAGGTCGCGAAAAAGAAGTTCCTGCAGCCTTCCGTTCACTTACTAAGAAGCTAGTACGCCAGCGCGTATTGCGCGACAAGATTCGTATCGATGGTCGCGGCCTCCGCGATATTCGTGCGCTATCTGCAGAAGTTGAAGTAATTCCTCGCGTTCACGGATCAGCGATCTTCGAACGTGGAGAAACACAGATTCTTGGAATCACAACACTTAATATGTTAAAGATGGAGCAACAGCTCGATACTTTAAATCCAGAGAACCATAAGCGTTATATGCACAACTACAACTTCCCACCATATTCAACTGGTGAGACCGGTCGTGTTGGTACACCAAAGCGTCGCGAAATCGGCCATGGTGCTCTTGCAGAGCGCGCTCTGATTCCAGTTCTTCCAACACGCGAAGAGTTCCCTTACGCAATCCGTCAGGTCTCTGAAGCACTTGGTTCAAATGGTTCAACATCAATGGGTTCTGTCTGTGCCTCAACTCTTGCAATGCTAAATGCTGGTGTGCCACTTAAGGCGCCAGTTGCAGGTATTGCTATGGGACTTATCTCAGATAACGTCGATGGCAAGATCGAATATGTTGCCTTGACAGATATCTTGGGTGCAGAAGATGCATTTGGAGATATGGACTTTAAGGTAGCCGGAACAAAAGATTTCATCACAGCGCTGCAGCTAGATACCAAGCTCGACGGTATTCCTGCATCAGTACTTGCGGGAGCACTTCACCAAGCAAAAGAAGCGCGTCTGGCAATCCTGGATGTTATGAATGAAGCGATCGACACACCAGATGAGATGAGCCCATTTGCTCCTCGCATCATCTCTGTGAAGATTCCAGTTGATCAGATCGGTGCAGTTATCGGGCCTAAGGGCAAGATAATTAATCAGATCCAAGATGAAACTGGCGCAGATATTTCAATCGAAGATGATGGCACGATCTATATCGGAGCAGTTGATGGTCCGTCAGCAGAAGCTGCCCGCGCCCAGATCAATGCGATTGCAAATCCACAAATGCCAGAAGTTGGAGAGCGCTACCTCGGTACCGTTGTAAAACTTGCTGCCTTCGGTGCATTTATCTCACTTATGCCAGGTAAAGATGGCTTGCTACACGTCTCGCAGATTCGCAAGATGCATGGCGGAAAGCGCATTGAAAACCTTGAAGAAGTGATGAAGGTTGGCGACAAGATTCAAGTTGAAATTGGCGAAATTGATCCTAAGGGCAAGCTCTCGTTGGTTCCTGTACTCGAAGATGGAACTACACCGAGCGCTGAATAAGTAAAGATCGCCAAAATGTCAGTTCGTCGCACAGTATTACCTAGCGGTCTGCGTATCGTCACGGAAGAGGTTCCGTCGGTACGCAGCGCCGCGATCGGTATCTGGGTAAATGTAGGTTCGCGTGATGAAACCCCGGCTGTCGCTGGGGCTTCTCACTTTCTAGAGCACTTGCTATTTAAAGGCACCACGCGTCGTTCTGCCTTAGAAATAACTGCCACGGTTGAAGCTGTCGGCGGTGAGATGAATGCCTTTACCAGCAAGGAGTACACCTGTTTTTATGCGCGGGTAATTGATACAGATTTGCCGATGGCAATTGATGTTGTCTCTGATCTGATCACATCTTCAATAGTTTCAGCACTTGATGTCGATGCCGAACGTAAAGTCGTCTTAGAAGAAATCGCGATGCGCGATGATGATCCCAGCGATCTAGTGCACGATCTCTATGCCGAAACTTATTACGGAGATACCCAGTTGGGTCGTCCGATCTTAGGAACTGTTAAATCAATTAAGGAAATGTCTCGCGGTAGCGTATTTAATTATTATAAGAAGAAGTACCTTCCCCAAGATTTAGTCGTAGCAGTAGCTGGCAATATCAAACATAAGCGCGTGGTTGCGATGGTCATTGATGCACTTTCCCGCGATAATTTCTTAGATATGAAGGGATTACCGCAGATTCGCCCCAATACCCCAGTCAAAACCAAACCAGTGCGCAGCGTTGGTTTGCTTACTCGCAAAACTGAGCAAGCACATATCTTTTACGGAATGGAAGGCGTGGCGCGCAGCGATGAACGCCGCTTTGCAATGGGAGTTTTAGCATCAGCACTCGGCGGCGGAATGTCATCGCGTTTATTTCAAGAGATCCGCGAAAAGCGTGGCTTGGCTTATTCGGTATATGCCTATGCGCAACAGTTCGCGGGTTCAGGACAGATCGGTTTCTATGCTGGCTGTAATCCAAGTAAGGCGATTGAAGTCGTTGAGATCATCCGCGAAGTTCTGGCAGATGTCGCCGAAAATGGAATGAGCCATGAAGAGATCGAACGCGCCAAGGGCGCAGTCCGAGGCTCACTTGTTCTGAGTCAGGAAGATTCGGCATCGCGCATGAGCCGAATTGGCAAGAATGAAATTGTCTATGGCCAGGTAATGGGTTTTGACGATATTTTGAAAGCCATTGCACGCGTAAACCCAACCGACGTCAGAGAAATTGCCAGCGAATATCTCACCAAATCACCTACCCTTGCACTTGTCGGTCCATTTAAAAACGAGACTAAGTTTGAGAAGGTGTTGCGGTCATGATTAAAGTCGGCGTACTTGGCGCTCGTGGGCGCATGGGGGCAGAGGTTGTTAAAGCTGTCACCGCAAGTGCTGACCTTGAACTCGTCGCAGCCTTAGACCTAGGAGATTCGCTAGATCAACTCATCTCTAGCGGTGCGCAAGTAGTCGTTGATTTCACAACTCCCGATTCAGTAATGGCAAATCTTGAATTTTTAATCTCAAATGGAATTAACGCAGTTGTTGGTACAACAGGTTTTGATGATGTGCGAGTTGCTAAGTTACAAGCGCTAACCGCAGCAAATCCTAAGGTCGGCGTTTTAATCGCTCCAAACTTTGCTATCGGTGCGGTCTTGATGATGGAGTTTGCGACAAAAGCAGCGAAGTACTTCGAATCTGCTGAAATTATTGAATTGCATCACCCAGATAAGGTGGATGCGCCATCTGGAACAGCAGCACGTACTGCAGAGTTAATGACCCAAGCCCGTAAAGATGCAAAGCTTTCTGCAGCACCAGATGCCACTAATTCCGGTATTCCTGCGGCGCGCGGTGGCAAGGTCGGCGATATCCCAGTGCACTCGATTCGCCTGCGCGGATTGGTCGCTCATCAAGAAGTTCTACTTGGCGGGCTAGGTGAGACCTTAACTATTCGCCATGATTCGCTAGATCGCGCCGGTTTTATGCCAGGGGTTTTACTTGGCATTCGTAAAGTTATTTCAAATCCTGGGCTGACTCACGGCCTAGAGAAATTTATGTAAGGGAATAAGTAAATGGCTCAAGCAGATATCACAATGTATGGCGCAGATTGGTGCGGAGATTGCCGTCGCTCAAAGCGCTTACTTGAAGAGCTCGATGTACAGGTAAATCATATTGATGTCGAAAAAGATCAATCAGCTGCTGCCAAGGTAATGGAGATCAACGGAGGAGCACAGTCAATCCCAGTAATCGTATTTTCAGATGGAACGCATCTAACTGAACCTTCAGATAATGATTTAAAGGCAAAGCTGCAATCTCTAGCTATCATCTAGTTTCTGGCAATTATCTAACTATTCAATATTTACTGGTGATTTCGTAAACTCAATCAACCTATATTAAATAGCGCTGCTGATGTTGCGGCCGCGGATAAGACAACAACCGGAAACGGTGCGCGCAGAATAAGCGCGAGAATCGCTACACCGACGCCGGCCATTCGCTGGTCGGCGATCAAAAGTGAATCTTTAGTAAATGATTGAACGGCGACAAGTGCACTTAAGAGCGCTATTGGTATAAGCGAGTTAATCTTTAAAATTCGTGGATGAGAGAGCCAACGTTTTGGGACGCTATGCCCAAGGTATTTCAAAATAAAGGCAAGAAGGCTAGTTCCAATAACTGCTAGCCAAAATGGATCTGGAAAATCTATCTCCATAGGTTTGCTCGCAATCCAAAGAAGACTGCTAACAATGCAGTAGTAATAATTGGTACACCGGGCACAAAGTAAGGAGTCATTGCTAGCGCTAGCGCACAGGCCGCTAGCGCAAGTAGTCGATCAGTCTTATTTATCAAACGCGGCCAAAGCAGGCCCAAGAATGCTGCTGGCACTGCAGCATCAAGGCCCCAAGCTGCAGGATTACCCATCGCTTGCGCACCGAGCGCACCGGCCAAGGTGAAGATATTCCAAAATATAAATACGCCGATTCCCGTTAGCCAGAATCCTTGGCGAGCCGCTTTCACGCCTAAATGTTCTTGAGAAAGTGCGACTCCGGTTGATTCATCAATAGTAATTTGGGCCGCAAATATTCGGCGTAACCCTTTGACGTTTAAAACTGGTGCCATCCTTAGTCCGTATAAGGTATTTCGTACGCCTAATAAAGATGCAGTTGCAATTCCGCTAAGTGCGCTGCCACCTGCACCTAATACTCCAACTACTGCAAATTGTGATGCACCGGTAAATGTTAAGAGTGAGAGCAAACAACTCTGTAAAACTGAGAATCCAGCGGCAACTGAGGCAGCCCCAAAAGCAATTCCGTAAGCGCCAACTGTCAGAGATACGCTCAAAGATTGGGCTGCGGTGGCGCGGTTCACTCTAGACACGGGGATAGTCTGCCTTAAATGTCCTCAAGGAGGTAACGCCTTATATATAAGGTGGCGCCCATGAACCAAGAGGTAATTTTCCGCGACGATGTCACAGTTGAACTCGTTAAATCCAGCGCCAGCGACGCTGATGTAATTTGGGCAGCGCGCGTCTCCACCGCTGGAGAACAATCACTCGATGAGATCGGGGAAGATCCTGCGCGCTCGGCTGGACTAATTAATTATCTAGCGCGTGAGCGTCACGGTTCGCCTTTTGAGCACACATCAATGACATTCTTCGTTAGCGCTCCGATATTTGTCTTCCGCGAATTTATGCGCCATCGCATCGCGTCGTACAACGAAGAGTCGGGTCGCTACCGCGAATTAAATCCAGTTTTCTATATTCCATCGAAAGAACGCAAGTTAGTTCAAGTTGGCAAGACTGGCGCTTATACCTTTGAAGATGGCAGCAAAGAACAATTTGATATTTCAATTTCTGCAATGAAGGAAGCATATTTAGTTGCATACGATAGTTATAAAAAGATGCTCGATGCTGGAGTCGCCCGTGAAGTAGCGCGCGTAGTCTTGCCAGTTGCGACTTATTCATCAATGTATGTGTCCATGAATGCACGCGCGCTTATGAATTTTCTATCTCTTCGCACGGCGCGCGAAGGCTCACATTTTCCTAGCTATCCGCAACGTGAAATTGAGATGGTGGCCGAGAAAATGGAAGCCGAATTTGCAAAATTAATGCCACTTACCTACGGAGCTTTTGAGAAATCTGGACGGATCGCACCTTAAAACGGTAGGTTTGGCCCATGACAATCGAGGCGCCATTCGGACGTATGCTCACCGCAATGGTGACGCCATTTGATAAAGATGGAAAGATCGACTGGCCCGGAGTAGAAAAATTAGCGGCGCATCTAGTCGCCAATGGCCACGATGGAATCGCTGTAAATGGAACAACTGGCGAAGCTCCTACGACGAAGTCTTCTGAGAAAGAGGAGATCATCCGCGTTGTAAAGAGCGTGGTGGGTCCAAAGATTTTCGTAGTTTCAGGTGCCGGAGATAATGAAACTGATTATTCAATTAATCAAGCCAAGCGCACCGAAAAAGCTGGTGCAGATGGGCTGCTGGTAGTTGCACCGTATTACAACAAGCCTCCACAAGCAGGCGTGGTGGCGCACTTCAAGGCGATCGCTAACGCGACTGATCTACCGTTGATGATGTATGACATTCCCGGTCGCTGCGGAATCGAAATCGAACCTGACACAATTGTTGAGCTCTACAACCATCCACAAATTGTTGCCTTAAAAGATGCGAAAGGTAATGTCGCATCAACATCTTGGGTAATCAAACGTTGTGGAATTCCTGTTTATTCTGGTGATGACATTCTTAACTTGCCGCTTCTCTCTGTCGGCGCAGTCGGTATGGTTTCGGTCTGTGGTCACACCGTTGGAAAAGATCTCAAAGAGATGCTCAATTCGTGGTTTGCAGGAGATGCAGCACGGGCTTTAGAGATTCATCAGAAGTTACTTCCTGTCTTTACCGGCACATTCCGCACGCAAGGTGCGATCCTGACCAAGGCCGCACTAAATCTGATGGGTCTACCTGGTGGCCATACAAGACTTCCACTCGTCGATGCAACCGAAGATCAGATCACGCAACTTCGTAAAGATCTGATCGCCGGCGGCGTCGCACTATAAATACTCTTTATGACCCATCCACATCCTGACCTTGGCACGCCTAGCAAATTAGTTGCGGGGGGTCTGCGCATTGTTGCACTCGGTGGTTTAGCCGAAATCGGTCGCAATATGACTGTCTTTGAAACTAATGGCAAATTATTAATCGTAGATTGTGGCGTACTTTTTCCAGAAGAGAACCAACCAGGTATTGACTTAATTCTTCCTGACTTTAGCTATATCCGAGATCGCCTAAATGATGTAGTTGGTCTAGTTTTAACGCACGGACATGAAGACCATATAGGTGCAACTCCTTACTTACTGCGCGAACGTGGGGACATTGCGCTCTATGGATCTGCGCTGACGCTCGCCTTAGTTTCAGCAAAGCTAAAAGAACATCGCATTTCACCACTGATGCGCGAAGTTAAAGAAGGTATGCGCGAAGATATCGGTCCATTTGAAGTCGAATTTGTCGCTGTAAACCACTCGATTCCAGATGCGCTAGCGATTGCTATTCATACAAAAGCTGGCACTGTGCTGCACACTGGTGATTTTAAGATGGATCAGTTGCCACTTGATGGGCGAATTACAGATCTGCGCACCTTTGCGCGACTTGGTGATGAAGGAGTGGATTTATTCTTAGTTGATTCCACCAACGCCGATGTTCCGGGGTTCACACCATCTGAGCGCGAAATTATTCCAGCGCTAAATCGCGCAATCGCAGCGACCAAGAAACGGGTAATCGTCGCATCTTTCTCATCCCATGTTCACCGAGTGCAGCAAGTTATTGACACTGCGGCGGTACACGAACGCAAAGTCGTATTTATTGGTCGCTCTATGGTGCGCAATATGAAGATCGCCGAAGATATGGGCTATCTCACCGTGCCAGCCGGAATAGTTATCGATGCTAAAGAGTTAGATAATTACGACGATCGAGTGGTTTTAATCTGCACTGGATCACAAGGTGAACCAATGGCGGCGCTTTCGCGTATGGCAAATGGTGATCATCAGATCCGGGTAGGCGATGGCGACACAGTTATTCTCGCATCTTCCTTAATTCCAGGTAATGAAAATTCTGTCTTCCGGGTGATCAATGAGCTAACTCGCTTTGGTGCAAAAGTTGTTCATAAAGCTAATGCGATGGTTCACGTATCAGGCCACGCCGCTGCTGGCGAGTTGTTGTATTGCTACAACATCGTAAAACCAAAGTATGCGTTGCCAGTCCACGGCGAATGGCGTCACCTAAAGGCGAATGCTGAATTAGCGATCCAAGCAGGAGTTCCGCGCGAGAATGCCTTTGTAATCGAAAATGGCATCGTTGTGGATTTGGTTGACCACGAGGCATCCGTTGTTGGAGCGGTACCTTGTGGATTTGTTTATGTAGATGGACAGAGCATTGGTGATATCACTGAATCTTCATTGAAGGACCGCAGAATTTTAGGTGAAGAAGGATTTATTTCAGTAGTCGTTGTTATCGAATCACAGAGCGGCAAGATTATTGCTGGCCCAGATATTCATGCACGAGGATTTAATGAAGATGAAGCGCTCTTTGATGAAGTAAAAGGTCAGATAGAAAAGGCGCTGCAACGCGCAGTTGCTGAAGGCGTAAATGGAACCCATCAACTTTCCCAAGTGGTTCGTCGGACAATTGGCAGTTGGGTTGGCGGAAAACATCGCCGACGCCCAATGATCGTTCCCGTAGTAATTGAGGTCTAGCCACTAAGATTAAAGGTGTGGCCAAGAAAAAAAGTACTTCCTCTCGCAAGGTGGGCAAGTCAGCCTTCTCGATAATCGGCCGCGCGCTTAGCGCTCTCTGGAGATCTTTAGCAAAGGCAGTTGGTTCGTCAGTCCGCTTTCTAGCCCGCGGCGCACGTGATCTAGATCCAGCGCACCATCGCGATGGCCTTGCCTTTCTTTTACTTATCGTGGCGCTGGCCGCCTTTGCCGGGACTTGGTTTGCCGCAGATAACTTTGTAGGACGAAACCTTTACGCAGTAATTTACGGGGCCTTCGGACGGATCGGATTCTTCGCACCTGTTGTAGCCATTTACTTTGCTATTCGTTTATTTCGCGCACCTGATGATCACAAAGCAACTTCACGAATCGTCGTCGGAATTGTGACAATGATATTTAGCGCCGCAGGTTTGGCACATCTCTTTAATGGTTCGCTCGGTTCTATAAATCCAACTGGAACAACAGCGATGCGCCAGGGCGGAGGATGGTTAGGGTACGCCGTTTCCTTACCACTAGAACGTCTGATGACTTCGATGTTGGCTTATCCACTCTTAATTGCACTATTTGTTTTTGGCGCTCTTGTAACTACTGCTATGCCATTGTCATCGGTAGCGATTCGAATCAAAAATACCTTT
Organism: Bifidobacterium breve; assembly: GCA_945860245.1. GTDB lineage: Bacteria > Actinomycetota > Actinomycetes > Nanopelagicales > Nanopelagicaceae > Planktophila. The sequence goes on from CAMAPO010000017.1 coordinate 15,154, forward strand.
AATTGGCTCTGGTCTAAGCGCCCACAACGCGAAGAGTCTGAATTTGAAATAAGTGATACTCCACCTTTTGAAACACCGGTTGTTGCCTGGAACCATCACGCTGATGAGGTAGTTGAAGAAGATTTAGATGAAGAAGAATTTGATGAAGAGTTCACAGTTGAAGTTCCGCGCCATATACAGACCCCTGCTGCTTCTAGCACCCCAACAACAACAAAGCGTCCCGAACAACTGCTATTGACCGCTGACTCGCATTACACCTTGCCGCCACAAGATTTGCTCCGCACTGGACCTGCCGCTAAAGCGAAATCTAAGGCTAATGACACAGTTGTCGCAGCGCTCACCGAAGTCTTTGCCCAATTTGAAATTGATGCTCAAGTAACTGGATTTATGCGCGGGCCAACAGTTACGCGTTATGAAGTTGAGTTAGGCAACGCTGTAAAAGTTGAGCGGATAACTGCTCTTGCTAAAAATATTTCCTATGCAGTAGCAAGCGGTGATGTGCGAATTCTTTCACCGATCCCCGGAAAATCTGCTGTTGGAATTGAAATTCCAAATGCAGATCGTGAGATCGTCGCTTTAGGCGATGTAATGCGCTCAAGTGTTGCCGGTCAAGACCACCACCCGATGTTGGTTGCGCTCGGTAAAGATGTAGAAGGTAATTTCGTCTGTGCCAATCTGGCGAAAATGCCTCACTTACTTGTAGCGGGTGCAACAGGTGCCGGTAAATCTTCCATGATTAACGCGATGATTACCTCAATTTTAATGCGCGCCACCCCTGATGATGTGCGTTTAGTGCTGATCGATCCCAAGCGCGTGGAGCTAACTGCCTATGAAGGTATTCCACATTTAATTACTCCGATTATTACCAACCCTAAGAAAGCTGCTGATGCACTGACTTGGGTGGTTCGCGAGATGGATCTGCGATATGAAGATCTTTCAACGTTTGGATTTAGACATATCGATGATTTCAACAAGGCCGTTCGCGCCGGAAAGGTAATTGCACCCCCGGGAAGTGATCGGGTAGTTGAGCCTTATCCGTATCTCTTGGTAATCATTGATGAGCTAGCAGACTTAATGATGATCGCCGCGCGCGAAGTAGAAGATTCTGTCGTCAGAATTACCCAGTTGGCTCGCTCTGCTGGTATTCACTTGGTAATAGCAACGCAACGACCTTCAGTAGATGTGGTTACTGGTCTAATTAAAGCCAATGTGCCGTCTCGACTTTCCTTCGCAACAAGTTCACTAGCAGATAGCCGCGTTATCTTGGATAGTCCAGGTGCGGAAAAACTTGTTGGCCAAGGCGATGCGCTATTTATTCCAATGGGCGCATCTCGCGCGATTCGTATTCAAGGCGCATATGTTTCTGAGCGAGAGATTGAAGCTGTAACAAACCACGTTAAAAAGCAGTTATCTCCGCGATATCGGGAGGATGTCACCGTTGTGCCGCAAACCAATAAATTGGTTGATAAAGATATCGGCGATGATTTAGATTTACTTTTACAAGCTGTTGAACTTGTGGTCGGAACTCAGTTTGGTTCCACATCTATGTTGCAAAGAAAATTGCGAGTTGGTTTTGCTAAAGCTGGGCGCTTGATGGATTTAATGGAATCACGTGGGATTGTCGGACCATCAGAAGGCTCTAAGGCACGCATCGTCATGGTCAAGCCAGATGAACTCGATTCCGTGCTTGCAACCTTGCGTAATTACTAAAATTCATCAGTAGTTAACCAATTAGGGGACTAGCCCCAAGGGTGATCTTTGGTTCTCATCACCCTGACCGCTAGGCACGGGGTGATAAGCGCTCTAGACTTTAGAAATCCAGATTTCAGAAAAATTGAGAGTTGAGAGTTGAAATGTCACTAGGTGAGTTTATGCAAGGTGCGCGCGAAAGTGCGGGCCTGAGCATTGACGAACTTGCAGAGCGCACGAGTATTCGTGCCGGATTGTTAAAAGAAATTGAAAAGAATAACTTTATTCATTGCGGGGGAGATACTTACGCCCGCGGACACTTGCGAAATATTGCGGCGATTATCTCTGTCGATGCGCAAACCCTAATTGACCTATATAACAATGAACACTCATCAGAAGTTCGCAAGATTCACGACATGTTGGTCGAAAATAGCGTTACAAGAATCTTCAATGAGCGAAAAAAAATTTCTTGGAAGTCTTTAGCCATCGCATCCGTTATCGGATTAGTAGCATTGGCAGGTGGGCAGATAATCATCTCAAATTCAAAAACTACCGCTACCCCTACTGTCGTCACTAGCCCTGCGCCCGCTGATACTTCATCGGCGACACCGCCAACCGAACCTTCGCCATCTACATCGCAGGAAATTGAGGTTAAACCTTCGGCTTCTGGAAAAATGACGCTGACGATTTCGGCAGCCCGCGGTAATTCCAATATCGATGTCGTAGTAGATAAAAAACATTTATATAAAGGGCCGCTGTTTCAAGGAGATTCCAAGAGTTTTAGCGCGCCAAATTCGATCAGCATCTATTTGAGCAATGCTGGAGATCTAGATTTAACGTTAAATGGCGAGGAAATTGCCTCACTCGGTGCACGTAACCAAGAGATTCGTAAGACTTTCAGATCTAAGTAGGCGACAACGCTGTACCATCTGACAAATGAGTCGGACCGTTGCAATTGTCACCATGGGATGTGCCCGCAATGAAGTCGACTCTGAAGAGTTAGCTGGCCGCCTAGCCGCCGATGGGTGGACCTTAGTTTCAGATGTTGAAGCAGCCGAAGTTGCGGTGGTTAATACCTGCGGGTTTATTGAATCAGCGAAGAAGGATTCAATTGATGCGCTCTTAGAGGCTAATTCGCTAAAGGGGCACGGTAAAACGCGCGCTGTAGTCGCTGTTGGTTGTATGGCCGAACGCTACGGGCAAGAGTTAGCAAAGGCGCTTCCGGAGGCCGATGGCATTTTAGGTTTTGATGATTACCAAGATATCTCTGCGCGATTGCAATCAATCGTCTCAGGAAATGCACACACTCCACATGTTCCACGTGATCGACGTTCACTTTTGCCCATAGCACCTGCCGATCGCCCCGCGGCGCGAGAAGAAGCAATCAATGAATCTTATGCATCATCATTAGGCGCTGGTGGCTCTCTCTTTCGTAAACGACTTGGCAGCGCACCTTGGGCACCGCTAAAGATCGCATCAGGCTGTGATCGCCGTTGTTCTTTCTGTGCGATTCCATATTTCCGGGGTTCCTTTATCTCGCGCAAACCAACTGAAATTATTGAAGAAGGAAGATGGCTTGCCCAAAACGGAGTCACTGAACTTTTCTTGGTCAGTGAAAATACAACTTCATACGGTAAAGATCTGGGTGATCTAAAGTTGATGGAGAAAATCTTGCCAGAGTTTGCCGCGATTGAGGGAGTCGAGAGAGTAAGGCTTTCATATCTGCAACCTGCCGAGATGCGTCCATCTTTATTGCAGGCGATGGTTGAAACTGAGAAAATTGCACCTTACTTTGATCTCTCTTTTCAACACTCCAGCCCAACGGTCTTACGAAGAATGCGTCGCTTTGGAGATTCTGAGAAGTTCTTACATTTAATCTCCCAGATTCGCGCCGTTTCGCCAGAAGCTGGGATCCGCTCTAACTTCATAGTCGGGTTTCCGGGGGAGACAAAGGAAGATTTTGATGAGTTAGCGAATTTTCTGAGCGCAGCAAAGTTAGATGCCATTGGAATATTTGGGTATTCCGATGAAGATAATACCGAAGCGTTGGATCTGGCAGATAAAGTTGAGGAAGATGTGATTCGCCAACGGGTGGAATCTTTATCCTCGCTGGCTGATGAGATGGTCTCGCTTCGCGCCGCTGCAAGAATCGGCGAAAGTGTGCGCGTGCTTATTGAAGATAAAGAGTTACAAGAAGGCCGATCAGCGCATCAAGGTCCAGAAGTTGATGGAACAACTTCCTTTATCGATACCAATTTTGAAGTTGGCCAATATATTGATGCGGTGATCATAGATTCAATGGGCGCAGATTTAGTGGCGCGGGCGCTATGAATCTTCCCGCCTTCATAACTCCTAACTCGCTAACCATCGGGCGATTGGTTCTAATCCCATTTGGCGCAATCGCCTTATTTATAAATGGCGGAGATGATTACAGCTGGCAGATTGTTTCTTGGTGGATTTTCTTCATTCTTGGTTTAAGCGATATCGTCGACGGAAAATTGGCGCGCAGCAGACAACAGATCACCGAACTTGGAAAGTTTCTTGACCCAGTTGCCGATAAGGCAATGGTTGGCACTGCCATGGTCTGTCTCTCAATTCTTGGGCGCATGCCTTGGTGGATCACGATTGTTATCTTGGCGCGCGAAATTGGCATTACCTTCTTCCGGTTGGCTATCGTTAAGCGAGGAGTGATTCCGGCAAATAAAGGTGGAAAGATAAAAGCAACCTTCCAAAATTTCGGTACAGGTTTTTATGTACTTCCACTTAGCCCAGATCTATATTGGTTCCGTGATGGATTTATGTATATTGCGATTGCGCTTACTATCATTACTGGTGTGTACTATGTACGATCTGCCTTTGTTTCTAAAAGTTGATTGGATGTTTTCGTGGCGCTAACAAATGAGATTATCGCTTTAATCTCTGATATCCACGGCTCGTTACGAGCTCGCGGTGAGACTCTTGCAACAGCTGAATCGCTAACTGCTGGAGGGCTAAGCCACGCGCTAACAATTGTTCCGGGCGCATCAGATGTCTTTCTCGGGTCAATCACCGCTTATCGACCAGAAGTAAAAATTTCACAGTTAAACGTTTCCAAATCTGTAATTGCAGCGAACTCAGTTGTGAGCGAAGAAGTCGCTATTGAAATGGCGCGCGGTGCAATTAAATCTTTTCGTTCAACTTGGGCGATTGCAACCACTGGGGTCGCCGGCCCAGGTCCATCAGATGGGTCAGATGCGGGTCGAGTCTTCGTAGCCTTTGTTGGCCCGACAGTTCAAGTTATTGAGCTTTCACTCTCTGGTGACCGTGAAGTCGTGCGAAACGCCACGGTAGCAAGCGCGATCGCCTCATTTGCGCGTATCCTTAGGCAACGAGATATCAGCGCTCCGGCGCAGCAGAAAGGATGACCGCTATGGCTTTGTTACGCACCGCAGTTGGCCAGACTCTTCGCGCTGCCCGCACCGAGCAATCACGCACACTGCGCGATGTCGCCCGTGAAGCGCGCGTTTCACTTGGTTATCTCTCAGAAGTAGAACGTGGCCAGAAAGAGGCTTCATCTGAACTTCTAAATGCAATCTGCGAAGCACTTGGCTTAACACTTTCTACCGTGGTGGCAAACGTCTCAACTGAACTCAAAGTTCTCGAGAGCGCGAAGTTGTCCGTTGTCGACGCAGCCTAAGTACGCAACTCAAGGCGCGACACATCGCCGAACAGAGAGCGCAATTCTCGAAGGTACCAAAACTTTAATCGCCCAATCTGGGCTATCTAATATTTCAATGATTGAAATCGCAGATGCATCTGAAGTATCGCGTGCAACTTTATATAACCATTACCGCGATAAGAACGCTGTTATATCTGCGCTGATTACCGCAGAAGTTGAATACATGATCGAGCTCGCCAATAAAGCTGGCACACCAGCCGATGCCCTAGAAAAACTCTCCCTTTATATTTCTGCAGATTCTGCTCTTGCTGCGATGCGCGTGCATGATCAAAGAGCGCTGACTGATGCATTGGCTCATGCCGACCACCCACTTTATTTAGAGCTAGCGCGCTGTTTATATAGCGCCACTAAATCTGAAGCTGGCACCGGAGTTGCAATGCGTTGGCTCATTGGACAAGTAATGCAACCTTTAAACGTTAAACAATCACGCGAACAAGCCGAACTTCTTGTCGATCGCACCCTCTTTTAACTTTTAAATGCGTATTTCTGATCTGCGTGAGCGCCTCACGCTCTCTTTCGGCCAACAATGGGCACCATCATTTTGCCAGGACATTGCCATTAGCGAACTTGGAAGCCGCACGGTAGATGAAGCGCTTAAGGATGGATTTGAAGCAGATGAAATTTGGCGCGCGGTCTGCAAGCAATGCCCAAGCGAAACCGAAAAATACCGCTAGATTCTTACTGTGGATTTCAAGTTAATCACCGCTGCAATAGGAATTCTCCTCGTCTTTATCTATGCCTTCGGTTCAGGAATCTGGGTCTCTTCCTCACCTGGCTGGTATGCATCGCTGAATCGTCCACCCTGGCAGCCACCTAGCGCAGTTATCGGATTGATCTGGCCTTATAACTTTACCGTTCTTGGAATAGCGTCATATCAAGTATCAAGGTCATTAACTCGGTTTGAAAATATTACTTGGCTAGCTTTCTTTGGCTTTAGCATTGCCGCCGCGCTAACTTGGGCTTATCAATTCTATGTTCCTCATAATTTCTTATTCGCATCAATAGCGCTAACTTCTGCTGCACTTCTAACACTCCCAGTGCTTCTTCTAGCCTTTAGGGCATCGATGGCGATGGGGCTACTTCTTGTTCCTTATCAAATTTGGGTATCTATTGCCGCCAGCCTAGCTTGGGGATATCTCGCTAGAAATTAACAATTTGTAATCTTCTAAACTGCAATAACTTCCAGCACCCAAGGTTCCTGTCCATCACTTGGAGTAAGTGCACACGGATATTTTTCCGAAACGATTGCATACAAGTCTTCTGGGGTCTTGGGCAGCGAACGCGATTGCAATAGCCAGCGCGTAATCTCTCCACGAGTCTTCTTCGACATATGGGTCACAATCGTGCGCACGCCATTTACAACCGTTGAGATGCGAACTTCAACAGTTTTATCAACAGGGGAGTGCCAGACCGTTTTATATGTTGAAGAGCGACAGTCCACGATCAATGGGGTCTTGATCGCATCCAATACTTTGCCAACGGGTCCGCGCATAGCGCTGTTATCGATCTTCTCTTTGTAACTTTCGATTAGCTGATCTGGACGCACCGCCCCGTACTTGGCCGAGATGATCATCACCGCGCTCGCCCCACGCTTTCTGGCAGCTACGGAAAGGCTCGCCCAATCCAGGGCCTGATAAAGAACCCCGGTGTAGACGTTGATCGCAGGCGTTGGCTTGGTCGTGACGTTCTTCTTCTCAGATGGCGGCAGCAGGATCAACACGTTTCGAATCCTCCCACGCCACAACGCGCTCAAAGGAGTTGTCTAGCCCTTTGCGACACGCCTAAAGGCGTTGTCAGTCGCGCCTGATACCTTTCGAACAGATGTTCGGATAAAGTTATCCCTGCACAACCAGAGCGGTTCCATCATCCGCCCACAGGCTCTCTATAAGCCTCGTAGGCCGTCGCTGGAGTTCCGTACCTTCTGGGCCGACTACCAACGAATATGCGCAATGCATAGACGTTCTTATCTAAAGGAGAAAAACGTGGCTGCTGAAAAAGCAAATAAAGCCGAAGAAAAAAACACATCCGATCGCCAAAAGGCGCTCGATACCGCGCTCGCTCAGATTGAACGTCAATTTGGAAAAGGCGCAGTAATGAAAATGTCTGATCGTCAAAACACGATCATTGAAGTTATCCCAACCGG
>CAMAPO010000018.1 GCA_945860245.1 Bifidobacterium breve
GCAGATCAAATGAAAGCAATGCCACCTGCAGCAATGGCCGGAATGGGAGCACAGCAATTTGGACAGCTTCCACCATCGGCGATGGCAGGTATGGGAGCAAATCAGATGAAGGAGTTACCACCTGCAGCATTTGCAGGAATGGGCGCAGATCAGATGAAGGCGATGCCAACAACTGCGATGCAGGGCTTTGATTCAAAGGCAGTAGGTGCAATGGCACCTGCAGCATTTGCAGGTATGGGCGCAGATCAAATGAGAGCTTTGCCACCAACTGCGATGGCCGGAATGGGCGCAGAGCAATTTAGCCAGCTACCACCTGCAGCATTTGCAGGTATGGGCGTAGAGCAAATTAAAGCAATGGCATCTACAGCATTTGCAGGTATGGGCGCAGATCAAATGAAAGCAATGCCACCAACTGCGATGAAGAGCTTTGACTCCAAAGATCTTGGTGCAATGGCACCTGCAGCATTTGCAGGTATGGGTGCAGATCAAATGAAAGCTTTGCCACCAACTGCTATGGCCGGAATGGGCGCAGAGCAATTAACTCAATTACCACCTGCCACGTTTAAACAGATGACACCGAATCAGGTTAAGGCGCTTCCATCTGCAGCATTTGCAGGTATGACACCTTCACAGTTAGGCCAACTACCTGCCACTTCAGTTAAAGCAATGGAAAAGAAGGATATTTCGTTGCTGTCACCAGAGGCTGTTGCTGGCTTGCAATTATCACAGGCAAAGAGTTGGAGTACAGCTCAACTTGGTGCATTAACACCTGAAGCGTCGACAGCCGTGCCAACAGATGTGTTTAACGGTCTTTCTGCGGCCCAGAAAGCCGCGATTACTAAACCTTAAATCTCTGGCTTTCTTCCGATTGAGACCAATTTTGAGGTCTCAGCAAAGAAATCATTTCCTTTATCGTCTACAACGATGAAGGCTGGGAAATCAACAACATCGATCTTCCAAATTGCTTCCATTCCTAAATCTTCAAAATCTAAGACTTCAACTTTCTTGATGCAATCTTGCGCAAGGCGTGCTGCCGGTCCACCGATTGATCCGAGATAGAAACCGCCGTGGGCTTTGCAAGCATCGGTGACAACTTTTGAGCGGTTGCCTTTAGCGAGCATTACAAATGATCCACCTGCGGCTTGAAATTGTTCAACATATGAATCCATACGACCGGCAGTTGTGGGGCCAAAAGAACCTGAGGCATAACCTGTTGGAGTTTTAGCGGGACCTGCGTAATAAACCGCGTAATCCTTTAAATATTGTGGCAGCGGTTTACCAGCATCGAGGGCTTCTTTAATACGGGCATGTGCTAAATCGCGAGCGACCACGATTGTGCCGGATAGTGAAAGGCGAGTTTTAACGGGATGTTTTGATAGTTCGGCGCGCACCGCAGCCATTGGTTGATTGAGATCGATCTTTACAACGCTATCGTCTAAATGCTCATCAGTTGTATCAGGCAAGAATCGTGCTGGATCACGCTCTAACTCTTCCAAGAAGATGCCATCTTTAGTGATCTTCGCCTTAGCCTGGCGATCTGCCGAACATGAAACTGCGATTGAAATTGGCAGCGATGCGCCGTGGCGGGGCAAGCGAACAATGCGCACATCGTGACAGAAGTACTTGCCGCCGAATTGTGCACCAATTCCTAAAGTGCGCGTTAGTTCTAATACGCGCTCTTCTAGTTCTAAATCACGGAAACCATGCCCAGTTGCGGCATCACCTGATGTTGGGAGAGAGTCCAAATACTTGGTGCTGGCCAACTTTGCCGTCTTCACATTGTGTTCTGCGCTTAATCCACCGATAACAATTGCCAAGTGATACGGCGGACAAGCTGCGGTTCCGATAGAACGCAGCTTTTCATCTAACCACTTCATAAATGCCGCTGGGTTTAAAACAGATTTAGTCTCTTGATATAAAAATGACTTATTGGCGCTGCCGCCGCCTTTGGCGATAAACATTAGGTTGTATTCATCTTGGTGATCTGAATCTGCAAAAATTTCAATTTGTGCCGGCAGGTTATTGCCGGTGTTCTTCTCTTCCCATGTGGTCGTCGGGGCCATCTGTGAATACCGCAGATTTAGATTGGTATATGCGTTGTAAATACCTTGTGCGATTGCAACTTCATCTTTAGCGGTAGTCAAAACATATTGGCCCCGCTTGCCCATCACCAGTGCAGTACCGGTGTCTTGGCACATCGGCAGAACTCCACCGGCAGAGATATTGGCGTTCTTTAACAGGTCAAGTGCGACGAAGCGATCATTTGGAGAGCTTTCGGGATCCTTTAAAATATTTGCTAACTGCTGCAAGTGTTCGGCGCGCAGGTAATGTGAAATATCGTGGATTGCTGTCTCACTCAGTAGCGTTAGCGCCTCTGGTTCTACCTGCAGAAATTCGCGATCGCCGAGTTTGATAACGCTGACGCCAGAATTTCCAATATTGCGGTACTTAGTCTTATCTTCACCCAGCGGCAGTAAATCTGAGTAAGAAAATTGTGGTGACATTATTGGGCTGGCTTCTTTGCAGCATCTAACTTCTTCTTCGCCCCGTCTAACCATTCTTGGCAGATCTTGGCTAACTCTTCACCGCGTTCCCAGAGCTTTAGCGATTCCTCCAGAGTTGCACTGCCATCTTCGAGGGATTCAACGATTTCACTTAGCTCATCGCGCGCTTCTTCATATGAAGGCTTTCCATCTTTTGCGGCCATGGGTTAAATCTACTCGCTCGCCAGCACACTGGCTTTAGCTTCGCCCTTAGCAGCGCGTATTCGCAGCACAGATCCTGCCTTTAACTTTGTGGCATCGCGCACAATCTTTCCATCATCGCTTTGAACCACGGCATATCCGCGATCCATAGTCGATTGCGGAGAAAGCGATCGCAGGTGGGCAATAACCCCTTTAATCTCCTTCTTTTCGATATCGAGCAGAGCCTTAAATCCGCGATGCGAGCGATCGCGCAGCGCAGATAGATCATCTTTACGGACCTTGATCATCACGCCAGGATCTTTCATCACAGGGCGATTACGCAATTGGGCAATCTGATTTAACTCATATTCAACGCTCGAAAGTAATCTGCGATAAATACGGTCACGAATTTTATTGATATCTGAAATCTCTTGCTCTATATCTGGCACTACACGTTTTGCGGCATCAGTCGGAGTTGATGCGCGATAGTCCGCGACTAGATCAAGCAGTGGTGAATCTTTCTCGTGGCCGATAGCGCTAACGATTGGGGTCTGACAACTTGCGGCAAGGCGCACCAGTGATTCATCACTAAAGGGCAACAAATCTTCAAATGATCCGCCACCGCGAGTAATGATGATGACATCTACTTCTGCCATACCTTCGAGTTCGCGCAGCGCCGCAGATACTTCAACAACGGCGGCTGCTCCTTGCACCGCAACTTCACGGATTTCAAATTCAACTGCCCGCCAACGGCGGCGCGCGTTTTCTACGACATCTTTCTCAGCATCGGTATTGCGGCCGCAGATCAATCCAACTTTGCGGGGCAACTTCGGCAGGGCAACTTTGCGATCTGCGCTAAATAAACCTTCTGCCGCTAAGACACCTTTTAAAGCTTCTAACCTGGCCAATAATTCACCAACGCCAACTTGGCGAATCTCTTTGGCAGACATGGTGAGAGATCCATTTTTAGTAAACCACGATGCCTTGGCGTGAATAACTACGCGCGCATTTGCTGGCAGCGGTTGCACCGCAGCCAAAACATTTTTGTAACACATCACCGAAAGACTCATATCAACTGATGTATCGCGCAGGCGCATAAATGCCATTGCGCCGCTTCGTTCATTGAGTTCTGATATCTCGCCCTCAATCCAAATCGGGCCCAGTCGTTCTACATATTCTTTAATCGCCTCAGAGACCACCCGGACTGGTGCGGGGGATTCACTTGAAGTTTCGAACATGGGGCGAGCCTAATAGACTCACCCACGTGAGTAAGAGAGTTCTCCTGGCTGCGCCGCGCGGATATTGCGCTGGAGTCGACCGCGCCGTGATCACCGTTGAAAAGTCGCTGGAGCTCTATGGCGCTCCGATTTATGTGCGCAAAGAGATCGTCCACAACAAGCATGTGGTCTCGACCCTAGAAGCGCGCGGAGTCATCTTTGTAAATGAAACTGATGAAGTTCCAGAAGGTGCAACTGTCGTCTTTTCAGCTCACGGTGTTTCACCTGCGGTTCACGAGCAAGCCGCTGCCCGAAATTTGAAAACAATCGATGCTACCTGTCCGCTGGTTACAAAAGTGCATAATGAAGTAAAACGATTTGCTGATGATGAAACCGAGATTTTATTAATTGGCCACAACGGCCATGAAGAAGTCGAAGGCACTGCTGGTGAAGCACCTGGCAAAGTGCGCATCGTCGATGGTTTGGATGAAGCGCGCACCATCGTGCCAACGCCAGGTAAGAAATTGGTCTGGCTCACCCAAACCACTTTAAGTGTTGATGAAACTATGCAATCGGTAGCGATCCTAAGAGAACGCTTTCCAGAGATCGCTAATCCACCATCTGATGATATTTGTTATGCAACCCAAAATCGCCAAGAAGCAATTAAACAGATTGCTGCGCAAGCCGATTTAGTTCTGGTAGTCGGTTCTACTAATTCATCAAATTCAGTGCGCTTGGTTGAAGTATCCAAGGAATATGGCGCTGCCAACGCTTACTTAATTGATTATGCAGAAGAAGCCGATGAAAGTTGGCTAACCGGTGTGGAAACCGTGGGAGTAACTAGCGGTGCATCTGTTCCAGAAATTTTAGTTCGCGACTTACTAGCCTGGCTAGCCGAACGTGGTTTTGGTGAAGTTGAAGAAGTTACCGCTACAAAAGAGACGCTGCTTTTTTCTCTACCACCTGAGCTCCGTAAAGATTTAAAGAGCGCCAGCAAGTAGTTAATCGCGTGGTTTGGGTCCGCGTAATTTCGCTTTCTGATTGAGATAGATATACCAACCATATAAAGCACTAGCCATTAAGTACGGTGCGATGCCGGCTAGCGATGCGATGAATTCCAGGCCAAGACGTGATGGGCTCAGGCCGACAGAGAGAAATTGAAAGAGAAGCACCGTTGCTGCAAATGCCAATGGGGGAGTAACGACTGCGACATAAGTTGTGCCTTTACGGCCAAAGCGAATACCACCAAATAAAACTAGGCAGAGAATTAAGCCACTAATAATTCCGGCGCCGCTGCGAAATAGCAGTTCGATTCCGGTGAAGAGCGCGATAAAGAAGGATTGCAGAACCACTACACCCTCTTTTTTAAGTCCAGGTCCGCTCATTCTTCATCCTTTACTTCTTCAGCATCGATAAAGTCTTCTTCTTCAATTTGGTCGCTATCTTTTAATTCGCGTATCTCTGCTGGTTCATCTGGATAGGCAATGGCTAGCTTAGCTTTATCACCAGTGACTCCGAAACTCAGAATCTTTGCCGCCGAGTTTTTAACGGTGACCTCAGAAGTAGTCTTGAGATCTCCATAGGCCTTAGATAGTGAGTTGATTGCAGTGCCAACTTTAACGATACGAGTGTGCAGAAGAGTCAGATTTTTCATAAAGACCGCTGCAGATTTAGCGATATTTTCTGCGTTAAGTGCCACGGAGTTACGTGAATAAACGTTGCCGATAGTGCGCAGCAGCGCCATCATTGATGTTGGGGTGGCTATAGTTACATTTAATTTGAAGGCATTTTGAAGAAATAGTGGATCAACGCGCAGCGCTTCAGTAAGTAAAGATTCAAATGGGACAAAGAGAATTACAAAGTCTGGTGAATCTTGGGATTCGTGATAGCCGCGCTTAGCCAGAGTGACAACGTGGCTCGCTAAATCTTTCTTATGCTCGCTAAATAAACGCTCGCGCTCAGCGGGATCTTCAACCTCGTACGCTTCAATAAAGCGGTCGAAGGGAAACTTTGAGTCGATAAATAATTTACTGCCACCCGGCATGTGCACGGTGATATCGGGAATGCCTGAAGAATCAGCATCAGTGGTGGAGCGCTGTGCGGTGTATTCAATATCTTTACGTAAACCAGCACCTTGCAACATAAGTTCTAGTTGGGCTTCACCAAATTTGCCACGCGTTTGTGAATTAGAGAGCGCACCAGCAATCGCTTTAGTTTGCACAACCAACGATTCGTTGTGGGTAGACATTGCGCGAACTTGAGTGCGGATATCGGATTCAGCTTCGATGCGACGGCGATCAGCATCGGCTGCCTCTTTCTGCAATTTCTCCATCGCATTTTTCATCGCTTCAACTTCAGTTGCAAGTTTGGATCCGGCCATTGCGTTATCGCGTTCGGATTTATAGAGATCTCGTTCGGCGCGAACTGAAACAAACTCTGCTGCAGATGCGCCATCAGAGGATGTGCGTCGACCCGCAATTAAATATCCGAGGGCTAGCCCAATTAAGAGCCCGATGGCGAGTGTAAGAATGGCCACTACTGTGCTTGACATGGCCCTATCGTGGCAGGAAGCACCGACAATCACGCGTAGGCTCTGCTTCCTATGAGCCTTTCAATTGGAATCGTCGGCCTGCCCAACGTCGGAAAGTCGACCCTTTTTAACGCGCTCACCAAAAATAACGTCCTCGCCGCAAATTACCCCTTTGCAACGATCGAACCCAATGTCGGCGTAGTCGGTGTTCCGGATGAGCGCTTGGCCAAACTTGCAGAAATCTTTGCTTCAGAAAAACTTCTGCCCGCCGCGCTCTCTTTTGTAGATATCGCCGGAATTGTTAAAGGCGCATCCGAAGGTGCCGGCCTTGGGAATAAATTCTTAGCAAATATTCGCGAGACCGATGCGATCTGCCAGGTAATTCGCGTCTTTACCGATGGCGATGTGGTGCACGTTGATGGGCGGATCGATCCCGGCAGCGATATGGAAACAATCAACACTGAACTCGCGCTCGCGGATTTACAAACAATTGAGAAAGCGCTGCCGCGGTTGGAGAAAGAAGCGCGGGTCAATAAGGAAACTGCGCACGTTGTGGAAGCGGTAAAGCAGGCCGAAGCGCATCTGCAGAGCGGTAAACCACTTTCATCTTCTGGCTTAGATCTAGCACTTTTGCGCGAACTTCACTTGTTAACCGCTAAGCCATTCTTATATGTCTTTAACGTCGATGCCGCCGAGTTAAGCGATGGCGAACTTCGCAAGAAGTTAGCTGAGTTAGTTGCACCAGCTGAAGCGATCTATTTAGATGCGAAAACCGAGGCCGAACTCGCTGAGTTAAGTGATGAAGATGCGCTGGAGCTTTTGCAATCAATCGGTTTGAAAGAGCCTGGACTTGCGACCCTTGCCCGCGTTGGTTTTAGCGTGCTTGGCTTGCAGACTTACTTAACGGCAGGTCCAAAAGAGGCGCGCGCTTGGACAATTCATAAGGGCGATACCGCGCCTATGGCCGCTGGCGTGATTCATACTGACTTTCAAAAAGGTTTTATTAAAGCCGAAATTGTCAGCTTCAACGATTTGATCGAATGCGGATCAATGGCGGAAGCGAAGGCTAAGGGCAAGGTACGTATGGAAGGTAAAGAGTATGTAATGGCCGATGGCGATGTTGTGGAGTTTAGATTTAACGTTTAACCTTTTTTGAGAAGAAAAACCTAGGCACCGGTGTAATGCTGAGCAACTTCTCCAAGTGATTTATCAATTATCTCAAGGCCCAATTTGGCATCTGCTTCACTGATATTGCACGGTGGACATAAGTGAATGCGATTAAAGTTATTAAATGGCATCAGCCCATTCTTGCGACAAGCAGCGACTAATTCATTCATAGCCGGACTTGATCCACCATAAGGTGCCAACGGAGCACGGGTTGCGCGATCAGTAACTAAATCAACGCCCCAGAAAACTCCGACGCCACGGATATCACCAATTAACTTATGTTTCTTCGCTAACTCGTGAATTCCAGGACCCAATATTTTTTCACCTATGGCGGCAGCATTCTCCACCATTTTTTCTTCCTTCATCACCTGGATAGTTGCAACTGCAGTGGCTGTGGCAAGCGGGTGGCCCATATAAGTAAGTCCACCAGGAAATACTTGCTCATCAAAGGTTTTCGCAATTTCTCCGCTAATTACAACGCCACCAAGTGGGATATATCCTGATGTAACGCCCTTTGCGAAGGTAATTAAATCTGGCATTGCAGCAGAATGTTGGAAAGCGAACCATTTACCAGTACGACCAAAGCCAGCCATCACTTCATCGGCGATCCATAAAATCTTGTATTTATCACACAGAGCGCGAACGCCGTCGAGATAACCCTTTGGCGGAACCAAGACACCAGCGGTTCCGGGAATAGATTCAATTAATATTGCAGCGATGGTATTTGGACCTTCAAAGATAATCGTTTGTTCTAAGTGTTCTAGCGCACGTGCACATTCTTCAGCTTCATCTTTCGCCCAGAATGCAGTGCGATAAAGATATGGGCCCCAGAAGTGAACGTGGCCGAAGGCAAATTCATTCGGGAAGCGGCGGGGATCGCCAGTTGCATTTATCGCCGCACCAGTGTTGCCGTGATAAGAACGGTAAGTTGAAAGTATTTTATGTTTACGAGTATGTATACGGGCCATACGAATAGCATTTTCAACTGCGTCAGCGCCAGCTGCAGTGAAAAATACTTTAGCGAAATCTCCACCGGCTAAATCAACAATTGCGTGTGCTGCTTGATTGCGCACTTCGCTGGCATGTTGTGGGGCAATCGTTGTAAGAACTGCAGCCTGCTCTTGAATTGCTTTAACAACTTTAGGATGTTGATGTCCGATATTGGTAAAGACCAATTGTGAAGAAAAATCTAGATAAGTATTGCCTTCATAATCCCAGAAACGAGAACCGGCGCTGCCCGAAATCGGCAACGGCTTAATTGCACCTTGGGCCGACCATGAGTGAAAGACAAATTGGTGATCTTCTGCTGATATCGCAGCGCTCTTTGCCGGATCGTTAATTGCTTCAGTCACTTTTCTACCTTTTCGCTCAATGTTCATTAATACCTGGAAGTTGATAAGCGCCATCTTAAACCGAGCCTGAAAATAAAACTATGGAGTAAATCACCATTTAATACTTACTTTATGAGCGGGTAATTAGTCCATATCCAAGGGCTTTAGTAAGATATGCCACGTGCGGCGCTTTTTGGCCGCTATTTCTTTGGATCCTCCATTAGAAGCCAGATGGTCGAAAAGACCGCTTGGGTTCCTTACGAAAGTAGTTCTCTTGTCAAAGCAACAAGCCCATCTAAAAGATCTGCCAATCAAAAAGCGCGAAAATCTGCGTAACGTCGCAATCATCGCTCACGTAGATCATGGCAAGACCACACTGGTCGATGCCATGTTGTGGCAATCCGGAGCTTTTGCGGCGCACAAGGTTCAAGGCGAAGGCCAAGATCGCATGATGGATTCAATGGATCTAGAACGCGAAAAGGGCATCACCATTCTTGCGAAGAACACTGCGGTAAAGCGCGGCGACACCATTGTTAACATTATTGATACACCTGGCCACGCTGACTTTGGTGGCGAAGTAGAACGTGGACTAGAAATGGTTGACGGCGTTATTTTGCTCGTTGATGCATCTGAAGGACCACTGCCACAGACACGTTTCGTATTGCGTAAAGCGCTGCAAAAGAATTTGCCAGTTATCTTGCTGATCAACAAAGTTGACCGCCCTGATTCACGTATCGCAGAAGTTGTTGACGAGGCATACGAACTCTTCTTAGATCTTGATGCCAATGAAGATCAAATTGATTTCCCAGTAATTTACGCATCAGCAAAAGCTGGTCGCGCTTCTCTTACACGTCCAGCAGATGGCGGAATGCCGGTAGAAGAAAATCTTGATGTTCTCTTTGACACTATCTTCTCTGCAATTCCAGCTCCTGTTTATCACGAAGGTGCGCCTTTGCAAGCACACGTTACCAACCTTGACTCTTCACCATTCCTGGGTCGCCTTGCGCTATGTCGCGTGCGCGAAGGAGTTATTAAAAAGGGCCAGCAAGTAACTTGGATTAAGACTGATGGAACAATGGAGCGCGTTAAGGTTAGCGAGCTTTTAATTACTGAAGCGCTAGAACGTGTTCCGGCACTTGAAGCCCATCCTGGCGACATCATCGCGGTCGCTGGAATTGAAACTATTACCTTGGGCGAGACCTTGGCGGATACTGAAAATCCACACGCACTGCCGCTAATCATTGTTGATGAGCCATCTATTTCTATGACTATCGGTATTAATACATCCCCACTTGCAGGTAAGAGTGGTACCAAGTTAACTGCCCGCCAAGTAAAGAGTCGCCTTGATGCAGAGCTAGTCGGTAACGTTTCATTGCGCGTTTTAAATACCGAACGTCCTGATACTTGGGAAGTACAAGGTCGCGGTGAGCTTCAGTTGGCTGTGCTCGTTGAAATTATGAAGCGTGAAGGTTTTGAGTTAACTGTTGGAAAGCCACAAGTAGTTATTAAGAAGATTGATGGCAAAGTTCACGAACCGATGGAGCGTTTAACAATTGATGCCCCTGAAGAATATCTCGGCGTGCTTACTCAGTTGATGGCCCTTCGTAAAGGTCGCATGGAACAAATGGTTAACCACGGCACTGGTTGGATCCGCCTTGATTACCGCGTTCCATCACGTGGCTTAATTGGTTTCCGCACTGAGTTCTTAACTGAAACGCGCGGCACAGGTTTACTCCATCACGTCTTTGATGGTTATGAAGCATGGCATGGCGATATTCGTACTCGCGGAACCGGATCACTTGTTTCAGATCGTATTGGCGTAGTTACTTCTTATGCGTTGTACGGAACTCAAGATCGTGGCAGTATCTTCGTGGAACCAGGCGATGAAGTTTACGAAGGTATGGTTATCGGCGAGAACTCACGTTCTGAAGATATGGATGTTAACTGCGTACGAGAAAAGAAGTTAACAAATATGCGCGCTTCAGGTACAGATGAATCAGAGCGTTTGATTCCGCCTAAGAAGTTAAATATGGAAGGCGCTCTCGAATTCTGTCGTGAAGATGAATGCGTTGAAGTAACTCCTGCCGTTGTTCGAATCCGTAAGGTAACCCTCAACGGTGATGAGCGCGCCCGCGCTACATCGCGCGCCAAGAAGGCGAACCAAACTTCTTAATTCGAGCGTAATTGGAATAAAAGTCAGGGGTGTGGGGTTCAATACCTCATATGACTACTCCCTCCATCAAGCTAACGCACAGCCCTGCTGTGCCGGCGCCGGTGGGGCTCGATCCCCAGCAATTTAAAGCGGTTTCACATCGCGGCACGCCTTTATTTATCGCAGGCGGCCCAGGTACCGGAAAGACGTCGGTATTGATCGAAGCTGCGGTTGCGCGCATTAGCTCTGGACAAGACCCAGATTCAATTTTGATGCTGACCTACGGCCGCCAACGCGCCTCTGAAATGCGCGATGCAATTGCGCTACGCACGACATCAACGGCGCACGAACCGCTGGCGCGCACCTTTCACTCACTCGCATACTCAATTCTGAAGATGAATACTGGCGAGGCATATTACGAACCAATTTTGCTATCTGGCCCTGAACAAGAAAATTTCATAGAACAATTGCTGCACGGTGATGTCACTGATGGCTACCGCCAATGGCCAGTTGATTTGCACGATGGTGAAGATAAGAAAGGTAATCCACTCTTAACGCAAGGATTTATCCGCGAACTCCGCGATTTAATTATGCGCGCCAATGAACGTGGCATAACTCCTGCGCAATTAGCCGAACGTGGTAAAGAAGTTGGAGAAAAGTACTGGGCACCAGCCGCTGATTTCTGGTCACGCTATAAAAAAATTATGGCGATCCGCGAGGATGCCGCAGGTGATGCCAAGATGCGCATTGATCCTTCTGAGTTAATCAGCGTCACAATTGCATATTTAAAATCTAATGAACCTTTACGCGCACAAATCCAAGCGCGCTTTAAAACGATTATGGTCGATGAATTCCAAGAGAGTGATCCAGCCCAGCGCGCACTTTTAGATTTAATCTGTGGCAGCGATTTAGTAATTGCCTACGATGGTGATTCCGCGGTTGGTCGCTTCCGCGGCGCTGATCCCGATGGCTTAAAGAGCGAAGTAGATAAGTATTTGGCTAAGGGTGCCGAACACATAACACTTACCAACTCTTATCGCAGCTGCCCCGAAATATTTGAGATCGCCCAATCTGTGACCTCACAATTTCGCGCACCATCACCGACTCGCAAGCGCACTTGCACCTACGCGGAAAAACCAGTGTTAGATAAGGCTTTTGATGCAGCTCGCCTGCGTTCGCAATCGGAGGAAGCGCAATACATCGCCTACCATTTCAAGCGCGCACATTTAATGCACGGTATTCCATATTCACAGATGGCGGTCATCTTGCGCACCGCAGGCACTCAAGGCAGCGCTTTACGTCGCGCTTTTGCCCAAGTTTCGATTCCGGTGGCTGGTGATTTGGAAGCGCTATCAGCCAACCCCGCACTTGCTCCCTTTATTTTATTAGCGCGCGTTGCAACTGGTGGGCAAAGCCTAAACCTTGATACTTGCGAGCGTTTATTGATCTCTGAATTTGGTGGTGCAGATGCGATATCACTTCGTCGAATCCGCACCGCACTTCTAGAAGCGCGTGATGATGCTACCGACGCTCGGGGCGGAACACAGTTGCTGATTGATGCCATCGATAAAGGTGATATCCCAATTGAAGATAGTGCATCTCTCACCCGCATTTACGAACTTTTGGCACACGCACGAAAGTCGGTCCGCAAGAAAGGCGCTCGAGCAGAAGATTTACTCTGGGCGATTTGGGACAACGCCAAAAGTAGCGATAATGAAAAGTTAAGTACCGCTTGGCGCAATACCGCTCTACGCGGTGGAAATCGCGGCGCTGCTGCTGATCGTGACCTTGATGCCATGATTCAACTCTTTGATGGCGCACAACGTTTCACCGAACGTTTCCCTTACTCACAACCATCTGCTTATCTAGATGAGTTAGCCCGCGAATCAATTGTTGGAGACATTATTACCTCGCAAGGAGTGCGCCCTGATGTTGTAGAAATTTTGACAGTTCATTCCGCGAAGGGACGACAATGGGAGTTAGTTGCCGTTGCTGGTTTGCAAGAAGGAGTCTGGCCAAATTTGCGCCAGCGCAGCTCACTTCTGGGCAGCGAGCGGTTGGTTGAACGCGAACGTCACGGTGATCTTGCTCGACTCGAATTAGATGTAATCGCTGCCGGTGCGTTGGCCGAAGATGAGCGTCGTCTGCTGCATGTGGCGATAACCCGCGCCCGCCAAGGTTTAATCGTCACCGCAGTTCAACGTGAAGATGACGAGCCATCTGCCTACTTTGAAGAGTTAGATAAGAACTCCGGTCTGGAAGATGCTCCAATCACAGAAGTGCCGCGACCGCTCACCGCTTCTGCACTGGTAGCAACGCTGCGCCAAAATTTAAGCGGTAGCCAGGCAGCAACTGCAGCAGCGTTATTAAAGACTTTATCTGAATCAGACATTCATTCTGCAAATCCAGCAAATTGGACTGGCGCCCTTGCGATCTCTTCAACTGAAACAGTTGTCCCTGCAGATGGCGATGTTCAAGTTTCGCCTAGCGGCGCCGAAAACTTTACCGAATGTGGAGTCAAATGGTTCCTCGAGAAAAATGGTGGAACAAATGGTGATTCGACTGCGCAAATCTTAGGATCTGCAATCCACGAATTTGCGCGAATTAAAGTAGAAGAACCCGGAATTTCAGATGCAGACCTGATCTCGAAGTTGCAAAGCTCCTGGTCTCTTATTGATCCATCCGATGGCTGGGTTAGCACAACGGCGTTGAAGCGCGCCATCAAGATGCTGGAACGTTTTGCGCGATACCACGCCGCATCACCACGTGATGTTGCCGGCGTGGAACTCTCCTTCACAATTAAAGTTGGACGTGCGCAAATCCGCGGTAACGTCGATCGGATTGAAGTCGACTCTGATGGCAATTTCTATGTCATCGATTTTAAAACGGGAAAGAATACGATTACCAAAGATAAGGCAAAAGAGAATCTGCAACTGGCTTGTTATCAATTAGCCGTTGCCCTGGATGGATTCGAGAAGAAGTTATCGGGAACCAAATCAACTGGCGCTGAACTCGTATATCTCGCATCTGATTCGGTAAAGGTCACAACTCGTCAACAGTTTATTATCGATGAAGCGCAGGTTAAGGCAAAGATTGAAGAGATCGCCAATGGCATGGGGGCCGCCACCTTCCAGGCGCGAATCAATAAGATGTGTGAAAAATGTGTGGTTAAAGCGGTTTGCCCGATCCAAAATGAAGGTCGGGCGGTGATCGAATGATTGAGAAATATTCTCCACAAGATATTGCTGCAGCGCTGCAAAAAGTCGGCGCAAAAGTTTATGACCCAACAGATGAACAGAGTGCGATTATTTCGATTACCTCAAACCCTCTTGAACCTGCCGTTGTAATTGCAGGTGCTGGCTCTGGCAAAACCGAGACTATGGCGGCGCGCGTTATCTACTTGGTCGCAAATGGATTTGTGCGACCTGATCAAATTTTGGGACTTACCTTCACCCGTAAAGCAGCCGGTGAGCTCGCGATACGAATTCGAACCCGCTTACGAGAACTTCGTGCCGCAAAGTTGATTCCAGAAAATACGCCACTTGAAGTATCGGTTACTACCTATCACTCATACGCCGCCCGACTCTTATCCGAGCACTCCATCCGTTTTGGTATTGATGCAGACATTTCCCCAATGGGCGATGCTGCGATGTGGCAACTCGCAAATGATGTAGTCCGCAATTGGGACGATGCGACTTATACAAATGAGTCAGCAATAAATACCGTAGTCAGCGATCTTCTTGGTTTAACTAAATTAATGCTGGAACATCAGGTGACACCTGATGCGATTGAGGCCGCTGACCTAGCAGTCTTGCAAGAGCTTTCAACGATGAGTGGTGATTTAAATGATCAGGTGCGCAAAGTAAATCGCGTTTTAACTCAACGAACCGGCTTACTGCCAATGGTCGAAAGTTTTATTGAGCGACGCCAACGCTCTGGACAACTCTCCTTTGATGATCAAATGTCGTTAGCTGCAGATATCGCAGTCAACTTCGCTGACGTTGGTGAGTTAGAGCGCGCTAAATACTCTGTCGTTCTTCTCGATGAATACCAAGATACTTCGCAATCTCAAGTCCGCATGCTTTCATCGCTCTTTGGCGCAGGACATCCGGTGATGGCAGTTGGCGATCCTTGTCAGGCGATCTATACCTGGCGCGGTGCATCTGCCGGCACTATCAACTCATTTAGCCGTTATTTCCCGAAGGTTTCAGGGCAAACGGGAGCAGAGCGTTATTCGCTGCTCACAACTTTCCGCAACGATAAATCAATCCTAGAACTTGCAAATGTTGTCTCTTCACAAATTCGCGCCGAAGGAGGCGCCGATGTTCCACCACTTACGCCACGTCCCGGTGCTGGCGCCGGCAATTTGGTTTGTGGGGTCTTTGAAACAATCGATGCCGAAGCGCAAGCAGTTGCTGATTACTTTGCGCCACTTTGGTTTGATGAGAAACGTCTAGCAACTCCGGCACAGAAGCGAAGTACTTTTGCAGTCTTAGTACGTAAGCGTTCACAAATCGCGGCAATTGAAAGCGCGCTTAGAACCGCTGGAATGCCCGTGGATGTAATCGGACTCGGTGGGTTGATCCATGTGCCGGAAGTCGCCGACATTGTTTCAATGTTAAAGGTGATTGCTGATCCCGATGCTGGCGCTGCTTTGATGCGCCATTTGGTAGGACCGAGAATTAATTTGGGCGCAAAAGATTTAGCAGCCTTAGGTGCATACTCGCGTAATCGCGCTAAGGGTTCGCGCGCTGAAAGTAAATCCTTAATTAAAAAGATCGCCGCTGGCAATCCCGAACGCGCAGAAGCTGATGATCAATTCTTAGGTTCGTTAATCGATACTTTAGATGAGATTGAAAAGAGTGATCGAAAGACATTTACCGAAGTTGGTTACAGCCGACTGAAGGTATTTGCCGCTGATCTGCGACGTCTTCGTTCGCGCGCTGGTGGAACCATTACCGATTTGATAAATGAGATTGAACGGTATCTCGCACTTGAAGAAGAAGTGATGTTGCGCGATGGCACAGGTTCGGGACGTCGCCACATTGATCGCTTCTTAGATGAAGCTGGCAAATTTGCGCGCAGCGGGGGCACTCTCTCCTCATTCTTGCAATGGCTCGATATCACCGGTGAAGAAGAAGGTGGGCTCAAATCTGCCGCCCCTGAGGTTCGCAGTGATGTTGTTCAGATCCTTACCGTGCATATGTCTAAAGGCGCTGAATGGGATGTAGTCGCTGTGCCAGGCTTAGCTGAAGGCACTTTCCCCATGATAAATAAATCAGATCCCGATAACTGGATCACCAATGAGAAACATATCCCCTTTCAACTCCGTGGTGATCACGCAGAGCTTCCGCACTTCTCTTTTGGTGGTGCTACCAAGAACTCTGATGCTAAGAAAGCGATCGATGCCTACGGCAAGATCTGTAACTCCACAAAAGTTCGCGAAGAAATTCGCTTGGGTTATGTGGCATTTACACGCGCTCGTACCCACTTGATTGCAACTACATCTTGGTGGCGTGATGGCGCCGATTGGGTTGCGCCATCGACTATCTTCGAACAAGTAGCCCTTGTCGCACAAAGTTCTGGAGTAATTTTAAATAATGCAGAGCAACCTGAAGATGATGCTAAGAATCCGAAGCTAGAGAACCCAGAAACTGGAATCTGGCCCCGCGATCCGCTCGGTGATAAGCGTGAGGCATTTGATGCCAAGGTCAAAGTGGTACAAAGTGCAGCTGC
Source organism: Bifidobacterium breve (assembly GCA_945860245.1). Lineage (GTDB taxonomy): Bacteria > Actinomycetota > Actinomycetes > Nanopelagicales > Nanopelagicaceae > Planktophila. Next base: position 16,818 of record CAMAPO010000018.1, read on the forward strand.
GATTGATCTGGATAAATTTGCCGGTACAGATTTAGAAATTCTTTCTTGGGCCGATGATGCTAGGGCGTTAATTAATGAAAGTAAGCGCGCCAGTAGCGGTGGCTTAGAGATACCTTTGCCGCCGCGTCTTTCTACTTCAACTCTGGTAGCGCTGCATAAAGATCCAATCGAGTTAGCGTTAAATATCCGCCGCCCGATGCCTCGTCCGCAAGATGAATACTCGCGTCGCGGTACTGCATTTCACTTATGGATTGAACGCCACTTCCTTGCTGCAACGCTATTTGATGATGATGATCTTGATTTTCTCGATCCGCTCGAGCCCGATCAAACTTTAGAAGGCCTTAAAAACACTTGGTTAGCATCGGATTGGGCGTCGCGCATTCCAGTTGCAGTTGAAGTGCCTTTTGAAGCGGTAATTGGCCCAGTTCTAGTGCGTGGGCGAATCGATGCGGTATATGAAATAGATGGGCGATATGAAGTCATTGATTGGAAGACTGGTTCCACAAAGTTGGGCCCATCTTCGGCGGTGCAGTTAGCGGTATATCGCCTAGCCTGGGCAAAGTTAAAAGGAGTAGATCCAGCACAAGTCTCGGCGGCTTTCCATTACGTTCCAAGTGGGCAGACAGATCGCAGCGCAGATTTACTTACAGAGGCAGAACTCATTAGCCTTTTATCGCTAGGAAATTAATAAATCGATTCCGATTGGCAAGTGATCGCTGATTACCGTAGTTGAATATTTAGAAATTTGATATTCATCGGGAGTCAATTCATTGGAAAGTATGTAATCAAATTGCACCTTAGCGCCCCAACTCGGATATGTATTTTGGGTAATTAGCGAACGCCACTTTGAGAGTGCTACAGGAAGGCTCTTCGGAAGATTTAGATCTCCCATTAGTAAGACCTTGGTATCAGTTTCGCTACCAATTTGCAGCGCCCACTTCTTCAACCTCTTTAATTGCGCAAAGTTAACGCCAGGTACAAATGAGAGATGGGTATTAACAATAGTAAAACCATTTTCTAGCGTAGCTGCCAGCGCTAAACGTGGTTCATCGTGGACATAAATTGCGCGGAGCTTTGGTCGACTACTTGTCTCACTTTCAGTTGGCACAACAAGGGGCATACCAATTGGTGAATTACCAAGTTCTAAACGGTGCCACTTTAAAACTTTAATTTTGGAGGCAATCCCAATTCCATAACTTCCAGTAAGAACTTCACTCGAATTATTGTTTATCAATTTGGCATCGCCGCCACTTAGCTTGCGCCACTTTTCACCAGGAGTTCCGATGATGCTTGGCGCAAATGCCCAATCTTTTGCGCCCATTGCAGATGCGACTTCAGTGATTTGATTTACTCCGCCTGAGCGCGGCAAGTTGAAGTCAATTTCCTGAACTGCGATTACATCTGTAGATAAGGCGGCTATGGCTCGATGTAGCGCCGCGAGCGAGGGCCCCGATTTATTCGGCGGGATCTCCATTCCATGAAGGAGATTCCACGAGGTGATGCGCATATGGCGAAGGCTAGTAGCGTTCACCCTTATGAGCGCGGTCAACGGACAGGTATCGAGGATGGACCGCTCTGCCCATCTGCGCAAAAATCAGGTTTCGCTAGATCAGCTCTGGGCCCAGGCGAAGATCGTGCACTTTAGCGATGGGCGGCTCGCTCTTTCCAAAGCTGCCGACCAACTTAATTTTCTAAACGCTGCAGAAATTGCCGCGCTAATTGAGAGCGAAGGCTTTAAATCTGGTGAGCGATATTTCTTAGGGCTAGATCAAATAAATAGCGAACCGTACTTTGCTTGGAATTCGCCGCATCCAAACTCTGAGAACGATCATGCCCCGGCAGGTTACGCAACGCTGCGCGAAATTGGGGGAGCACTCGATGAGTTGCAGATGGAGATTGCACTTCACGCAGTTGCACTCTCTAATTGGCATAACACCCACCCGCACTGCGCCAGATGCGGTGCAACTACATCTATCTCACTTGGTGGGGCGATTCGCACTTGCGATAAGGATAAGAGCGAACATTATCCCCGCACTGATTGTGCGGTAATAGTTTTAGTACGCGATAGCCAAGATCGAATCTTGTTGGGACGACAAGCAATTTGGCCTGAAGGACGCTTCTCTTGTTTTGCTGGTTTTCTTGAGCCCGGAGAAACTTTCGAACAATGTGTACAACGCGAAGTCTTTGAAGAAGCTGGTCTGGCTATCCGCGAGATTAATTATCTGGGATCACAACCTTGGCCATTTCCAGCTTCGATCATGATCTCCTTTGATGCGATTACAGATTTTCCAGAAAGTGCTCGCCCAGATGGTGAAGAAATCGTTGCGATTAAATGGTTATCACGCGATGAGTTAAAGGCAGAAATTTCTGCCGGGACACTTTTGCTGCCACCTGATATCTCGGTATCGCGCAAGATGATCGATCGCTGGTTGACTGCATGACCGAAGGCGCTGGTGCAGTTCGCGCTGAAGAGATATTGGCCGCTCTCGATGCTGATCAAAGAGCAGTTGCACTGGCTACGCGCGGCCCAGTCTGCGTAATCGCCGGTGCCGGAACAGGAAAGACTCGAGCAATAACTCATCGCATCGCATACGCCGCGAGTATTGGAACAATGGATCCGCAGAAAGTTTTAGCACTCACTTTTACATCTCGCGCAGCCGGTGAGATGCGCACTCGCTTGCGCGCACTTGGAGTCCCAACTGTTGCCGCACGCACAATCCACGCTGCAGCGCTAAAGCAGTTGGTCTACTTCTGGCCGAGCGTATTTGGTGGGCGAGTGCCTGAACTGATGACCGCCAAGGCAGGCTTTATTGGAGAAGCGATTAATCGTGCTGGGTTATCAGGTGAACTACGTGCGACATCGCGCGAGTTAATGCGCGATATCGCTAGCGAAATTGAATGGGCAAAAGTTTCACAAGTTGCCCCCGAAGACTTTGTAAATGAAATTGCAAAGCGCAGCCAGAAACCGAGAGTGAGCGCCGAAAAATTAGCGCAGGTTTACACAGCATATGAAAGTGTAAAGAAACAAGAGTTAGCGATTGATTTTGAGGATGTGCTCTTACTGACCGCTGCAATGCTCGAAGAAGAGCGCACGGTGCGCGAACGCGTGCAAGATCAATACCGTTACTTCACAATCGATGAGTATCAAGATATCTCTCCGGTGCAACAGCGCTTGATCAATGCATGGCTTGGTTCGCGCCAAGATATTTGTGTGGTCGGTGATCCCGCGCAGACTATTTACTCATTTGCGGGTGCAACTCCAGTATTTCTAAATAGCTTTACCCAACGCTTTCCCGATGCCGAAGTAATCCGTTTGAGTACTGGTTATCGCTCAACCCCAGAAATTACCTTTGCCGCTAACGCACTCTTGCGTCATGGCGCGATGGGACAAGAGTTAATTGCACTTAACGATCACGGAACCAAGCCTTCGGTCGATGGTTATGCCAATGAAGATGCTGAAATTGCTGGCGTGCTGGCGCAGATAACTGAGCTATTAAATTCAGGAACCCAAGCGCAAGAGATTTCTATCTTGGCAAGAACTAATAACCAATTAAAGGGTGTCGAGCGCGCAATGAATAAAGCGAGCCTGCCTTATCAAGTGCGCAGTACCGAACGATTCTTTGATCGCCAAGATGTCCGCGACTTTCTAAAAGAGGTACGGCGCGCATCTGTGTTGCCAACGGAAGGTGTTTCGTGGATAGATGAACTTCGCACATTGGCGCAACCACATTTAACAGGTGAAAGCATTGATGGAATTGCCGCGTTGTTGCACTTAGCTCGCGAACTAGATGGCGATAATAATTTCAGCCCCAAGACGCTGCGCGGGTATTTGCGAGAAATTGAAGATCGCGTGCAACAGAACAATCCGCCAACGATGCCGGTAATTACCTTGGCAACGCTGCACGCGGCGAAGGGTTTGGAATGGGAGCGGGTATTTTTAATCGGGGCATCCGAGGGCATATTGCCTCTTGATGAGCAGATCGATGAAGAGCGCCGCTTGTTCTACGTTGGCATGACGCGAGCCAAAGTTGATCTACATATCAGCCATCGCCAGAACCCAAGTAGATTCCTGCGTGAGGCGGGCCTGCTCGCGTAGTTTTCACTCGATTTAATTGGGTTGCGCAGACCTCTATCTGTGGTTTACCCTTGCCTTTCACCAAGTTGGTGAAGGTCTAATAGGCCAGGTAGAAAAAGGAGAATGAACGATGTTTACATCTCACTCATTCACCACAGCACGCGTTACACGCCGTGCTGCTACTTCGCCTGCCAATTTCCATGCGACTACAAAGAAGCATACAAATTGGCCCGCAGCGTCAAAGCCAGCGTTTTACGCAGCTTTTTACGCCGTGGATGAGGCCACAGGAGGTTCGATCGGATAACACCGATAGATGCCAAACCTAAGGCCTCAACTCCACAAAGGAGTTGAAGGCCTTTTTTTATTAC
>CAMAPO010000019.1 GCA_945860245.1 Bifidobacterium breve
GTAGTAACTGTTAAAGATGGCTACGCACGCAACTTCTTGTTGCCACGTGGCGTTGCAATCGCATGGTCACTCGGCGGCGAAAAGCAGATTGAAGGAATCCGTCGCGCTCGCGCTGCACGTGAAGTCCGCGATATCGATCACGCTAAAGAGTTAAAGGCCTCACTCGAAAAGGCAACGATCACAATAAACGTTAAAGCTGGTACAGCTGGTCGTCTATTTGGTTCTGTCACTGACAAGGACATTGCAGCAGCTGTAAAAGCCGCCGCAGGTGTTGATATCGATCGTCACAGCATCAAGACCGCTGGACATATCAAGAAGGCTGGAGATCACTCAGTAAAGGTTGCACTTGCACATTCAGTTGTTGCAACAGTTACCGTTACCGTGGTTGCCGCTAAATAAATTAATTAATAAAAACCCCGACCACTGATGTGGTCGGGGTTTTTACTTCCCTAAAGTCTTTTGATCTCATTAAATGAGAAGTTGAAAATTACTTTCATGCACAGGGGTTAGGGATAAACACCCCCTCCTGACCTGCGCTTTCCTTAAAAAGGGCTACCTCTAAGAGAGTTACCCACACCCCGCACACAGGGATTTACACAGGAAAATAGGGTTATCCACCTAGTTGTACACACCTTTATCCCCAACCACTCTCGCTTTTGTCAGTGGCAGGTGGGAGGTTTCACCCGTGAGCATCGCCGAACTACCCAACAACTCCTCGCGAGCAAACTCTTCTTATAACAACTCGCAAAGTAATTTTGGCGCAGATTTCGAGCGCACACCACCACAAGATTTAATCGCTGAACAATCTGTACTTGGCGGAATGTTGTTATCTAAAGATGCAATTGCAGATGTAATTGAGATTTTACGCGAACGCGATTTCTATCGCCCAGCTCACGAGTTAATTTATGACGCAGTGCTTGATCTCTACGGTCGCGGCGAACCTGCCGATGCTGTGACAGTCTCTGCAGAGCTAACAAAACGCGGTGACATTGCACGCGCCGGCGGCGCACCCTACCTACACACTTTAATTTCATCTGTACCAACTGCGGCGAACGCCAGTTATTACGCAAAGATTGTTCGTGAACACGCGATCATGCGCCGCTTAGTTGAAGCAGGCACAAAGATCGTGCAACTTGGTTACAACGTCGAAGGCGAGGTCGATGATGCGGTTGATCAAGCGCAAGCCGAAGTTTATGCAGTTACCGAACGTCGCACATCTGAAGATTATGTACAACTTGCAACATTGTTACCAGAAGCCCTTGATGAGATTGAAGCTATTCAAAAGGGAACTGGCATTGAAGGCATTAAGTCAGGATTTCGCGATTTAGATTTACTTACACATGGATTCCACCCAGGCAACATGATTATCTTGGCAGCGCGCCCTGCAGTTGGTAAATCAACTCTTGGTCTTGATATCGCGCGCCACGCCTCAATCCATGATGGAAAAACTTCAGTGATCTTCTCACTTGAGATGTCGCGCTCTGAAATCACAATGCGTATGTTGTCGGCAGAAGCGCGCGTTGGGTTAAATAATATTCGCTCCGGTCAATTAAGTGATGAAGAGTGGTCGAAGCTGGCCCGCCGTATGGGAGAGATCTCTGCTGCACCTTTATTTATCGATGACTCTCCAAACCTTTCCATGATGGAGATCCGAGCCAAAGCCCGTCGCTTAAAGCAGCGCCACGACCTTAAATTAGTTGTTATCGATTACCTGCAGTTGATGACTAGCGGCAAGAAAGTTGAGAACCGCCAACAAGAAGTCTCTGAATTTTCACGCCACTTAAAACTTATGGCTAAAGAGTTAAACGTTCCGGTTATCGCGATCTCACAGCTCAACCGTTCACCAGAACAGCGCTCTGATAAGAAACCAATGCTCTCTGACCTTCGTGAATCTGGCTCTATCGAACAAGATGCCGACGTAGTTATCTTGTTACATCGCGATGATATGTATGACTCACAGAACCGATCAGGTGAAGCAGATCTAATCGTCGCTAAGCACCGTAACGGTCAAACGAAGACGATTACAGTTGCTGCTCAACTTCACTTTGCACGTTTTGCAGATATGGCGCCAAATGTTGGCTCAGGTCGCGACTTCACTGCGCCACAAGATCCATCTGCTGGTTCGTGGAATGAATAAAGTTATTTAGCGTTTGTCTTTGCGCGATCTGCAATATAAATACCAATCAGAACTATTGCTCCACCTGCTAATTGGATCGCGCTCCAAGATTGCGATAACCAGATCCACGCAAAGATGCCAGCAATAACCGGTTCTAACATTCCAATCACACTTGATGTGGATGCGTTCAATCTGCGAATTCCGTTTACGACTAAGAGGTAAGGAACCATTGTTCCGAAGATAATTACATGTGCGATCAATAACCAACCGGGAGCGCTATATTCTGCAAAGCGCCCCTGTAGATTGATTTCTGCCGTAAATATTTGTGTTGGGAAAGTCCAGATTGGCAGAAATATTGACCAGAAGACTCCGGTGACGCCCAACCCCCAGACGATCATCGCTTGTGCAGATCTCTTCTTAACTTGCGTCTCACTCATCAAGAAGTAAACGGCTAGTGCGATAGCGGCACCAACTGCTCCTAAAGTTCCAATCAAATCAAAGGCGAAGCCTTCCCAAACCTTTGCCACCAGAACTAAGCCGATCAAACAGAGTGCAATGGCGCTCCACATATCCTTGGCAACCTTGCCTTTACGTACAAATTTGATCCATAAAACAATCCAAATTGGGGCGGTGAATTCGATAATTAAGACCAGGCTAAGAGGAACACCTTGCGAGATGCCGATGAAATACCCGAGCTGCACCATTGCAAAACCGATAACTCCATAGACAATCAAAGTTGGAATTTCGCGGCGCTGCGCCTTTAGAGATTTACGATCTTGAATCAAAGTAATTATCAGGAGTAAAGCGAAGGTGCCCAACGCACGGAGCTGGGCCAAGCGGAAAGTAGACATGTGGTCCAGGACCAAAGTGACAATGACACCGTTAATGGAGAAGAAAATTGCAGCTAAAACTAAATACAACTCGCCGCGGTGCTTATTGAGCATTTACGGAGCCTATCTCAATCTAGGTCAATCTGAATTCAGGCCAATCTAAAGTTAGAAAGCGTTCTCTGAGATATCCATAATCGAGCTATCGGTACCTTCGACGATTTTGCGATCAGCGGTGATATGCGGCAGATAATTTGCGACAAAGAACTTTGCTGATGCGATCTTGCCAATATAGAAATCCTTATCTTTCGCTGATGCGCTATCAATGCGGCTGGCTGCAATATCTGCTTGGCGCAGCAGCAACCACGTTGTGATTATGTCGCCAACGGCCATCAAGACACGTGATGTGCTCAGACCAACTTTATAAATTTCAGGTGCATCCTCTTGTGATGCCATTGCATGTCCGACGAGTACACCAACCATGCCATTTAAATCACCAAGTGCTTTTAGTAACGCTTGCTTCTCGTCTTGATGTGCGCCACCTGATTCGGCAAATATTTGGATCTCTTTACCGAGTAAGCCAAGTGCTTTTCCTCCATCTTTAACAACTTTACGGAAGAAGAAATCTAAACCTTGGATTGCTGTGGTTCCTTCATACAAGGTATCAATCTTGGCATCACGAACATATTGTTCAATAGGCCAATCTTGCGTAAATCCTGCGCCACCAAAAGTTTGTAGTGATTCGGTGCCAAGAAGTGTCCAAGATTTCTCTGACCCATAACCTTTAACAACCGGCAGGAGTAGATCATTTAACGCCTCCATCGCCTTCGCCTTCTCTTCATCTCCAGCAGCCTTCGCCAACTCAATTTGATCTTGGATAGATGCGGTGTAGAGAACGAGCGCGCGCATACCTTCGGAATATGACTTTTGTACCATCAGAGAACGGCGCACATCTGGGTGGTTAATGATTGATACGCGCGGGCTAGCTTTATCGTTCATTACCTTCATATCACCGCCTTGTATGCGGACCTTGGCATACGAAAGCGCTTGCTGATAGCCAGCGGCTAGAGTTGCAATCGCTTTGGTGCCAACCATCATGCGGGCAAATTCAATAACTTTAAACATCTGCGCGATTCCTTGGTGAACCTCACCTAGCAAATAACCAACAGCAGGCTCTTTCTCGCCAAGATTTACTTCACATGTCGCTGAGACGTTAAGTCCCATTTTATTTTCTAAAGAGGTAACAAAGACGCCATTGCGCTTTCCGAGATCGCCAGTTTTTAGATCAAACATAAACTTCGGAATCAAAAATAGTGAAAGCCCTTTTGTACCAGGTCCGCCACCTTCACGACGAGCCAGAACGAAGTGCATAACATTTTCATAGAAGTCGGCATCACCAGATGTTATGTAACGCTTTGTGCCGGTGATGTGCCAAGTACCATCTGCTTGTTGCACAGCCTTGCTGCGACCGGCACCAACATCGGACCCCGCATCTGGTTCAGTTAATTGCATCGTTGCGCCCCAATGGCGATCAACCATTAACTTCGCCATCTGCTTCTGATCTTCAGTGCCAAGTACATAAGCAACCTGTGCGAAGGCATAACCAGATGCATAAAGATGAACTGCTGGGTTTGAACCAAGGACCATTTCAGCAATCGCCCAGCGAACCGGTGCCGGAACTTTCGTTCCACCTAAAGCAACAGGCGCATCCAAACGCCACCATTCACCATCTATATAAGATTTGTAAGATTTAATAAAACTTTTTGGCAGAGTTACATTGCCGGTGGCTTTATCAAGAGTTGCACCAACGCGATCGCCCTCAACAAAAGAAGCTGCAAGGTCATTTTCGGTTAGGCGCTTCATCTCCTCCAACATGCCCATCGCAGTTTCGCGATCGAGTTCACTAAATATGGAAGTCCCCAGAACTTTTTCAGTTCCAAGTAGGTCAAAGAGGCAGAATTCAATATCGCGCAGATTGGCGGTGTAATGGCTCATAGGTAAATAATGCTACCCGCCAGTAACTTACGCAAGCCCAGACGCTCACTTTGGCTTACTTTCCCGCACGGTCAGATAGGCTCACGCCGTGCTACTCAGTGATCGCGATATCCGCGCCGAAATTACCGCCGGCCGCGTGTCAGTCGAGCCATTTGAAGAGGCGATGATCCAACCCTCTTCAGTTGATGTCCGTCTCGATAAATTCTTCCGCGTCTTTGAAAACCACAAGTACTCCGTCATTGATCCATCTATCGAGCAAGCTGAGCTAACCCGTGAAGTTGTCGCTGACGATGGCGAAGCATTTATCTTGCACCCAGGTGAGTTTGTTCTGGCGAGTACTTACGAAATTATCACCTTGCCCGATGACATTGCAGGTCGCCTAGAAGGAAAATCTTCACTCGGTCGCCTCGGACTTTTAACACACTCAACTGCCGGCTTTATCGATCCTGGTTTTTCCGGCCACATCACCTTGGAACTCTCCAACGTTGCCAACCTGCCCGTTAAATTATTTCCAGGGATGAAGATCGGGCAACTCTGCTTGATCAAACTCTCTTCACCTGCCGAACACCCATATGGCTCTGCGATCTACGCTTCGCGCTACCAAGGACAGCGCGGGCCCACCCCCAGCCGTTCCTTTATGAATTTCCACCAGAGTAAGATTAAGTAACCAGCAAGGGAATACAACCTTTGCTCAAGGGGTTGAGGTAAAAATGGAAATCATCATCGCGCTCGCCGTAGTCGGCTTACTCGTACTTTTCTTTATCGCCCAATACAACCGGTTAATTCGTTTAAATATTAGCGTCGATGAATCGTTCGCACAGATCGAAGTGCAATTAAAGCGTCGCTCTGATTTGATCCCTAATTTAGTTGAAACCGTTAAAGGTTATGCCAAGCATGAACAAGGTACTTTTGATGCAGTTGTCACCGCTCGCGCAAAGGCAACCACCGCATCAACTGTGGCAGATGTTGCAGCAGCCGATGGCATGCTCACCCAAGCACTCCGTGGTCTGCTCGCAGTTGCTGAGGCATATCCAGATTTAAAAGCATCATCAAACTTTCTATCACTTCAAGAAGAGCTTTCAACTACTGAAAATAAAGTCGCCTTTGCTCGTCAGTTCTACAACGATAATGTTCGCAATTTAAATACTGCGGTAAAGACCATCCCAACCAGCTTCTTTGCAGGATTTGCAAAGGTTTCAGAGCGTGAATTTTATGAAGTTGAAGATCCGCAATCACGCAACGTTCCAAAGGTTACTTTTTAAGAGCTGATGGCAACGCACGATTTTCGCGCACAAGAGAGCGCAAATAAAGGTAAGACCTATTTTCTTCTTGCATCAATGGGGCTGCTTACCGGACTTGTCGCATATGCAGCGCTGACTTACTTCGGGGCTGGCACATCCACATTTTTGGTGCCACTGGCGGTAGGAATTTCCTTGATCGGTGTCTGGGGTTCATTTTACGGTTCCGATAAATTGGTAATCAAAATGACTGGCGCAAAGGTAATTGAGCGCGAAGATAATCCTGAACTCTTTAATGTCATCGAAGAGGTAGTTATCGCCAGTGGTCTGCCGATGCCTAAGGTCGCCATTGTTGTTGATACCGCACCCAACGCATTTGCAACTGGCCGCGATCCAGAACATGCGCTAATCGCCTTTACAACTCGTATTTTGGAAGTTATGGACCGTGATGAATTACAAGGAGTGATTGCGCACGAGATGTCTCACGTTGCTAACCGCGACACCTTGGTCTCTGCTGTAGCTGCTACAACCGCTGGCGCAATTGCAATATTGAGCGATTTCTTAATGCGCATGATGTGGTTTGGTGGTGGACGTCGCGATCGCGATAGCAATGCTAATCCAATTATGTTAATCGTTTCGTTATTGGTTTTAATTCTCGCGCCAATTGCGGCAACGCTGTTAAAGAGCGCAATTTCACGGCGCCGCGAATCTTTAGCGGATGCAACTGCAGTTTCCTTTACTCGCAATCCGGCTGGACTACGTAAAGCTTTAGAAGTCTTAGCGGCGGATTCAACTGTGGTGCATCAAAAATCAAATGCCGTTGCTCATATCTGGATTGAATCCCCATTGGATGGGAAAGCGGTTTCAAAGATGTTTTCTACACATCCACCGATTCAAGAGCGCATTGCGACTTTGCGTGCGATGGAATCTCTAGGCCAGGCTAACTAGCGCCATTTAGTCAGGCGATGACGCTTCGCTTATCGCCATTTAGTCAGGCGATGACGCTTCGCTTATCGCCATTTAGTCGCGAGGCTAAATCCAACCCCCACGAAGCTAAAGCCGATAATCATGTTCCATGCGCCGATACCTGGGATAGGGAAACGAGTCTGAGTCACGTAAAAGATGACGATCCAGAAGAGACCGATTAAGAAGTTAGCGATCATCACAGGAGCCAACCAGGGCGGGCTCTCGAGCGGGCCATGTGGCTCGGTATCGTGGATTAACTCTTCGTGAGCGTGGCGCTCTTGGACTTTTTTACGCAATTTCGACTTTGGCATGGCTAAAGGTTACAGGCTAAATCCAATACTGGAAACAGCGATCGTCGCCACCTGCCAGAATTACGCCATGACCCGCATCCTTGTCGTAGATAACTACGACTCCTTTGTCTTTAACTTGGTGCAGTACCTAGGCCAACTTGGGGCCGAGTGCACCGTTAAACGTAACGATGAAGTCACAGTAACTGAAGCAAGTAATTATGATGGGGTTTTAATTTCTCCCGGGCCCGGAACACCAGAAGCTGCAGGCGTAAGTATTGAGATGATCAAGTACTGCGCTGAAGAAAAGATTCCACTCTTTGGCGTTTGTTTAGGGCATCAAGCGATCGGCGTAGCCTTTGGCGCAACCGTTTCGCGCGCACCAGAGCTCTTGCACGGGAAGACTTCGCAAGTTACTCACCAAGGTAAAGGTGTGCTGATTAATTTACCTTCTCCATTTACTGCAACACGTTATCACTCACTTGCGGTAGAACGTGAGACAGTTTCAGATCAGCTTGAAATAACTAGCACAACAGAATCTGGAGTTGTGATGTCGTTGCGCCATAAAACTTTGCCAATCGAAGGAGTTCAGTTCCACCCTGAATCAGTGTTGACTGAACATGGCCATTTAATGTTGGCAAACTGGTTGACGCAGTGCGGAGATAAAAGCGCGCTCGCTAAATCAGTTGGCCTCTCACCTGTGGTTGGACGCAGCTCTTAAATTACGGAGCTTTATTAATAGTGATAGTTACTGGCTTTCCAATTGTTTGCGTTGTACCCGCATCAGGTGCTTGACGAATTACAACTCCAACGGCTTGTGCCGGATCGTAATCGTTAAACTCGCGTACTAAGAAGCCAGCCTGGATAAGTAAAGTTTTTGCTTGAATTGCTTCGATTCCGATTAGATCTGGCACTTCTACTTCTCCACTAGCAATTGTGAGAACAACGCCAGAGCCCGCGGTTATTTTAGAACCCGCCTCTGGAGTAATAGTTAAAACTGTGCCTTGCACTTCATCCGATGGCACTGCCTCAGTTTTAGCTATTACCAAACCTGCGGCAGCAAGTGCTGTTCGCGCATCAATTAACGAGGCTCCAATTAATCCATCAGGGACGATCGCATCACCTGGGCCATCGGAAATAGTCAACGTGATAGCAGAGCCGACTTTAACTTGAGTTGTCGCCAGTGGAATTTGACTGGCGATGCGATCTCTCGGAATACGTGGATCAGGAGCGCGTTGGATTGTGATTGTGTAACCAGGCAATAAGGCGCGCGCCTGCGTCTCGGTTAAACCAACTAAATTCGGAATTTCATTTCCGAGTGATGGGGTGGATCCACCATTTAGAGATAGGCCGACAATGGCTGCGATTCCGGCAGTGATAACGGCGATGCTGGAGATAATCGCTGTGCGACGGCTTACTAGCGGAGCACGGGCGATTTTAGTAGAAATATTCTGTCCAGATCGAATCTTATTTATATCTTCCAACATGGCACTTGCTGATACGTAACGATCTTCCGGTTTCTTGGCGAGTGCAACTGTTAATAAGACTTCTACACTCTCTGGTAAATCTGGTTGTAATTGCCGAGCCGGCGTCAATGTTCCAGACACATGTTGATAAGCAATTGATACTGGAGTCTCACCGGTATATGGCGGACGCCCGGTTAAAAGTTCAAATAGCAGACATCCGGTTGAGTAAATATCTGTTGGTGTATCTGCAATTTCACCGAGGGCTTGTTCTGGAGATAAATATTGTGCGGTACCCACTACATTCCAGGTGCTAGTTAGCGTTGCACCTAAGTCATCCATCGCTCGCGCGATACCGAAATCCATCACCTTAACATCGCCCTTATTGGTGATCATTACGTTTGCTGGCTTTATATCGCGGTGAATGATTCCACGTTGATGTGAATAATCCAGGGCTGCAAGTATGCCTGCACCAACTTCAAGTGCGCGATCAAGTGGCAAGCGTTCGCCATCGTGAATTAATTCGCGAAGAGTGTGACCAGAAACTAACTCCATGACAATGTATGGCGCCGGTTCTTCGCCGGAGTCGTAAACTGCAACGATTCCAGGGTGGTTAAGACCGGCTGCTGCTTTTGCCTCTTTTCTAAAGCGTGCGACGAAAGTTGAATCTTTTGCCAAATCGCTGCGCAGAATTTTTACCGCTACTTCACGCGATAAACGCTGATCTTGTGCAATATATACATCAGCCATTCCGCCTGTACCGATCATTGCACCTAGCTGGTAGCGCCCGCCTAAAACTTTATTCATCATGCTTTAGCAGCTCCCAACTTTTCAACACCAGTGGTATTAGCTTCGACGAGATCGGCCAGAATTACCGTGACATTATCAGGTGCACCATTTATATATGTGGCATCAATCAATGCATCAACGGCTGCCGCAGCGCCCTTACCTTTAATCAAAGATTTAATTTCCTTATCGCTTAAAACCCCGGTCAATCCGTCACTACATATTAGGTAGCGATCCTTAATTTTTCCTTCGAAGATATGCAGAGATGGCTCGAGATTGTCTTCACCCATTAGCGCTTGAGTGAGCATCGATCTCTGTGGATGAAGTTGAGCATCTGATTCAGAGATAATCCCTTTACTTAGCAGCTCTTGCAGAACTGTGTGATCAGCGCTCAACTGTTCAAGATCATTTCCGCGTAGCCGATATGCCCGCGAATCACCTACGTGGAGCAATGAAATTTCAGCCTCGTTTATAAAGAGCGCAGTAAGAGTTGTCCCCATTCCAGCCAACTGCGGTTCATCTTGGGTTACTGCACGAATTTGACTATCGATAGTGTGGAGTGAGTTAAGAAATAAATCACTCGCCGACTCGTGGTCAATCTCTGTGTTTGTAAATGTCGGTGCAATTTCTGAGAGAGTGTTTATGGCGATAGAAGATGCAAATTCACCACCAGCGTGTCCACCCATGCCATCTGCAACTGCAATTAACTGTGAACCAACCAGTGCGGAATCTTCATTGCCATTGCGCACCAAACCGACAGCAGAACGCGCTGCGCATTGAAAGTAAAGCCGGCTCATGTCGCTTAGCCTAATGGTGATAATCTCGAACTATGAAGATCTACGCTCATCGCGGGGCATCTCAAGACTTTCCCGAGATGACGATGGCTGCATATGAAGAGGCGGTAAAGCAAGGTGCTGATGGCTTCGAATGTGATCTTCGTTTAAGTAAAGATGGAGTTGCGGTTTTGTGGCATGACGCAGATCTACAGCGCTGCGCGAATAACAAGGCTGTAGTTTCCGGAAGTTCCTATGCGCAGTTGAAAGAAATTTACCCGCAGATACTGACTATTGATGAGATTTTAGATTTCGCAATTAGCCAAAAGAGGTCGCTCTTGCTGGAAACAAAACATCCAGTGCCATCACGAACAGCGATCGAAGAGCTATTAGTCGAAAAGATCAATTCGAAAGCGAAAGAAATTAAGAATTCTGGCATCGAAGTTAATGTGATGTCATTTTCTTGGTTGGCTATTGAAAGGATAAAACAGTTGAATAATAATATCGAAACTACATATTTACTAAATAACTACATACCCTGGTTTAGCGCGCAATATTCCTCTGCTCGATCTTTAGGTCCGGAAATTACCCAATTACGGAAAGATCCAGGATTGGCAAAGCGGATAAAGGCCACTGGCCGAAAATTAAATGTCTGGACTGTGGACGATCCATCTGACATTAGCCTCTGTTATGAGTTAGGGGTGGACAATCTCATAACTGACCGCCCCGGCTTTGTGCGTGAAATCTTGCGCAACATTTAACGAACGATTTAATTAGGGATCAGCGCCCACTTTTAAACGGGTATCCTTAACCAGTGAGCACATCAGAAAGCCATAGATTTGCCTACTTAGGCCCCATTGGGACTTTTACTGAGGCTGCACTGAAGAAGATCACTTGTGATTCCGATGTATTAATCCCATATGCAAATGTGACTGCGGCGTTAAATGCAGTTCGCGCTGGTGACGCGAATTTTGCATTGGTACCAATTGAAAATTCGGTAGAAGGAGTGGTCGCTCGCACGCTCGATGAGCTGGCGACAGGGGATCCACTAACAATCTCAGGTGAAGTAACACTGCCAGTTTCATTTGCTTTTATGGCAAAACCTGGCGTAACCAAATTTACTCGCATCGGGACACATCCGCATGCAGAATCTCAGTGTCGCGCATATATTGCTAAGAATTATCCGCACGCAGAAATTGTGTCAACCAACTCCACGTCAGCGGCAGCCGAACTAGTTGGTAAAGGTGAACTAGATGCAGCCATTGCATCAAGTGCCGCTGCGGCACACTTTGGATTAGAAATTGTCGCCGAAGATATTGGTGATAACACCGGAGCAGTAACTCGATTTATCTGTGCCCAGAAACCAGGTTGGGTACCTGAAGCCACCGGCAATGACCGCACTTCAATGGCGATATTTATAGATATTGACCACGCCGGAGCCTTGCTGGAAATCTTGCAAGTCTTTGCAAAAAATAGCGTAAACCTTACATTTATTCAGAGTCGTCCCACTGGTCGCGAATTAGGTCACTACCATTTCATTATTGATGTGGAAGGTCACATTAATGATTCAGCGGTCGGCGACAGCATCGCAGAACTGAGAGAGATTTGTGATGACATCAGATTCTTAGGCTCTTATCCAAGAGGGGTGCAATAACAATGATCGATATTAAGTTCTTGCGTGAAAACCCTGATGTAGTGCGCGCTTCGCAGAAAGGTCGTGGCGAGGATGTTGCGATCGTGGATAAAGTTTTAGCAATTGACGATATTCGCCGTGCAGCGCTCGCTCAATTTGAAACTTTGCGCGCCGAACAGAACATACTCTCAAAATCTATTGGCGCAGCGAAAGGCGATGAAAAGGCTGCTTTACTTGAAAATTCCAAAGCTTTGGCGGAGAAAGTAAAGGCTGCCGATGCAAAGCGCGCCGAAGTTGAAGCTCAAGCCAGCGCTCTTGCAATGCAACTTTCAAATCTTTTAGATCCTGAAGCCCCGATCGGTGGTGAAGCCGATTTTGTAACGATCGAGCACGTTGGCACTCCACGTGATTTTACAAAAGATGGATTTGAAGCAAAAGATCACGTTGAACTTGGTAAGTTACTTGGTGCAATCGATACCGAACGCGGTGCAAAAGTTTCTGGATCACGTTCGTACTACTTAACTGGCGTGGGTGCAATGCTGGAATTTGCGCTAGTTAATTATGCAATTCAAAGCGCGCTAAAAGCTGGGTTTACTCCTGTTATTCCACCAGTGCTGGTTAAACCGGCGGCGATGGAAGGTACTGGTTTTCTAGGACAAGCTGCTGAGAATGTTTATCACTTAGAAAAAGATGACTACTACCTGGTTGGCACAAGTGAAGTTCCGCTCGCGGCCTATCATATGGATGAAGTACTACCCGCAGAAAAACTTCCATTGCGTTATGCCGGATATTCCTCGTGTTTCCGTCGTGAAGCCGGGAGTTACGGCAAGGATACGCGCGGAATTATCCGTGTACACCAGTTCGATAAAGTTGAAATGTTCTCCTTCTGTAAGCCAGAGGATGCTAAAGCAGAACATCAGCGCCTATTGCAATGGGAGAAAGATTTCCTAAATGCAATGGAGATTCCCTTCAGGGTAATTGATGTGGCATCTGGTGATTTAGGCTCGAGTGCAACCCGTAAATTTGATATCGAAGCCTGGATTCCTACCCAGAACGCGTATCGCGAAGTGACAAGTACTTCAAATTGCACAGAATTCCAAGCTCGCCGTTTAAATATTCGATATAAAGATGGTGATGGAACTAAGGCTGTAGCAACGCTAAATGGAACGCTGGTGGCGATTCCACGCATGATTGTTGCGATTTTAGAGAACCACCAAAATTCAGATGGAACAGTAAATGTTCCAGCCGCGCTACAACCATTCCTCGGGACAAAAAGATTTGAGCTTGTGTGAGTGATCGTCGCCCCAAATTAATTGCAACAGATTTAGATGGCACCATCGTTCCGCACAACGAAGGAATTTCGCATCGCACAATTGCCGCATTTACCAAAGCCCGTGATTTGGGTATAGAAATATTCTTTGTCACCGGCCGTCCAACACGTTGGATGGGAGATGTGCGCGAAGCCTTTGATTTTGGAAGAGCGATTTGTAGCAATGGTGGAGTTCTTTATGACATACATAACGATAGAGTTCTAGAGCAGTGGATGATTCAACCGGTTGAATTGCAGCGAGCAGTGGACATTCTGCGAAAGACTATTCCAAATGTTTCATTTGCGGTTGAATCAAACGAGCACTTTCATCGTGAGAAGGCTTATATTCCACGTTGGGATATTGGTATGGATGATATTGGCGTTGACACAATAGATTCTGTAACAAATCGTCCAGCGCTTAAATTATTGATACGACTCTCGCAAGAAGAAATTTCTGCTGATGAGATGTTGGCTTTGGCTACCCCTGCGCTTCAGGGTGTAGTAAATGTTACGCACTCTGCAACTAACGATTCACTGCTAGAAGTTTCCGCATTAGGTGTTTCTAAAGGTGAGACTTTGGCGATGATGGCCGCACGAATTGGAATAACCGCAAAAGATTGTGTTGCATTTGGTGATAACCCAAATGATTTTTCTATGTTGCAATGGGCGGGGCGCTCATATGCAATGATCGATGGCCATCATGCTGGCCCAGCAAATGCAAAAGATGTAGCGCCACCTCATAACCAAGATGGTGTTGCCATCGTTATTGAAAAACTCCTCCAACTTCCGCAGTAATACCTGTTGATTTTTAATGCCTCCAAAGTTCGGGTAATCTCTCCCACGGAGGGCTCGCATAGCGGCCGAGTGCACCGGTCTTGAAAACCGGCAAACGAAAGTTTCGTGGGTTCAAATCCCACGCCCTCCGCCATTTTTCTCTTCTCCTGTGGCTGACTTCATAGCCTGGGTGAGGGGTTACGCCTAGCCACTTTTACTAATCAAGCGCACACTTCTCCTTAGGAAATCTTAAAAACCAAAGGGGAAGCAATGTCCGGAGTCTTTTCTCCAACCCGCGCCAAGATTAAAGAGCGCACGCTTCGCACAGATAAGTGGTGGTTAGAACCAGCCGTTACCTTTGGAGTTTTATTTAGTTTCATTATCTATGCCACCTTCCGCGCATTCGAAGGTGCAAATTATTATAAAGACCATTTAATATCCCCTTTCTATTCACCATGTCTTTCTGAAGCTTGCGTACCTGAGGCGACAATTTTTGGGTGGACGCCAGTCAGCGCGACAATTTTTAACTTCGCACTATCGCCAGCGCTAATTATTTTGATCTTCCCGCTTGGTTTCCGCATGACTTGTTATTACTACCGCAAGGCTTACTATCGCGCTTTCTGGTTATCACCACCTGCCTGTGCAGTCGCAGAACCGCATACCAAGTACACCGGCGAAACTCGTGCACCACTAATTTTGCAGAACACACACCGTTGGTTCTTCTATGCCGGTTTAGTTTTTAACGTATTGCTAACTTACGACGCGATAATTTCATTTAAGAACGTTGAAGGACAATGGGGGCATGCGAGCGTTGGTTCACTTGTTCTTGTCGCAAGCTCCACTCTTCTCTGGTTCTACTCACTTTCTTGTCATACCTGTCGCCACACAATTGGCGGACGCCTCAAGCATTTCTCTGCTCATCCAATCCGCTACAAGTTGTGGTCTTGGGTATCAGCCCTCAATCACAAACACCAGCAATTTGCCTGGTATTCACTTGCCGCTGTTGCTTTTGCCGATATTTATGTTCGCCAAGTTGCAACTGGCGCCTGGACCAATTTCTACTTCTTCTAAGGGATGCCAATAAAAATGACTACAGATAAATCGGCGCTTGAGCGTTATAAGTATGACGTTCTTGTAATTGGCGCAGGTGGCGCAGGACTTCGCGCAGCGGTTGAGGCGCGCGAATCAGGTTTGCGCGTTGCGATCATCTGCAAGTCACTATTTGGCAAAGCCCACACGGTGATGGCTGAAGGCGGCGCGGCCGCCTCAATGGGAAATGCCAATTCCAACGATAATTGGATGGTCCACTTTCGCGACACAATGCGTGGCGGAAAATTCCTAAACCATTTCCGTATGGCTGAGTTACATGCCAAAGAGTCTCCAGATCGTATTTGGGAACTCGAAATGTGGGGCGCGCTCTTTGATCGCACTAAAGAAGGAAAGATCAGCCAGCGTAACTTCGGTGGACACGAATATCCACGTCTTGCACACGTCGGCGATCGCACTGGACTAGAACTTATTCGCACCATGCAACAGAAGATTGTTGCTCTGCAACAAGCAGATAAGCGCGAACACGGTGAATACGAATCACACATCAAAGTCTTTGCAGAACTAACAATTACTGAAATTCTAAAAGAAGGTGGCAAGATCGCTGGCGCATATGGTTATTGGCGCGAATCAGGATCAGAAGTTTTATTTGAAGCACCTGCAGTAATCATCGCAACTGGTGGCGTTGGAAAAACTTTTAAAATCACTTCGAATTCCTGGGAAGGTACCGGCGATGGCCACGCACTTGCCCTTAAGGCCGGCGCTAATTTAGTTGATATGGAATTTTTGCAGTTCCATCCAACCGGAATGGTCTGGCCACCTTCAGTGCGCGGAATTTTAGTTACTGAATCTGTTCGCGGTGAAGGTGGAATTCTTACCAACAAAAATGGTGAGCGCTTTATGTTTAAGTACATCCCAGATGTATTTAAAGATAAGTACGCAGATAACGAAGAAGAAGCCGATCGTTGGTATGTCGATCAAGATAATAATCGCCGTCCGCCAGAGTTGCTGCCGCGTGATGAAGTTGCGCGCGCGATCAACACTGAAGTTAAAGCAGGACGCGGCAGCGAGCACGGCGGTGTTTTCCTAGATGTTTCCAAGCGTATTTCCGCTGAAATAATTAAGAAGCGCCTGCCATCTATGTGGCACCAGTTCTACGAACTAGCCGGCGTTGATATTACAAAAGAGGCTATGGAAGTCGGCCCAACTTGTCACTATGTGATGGGTGGCGTTGAAGTAGAACCAGATACTGCGGCCGCGGTTGGCGTTCCAGGTTTATTTGCCGCAGGTGAAGTTGCTGGCGGAATGCACGGGTCAAACCGTCTTGGCGGTAATTCACTTTCAGATCTCTTGGTCTTTGGTCGTCGCGCCGGAATGGGAGCTGCGGCCTACGTTAAACAGAACAGCGGTGCATCTGTATCGGATGCAACAGTTACTGCAGCTGCGGCACGAATCGAAGCGCCATTTGCGCGCACAGGTGGCGAAAATTCTTACTCACTCCACGCTGAATTGCAGGAAGTTACCCATAACTTAGTTGGAATCATCCGCACTGGTTCAGAGTTAAAAGAAGCGATTGAGAAGATTGCGCAAATTAGAAAGCGCAGCGCAAACGTTGCCGTATCCGGTGGCCGTAAGTTCAACCCTGGCTTTCACTTAGCATTCGATCTCGACAATATGTTGTTAGTTGCTGAGAGCACTGCGAAGTCTGCAATCAGCCGCGAAGAATCTCGCGGTGGCCACACTCGCGATGATTTCCCCGGAATGAATTCAAATTGGCGCCAGAGCAACCACATTGCATCTTTTGATGGCAACCAAGTAAACGTGCGCAAGCAGATGCTGCCATTTATGCCGAAAGAGTTATTTGATCTCTTCGACGTCGATGAACTTAAGAAGTACATGACACCGGAAGAAATTGCGAAAGGCGGATCCAACTAATGGCGCGCAAATTAAACCTTCGCATCTGGCGAGGAGATGCAACTGACGGTGGCCTTAAAGATGTACAAGTAGATGTCAACGAAGGCGAAGTTGTCCTTGATGTAATTCACCGCGTTCAGGCAACCCAAATGGGCGATCTCGCAGTTCGCTGGAATTGCAAAGCCGGTAAGTGCGGATCTTGCTCAATGGAGATTAACGGCAAGCCACGCCTTGCTTGTATGACACAGGTCGCCTCATTTGAAGAAGGCGAAACAATTACCGTCACGCCACTGCGCGCATTTCCAGTTATTAAAGATCTGGTCACCGACGTCTCCTTTAACTACAAGAAAGCGATGGAGATTCCAGCATTTGCACCTCCTGCAGATTTAAAGCCAGGGCAAGCGCGCATGGAACAAGTAGATGTCGAGCGTTCACAAGAGTTCCGTAAATGTATTGAGTGTTTCTTATGTCAGGATGTCTGCCACGTGGTTCGCGATCACGAAGAGAATAAGAAATCTTTCGCCGGCCCACGCTTCTTTATCCGTATCGCAGAACTTGATATGCATCCGCTTGATATCTTAAAAAATCGCAAGCGCACCGCCCAAGAAGAACATGGCCTTGGAATGTGCAATATCACCAAGTGCTGTACTGAAGTCTGCCCAGAGCACATCAAAATCACCGACAATGCAATCATTCCGATGAAAGAACGTGTTGTTGATATCAAATACGATCCAGCGCGAATGTTTGCCGGTCTCTTAAAGAGAGATAAGCGCAGCTAAAGATGATGCCACTATCGCTAGTTGCGTTGGGTGGCATAGCAGGATCATTATTGCGCTGGCAGCTTATTGAAGCGCTGCCATCGCTCTCGCTTGGAGTATTTGTTGTTAATCAATTAGGTGTTTTAGTTGCTGGCGCTGTTGCTTATCGAATTTCAGCAACACCATCTCAAAAACTCTTTTGGATGACTGGCTTCGCAGGTGGCTTTACAACTCTTTCTTCACTCGCCTTTGTTCTGCAAGGCTCAACTTTAATTAGCGGATTTGGTTACGCCTTTGTGTCGCTCTTAGTAAGCCTTTTGATGTTAAATCTATTGCGCCCCAAGGACCGAGTATGAGGCTTCTATTCTTTATCCTCGGTGCTGGAATCGGTGCGCCGCTTCGCTATTTAATCGATAAATTTTTTCGCACAAAATATAAATTTCCGGTGGGCATTCTTTTGGTAAATACAGTCGGCTCATTTATTTTAGGCATCACCCAATTGAATTATTTTGTTATGGGTTTCTGTGGAGCGTTTACTACCTGGTCGGCATTTATGCTGGATGTAGATCAGAACTTGCAGAACCGCAAGCAAGTAACCCTAAATATTATTTTGACTTTTACACTATCGATTGCTGCTATATCTTTGGGGTTAGCTGTTTAACGCATAAATAAGGCGTTTAGGCGCTTTGTCGTAAAGAATAAGCCGACAATAATCATTACTACGAAATACATCGCGTGTCCGAGCAGCGCCCACGAGATATTTCCAAGAGTTAACCCGCGCACCAAATCAATGGCGTGCGCCAACGGGAAGAGGCGAATTATTGTTTGCAGCCAATCTGGAAATACAGAGAGCGGATAGAAAGAACCGGAAAATAGAAACATTGGCAGTAAGACGACATTAATTAGTTCTAGCTGCTGGAATGACTTCATATATGAAGTCACCGCCATTCCAAAAGATGCAAAACCAAATGCGATTAAGACCGCTGCCGGAATCGCCAGGATGCCCCACATACTAGGAACAAGTCCCAGCGGGACAACAACAGCCATGAAGCCAACTGCGTATGAAAGACCACGCAGCAGCGCCCAACTAATTTCACCGAGTGCCACATCCATCGGGCCTAGTGAGGTGGCAAGCATTCCGTGATAAACGCGATCGTGATTCATCTTGAAGTAAACATTCATCGTTGAATCATAAATAGCGCCGTTCATTGCACTCGTGGCAAGAAGTGCTGGTGCGATAAAAGCAACGTAACCTACTGGTTGACCCGCAACGGTCATATCTCCGACCAGATCTTTAAGGCCGTAACCAAATGAGAGAAGAAAGAGAACTGGCTCAACAAAACCGGAGATAACAATCATCCAAGTCGATGATTTAAAAGTGATATAAGCGCGTTCCATAATCGCTCTCGACCGGCCTGAATAATACTTTTCGCCAGGCTTGCCCATGCGCGCTTCAGCGATAGCGACCGCAGTTAAAATAATCATTACTTACCCAACCTCTTTGTAAAGATTCGGCGAGAGGCGATTACTCCAAAAATAAGAATTAAGTTTAAGAAGATGAAGTGCAGAAAGAGCATTGGCGTAGAAATCTCAGATCCGTAGGTTAACCAGCGGCCTAATTCGGTTGCGTGCCATAGAGGCGAGATCCAGCCGATCCACTGCAGAAATATCGGCATATTTGTTAAAGGATAGAAGGTGCCAGAGAATAAAAAGAGCGGCATGATGATAAATCGCTCAACGATAGTAAAGAAGATATTCTCATTTTCGAGGAAGCCGGCTAGAGCTTGCATAAATGCGCCGAAAGCAGCACCCGCCATAACAGCGGTAAAGATGGCAAGCCATGCACGTGGAGATTCAAGAACTCCAAATACGAGCATTACAAACCAATATAAAACAGCAGTGAAGATAGTTCGGATTAGGCTGTTAAAGAAAACACCCATCGCAATTTGATTTCCACTCAGTGGAGTTGCGTTCATCGAGAAGAATGTCTTATTCCATTTAAATCCTTCGAGAGTAGGAAATACGCTCTCATCCATTGCTCCCTGAATTGCGGCAGTTGCTAAGAGCGCTGGTGCAAGGAAGGTTAGATACGAGACGCCATCCACACCCATCGGGCCAGCATTCTTATCAATGTAAGAACCGAGGCCAAGACCAATTGAAACGAGATACAGAACAGGGTTAGCGATTGCAATTGAGATAATTAACCCAACATATTTGAGCATTGCGCGCAGACGAGCCTCAGTAACAAATAAGGCACCACGCGCAGCGACTCTTGCGGCGTCAACAATCTTGAGTGAACCTTGCCTAGTTTGGAGAGAGCTCATTAATCGATCAGCGTTCTTCCGGTCAAGCGCAGAAATACATCTTCGAGTGAGCTGCGGCGCACAAGTGATGTCTTAGGATGAAAACCTTTCTTATAAACACGCTCGAGCAACTCTTCACCATCTTCGGTGTACATCAAGATGCGATCTGGCAACTCTTCAATACGATCGCAGAGCTGGGGCAATTCATCTGCCATATGGGCATTTCGTTCTGATCCAAAACGAACTTCAAGAACTTCTTTAGTCGAATAATCCTTAATAAGTTGTGCCGGACTTCCTTCGGCCATAATTGCGCCTTTATCCATAACAACTAGGCGATCACAGAGTTGCTCGGCCTCATCCATAAAGTGAGTTGTAATCAGCAGTGTTACGCCATCCTCTTTTAGCCTAAAGAGGCGATCCCATAAAATATGTCGCGCTTGTGGATCTAATCCAGTGGTCGGTTCATCAAGCATTAAGATTTCAGGCTCACTAACAAGTGCGCGCGCAATAGTTAAGCGGCGCTTCATTCCACCGCTTAAAGCTTCAACTTTGGCATTTCGCTTCTCTTCTAGTTGAGCAAAGCTCAAAAGTTCCTCGATTTTGCCCTTTAGGAATTTACGACTCAACCCAAAGTAACGTCCGTAGATATAGAGATTCTCAGTGACGCTTAAATGAGTATCTAAATTATCTTGCTGTGGAACAACTCCAAGGTGGGCGCGAATTTGTGGACCAAATTTATCTGGGTCTTTATCAAGAATTGTGAGATCACCAGATGTTCGCTGTGAGGTAGCACCGATCATCCGCATTGCAGTTGATTTTCCAGCCCCGTTAGGGCCTAGC
>CAMAPO010000020.1 GCA_945860245.1 Bifidobacterium breve
CACTGCATCGGCCTGAGGACCCTTTGGACCCTGTACGACCTCGAATGAAACTGACTGACCCTCTTCAAGGGACTTGTAACCGTTTCCTTGGATTGCTGAGTAGTGAACGAATACATCTTGTCCGCCACCATCAACTGCAATGAAACCGATACCCTTTTCAGAGTTGAACCACTTAACTGTGCCTGTTGCCATGTTTTTACTTTTCCTTCGATATGTGGGTGTTTAAGAAATCCTTAAACACGGTCTTCCTCTTGCGCCAGCGATACCGAGCAAAGCATTACAGCCATGAAACGGGTCCTGATTAAGCGTCCGACTAAGGAAAAGGGTACTGCCTACGCACGCGTATACCTAACGGTGGTCTAGACAGTTACGCCTAAATGGAGCAAAATTGGGCTTACTAGTTAGTAGTAGCAAGCGTTTATGCCGCTGGGGAAGGTCGCATAGCGCGGTCTTGCTAAGTACTTTCTAGGAGCAGCAAATGCAAGAGCTAAATCCATCTGGCCAGAACAGAGATCGACTTAAAGAATCTGTTACCGGTTTACTTGTCATACATAGCGCACCTAGCGCGCTGCGCCCACATATTGAATGGGGCTTGCAATCAATCCTTGGTACTTGGTTAACAGTCAATTGGTTTGATCAGCCATGTGCTGGTGGAACTTATCGCGCAACAATTGAATTTCGAGATGTGCGAGGAAGCGCCGCGAAAATTGCATCTGCACTTCGTGGTTGGCACTACTTGAGATTTGAAGTTCGTGAGGAATCTGAACTCGGGGGAGAGTTCTATCGCGCAACCCCCGAGCTCGGTATTCATCGCGTGAGTATTGATGGGTTGGGAAATATCCTCTTAACCGAGCACCAAATAATGGATGCGCTTGCTAAGAGTTTTGATGAGATCTCCATACGTGAGGCGATCGACCAAGTGCTGGGAAATAGGTGGGAAGAAGCGTTAGCCCCGTTCCGAGAAGTCGAAATTGATAAAGTTATGCAACTGCGAGCGATCTAATAAGTTAAGATAAAGGTATGACAACACCAGAGAGCCCAATTATTCAGATAGAGCGACGCAAAGCGATCGCCTTCATTATTTCCGCGCTAATTCTTGCACTGGCAATTGGTGGCGGTTTGGTAAAAGTAGGTTCAGGTTTTGCTAGCCGATCTGATAACGGAATTGTCGTGACTGGGTCTGCGCGCACTGAAGCAATTGCAGATAACGCGGTTTGGACGCTTTCAGTATCTCTCTCTAGCGCAAAGGTTGCCGATGCTGTTACTAAAGTAGGCAACGATGTTGAAGCGGTTACTAAATATCTAACAAGCGGCGGAATTTCTGCAGAATCATTAACCCTAGGACCAGTTTCAACGTATGGTCAAGAAGAGTATGTAAATGGAAATTCAACTGGGCGAATTCTTAATTATCGTGCAAGCCGTGACATCACTGTAAGAACTAAAGATGTAGAACTAGTGTCAGCCCTTTCACAAGGAATAGGTTCGATACTTCAAAACGGAGTCAACGTTAATAACTACGGACCTCAGTATTACATTTCAACGCTGGCAGAACTTCGCCCACAGCTTCTTGAAGAGGCTATGAAAGATGCCAAGGTACGCGCAGAAGCAATCACTAAATCAGTTGGAGGAAGCGTTGGGGCAGTAATTAGCGTTAAGAGCGGAGTTTTCCAAGTGACAACTCCAGATTCAACAATGACATCTGATGGTGGCGCTTATGACACAACAACGATTAAGAAAACTGTCACATCTACAGTTTCTGTAACCTTTAAGACTAAGTAATTAAGCAGGCGCTCCTTTGATCTCACGAGCAGAAGAATTAATCGCCTATTTTGGGATGAAACCTCTGCCGGTTGAAGGTACCTACTTTATAAATACCTATATCTCGGAGAGCAAGACCGCCGCCGGTGGTCCCGCGGGGACTGCAGGACTTGGCTTATATAAAAGCGATCCAATCAGCGCATCAACAACACATGTTCTGGAATTTGATGAAGTCTGGCATTTTTATGAAGGAGATCCAATAGCTTTATATGAATTCCATGCCGATGGCACCGCTCGCACAATTACTTTAGGTAGAGATATTTCAGCTGGCCAAGTTATGCAACATACGATTAAAGCCGGCGTAATTCAGGCCGGAGAAGTTGCACCTGGTGGGAAATGGGCGCTCTTTGCTTGCACAATGTCACCGGGCTTTACCGCATCTTGTTTTCGTGGAGTGGTTAAATCAGAGTTACGCGGAAAATATAAAGGCTATGAAGAAATTATTGAACGTATGGGCGTACCCGATGGGCACGAAACCGATCTGCCTAACGATTATGTAAATGAGCGCTTTAAAGGTTAATTAAAGTGGGATATTGCCGTGTACACCGCGGCGATGCGGAGCAGCAGCTAAGGCTCGCGCAAGTGCGGTGCGAGTATGTGATGGCTCAACGATCTCGTCTACTGCGCCAATTTCTACCGCTCTAGCAACTCCACCAGATACCTTGTCATGTTCTGCCGCCAGTTCTAACTCCATACCTTCGCGTTGTTCTGGCTCAAGATCGGCAAGTAATCTGCGGTGCAATACACGAACGGCCGCGACTGCGCCCATCACTGAAACTTCTGCGGTGGGCCAAGCAAATACTCTTGTTGCACCGAGGGATTTTGCATTCATCGCCACAAATGCACCACCGTATGCGCGGCGAGTAATCAAAGTAACGCGCGGTACGACTGCTTCACCAAAGGCATGCAATAACTTCGCACCGCGACGAACAGCGCCTTCCCATTCTTGGCCGGCACCCGGTAGAAAGCCAGTCACATCTGCAATAACTATTAAGGGAATTCCAAAGGCATCACAGGTGCGCACAAAGCGCGCTGCTTTTTCACCAGCTGCAGAATCAAGAACGCCGCCGATATGTGCTGGGTTATTTGCGATTACGCCAACAGTGCGTCCGCCAAAACGACCAAGAACGGTTGTCATGTTTTCAGCCCAAACAGGGAGCAGTTCTAGCTTTTCACCATCAGCATCTAAAATTGCATCGATCAGCGGATGTACTTCATAACTTCGCTTGCTCACCGCAGGAACAAATACCGAGAGATCTAAATCTTTAAGATCTGTATCCATATGGCCTTGGTTGGCAAAGAGCGCTGTGACATCTCGAATTTCATCAAAAGCTTCTTGTTCGGTGGAAGCGATGACATGTGCAACGCCGCTATTTTTACTATGGGCTTCTGGTCCGCCAAGGGATGCCATATCAACATCTTCACCAGTTACAGATTTAACAACATCAGGACCTGTCACAAAGATGCGACCTTCTGGTGCAAGTACGACAATGTCAGTTAAAGCAGGACCATATGCGCCACCACCTGCAGTTGGGCCCAGGACAAGAGATAATTGTGGAATTCGACCACTTGCCAGAATCATTGCTTGAAAGACTTCACCAAAAGCGTTTAGTGATGAAACGCCATCACTCAGCCGCGCGCCACCTGAGTGCCAGATTCCGATAATTGGCAACTGTTTCGCCATCGCTTCTTTATACGCGCTAACAATTACGTGGGATCCATCTACGCCAAGAGCGCCACTTTTAATTGTGGCATCGGATGCAAATACAACGACGCGGTTACCTTTTATCGCACCGGTTGCTGCAACCATTCCACAATCCGTGCGTTCGACTAATAAAGAATCGGTGCCCGGATCAAGCAGGCGCTGGATTCTTAATTGCGGATCGCGCGGATCAACCCCTTTGGACTCCATAAAAATGAGTTTATAGAGTTGCGAATGCCAATACAACGTTATGACCGCCAAAACCAAAGGAGTCATTGAGCGCCGCAATTTGTCCTGCAGGTAATTGACGCGGCTGATCGCGCACAACATCGATCGTCACAGCAGGATCTAACTTTTCAATATTGATTGTTGGGGGAGCCAGGCGCACTTGCAGCGCTTTAACAATAAAGATAGATTCAATTGCACCTGCGCCGCCGAGTAAATGGCCCGTCATTGATTTTGTGGCAGATACTGCAACGTGATCTGAATCTTTACCAAGGGCTAAGCGCAGTGCATTTGCTTCAGCAACATCACCTGCAGGAGTTGATGTTGCGTGGGCATTTAAATGAACAATATCTTTGGTAGAAAGTTTGGCGTCAGATAAGGCAAATTTAATTGCGCGCTGCACACCGGATCCATCAGGATCAGGTGCGGCGATGTGATACCCATCTGAGGAAAGCCCTTGACCGACTAACTCACAATAAATCTTGGCACCGCGCGCTTTCGCGTGTTCGTACTCTTCGAGAATTAATACTCCGCCGCCTTCGCCCAGTACAAAGCCATCGCGATCGGCATCGTAAGGCCGGGATGCGCGCTCTGGCGCATCGTTACGGGTAGATAAAGCCTTCATCGCTGCAAAGCCCGCCATTGGTAATTGGTGAATCGCAGCTTCTACCCCACCGCTAACAATTACATCGGCGCGATTAGATCGAATCATCTCAAGTGCGTAACCAATTGCTTCCGCACCCGATGCGCAGGCACTTACTGGTGTGTGAACTCCCGCTTTGGCTTGTAGTTCTAAACCAACGTTGGCGGCTGGTCCATTTGGCATCAACATCGGAACGGTGTGCGGGCTTACACCGCGCGCACCTTTCTCCTTAAAGTTATCAAACTGGTCGAGCAAAGTAATTACGCCGCCAATGCCAGATGCGATTACTACGCCCAGACGTTCTTTATCAAGATCAGGAGAGCCCGCATCTTTCCAAGCTTCACGAGATGCAATTAGCGCAAATTGTTCAGAGCGATCTAGGCGGCGCATTTCTACACGTTCCATCTGATCTGCCGGCTCTGTCGCTACGCGCGCAGCAAAGTGGACCGGCAAGAGTTCGCGCCAATCTTCAGTTAAAAGACGCACACCACTTTTGCCGGCAATCAACGCAGCCCAGGTACTGGCAACATCTCCACCAAGTGGAGTGGTTGCACCTAGCCCGGTAACGACTACGCGACGTTGTGACATGAAATTACTTATGCGGCAGCGTTAACAATGAAGTTAACTGCATCTCCTACTGTTGCGAGATCAGTTACTTTCTCATCAGGGATCTTTACGCCAAAACGCTCTTCGCAAGCAACGACAACTTCAACCATGCTCAATGAATCAACTTCTAGATCATCAGTGAAGTTCTTATCTAATTCGATTGATGCTGCTGGAATACCGGCTACTTCTTCAACGATCTCTTTGATTCCTGCGAGTACATCTGCTGCGGATAGTGCCATTTTGATAAATCCTTTTCTTTTTTCATTGTGAATAGAGAGTAATTCTCCCCGATAAAGCCCTTACTTCCTAGTAATTCGGAGGTTAAGAGCAAAAATTTATGGTTTTGGTGGCAATTTCACAACTTGCCCAGCATAAACGAGACCTGCGCCATATCCAATCAGCAAGGCTAACTTTCCGTGCAGCTCAGGATGTTTTGCCAATAACGCATCCATGGCGAGTGGAATTGATGCCGCCGATGTATTTCCATTGGTGCGAATGTCATCGGCGATAATTACCGAATCCGGCAACTTCATTTCCTTAGCCATAGTTTCGATTATGCGCACATTTGCTTGATGTGGAATAAAGGCATCGATCTGGTTAACGCTTAGCCCGGCTGAATCCACCGCTTTCAGCGCCGCCTTGCTCATTGAAAATACCGCCCAACGAAATACTTTCTGGCCCTCTTGTGTGATGTTGGGCCACTTAATATCGGCCTTAGTTAGCTGTGTTTCAGTATTGCGCACATCTATCCAAGATGGATTCATCAAAATAGCGTCACGATTTTCTGAATCAGAACCCCACTCAACGGGGCCAATACCAGCATCTTTGGTTTCGCCAATTACAACAGCGCCTGCACCATCGGCAAAGATAAAGGCAGTTGCGCGATCTGTCGGATCTGTGAAATCTGATATTTTCTCAACTCCAACAACCAATACTCTCTTGGCACTTCCGGCACGAACGAAGTCGTGGGCCATCGCAACGCCGTAGCAAAATCCAGCACAAGCTGCACCTATATCTAGCGCCGCCGCAGTTGGATTACCCATTCTTTGGATCAGCGCAGTAGCCGCAGATGGCGCTTGATGTGGATAGGTAATAGTTGCCACGATTACAGAATCAATATCATTTATTGTTAACTTGGCGCGCAGTAACGCTTGCTCGGCAGCGCCGATTGCCATGTCCACAACTGATTCATCAGGTCCTGCAAAGCGGCGAGATTCAATTCCGGTACGTTGCACAATCCATTCATCGCTGGAATCAATTGCATCAACAATTTCTGAGTTAGGCACCAAGCGAGATGGACGATATGCGCCAACCGAGAGTATGGAGCTTTCGCTACCAGTTTTGCTTTTGATGACCATTACTCTTCCTCAACGTTCTTCTCGTCCGGATTTTCTTCATCTTGGTGGCGCAGGATAAATTCCTTGGCAAGTGTGACATCTTCCACGCTCTTTAAGGCATATGTTTCAATGATTGGCACGGCGCGCTTTAATAATCCAACAAGTGTTCCAGCTGGCGGAATTTCAATAGCGCCAGAAACATGGCTAGCCAGCGTTGTCATACACAAATCCCACCGCACCGGGTTAGAAATCTGAGCGACTATGCGATCTAAGATTTCTCGTCCATCGTTTAAAACCGCACCATCTTTATTGGAGATCACCGGGCAACTGGCTGCGTGAACTGAAATCTTTGCAGCGATTTCTCGCAGGGGCGCAACGGCAGGTTGCATATAAGAGGTATGGAATGCCCCCGCAACTGCGAGCGCACGAACTCGCGCACCTTCTGGCGCCAACTTTGCCAGCGCATCTAAATCACCAGCCGCAACGATCTGTCCACCACCATTGTCATTTGCGGCAACTAAACCCAAGTCAGAGATCGCACGGAGTACAACTTCGCGATCGCCACCAAGTACAGCAGCCATTCCTGCAGGTTTAAGTGCGGCGGCCTTAGCCATTTCAATTCCGCGTGCGCGAACTAATTTCATCGCATCGACATCATCAATAACCCCGGCGATTGCAGCTGCGGTGATTTCACCAACAGAGTGGCCAGCAACAATTGCGATTCTGGCGCTTCCGAGTGCGCGGGCGCTCAATAAACCTGCCGCCACAATTAATGGCTGGGCGTTGGCGGTATCTTTAATTTCATCACTATCGGCGGTGGTGCCTAGTCTGACTAGATCCAACTCAATCTCGTGAGACCATTGAGTGAGCAAATGTTTTGCAGCAGGATCTGCGATCCACGGCGTTAGCATTCCAGGAGTTTGCGCCCCTTGCCCAGGTGCGATGAATGCGAGCATAGATATGATTTTAGGTTAATTTACCAATTACTACCTAGTACTGCGCCTGTGTGATCTCGCGAAAGTTGCGAATATTTCTGACGCAAAATATAGATCAACTCAGCACCGCTTAGCCAAATTAGGCCAGGAAAGAGATCCACGCTGCGCTTTAGAAACCATGGAGTTCCATTTCGTAACATCCAGAGAATCGAATCTCTTCTGCTTCTGTTGTTGACCGGATCAATCTGAACCTCACCAATGAAATAGCCACGCTCGCGTAATAAGACCGCAAATTGCTGAGCGATAAATTGATGGCCAAATTTGCTGGGATGCATTCGATCGACGTGCCACTTTTCACGCTCGTAGATTCCAGTAAGTGTTCGCGTTGGCAAGGTTACTGCGCCAAACTCTTTACTGAGCCTATGAGTTACTTCATTAATTGCCCTGACTCGCCTGCGGCAAATGCGCCCAACCAGATAAGGCATTGGGACTATCACAGTTGGATCATGTAGTTCTAGCAACATAATTGTTGATCCATTGGAGACAAGATCAACCATGGTTTGCCGCAAATTCTTTTCAAAAGTATCTGGCGAGAAGTTACTGCGCAATAAATCATTACCGCCGACTATTACCGCGGCAAGTTCGGGTGAGTGATCAAGTACTTTTGGCAATTGCACATTTAATACTTCTGCCGAACGAGCGCCCGGTCGTGAAGCATTTATATAGACCAACGGTTCTTGAAAGGCTTTTGCAAGATGGTAGGTCCAACCAAAGTAATTACCTTGGTCATCTGAATCACCAACGCCAGATGCTGCGCTATCGCCGACTACAGCAAAAGTAATTGGGGTTAACATTTAAGCCGCCCGCAGCCTTCTCTGCGAAGATAGCGAGAGCATCTGGGAGATTGTGGAAGACCACGGAAAGTTCTCCGCCTGGTGATGGCAACGAGATCGCAGAGTTTGTTCTGAGTCCAGGCGAGTGAGCAAGGTTTTAATAGCTTCAGCGAAAGCTAGCCCGTTATTGGCGGCGGCAAAACCAACAGATTCATTACTTTGAAGGAGCAAGAATTCACCAACTGCGCTCGTTTCAGAACAAACAACCGGGGTACCGCTGGCAAGAGATTCCAGCGCAGCTAAGCAAAATGTTTCAATTGGGCCAGGTGCAATTGAGATATCGGCAGAGGCAATGATTCGAGCCAGATATTTCTTATCGGATATGTAGCCGAGGAAGGTGACTGGAATATCTTTGGAACTTTCATATAACTTCTTATGAAGCGGTCCGGTGCCGACGTAAATCAGGCGAGCGTTAATTCCTTGCTGTAGTAATTCACGCAGCGCCTCAATCGATCTCTCAGGCTTCTTCTCTGGAGAAAGCCGTCCGCAATGCACAAGCAGGACATCACCGTTCTTTAGCAATTTAGTGCGAAGTTCTTCATCTCTATTTTTTGGAGAAAAAGTTGCCAGGTCTACACCGAGTGGGATTTGAATCAAGTTATCGATACCGATCTCACGAAATTCTGCTGCGGCAAAGTTTGTTGTGGTTATAACGTGATCAAAACTTGCTGCTAGTCGTGTGTTATGCCAACGGACAAATTTATTTAGTGAAAGTGGTTGGTAAGTCTTGATAAGCCCACGTAGCGTTTCGTGGCTAAATACCAAAGTTGGTATTTTATGTGAACGCGCCCATCTGCCAACACCGGATAAGGTAAATCGATCTGATATTTCTAACCGATCAGGGGCCAGAGCAAGCAAGATACTTTTTATTTGGCGATTAGATCTAATTACTCGGTAGCCACCACTTAGAGGAATTGACCAAGATGGAACTGTTATGCGATTTCCGTGCGGCGTTTTCTCTTGGTAAAAACCAACGCCCGGAACGATATATGTGAAGTCGTGCCCCCGATTGGTATATCCAATACCCAAATTATGAAGCGTGGTCTTTATTCCGCCAGATTTTGGGCCATAGAAATTAGCGATATGGATGATTTTCATGCGACCAACTCTTTTCGCGCAGCTACAAGTTCGATAACGTCGCGATAATGTTCGATAAGGCTCTCGTTTATATAGTCCCAGGTTCGGTGTTCAACTGATTTTCGTGCAGCTATTTGCATTAGATCCAGTGTTGGATGCTCAAGTAGCGTATATATCGAGTGAAGAAGCAGGTGTGAATCAGCGGTATCAATCAGCAGTCCAGTTTTGCCATGTTCGATTAGATCAGTCGGCCCACCAGTATCCGGGCCAACCACGACTGTTCCTGAAGCGAGTGATTCCTGAATTGCTTGACAGAAAGTCTCGTGTTTTCCGGTGTGAACAAAGGCATCAAAGGATGCGACGTGTTCGGCAAGTTCATGACCGGATTTGTAACCAACAAAGATTGCATTAGAAAGTTCACGCTTTAGGCGCGCTTCGGCTGGACCGTGTCCAACTATCACCAACTGGATATTAGGTTGGCTATCTAAAATAGCTAAATCATCAATCCGCTTCTCATTGGCTAGACGTCCAACATAGCCAACAACATATTTTGCACTACGCTTATTTAAGAAGTCATTTCTTAAAAATTCATTTCTTTTCTCTGGAGTAAAGTTAATTAAATCTACGCCACGCTGCCAGAGCTTCACATTGGTCACGCCAGATTTTTCTAGATCTCGACAAGCCCAACCAGATGGCGCAAGAGTTAGATCAGTTGCAGAGTGAATTCGTGCAACCCATCGCTTTAAGGTGTTGTGCGCAACAGTTAAACCGTAATGTCGAGCAAAGCCTGCAATATCTGTTTGATATACCGAAACAGTTGGAATATTTGCTTTGCGGGCCAGGCGCGCAACGTAGTGGCCTAAGAAAATTGGCGATGCAAGGTGGATTACATCAGGGTTAAATCCTTCAATAAATGGTTCAAGGTATTTCTTGGGAAGGCCCATAGGAATCAACTTCTTCATTGCAATACTCGGAACATATTTAATCTTGAAGCCTAAATAATCTTGAGGAGCGTTAACGCTCTCTGGAGCGATTACTAGAACTTCGTGCCCTTCGCGCTTGCAATACTCAAGCAGGCGAAGCACCGAGTTTGTAACTCCATTTACCTGTGGCAAAAATGCTTCGGTGACGACG
This sequence comes from Bifidobacterium breve, assembly GCA_945860245.1. Classification (GTDB taxonomy): domain Bacteria; phylum Actinomycetota; class Actinomycetes; order Nanopelagicales; family Nanopelagicaceae; genus Planktophila. The sequence goes on from CAMAPO010000020.1 coordinate 10,371, forward strand.
AGGATGCGCAGTGGCATGTTGCTTGGGCTCGCGATCATAGGTTGAGAATGAAGGCAGGCGCTGAACTGATACCCGGCAGAAAGGTGAAGTGTTGGCAAAGGCAAGATGAAGTATTGGTTGAGGGTTTCCCGCTAGCGAAATTTGCTACTGGCGAGTAACATCTGCCCTATGAAGATCGCCGTGTGCGTAAAGCAGGTTCCGGATTCGTGGGCCGAGAAGAAGATGGTCAATGGCCTTCTCGATCGCGTAAACGTTGATGCCGTTTTAAATGATTTAGATGAATACGCCGTTGAAGAAGCGCTGCGTATCGCTGAAGCGCACGGCGGTAATGAAGAAGGTGGCGCAAATACCGTCACCGTTATTTCAATGGGTCCAGAGCGCGCAACTGAAGCGGTGCGTAAAGCGCTATCAATGGGTGCAAATGATGCGATCTTGGTAAATGACGGTGCACTCGCCGGGGCAGATGCGTTGGCGACTTCAGCAGTTCTTGCCAAAGTAATTAGCGATGGCGGATATGACATTGTTATTTGCGGAACTGAATCAACAGATGCGCGCATGAGCGTTGTTCCAGCGATGATCAGCGCTCGCTTAGGTTGGGGTCAGTTAACTTTCGCCTCTAAAGTTGCTGTCGATCCTGCTGGCAAAGTTTCGATTACTCGAGTTACTGAAGCTGGCGTTGATGAGATTTCCGCCGCTTTTCCTTGTGTAATCAGCGTTGTTGAGAAAATTAACGAGCCGCGTTACCCATCATTTAAAGGAATTATGGCGGCAAAGAAGAAGACCATTGAACAAAAAGATTTAGCAGCAGTTGGAATTTCAGCACAGAGCGCTTGGTCACAAGTAAATGATGCAACGCCACGACCAGCGCGTGCAGCAGGTATCAAAGTTACTGATGAAGGTAGCGGCGGAGAAGCGCTAGTTAATTTCTTAGCAGAGAAGAAGTTGATATGAGCACCATATTTATTCTTGCTGATTTTGCAGGAGATAAAGCCACTAAAACCACCGCTGAATTAGCAACGGTTGCCGCACGAATTGGCACAGTCACTGCAATTGTTTTTGCTGACACAGGTAAAGGCGCAGCACTTGCCGCAACGGTTAACCAAGGACCAATTGCAAGCGTGTTGGTAATTGAATCTGCCGACTTTGCAAAACACGGTGTGCCTGCAATTGCAGATGCGCTGGCTAATTTAGTTAAAGGTAAATCACCAGCTGCGCTCTTAATCGCATCCCATGTCTTCGGCAAAGAAGTTGCCGCACGTGTTGCGGTATTAACTGAATCTGGAATTATCACTGATGCCGTTGATGTATCTGCAGATATCACCGCAACTCAATTGGTATTTGGCGGATCTACAACGGTCCACTCAAAAGTTTCAAAGGGAACTCCAATCATCACCGTGCGCCCAAATAGCGTTGAAGCGGATTTATCTAGCGCATCACCTGCAATTGAAAACGCGGGAGCAGAAATTGGTGATGCCGCTAAGCGCTCAGTGATTTCATCTTCACAACCACCTGTTAAGGGCGGGCGTCCAGAGTTAACTGAAGCAAATATCGTTGTTTCTGGTGGCCGAGGTACAAATGGAGATTTCGCAGCGGTTGAAAGTTTTGCCGATTCACTTGGCGCTGCTGTCGGTGCATCGCGCGCAGCCACCGATGCCGGTTGGTATCCACATTCACACCAAGTTGGCCAAACTGGAAAGACAGTGAGCCCACAACTTTATGTAGCTTGCGGAATCTCAGGTGCAATTCAACATCGCGCCGGTATGCAGACTTCTAAGACAATCATCGTTGTAAATAAGGATCCAGAAGCACCGCTCTTTGATATTGCAGATTTTGGCGTTATCGGCGATCTCTTCAACGTTCTGCCGCAGGCAACAACGGGGATCAGCGCAAAAAAGAGTTAAATCCGAATTACTTTTTCTTCAATTTCCAGCCGGAGGGACATTTAGGTTTTACGGCAGAAACTTTTTTGACGAGTTTTCCTTTAGTGCAAGTGATTGTCATTTTCTTATTGGATTTTGGGGCGGCATCTACCGAGTTTGGCTTAGTCGCAGATACAACTAGGTTTTTCCACCGAAAAGATTCCCCGTAAACTTCCCAAGACTCATTCCAAATTCTCCAGCGGAGATTCGCTCCATCAACAACTTTCGCCGTCGCCCAAGGTTGAACATTGTGGGTCTTAGGACAAGTTGGATCCGATGGAATCCAACCCAAAGTAGGTGAACTAATTTCCCATGTGCCATCTTGATTTTGTGACTGCAACTCTGCATTGATCCCCGAGACGTGGCATCCTCCGGCGGCGATGTACTCTCCATCGGTTATCGCCTGCTTAAGTAAGGATTCGAGCTTTTCAATTTTTAATTGTTCTGCAGCACGAATTGCCGTTTCATTACTGAAAAATTCATCCCACTTTGAATTAGCCATCGACATATATGGTGCAATCCGCGTGCCTAAGGTGCCTCCGCTGTACGGCGGATTGCCTCTGCAACCCGACGCAGCGACCAACACCGCTGCAATTTTCATTACGCCATCCACATTTATGTACCACGGCCCTCCAGAATCTCCGGGACACATTGCAGTAGGACCTTCTCTTGAATAAATTACTTTAGATTTATCAAGGTGATTATCTTGCCGATCTACGAGAGGAAGTTCCGTCGTCCAAGGGGAATGGGATTGAATTTTGGTCGTTTGTAAACCGTATCCAAAATGTGTAACCATCTCGCCTTTGGAAATCGCTGAGTTGACCTCTTGATCCGTAGCTACTTCTATTGAATATCCTTTGACTAAAGGTTTCTGCAAAAATAGAAAGGCTATGTCATTGATTTGCGTTCGACGGTCCCCAATTTCAGGCTTCCAAGTATTTATGAAGTCATCTCGAGTAACCACCTTAAGAACTCGGACACGTGTTTCTACATCATCTTTAGTTACATCAGCGCCAGGTTGGCTCACATAGATATCTGAAATGTTCCACCTTAAGTTAGGGGCAACATCTTGATCCGCGATTACGCAATGCGCTGCTGTTACAACTATTCGCTCAGTTAACAAAGCCATTGAGCAAAATGAAGTGCGGGCATTTTTGTTAGTTTGCAGCGTCAGTACAAGCGGCGAGCCATCGGCTTGTATGCCTCCATATACGGCCTGAGCTGGAGGGGAGGGATATAGAGTAAACGTCAGGCCTAGGAGAATTATTAGAATCTTCAGGCGCATGTCGTAGATTTTAACAAAGTAGCAGCGAATAGTTCAGGTCAGATTAGTCAGTTTCAAGAACTAAGATTACCTCCATGAGCGTCTATCTAGATCACGCGGCAACTACGCCGATCTTTGACGTCGCTCTAGACGCCATGCAGGTTGCGTTACGTAAAGTCGGTAACCCTTCATCACTTCACACCGAGGGCAGGTCAACTCGCAAAGATGTAGAAGATGCGCGTGAGGCAGTTGCAAAAGCGATTGGCTGCTTGCCATCAGAAGTTATCTTTACCGGATCTGGTACTGAAGCTGATAACGCTGCAGTTAAAGGATTATTCTGGAAATCGGGTAAGAAAGTAATTGTAATTAGCGCTATAGAACATCACGCAGTTCTTGATCCAGCGCGCTGGTTGGTAGAACACGAAGGCGCAGAGTTAATTGAAATCCCAGTCAATAAATCGGGTGTGATTGATTTAGATTTCCTAACTGAATTAATCAAAAAACGCGGCAGCGAGATCGCGCTAATTGCTGTGATGCACTCCAATAATGAAACTGGCGTAATTCAGCCAGTTGCCGACGTTGTTAAGTTGGCAGGAGAAATACCGGTACACACCGATGCGGTGCAATCTTTTACCAAGTCACCGCTTTCTTATAGAGATCTAGGTGTAACTTCTATGGCGATAAGCGGTCATAAAGTTGGGGGACCGCACGGCATTGGTGCGCTAATTTTGCGCCGTGCTTATGAAATTCCTGCTTTGCTACACGGTGGAGGGCAAGAGCGTGAAATTCGCAGCGGAACCTTAAATGCGCCATCAATCGTTGCCTTTGCTGCTGCAGTAACCAGCAATCAATATCACGCCGATCAAGTCACCAAATTGCGCGATAGATTTGAAGCTGGGCTCAAGGCGTCAGTACCTGATGCTTATATAAATGGTGTGAGCGCCGATCGTTTACCCGGAATTGTTAACGTTACCTTCCCGGGCACCCAAAGTGATTCTCTGCTTTTGCTAATGGACTCTGAAAGCGTCTCTTGTTCTACAGGTGCTGCCTGTAGCGCCGGAGTACATCGCCCTTCACATGTCTTGCTGGCGATGGGCCACAATGAAGTTACCGCTCAATCATCCCTACGTTTCTCCTTAGGTGCTGATTCAACGCCAGCAGATGTAGATTTTGCGCTATCTGTACTTCCCACAGTCATTGCGCGTGGACGGGCGGCTAATCAGAAATGAAAATTATCGCCGCTATGAGCGGAGGGGTTGACTCCGCAGTTGCCGCTGCACGCGCAGTTGAGGCTGGCCACGAAGTAATTGGTGTGCACCTTGCGCTGGCATCTAATCCGCAGAAATATCGTTCTGGTGCCCGCGGCTGTTGCACCATAGAAGATTCACACGATGCCCGTCGCGCCGCAGATAAAATTGGTATTCCTTTCTATATCTGGGATATGGCTGAAGAATTTCATGATGGCGTTGTCGAAAACTTCCTCGCCGAATATGCCGCCGGCCGTACCCCGAATCCCTGCCTGCGCTGTAATGAAAAGATTAAATTTGCTGCAGTCTTAGATCGCGCAAAAGCGATGGGTTTTGATGGCGTTGTCACCGGCCATTACGCGCGCACCGAAATTGGCCCAATGGGAAAGACGCTACATCGCGCTGTTGATCCGCTAAAGGATCAATCCTACGTTCTTGCAGTTTTAACAACTGAACAAATTAACGGTGCGATATTTCCACTGGGAGATACTGAAAAAGTTGATATCCGAATCGAAGCTGAAGCACGTGGCTTAGCCGTTGCACAAAAACCCGATAGCCACGACATCTGCTTTGTGCCATCAGGTGATAACGCAGGCTGGTTACGTGATCGTCTCGGAAGTGAAGTTGGTCCAATTGTTGATCAGGCGGGTACGAAAATTGGCGAACATAAAGGCGCATATACCTACACAATCGGTCAGCGCAAAGGTTTAGGTTTATCTGTCGCAGCCCCAGATGGATCCCCGCGCTTTGTTTTAAAGATTGAGCCAGTTACAAACACAGTGGTTGTTGGTGCTCGCGAAGAGTTAGCTGTTAGCAAACTCTTCGGCGAGAAAACAATTTGGTGCGGGCCTTCAATTGGGGCAGATCCGTTGCGTGGATATGTACAAGTTCGAGCGCACGGTACCCCGCTAGATTGCACTTACCTCTTTGATGGGCGGCGTTTAATTGCTGAACTAGATGAGCCACTTCTTGGCATCGCAAATGGTCAAGCAATGGTGATTTACGACGGTGACCGAGTAGTCGGATCGGCAACGATCTGCGAGAGCGCATGAGCAACGCAGCCCGCCATCGCATTACCGAACTCACCAACGAGATTCGCGATCATCAATTTAAATATTATGTATTAGATGCTCCAACTCTCACCGATGCGCAATTTGATGCCTTGCTGCAGGAGTTAAAGGCCTTAGAAGGAAAACATCCAGGGTTACTAGAACCTGATTCACCATCGCTGGGTATCGGGGGAGGATTTGCCACCACCTTTACCCAACACGATCACATTGAAAAGATGATGAGTTTAGATAATGTCTTTGATACCGATGAGTTAACTGCTTGGTTTGATCGTGTGGAAAGAGAGAGCCCAAATCCAAAGTACCTCTGTGAGTTAAAGGTTGATGGTCTGGCAATTAACTTGTTATATGAAAAGGGGCAGCTAACGCGCGCGCTCACGCGCGGCAATGGTGTGACCGGTGAAGATGTCACGTTAAATGTAAAGACCATAAAGGATCTGCCGCATAATTTAAGTGGCAAAAATATTCCAGAGTTAATTGAAATACGTGGCGAAGTCTTCTTCCCTGTCGCCGCCTTCAATCAATTAAATGAAGAGTTAGAAGAAGCTGGCAAGCAACTCTTTGCCAATCCCCGTAATTCTGCGGCTGGTTCGCTGCGTCAGAAAGATCCACGGATCACTGCATCCCGTCCGCTAAGCGTGATTGTCCACGGGGTAGGTGCAAACCAAGGAGTTGCATTTAAATCACAATCAGATGCCTATGCCAAATTAAAAGAGCTAGGTGCGCCAACTTCAGATCGCTTTAAGGTCTGCGCCACTCGCGCCGATGTCGTTAAATTTATTGAGTATTACAATGAACATCGCCACGATGTGGAGCACGAGATTGATGGCGTCGTTATTAAAGTTGATGACATTGCCGAACAGCAAAAGTTGGGCTTTACCTCACGGGCTCCAAAGTGGGCGATCGCCTTTAAATATCCACCTGAAGAAGTCACCACCAAGTTACTTGATATCAAAGTCAGCGTAGGCCGCACTGGTCGGGTGACTCCATTTGCATTTATGGAGCCGGTGAAAGTTGCCGGTTCTACCGTCACCAATGCGACTTTGCACAACCAAGAAGAGATCGAACGCAAAGGTGTATTAATCGGGGATACAGTGATAATTCGTAAAGCTGGAGATGTTATCCCTGAAGTACTCGGTCCAGTTTTAGATATGCGCACCGGCAGCGAACGAGCTTTTGTGATGCCGACTAATTGTCCAGAGTGCGCAAGTGAACTACGCGCGATTTCCGCTGGAGATGTAGATATCCGCTGCCCAAATAACCAAAGTTGCCCCGCACAATTGCGTGAGCGTATTTACTACATCGGTTCTCGTGCTGCATTGGATATCGATGTGCTTGGTCTGGAAGCGGCGGTTGCTTTATTAAGTGATCAGATAATTACCGATGAATCCGATCTCTTTGCCTTGACCACCAAATTGCTGACTCGCTCAGAATTTTTTACAAAGAAAGATGGCAGTACCGGTAAAAACACTGAGAAGTTATTAGCTGGTTTAGAAAACGCAAAAACCCGGCCGCTCTGGCGCATTATTGTGGCGCTATCGATTCGCCACGTTGGACCAACGGCTGCGCAATCACTTGCCAATAACTTTGGTTCAATGGAAGATATTTCTAAAGCAACTGTCGCTGAGCTTTCGGAAATTGATGGTCTTGGTGAAACAATTGCACAATCAATTGTCGAATGGTTTAGCGTTGAATGGCATCGCCAAATCATCGCTAAATGGCAGAGCGCTGGCGTGGTGATGCAGGCGCAGGCTGCTGCGGACCTGCCACAGACCTTGGCTAATCTCACCTTTGTTGTCACTGGCGGCCTAGAAAAGTTCACACGCGATTCCATTGCCGAAACAATTACCGCGCATGGTGGCAAGGCAGCAGCTGCAGTATCTAAGAAGACAGATTATGTATTGGTTGGCAGCGACCCCGGTTCAAAGTTAGCGAAAGCGCAAGAACTTGGCGTAAAAGTGATCGATGAGGCTCGCTTTTTAGAGTTACTAGCAGGGCGGGGGTAGTCTGTACCTATGTTTATCGCCTCTGCAGAATCTCTCCGTGAACTTCCTGCGCCTCCATATGCATTTGGTATCGGAACCTTCATACTCTTCTCCATATTTCTCTATCTTGTACTTCGCCTAGATAACGATTAAGAAAAACGCTAGCTCACTGGGTTTTCGCTAATTAACCATGGCAAAGATTGCAATCTACGGCGGAACTTTCGACCCAATTCATAAAGGTCACCTACACGTTATCTCCGAAATAATTTCGCGTGAATTGGCAGATAAAATTCTCTTAATACCTGCGGGTCAACCACAACTTCGAGATGCCCAACCAATCGCCCCGGCAAATGATCGTCGTGCGATGTGCCAAGTCGCGCTTAAAGATTTACCTGCTGAAGTATCTGGCAAGGTGGAGGTAAATCCCATTGAGATTCTGCGCAGAGGCCCCAGTTTCACAATTGATACCATCGAGGCGGTCGCGCAGAGTTACCCCGGAGATCAAATTGTGCTCATTATCGGCACAGATGCCTTCACCAAGATCCATCAGTGGCATCGCGCGAGTGAATTACAGGATATGGTCGAGTTTATAGTTATAGATCGTCCAGAATTTCCTGGTAAATCAAACCTGGATATCGGAGCGCTTAACATTTCTGCAACGCAAGTACGCGCTGGAGATTTAGCATCTGTTTCACCACATGTAGCAACTTATATAAAGGAGCACCACCTGTATGCCAGCAAGTAAGAGCGTTACCGAGTTGACCCAGGTTGCAGCTCGCGCAATCGCCGATAAATTTGGCACGGAGATGATCGCAATCGATCTATCTGATCAGATGGTTCTATCTGAAGTCTTTCTAATTGCAACGGGCGCGAATATTCGCCAGGTTGATGCAATTGCCGATGAGGTTGAAGAGAAGCTGCGCTTAATCGGTGAAAAGCCAGCCCGTCGTGAAGGAACTGATGAATGGATCTTGCTTGATTATTCAGATCTAGTTGTGCATATCCAAAGCGCAGAACTGCGCCGTTATTATATGCTCGATCGTCTTTGGAATGATTGCCCAACTATCGAGCTTGATGTTGTAAAGGAAAATGTGGCAAATGGCAGGTAAGAACAATCGTGTACTTTTATGGCGCCATGGTCAGACAGATTGGAACGTGGTAAATCGCTTTCAGGGACATTCAGATATCGCGTTAAATAGCGTTGGTGTTTATCAAGCAGAACTTGCTGCGCCAATCATCGCTGGAATGGAACCCACAGCAATTTTATCCAGTGATTTATCACGTGCGCGTGATACTGCATCAAAGCTTGGTGAAATCGTAAATATGGAAGTCTTAGTTGATCCGCGTTTACGCGAAACCGATGGCGGTTATTGGGAGGGCAAGACCGGCGCAGAAAATCGCGCCGCAGATCTGGAAAACTTTATTCGCTGGATAGATGGCAACGATAATCCCGCTGGAACAATTGGTGAGCGCCGCAGCGAAGTTGCGGCACGCGCCAGCGCAGCAATCGATGAATTTCTAGGCGATAAAGAGAATCAACTAATTGTTGTTGCAACCCACGGTGGAACCGCGCGCTGCTTAATCGGTCATTATCTACATTTGCCAATGGCGCACTGGGGAAAGATTGGCGGGCTATCTAATGCGCGTTGGTCAATCTTGCAGACCAGCCCAAAGGGTTGGCATCTCGCCGAACATAACGCCGGATCTATTCTCGAACCAGTATTTGGTGAAGAATCTGGTGCTGATGTGCCAGATCACGTGCGCTAGAGTTACCTTCTCGCTTCGCGCGGGAAATAAAAGGGGATATGGCGCAGTTGGTAGCGCGCTTCCATGGCATGGAAGAGGTCAGGGGTTCGAATCCCCTTATCTCCACTTAAGTAGTTAATAAGAAGTAGTTATTAAGAGAATTAATTAAGATTGGAAAGAAAATGTCTAGCGTCACAACAATTCCAAGAGGTTGGGATGCATCAAATATCCCTGATCTCACTGGAAAGAAATTTTTAATCACTG
>CAMAPO010000021.1 GCA_945860245.1 Bifidobacterium breve
CACTTGCAGGAATCTTTGGCACCGCTATTTTGATATCTATAGTTCACCCCGCTTCCAGATTCGCACCACTGCTACGTAATAAAGTACTACTCTGGATCGGTGAGCGTTCATATGCGATTTACTTGTGGCACTGGGTTATTTTTCAGATCTCACGCCCACAAGTAGATCTAGATGGTGAGAACTGGGCGCTCTTCTCATTAAGAATTTTACTGGTGCTTGCCATGGCCGATATATCTCTGCGCTTGGTAGAACTTCCTATTCGCAGCGGCGCCGTTGCTTATTGGTTCGGCGGAATGAAATATAGAACTAAGGCGGTCCGCAGAAAACAGAAGCTTGCTGTTGCTCTCCTTACATCTATTCTCTTGCTTACTTCAGCGACGGTGAGTGTAAGTTCGATCGTTGCGACCGATAAGAAGAATGAAGAACTTATACAATTGCTAAAGGATGCCGATAAGCCGGTCGTCATCCCAATCAAGGACGCAACTAACCCAGGTCTCTGGGTCACAGGGGATTCGGTAATTCTCGGAATTCGCCACGAGCTAGAAAAAAACCATCCCATCGCTTTAATCAACGCTCGAGTCGGCCGGCAAGCACCTGAACTATTGGAGGTAATGCTCCGCGATGGACCGCTGGTGCTTAAGTCACCTGTTGTATTCAATATCGGTAATAACAATGCACTCACCAGAGCGCAAGTAATTGCGGTATTTGAAGCGGTAAAGGCGGCACCTCAAAGAATTGTTGTAAATACTGCTGTTCCACGCCCTTGGCGTGAGGCAAATAATGCTCTGGTAAATGAAATCGGTGCCACGTATCCAAATACGGTAATTGTCAGATGGGATCAGATTTCAGAAGGACATCCCGAATACTTTGCACCTGATGGAGTTCACTTGGTGCCGGCCGGCGCGCGGGCATATGTTGCGGCAATCTCGAGCTATCTATAAAAAAGCCCCAACCGATTGGTTGGGGCTTTTTTAATTTAAAACTATTAAATTTGCAATTGATTATGCAAACTGTCCGGCGAAACCAAATGCCTTTGCAGTTGCCATCTGTCCATCTGAGTAAACAGATGAGACACGGAATGATGTTGAACCATCTGGTGAGCCCTTGGTAAATTCAATTGATAGTTGAGTTGCTGGCAGCATGCCTGATTCTGTCCATTCACCCATTCCGGAGCGAACTTCAAACTTATATCCAGTAAGTCCTGCTGTTGCAGTAGGCGCCTTCCAGGTAATTACCATTACTGATTTATCAGCATCTTTCCAATTTCCAATAAAACGACCTGGAGCTTCAACCGCATCAACTGGTTCAGTTGTTGCTGGCTCTGTTGCTTCAGGTGTTGCCTCTTCTGTCATTTCAGGCGCTGCAGATTCAGTTGCAACAGGAGCTGCAGTATCAGAATCAGATGCTGGACGAGAAATAACTACGATTGCAAGAAGTGCGATACCGATAATTGCGGCGATTAATACACGTGGTGAAGTGCCTTGCTTTGGTGCAGCACTTGGCTTTGCAGGTGCTGACTTCACAGGTGCTGGTGTAGTTGAGACATTTACGCGAGATGCGCTCTTAGCACCGCCCAGTGGTACTTGTGGGATAACAACTTTACTTGCTGAAGTTGATCTCCTGGCTGGAGCTTTCTTCTTAGCTGGAGCTTTCTTCGCGACTTTTTTCTTGGGAGCAGTTTTCTTCTTCGCTGGAGCTTTCTTCGCGACTTTCTTTGTTACTTTCTTTGTTACTTTCTTGGCAGCAGCTCTCTTTTTCGCTGGAGCCTTCTTAGCAACTTTCTTGGTAATTTTCTTGGCAGCGCTCTTCTTCTTAGCTGGAGCCTTCTTCGCTACTTTTCTCTTGGCAACCTTTTTAGTTGCAGCTTTCTTCTTTACGGCCACGGTTAAACTCCTTCATTATTGAGCGATCACGTATAGGCAAAGTTTAGCCTAGGGTATTAAGCAAAGTGATGACATGAGGTGCGATAGCGCGGAGTGATTTCCCGCGATGGCTAATTGCATCTTTCGCTTCCGCGCTCATTTGCGCACTGGATATCGTAAAACCTTCTGGGCGAAAGATTGGGTCATAGCCAAATCCTTGATCTCCGACTGGGGCGTGGAGAATCCAACCAGCAAAGTGAGCTGTCTCAACGTGGGTACGGCCATCTGGCAAGGCCAGCGCAGCTACACATGTGAAGTGCGCGCCCCGCTCTTCATCAGGAACTCCGAAGAGTGAGTCCAAAACCTTTGCAGTATTCGCTCTGTCATCTCCGTGGCGTCCGGCCCAACGCGCAGAAAATATTCCGGGATCTCCATTTAGAAAATCAACACACAATCCGCTGTCATCAGCGATTGCAGCAATGCCAGCTGCAAAACACATTTCACGCGCTTTTAAGAGCGCATTCTCTTCAAAGGTGGCGCCGGTTTCATCTACATCATGCAAATCAGGAAATTGTTCTAGGCCGACCAATTCAATTTCTCCCGCGGCAATATCTTCGAGGATGCGACGAAACTCTTCGATCTTTCCCTTATTGCGAGTGGCTAGAAGTAACTTGTGCCGACTCACTTAGCAAGCGCCGCTTTCTGAATCTCACCAAGATCTACGCATCCGGCAACGGCCAAATCGAGTAGTGAGTTAAGTAATGAGCGATCAAATGGCACACCTTCGGCGGTTCCTTGCACTTCAATAAATCTTCCATCACCACTGCAGACAACATTCATATCTGTATCTGCGCGCACATCTTCTTCATAGCAAAGATCGAGCATCGGAACGCCGTCAATGATTCCAACTGAAACTGCAGCAACTGAATCGCTCAGTGGTTTTGAGTCTGCCTTGATATGTCCTTGCGCCTTTGCCCAAGTGATTGCATCGGCTAAAGCGACATATGCCCCAGTGATTGCCGCTGTGCGAGTTCCACCGTCAGCTTGCAAAACATCACAGTCAATTACGATCGTGTTTTCGCCGAGCTCTTTCATATCAACGATTGCACGAAGTGATCTGCCGACCAAGCGAGAGATCTCTTGCGTGCGACCACCTAACTTTCCCTTAACGCTCTCGCGATCTGAACGAGTATGGGTGGCTCGGGGCAACATGGCATATTCAGATGTAACCCAACCATTACCGGAATCCTTTAGCCAACGGGGTACACCTGGAGTAAAGGAGGCGACACAGAGCACGCGAGTCTTACCAAATTCAACTAGCACCGAACCTTCGGCGTGATCTAGCCACTTGCGAGTGATTTTGATTTCACGAAGTTGGTTTTCATTTCTTCCGTCGATGCGTGCCATTTACTTCCAATCTTCTTTATTTAGAGTCTTATTTGAGTTTGGAGATGTGTTGTACAGAACCCACTTCGGGTCCCAAGAATCGTCGCGCCAGGATTTCAAAGGCCGCTGAATCACCAGTTGCTAAAAAGGTATGTCTTGGAGAGCTCTTGGCGGGGGTCCGCAGCAGTGAGTTCTCAACCAGGGTGCGATAAAGATCTTTGGCAGTCTCTTCCGCACTTGACACGAGCGAGACGTTATTGCCCATTACATAGGAAATGACACCTGTTAATAGCGGATAGTGAGTACAGCCCAATACCAAAGTATCGACATCAGATTCCATCATCGGCGCTAAATAATCGCGCGCAATCTTTGTGATCGCCTCCCCTGATGTTTCTCCACGTTCCACAAATTCCACAAAGAGCGGACAGGCAATCGAAGTTACTTGTAATTGCGGAGCAGCCGCGAATGCATCTAAGTAAGCTTTTGAATCGATAGTTGCTCTTGTACCGATTACACCTATGCGTCCAGTGCGTGTAGCAGCGACTGCGCGGCGAACGGCAGGTTGAATAACTTCGACGACAGGAATGGAATAACGTTCGCGCGCATCACGTAACATCGCAGCGCTGGCGGTATTGCAGGCAATTACCAAAGCCTTCACGCCTTGGTCTACTAGATAATCTAAAGTATCTAGCGAAAAAGTTCTGACTTCAGCAAGTGAACGCGGACCATAGGGACCCCGCGCGGTATCTCCGATATAAAGAGTTGACTCGTTGGGAAGTTGATCAAGAATCGCACGAGCAACGGTTAAGCCGCCAACTCCTGAATCAAATATTCCAATCGGTGCATCACTCACATAGGCAAGAGTACCTTGAGTTTTAAGAGAGATTCGTTAGCGATTTAGGCCCAGAGCGTGCCGTCTAGCCCCTCTGTCGCAGCGGCAATTTCACTTCCATAGATCCCGGTTGATAGATATTTCCAGCCTGCATCACAGACTATAAATGCGATATCCGCATCTTTCTTATCGCGTATCGCTTCAGCGCCCATTGCAATCGCGGCATGTAAAATTGCTCCCGTTGAGATTCCAGCGAAGATACCTTCTACTTCAAGTAATTGACGAACCCGTTTAACAGAATCTTGAGCTCCGACTGAGAAGCGGCGCGTTAGAACTGATGCATCATAAAGTTCGGGAACAAAGCCCTCATCAATATTGCGAAGTCCGTAAACAACTTCTCCATAACGTGGCTCTGCCGCGATAATTTGTACATCTGGGTTCTGTTCACGTAAATATCTTCCTGCGCCCATCAAGGTTCCAGTTGTTCCGAGCCCTGCTACAAAGTGGGTAACAGTTGGAAGATCTTTAAAAATCTCAGGTCCGGTACCTGTGTAGTGCGCTTGGGTATTGGCAGGGTTTCCATATTGATATAGGAAAACCCAATCTGGATTCTTCGCCGCTAACTCTTTCGCCACACGAACTGCTTCGTTAGAGCCACCTGCTGCAGGTGAAGAAATAATTTGCGCACCCCACATTTCAAGGAGTTGGCGACGCTCAGGCGAAGTGTTCTCTGGCATTACGCAGATTAATTTGTAGCCACGCACCTTCGCAGCCATGGCAAGTGAAATACCAGTATTGCCGCTGGTTGGTTCCAAAATTGTGGCACCGGGTTTTAATTGGCCACTTTCTTCAGCGGCGTTGATCATGGCAATCGCGGTGCGATCTTTAATAGACCCAGTTGGATTGCGATCTTCCATCTTCGCCCAGAGACGTACATTTGGCGCTGGAGAAAGTCTGGGCAGCCCAATTAAAGGTGTATTGCCCACCGATGATTCGAGCGAGTCATAACGCGCCAAAGCTAACCGCCAGCGACTGCAGGGAGAATCGTTACTGAATCTCCATCTTTGATATGCGCATCGAGTCCACCCAAGAAACGTACATCTTCATCATTTATATAAATATTTATAAAGCGGCGCAGCGCACCATTTTCAAGTAAGCGATCACCGATTCCAGGAAATTGTGAATCAAGATTGGTAATCAAAGCGGTAAGTGAAGCACCGCTAGCAGCGACCGCTTTTTGGTCCTTAGTAAAAGGACGAAGAATTGTTGGGATGCGAACTTCGATACTCATGGCTTCATTATGGCGAAGAAATACCTTAATCGGTAATTGAAACTTCTTCCTCGGTTACTACCCCATCAATTATGCGATATGAGCGGAATTCAATTGCAGGTGCAATCTCTTTGCGGCTAGAGACGAGTACATAATGCGCCCCCGGCTCACCGGCATATGCAATATCGGTACGAGATGGATAGGCCTCTGTCTCAGTATGAGAGTGATAAATAACAACAATCTCTTCATCTTGCTCATCGACTTCGCGGTAAAGGGAAAGTAAATCCTTGGGATCGAATTCATAAAATGTTGGAGAGTGCGCGGCATTTACCATCGCTTTTAGCCGCGAAGCTTTCCCTGAACCCACGGGCCCCAGAATTACGCCACAGCATTCATCGGGATATTCAGAACGTGATTGCTCAACGATCACATCAACAAAAGCGCGAGAAATAATTAGCGACATAAGAGTTCCATCTTAACTTCAATCTTAACTTCCATCTAACTACTTTTCATCCATTAGGGCTTCGATCAAACCTTCTTGGAGCCAGCCGAGCCAGCCATAAACTATATAAACACCACGCAGCGGATCATCTGGGGCCAGGAGTTCTAACTCATCTTGGGTGCGCTCTTGCACATTTAGGCGCACACCTAAAGCCAGCCGAATATCGTTTACTGCGCCAAGCCAAGCATTTGCTCCATCATGATCTAAATCAATGACTCCATCTTCAGCGCTCTTTAAATACATACGCATCGCCATTGCGTGTGCTTGTTTCTTATTGCGCAAAGTAGATTCGGTATAGCGACGAAATTCTGCCGAGTCAGCTTGATCTTGATAAGCATTTGGAAGTAAACGATGAAGTACTTCATCATCTGGGGGAGAATCGTGTGATGTTATACCGACCATAGCCGCCAGCGGATCTTCTTGCCCGTGATCAATGCGTTCAGCAAGTAGTTCAATAATTTGCTCCGCAAGGTTAATCAGGATCTCGCGTTCATTTTGCGCAAATTCGGTGATATATGAATTACTGCCGTGGCGCTTAAATCCTTCAGATGTCATAGCCCTTGATCACCACGCTGCAGCGTTGCCCAGAGCCCATACTCATGCAATCGCGCAACATCATGTTCCATTTCTTCACGACTTCCAGTTGAAACTACCGCTTTACCCTCGGTATGAACCTTCATCATTAATTCCTGTGCCTTTGCTTTGGGAAAGCCGAAGAGCTCCATTAAAACGTAGGTCACATATGTCATGAGATTTACCGGATCATCCCAAACGATGGTGACCCATGGAGTATCACTAGAGAAGATCGCGCGGATCTCCTCTTCGATTTTGGTATCTGTCTTAACCATCACCGGATAATTATAGAGAACTCTGGAGCAGCTACTTGCCGCCAAATTTGATCGCTCTGAACTAGGACTTGGTAACGCGCGAGAGAACGCTTTTCACCTTGAAGAGAGAAGGTAAAGCCTCCTTGTTCATCTGTAGTTGCGGTTGCAACGCTCTTCCAAGCACCGGCGGTGTATTTCATAAGGACAACCGCAGCCCCGGCACTTCTTGGACGAACCACACCTGAAATTGCAAATGGTGTACCGCTCTTCATAGTTCCTGGCGTACTTAACGAAATTGTTCGATCAATTTGAATTGCTAACTCGTTGCTAAGCGATTCTGCACGATCCCAAGTTCCATCAGTTGCTAACCGAATGCTGGTTGGCTTACCCAATAAAATTGGGGTTGCAAATTTTCCGTCGGGACCTGTATTGATCGTTCCAAGTAAGCGCCAAGTGGCATCGGTGGCGCTCTTACCTTCGATACGAACTGGAATTGCTGCAACTGGTGTGGTGTCTTCCAAAGTTATCTGTCCACTCAAATTTATAGCGCGGGCATATAGCGAAGCAGCCTTGTCAGATGTTAAAGCGCTCAATACTTTTGCAGGTGCAATATTTATCGCAGTTTGGCGGATCGAATCCATCGCCAATGGTTCTTCCATACCTAAAGTCCAGGCGGTAACTCCGCCAAGTTTGTACTTGGCTACTAATTCGGCGCGCAATTTATAACTCTGCGCATTTTGATACCAGGCGGTGCGAGTTGCGGTACAAGTTGTGGAGAGACCGGCTGCAGTAACTCCCTCATAAGATTTTGTGTAAGTAAAGGTAGCTTCACCATTTTTTTCATCAAATACTGGCGTTGTTGCATAACCAGCCGCCAGCGCTGCAGCATCACGCATTACAAATGTTGCAGCCTTTGCGCCTACCTTTATCGCTTTGGCGAAAGGTGCCGGACATACGCCCTCGACCTTGGTTACCCAATCTCGTCCAAAGCCGGCAAGTCCTACATAAACCTTTGAGGCCGGCATTATTGAAGTTGCATATGCAACTGTTTTCTCAGTCCAGGCAATTGGGCCAATTGGGCCAACCCGTGCCACCGCATAGTCGTAAGTCATAATTCTTAGACGATCTATATGCGATGCGATTTGTGGCCAGGCATAAACGGTATATCCCTTCTGTCTTTCAGCAGGGTTAAAGTTATATGGCGTTGAAACTGAAAGTAATTTGTTCTTGGCGTGCAATAGCGCAGAGAGTTCTTTAACAAAAGCTACCCAAAGCGGAGCAGTTTTTGCCCAGGTTTTATTGCCATCGACAAAGGCAAATCCTTCAAAATCTAGATCAATTCCGTCATAGTTATTTACTTCAACAAAATCTGAAATAGTTTGCGCAATCTTGGTGCGGTTGGGCGCAGTTGCCAATAAGTTGGCAAGAACTAACTTATCCGTGCCATCTGTAATAGTCGGAATTACCTGAAAGCCGGCGCCACGCAGCGCTGTGAGTGGAGTTGTAATCGGCACGCTCGGGTTTGCTGGAGCATACAAATCTGCAACAAAGGCCACTTTCGTCTTCGAATTATATTTTAAGGTATACCAAAAAGGCATAACCTCTTTAACGAGGTCAGCGTTATTTAATACAGCAGGAAGTGATGTCTTAATTGACCAGTACGGAATCCAACCCGTCAAAATCTTGCGGGGTTGGTTTGCACTGCTTGCGGGGTTGGAAGTAAAGAGAGTCAATAAAATGGCGAGTAACGCCAAAAAGGTAGTTAATGCAGTTCTATTTTTTAGGTGATTTACTTTTGAGTCCGTCATAGATTTCTTTACATACTGGGCAGATTGGATATTTTTCAGGATCGCGTGATGGGATCCACTTCTTGCCACAAAGAGCTCGTACCGATTTGCCAGTTACCGCTGATTCGACGACCTTCTCTTTCTTCACATAATGAGCGAAACGATCATGGCCGCCATCATCATCTTGTAATTCGGGGCGGGTAAGTAGGTCGGTATCTCCTTCTAAACCAGGAGAATTCTTACGGAAAATACCCATGCCCGAAAGGATAGTGGTTGCAGGTAGAATTTGAAGATGAAGGACTTGCTACGCACCGTAGATTTATCGCGCGCTGATATCGATTTGCTTCTCGATACCGCAGCCGACTTTGCGAAGAATCCATTGCGCTCAAAAGATGCGTTAGCTCATAAGAGTGTTGCAATTTATATGACTAAGCCTTCAACTCGTACCAGGCTTTCATCTGAGACCGCAGTTGCACATCTTGGTGGAACTCCTATCTTTATTAGAGGCGATGAATTACAACTTGGCCGCGGAGAAACAATTGCCGATACTGCCAAGATAATTAGTGGTTACTGCGATGCTTTAATCATTCGCACCTTTGCCCAATCTGATGTTGATGAACTTGGGGCGAACGCATCAATTCCGGTGATTAACGCTTTGACAGATGATGATCATCCAACACAGTTATTAGCCGACTGGTTAACAATTCGCGAAACATTTGGTAGCGATGTAAGGGGCCGTAAATTTGTTTACTTAGGCGACGGCAACAACATGGCGCACGCTTGGCTAACCATGGGCGCAATCATGGGCGCGCATGTAGTTGCGGCAACACCTTCTGGTAAGTGGGCGCCAAATCCTGAAGTAGTTGCTAAGGCACAAGCAATTGCAAAAAAGAGTGGCGCAACTATTGAAGTAACGAATGATCCAGAGGCGGCTGCGAAAGGTGCGAGCGCGCTTTATACAGATGTCTGGATGTCGATGGGAGATCCCGAATCAGAGCGTGCCGAGAAAATTAAGGTGCTGGCACCTTTTGCGGTTACTGATTTATTAATGTCGCTAACTGCAAGTGATTCCATATTTATGCATTGTCTTCCTGCACACCGCGGCGAAGAAGTCTCCGCATCTGTAATAGATGGACCAAAATCTGTGATTTGGCGCGAGGCGTACCACCGCCGCACGACTATTCAGGCCCTGCTCTACCACCTCACTCGTGGTGAACTCGCAGGTAATTAATTCAGCAAGTAAGGTTCGTCTATGCGTGTGGCCGTCCCATTAGAGCGTAAAGAAGGCGAAAAGCGCGTTGCGCTTGTTCCCGACATTATCAATAAGTTAACCCGCCTTGGTTATGAAGTTGTAATCGAATCTGGCGCAGGTGATAACTCACAAGGTACCGACGCTGCTTATTCTGCAGCCGGAGCCAGCGTTGTAAAAGGCGATGTAATTGCCAGCGCAGATATTGTGCTTTCGGTGCAGCCGCTCACGCCAGCACAGATGGCTACCTTGAAAAAAGGCGCTGCCACAATTTCCTTCCTTTCTCCTGTAACTGCAGTTGATTCAATTGAAGCCGCTGTTAAGGCGCAGGCAACAGCTTTCTCACTTGAACTTGTTCCACGCATTTCTCGCGCCCAATCAATGGATGCCTTAACTTCACAGGCTCTATGCGCGGGATATCGCGCAGTATTAGTTGGTGCTGAAATGTCACCACGTTTCTTCCCGCTCTTGATGACGGCTGCCGGAACAGTTACACCTGCACAGGTCTTAGTACTTGGTGCCGGCGTTGCCGGTCTGCAAGCAATCGCAACTGCGCGACGTTTAGGCGCAGTTGTCTCTGCCTACGATGTTCGCCCATCTTCAGCAGATGAAGTTAAATCAATGGGTGCCACATTTATTGAACTCGAACTTGAATCACTTGAAGGCGCCGGTGGTTATGCGCGTGAGATGACGGAAGAGCGCGCTGCCAAGCAACGTGAGCTTCTGACTCCTTACATTGCAAAATCACATGTAGTTATTACAACTGCAGCTGTTCCGGGTCGCACCGCACCACGTTTGATGACACAGGCGATGATTGATGCGATGGAACCAGGCACCGTAATTGTTGACCTTGCTGCTGAAACTGGCGGAAACGTAGAAGGATCAAAGCCTGGTGAAGTTGTTGTTACCAGCGGTGGAGTTCGTATTTGGGGCGGTAAAGATGTGCCCAGCCAATTGGCATTCCACGCTTCTAGTTTGTATTCACGTAACGTTGTAAACCTTCTTACTCTGCTGACTAATGCAGCTAAAGATGGTGCGCCAGTTGCGCTAAATCTCGATTTTGCAGATGAAATCATCAACGCTTCCGCGGTCACACATGCTGGCCAACGTCGCGATCCAAGTGCAGGAGGAGCCAAATAATGGAAGCAATGGCGATCGTCTCCATCTTCGTTCTCGCAGTATTTGTGGGTTTTGAAGTTGTCTCTAAAGTCTCTTCAACCTTGCACACACCGCTGATGTCTGGTGCCAACGCAATCCACGGCGTAATTTTAGTAGGCGCGATTATCGTTGCCGATCACAGCAAAACAAACCTCGAACTTGGACTCTCTCTTGCTGCAATCGTGCTTGCAACCATAAATATGGTCGGCGGATTTGTAGTTACCGACCGCATGCTGGAAATGTTTAAAGGCAAGAAAAAGGAGGCAGATAAATGAGCAGCGCACTTTATGACCTAATCGGGCTAGCTGCTGGTGTCTGCTTTATTCTCGCCCTCAAGGGTTTATCGCATCCAAAAACTGCGCGCCGCGGAAATTTGATTGGCGCACTTGGTGCAACGATTGCCACGCTAGTTGTATTTGTCTACGTAACTCCTCCGCGCGATGGTTCAGCAGCGCATTCACTTCCACTCCATAATTTTGGTTGGATCTTGGGTGCGATCGCAGTCGGTTTGATCATTGGTGTTCCCGCGGCGCGCAAAGTTCAAATGACCCAGATGCCACAACTCGTTGCACTATTTAATGGTGTTGGTGGTGGCGCAGCCGCACTTGTGGCAATCGTGGAATATTTAAACCTTGGATCAGATGCAACAACGGCAGAGGTAATCTTCACCGTATTTACCGTTGTCGTTGGCTGCGTATCTTTCAGCGGTTCGATCATTACCTTTATGAAGTTGCAAGAGCTAATGACTACTCGCCCTGTTGTGTTTCCGGGCGGCCGCTTTGTAATTGCTGTGACTCTCGCTGCAGTACTCGGCGCATCAGGCTGGGTTGTTACCGCACTCGGCACAACGCCACTTTTGGTACTTGCCGCGCTCTCATTGTTATTCGGTATCCTGTTCGTTCTGCCAGTAGGCGGCGCAGATGTGCCGATCGTTATCTCATTACTTAACGCCTTTACTGGTTTAACAGTTGCGGCAAGTGGTTATGTACTCAACTCAACGCTCTTGATTATCGCCGGAACGCTCGTTGGCGCATCAGGCACAATCTTGACGCGCTTAATGGCAGATGCGATGGGACGTTCACTCTTCGGAACTTTATTTGGTGCATTTACTGCAAAGCCACAGGATCTTGCAGCAGCTGGTGAAGAGCGCCCAGTGCGTTCTGGTTCTCCAGATGACGTTGCAATTCTTCTTAACTACGCACGTCGCGTTGTGATTGTTCCTGGCTTTGGACTTGCCGTTGCACAAGCACAGCACACCGTGCGCGAACTAGCAGATTTGATGCTCTCAAAAGGTATCGATGTTGCCTACGGAATTCACCCAGTTGCCGGTCGCATGCCAGGACATATGAACGTGCTTCTTGCAGAAGCAAATGTTCCTTACGATCAATTAGCTGAAATGGATGAAGTAAATCCAACATTCGGCCAGACCGATGTGGCAATTGTTATCGGTGCTAATGACGTCGTAAACCCTGCCGCAAAGACAACTCCAGGATGTCCAATTTATGGAATGCCAATCTTGGAAGTTTCAAACGCTTCCAATGTAATCTTCCTAAAGCGTTCAATGCGCCCAGGATTTGCCGGTATCGAGAATGAACTTCTTTATGATCCAAAGACAATGTTGCTCTTTGGCGATGCCAAGGCATCTCTTACCAAAGTTGTAAGTGCGCTAAAAGCGCTTTAATTCCAAGGGATGACAGTCTCTATCTTTCTATATCAGTTGGATTTCAAGACCAAAAGGATTGTTTTAATCACCTTTACCCGTTTAGAATCTGGCTCATGAGAGGTTTTCTAGTATTCGTTCTAATTGGATGCTTGACACCAATTGCAAATATTTCAACTGCATCTGCCGCTGTTAAAGCTGGTGCTACATGCAAGACTGCTGGTCAGATGAGTACCCAAAAGAGTGTGAAATTTACTTGTGTCAAAAGTGGTAAGAAGCTAATTTGGAAGAAGGTGGCGAAAGCAGCTTCACCAACACCTTCCAAGTCACCAGCACCATCACCAGAAGCTTCGGTTAATCCGCCTATACCTTTGACGATTGATAACCTGGATTTTGAGCAGGTTTATAAGAAGTCTCGTTCTGAAGTAGCAAATTACGTAGCAAAAGGCGTCAGTGATGCTGCAGCAATTAATTACTTAGTTGGTCCCAAAGTAGATGCATGGCGAATTGATATTGCGAAGACCGAAGTTGAGTCAGCCGTGAAGTTATGGTCATCTTTCTTTAAACCAACCAAGGTTTCAATTGTTTGGTACTCATCAAAAGATATCTCCTGGGCAAAAACTGCATATGACGCAGCAGGTGGCTATTCTGCAGGGACTGGCAATGGATTTAACAGTTGCACCGCAAGTTATTGCGGTAACGCAAGCGCTAGCATTGCCGGAGCTGGGAATTTCCTATTTGAACAAGGTTTAGAGTTTGTAGATGAAGGTCTATGGAATCGTTCAACCGCTGCCCATGAATACACACACCTGGCCCAATATGGATTAAGTACTTCGGCTAATTCAGGTGCAATGCCCTGGTGGTCCGTAGAAGGCGGTGCAGTATTTTACGGTGAAGCGATTGGATACACCCCATTTGATTTTTCTAAGAGCACTCGTTCGGGCATGCACACTCAGCTCACATCGGATTCAAAGGCCTACATTTCTTCGCTTTTCCCGGGACAGAATTTCAAGGCACTTTTACTGAAAAATGATCCTGAGTCAGTCAAAGTCCTCATGAAAAGCATTGAAGTACGGACAGATACGCAAGGGGCACTTGGACTCTCTTACTTGCTCGGTTCTTATGCCACAGAAGTACTAGTCGCAGTTTACGGACATGAAAAAATGGCAAATTTTTATTCTTCATTTGCAACGAGCACAAATTTTGAATCTAATTTCAGTAAAGTTTTTGGTATTACCGTGGATACCTTTTATGCCAAGCTAGCTCCATATTTGGTATCTATGGCTGCTGAGTTAAAGTAAGCGCACTAAAAGCGCTTTAAAACAAATTCTGTATGTTGGGCTATGGTGCACATCGCCGACTATTTTTTGGTGTAACCAGTTGGACAATTCTTGGCTTTTAATTTCTTAATTATCTTTCCCTTTTTGCAAGTAATTTCTTTTGGCGGGGTGGTATTTTTTGTAGGCGCAGTCACTACATTCTTGAGCAATTTGAGTGAAATAGTGTTAACAGAATAAGTAAACCCTGATACTTGAAAGTTCAGATAGCCATCACTATTGCTGGTTGCGGAAACAAATATCTTCTTCTCTCCAGCATCGCTTATTATGCTTACTTCAGCCTTTGACTTCGAAACATCGCCACCCCAAAGACAGTTCGCTACTTCTTGGCTAACCGAAAGATTATAAAAGCCTTCCGCGACTGATCCGTCTTGATTTAAATGTGGTGATGCGATTCGAAAATCAAGTGTCTGCTTCTCAGCATTCCAACGTGGAGGCGACGGCCGCATGATTGATGCATTTGAAGCGACGACGCCGCTAATGTGTGGCCTTTTAACACAGGGCCAGAGCCAACCTACATCCTTGCCCATGATATTCGCAGTTTCAAATGACCACATAGGTGATCTCTCTTCAACGCGAATAGTTGCGAAGGGTTCAACGCCAGACCAAAATGCAATGCTATTCGGATCTATGTCGCCCATACTTGATGTCCCAACGCTCTGCCAAGATTCAAATCCTGAAAGATCGTTAAGATCGAGTGGAGCATTAGTTACTCCGCTGTCCGCGTAACCTTTATTGGTTGCGGCAAGGAAAACTTTGTATCCCTCAATTGTTCGCGGCAACAAAGCAGTTGCTTTAGGAACCTTTATCGTTGTCCCCTCAAAGGTTATTATCGAAGATTCTGCCTCTTTTTTTGAAGTAACTTTGACTCCAGCGGCACGAGCCATAAACCAGTGACGAACCGTTAAAAAATCTTCTGTTAGCTTAAGGCGGAGGGTTATCTTAAATCGCGGATATTCTGAATCTTCAGCTTTTGAGTAGCAATTTGGTTTATCTTTTTCAAAACTTACATAACATACTTTATCTTGATCACTTACTGAACCATTCTTGGTGAGCAAGTCCACAGAAGAAGTTATAGAAATTTTTCCATCTGTACTCTTATCAAATATTTCGCGAATTAGTTCAAGACCCGAACTATCATTATCAACTTTAATCGGTGTGATGGTAAGTAGAGTATTGCTGTCCCGCCAATCAGCGATCGAATTATCCGCAGTTGGTGACTCCCAATTTGTTACAGCTGAATTTGTTTGTGCACTCACAATATACGTGTTACCCCCGCTGTGTGATAATCCTGGGAAACTCCAAATTGAACTTCGTGATCCATCTGGAATCTTCTTCTTGGTATTTCCTTTCACAATTACTTCTTCAGTTGTTGGATACCAGTAAGGTGGCTCACTTTCTTTCCAATTTGTACCTTTATAACTACCAGCCCCGTGTCCCAAAGGGGCAGCACGAATGTATTCAAGAAATTTACCCGAGATACTTTTCCCATCTTTGTTTATGAATTCCACATTCATAATGCAGTCAAAATCGTTTGCACCATTACAAACTGGATAAACGTGGTTCATCGGGTATGCACCAGGCGAATCACCCGGTGGTTGGGAAAAAAGAATTGCGTTAGGGGTGCCATCTCGACCGGAAAATATGAATGGTAGTTTCTCCTCATTGGCCGAGGCTATATTTGTAACAAGCAAACAGTTAAGCAAGATCCCAGTGGTGATGAGAGCTGCTGTAATTCTCTTTTTTAAATTAATTAACTTTGAAGGGGAAGTATTCACCTTTGGGGTTCGCGCCACACATTAATGTTATTGCACACATAGGTGACCATCAATGCCTAGTCCTGCAATTTTTTCTCGGGTGTTGCTAAAGATCAACCGACCATCTCGGTATCGCGCACTTTAGATTTATCGTGCGTGCACTTGGTGCTTGCCGGTAGCTCGTTGCAAGGATCGCATAACAAGATTAACTCGTGACAGGTTTTGGTGCGGCAATTACGGAATATCTTGCTTGGGGCTTTGCAGATTTCGCATTCGCCGATGACCTTGGTCTTGGTTGAGAAATCGATCGCCATACGAGAATCAAAGGTATAGAGCGAGCCTTCCCAAAGGCCGTCATCGCCATATTTTTCACCGTATTTAACGATGCCTCCATCCATTTGATAAACCTCTTTAAAGCCGCGGTTCTTCATCACTACTGACAAGATTTCGCAGCGGATTCCGCCGGTGCAATATGTGACAACAGGCTTCTCTTTCAAGTGATCGTATTTGCCACTTTCGATCTCGCGCACGAATTCATGTGAAGATTCCACATCGGGAACGATCGCGTTCTTAAATTTTCCAATTTGTGCTTCATACTTATTTCTGCCATCGAAGAAGACCACATCACCACCACGAGATTCAACTAACTCGTGAACCTGTTCGGGGCGCAAATGTTTACCACCGCCGATTACGCCGGTTTCATCAACTCTAATTTCATCTGGGTTATCAAATGCCACAAGCTCGTTCTTCACCGCAATATAAAGTCTTGGGAATTCATCGCCAGTGCCTTGTGACCATTTAAATGCAATCTTCTTAAAACCGGGGTACTTCTTAGTGTTCTTCACATATTTGCGAAGATCATCAATATCGCCACCAACGGTGCCATTAATTCCAGTTGGGGAAATCAAAATACGGCCCTTTAAATTTAAAGTTTCGCAGAGAGTTTTCTGCCAGAGCTGAACCGCAACAGGATCACTTATGGGTGTAAAGCCATAATAGAGAAGGACTTTCTGCGGATTCATGCGAGCATTCTATCCACTTACATTTCGGGTTAAAACTAGCGGCAAGCGCCCGAGAGGCGACTGTGTAGTTATCTTTTCAGTCGCCGAAGGGTGCTTTCCGCTAGTTTTCCTGTAGGTCAGTCGGAGCGTTGTGAACGTCGAGAATATCTGCAGCCTTCACATCGCCACCGAGTTTGCCCGTACGGTTCAGCGGACGCTTGGCATCATCCTTATAAATCGCTGGAATTGAACCAAGTTTTCCCTTCTGGAAATCCTCGAATGCTTGAAGAACTTCGGCCTTGGTATTCATTACAAATGGGCCCATCCAAGCAACTGGTTCTTTAATTGGCTGTCCGCCGAGAATGAAGAGCTCAAGATTTGGAGAACGAGTTTCTTGCTGGTTGGCGGCGCGAATTACGATGCTATCGCCATCACCGAAAACAGTTAGCTGACCCATCTGCACTGGACGCGCTTCATCTCCAGCAAAACCGTGGCCAGAGATTGTGTAAACAAGTGCGTTGTAATCTTTACGCCAAGGAAGACGCAGTTCTGCACCAGGTGCCACAGTTGCGTGGATTAAAGTAATTGGTGTCTGTGTTGTGCCCGGTCCAACATGTCCATCTAATTCGCCAGCGATAATACGAATTAAAGATCCGCCATCTGCGCTAGATAAAAGTGCAACATCGTTTGCGCGCACATCTTGATATGCAGGTGGTGACCATTTCTTTGCAGCTGGTAGATTTACCCAAAGTTGGAAGCCGTGAAATAATCCACCACTCATTACCAAATGTTCTGGCGGAGTTTCGATATGCAAAATTCCACCGCCGGCAGTCATCCATTGTGTATCTCCATTAGAGATTGTTCCGCCGCCGCCATTGCTATCTTTATGATCAAAGATTCCATCAATAATGTAAGTAACAGTTTCAAAACCGCGATGTGGATGCCAAGGAGTTCCCTTTGGTTCACCTGGTGCATACTCAACTTCACCCATTTGATCTAAGTGAATAAATGGATCAAGTTCTGCTAAATCAACGCCGGCAAATGCGCGACGAACCGGAAAGCCTTCACCTTCGAAACCTTGCGGAGCAGTTGTAATGCTCTTTACGCGACGGGCACGAGAATTCGGCGCATCGCTAACGCGTGGAAGTACGGTGATATCACTGACGGTAACTGCAGGCATTTTTACTCCTTCTTGGTATGCTCAAGATTAGTTGAACTTTCAACTACCTGCAACTTAAAACGTTGCCTCCTAAATACCTAGTTAAGGCATACTGAGTCGGTGATCTGGTGGCCATCTGAAATACCAACGCTGCAATACGGCCGATATACCTTGCGCCCACCTCTCGATTCAGATGTAACTGCCATTTATGAGGCCTGCCAAGATCCGCTAATTCCGAGATTTACAACAGTTCCAATCAATTACACAATGTCTCACGCCCTCGATTATGTGCAGCGAATTCCGGCATCAATTGAGTTACAGCGCGAAATACCTTTTGTAATTGAATTTGGTGTGGGCGACGAGCGAGAGTTTGCTGGTGTTATCTCTCTGCACACAATAAGTATAGAAAATCACCGCGCTGAAATTGGTTATTGGATGGGTGAGCAGATGCGTGGGAAAGGCATTGCGACAGCGGCGGTAAAGATCCTGACTGGATATGGACTCGATACTCTAGGTTTCAAGCGTATTGAAGCTGCCGTTGATTTAGATAACACCACTTCACAGAGACTTCTGGTTTCCGCTGGCTACGAGCGTGAAGGAGTTCTTCGACAGAGAGTAACGCGGTCAGGTGGAAACCAGATAGATATGGTGATCTTTGCAGCACTAAATCAGAGTTGGGTAAGGCTAGGCTAAAGGTATGGAATCACTTGCTCGGCTAGTAGTAATCCTGATGAGTACTGTATTTCTCTCAGGTCCGCTCGGAATCTTATTGACCAGTAAAGCGGTTTGGAATTACTCACGAGAGAAGATGGGCCTCTGGATAATCCGCAGAGTTCTAGTTGTGGTTATTGCCTTAGTCGGCTCTTATATTTCATTTATGCTCGTTTTCAGTCAAATACCTTTAGGGCCAAGACTCTTTATAGCAGCTGCATTTGCTTTAAACATCTTTGTATTGAAGCGCGAGTTCTTTAGAAATAAATAATCTGGTAGAGGTTTTGCAATTAAAAATTGCTCAACCTCTCCCGAATGTACATCGCTTGTAGTGGAGGTGCCGGGAATCGAACCCGGGTCCTTCGGAATTAAAACAGGGCTTCTACGGGCGTAGTGTGGCTATCGTTTTCTCAGTTCCGAATCTCTTGCACACAAGTATTCGACAAACTCATTTGCGAAACTGTTCTCCGGTGGTGTTCGCAACGCCACTACCGTGAAGAGCCTTCTATCGGCGCTAGATTCCAGAACGAAGGCGAGTCTGGGCTAACGGATCACAGAGCTTGCTTAGGCAGCAAGAGTGAAATCATCGGCAGTTGTACTGACGATTGTTTTTTGCACAGGTTATTGGTTAACGAGATC
>CAMAPO010000022.1 GCA_945860245.1 Bifidobacterium breve
GCCTATCTAGAGTGCTCAATCGGTAGCGATGTTTTCTGGGGGGTCGGAATCGACCCAAACACCACAACTGCTTCACTTAAAGCGGTCGTGTCTGCAATAAATCGCGCTATCCGCTGACTACCTTTACCTTCGTGAGCCTTTATCGTGACGAAGCAATAATCTTGCGCACCCAAAAGTTGGGTGAAGCAGATCGCATCATCACATTGCTTACCCGCGAGCACGGTCGAGTTCGCGGGGTCGCCAAAGGTGTTCGTCGCACAATGTCTAAATTCGGTGCGCGCTTGGAACCAGGCAGCCACGTAGATATTCAGCTCCATAAAGGGCGCACCTTTGACACCATCACCCAAGTAGAAGCAATCAATAATTATGGTGAAGCGCTAACTAATGATTATCAACGCTGGACAATTGCTTCAGCGATATTGGAAACAGCTGAGAGATTTACCTCGCAAGAGTATGAACCTGCGCTGCAAGAGTTCCAATTAGTTGTTGGTGGAATGAAAGCGCTAGCCGAGAGCCGTTATGACGCATCTCTGATTCTCGATGCATTTTTACTTCGCTCACTAGCAATCGGTGGATATGCGCCATCAACTTCAAATTGTTCACGTTGTGAAAAAATAGGTCCGCATCGTTACTTCTCGCTAGTAGGTGGTGGTTCGGTATGTGCAGAGTGTCGCCCATCGGCATGTGCAACACCTGCTCCAGAAACCCTCGAATTGTTGGGCGCGCTCCTAAGCGGTGATTGGGAAGTGGCCCAAGCGAGTGAACCTCGTAATCGTCGCGAGGCTAGTGGTTTGGTAATCGCTTACTTACAATGGCACCTAGAACGTGGGCTGCGCAGCCTGCCGATTGTGGAGAGAGTTTAATCAGTGGCTAAGAATATTGAAGTCCCAGAACACATTGCAATTGTGATGGATGGCAATGGGCGCTGGGCGAAAGAGCGCGGCTTGGCTAGGACTGCAGGACATGAAGCCGGCGAGAAAGTTCTCTTTGATTTAGTAGAAGCTGCAATTGGCTTTGGAGTTAAAGAGTTAAGCGCATATGCATTTTCTACCGAAAACTGGAAGCGCACGCCTGAAGAAGTTAAATTCTTAATGGGTTACAGCCGTGATGTATTGCGCCGACGTCGCGATCGCCTAAATGAAATGGGTGTAAAGATCCAGTGGATTGGCCGCCCGCAAAGACTTTGGAAGTCAGTTATAACTGAGTTAGAAGAGGCGCAAGAGTTAACCAAGAAGAATAAAGTTCTAACTTTAAATATGTGCGTTAACTATGGCGGACGGGCTGAGATCGTTGACGCCACTGCGGCTCTGGCACGTGATGTAAAACGCGGCAAGTTAAAGCCTGATGCGATCACCGAAAAAACTATTGAAAGGTATCTATATTCACCAAAGATGCGCGATGTTGATCTCTTCTTGCGCTCATCAGGGGAGCAGCGCACCAGTAATTTCTTGCCGTGGCAATCGGTTTATGCTGAGTTTGTTTTTATGGATGTGCTCTGGCCAGATATGACACCAAAACAATTGTGGAAAGCGATCGAGATTTATTCAGAGCGAGATCGTAGGTTTGGCAAGGCTTAACACTTAGCGCAGAGACCAAAGATCTCTGCAGTATGGCCAACTTCGCGAAAGCCATGTTCTTCAGCCATCATCTTCGCCCATTTTTCAATTGCTCCACCCTCAATTTCAACGGTATCGCCACAACCTTTACAGACAAGATGGTGATGATGAGCTTCTCCACAAAGACGGTAAATCGCCTCACCATCTTCGCGGCGCAAGACATCAACTATTTTGTCATTAACCAAACTTTGCAGTGCGCGATAGACAGTGGTTAAACCGATGCTTTCGCCTTCGCGTTGCATGAGGCGATAAATTTCCTGCGCGCTGGCGAATCCGCCAGCGCGCTCAAGGGTGCTCAGAACCCTTGGATTGGATCTAGTCATCGCTTATTCCATGCCGTGAAGGAATCCGACAAGTGACCACATCACAAGTACGCCAACGATTATTGCCGCTATTGTGTAACGAGATTTATGTTGCGAATGAGCTTCGGGCAAGATATGTGCTGTTGCAAGATAGATAACAATTCCAGCAAAGAATGCCAGATAAAGACCTACAAAGTTGTCGTTGACAGCAAAGCTAGTACCCAGCGCCGCACCACTAATGCGTGCAATCGCATCTACTCCAAGGAGCCAAACACCTTTCTTGCCCCACGATCCGTTTTTAATCAGGAATGAAACAGTATTGAGCCCATCAGAGAATGCGTGAACAAGTAAAGCGATGAAGACGGCAACTCCGAGGTTGTTGCTAACTGAGAATGCAACACCGAGCGCAACACCATCGAGGAATACGTGGCCACCCATTGCAATCGCACCAAAAGCGCCGGTGATATTTGAGGAATGCTCATGCTCGTGTCCGTAATCAGATTCTGAGGGTTCGTGTGATCCGAAGATCTGCTCATAAAAGTGAAGGAGCAAGAAACCCGCAACTAACGCAATAGAAGCAGCTGGAGCATGTAGAAATTCTTGAGTGTTGAGTTCGAAGATTTCAGGAAGTAAGTCGAAGGCGACAAGACCCAGTAGAAGTCCGGCAGATAATCCCAAGACCAGATGTAGGCGATCCTTGGATTTAAGGGCCAAGTATCCGCCTGTAGTTGTGGCGATTGCAGTCGCTGCCGCCAAGATGATTGCTGTATTCATGGCCAGAGAGTACCACAAATGAAAATGATTTTCATTTCCATACCTCAGCGCCCTAGGGTTGAGCCCATGATCGCGATCGCAAGATTTGAGCTGGCCCTAAGCCAAGCAACTGATTTTCGCACTGAACTGGAGTCGGTCAAGGCGGTTTTATCGCAAGCGCCAGGCTTTATCAGCGGCACGATTGGCCAGAATTTAGATCAACCAACGCTCTGGGTTTTGACTACTGAATGGCAGAACGTGGGTTCATATCGCAGAGCGCTTAGTTCTACTCGTGCAAAGTTAGAGGCGATTCCAGTGCTGGCTCGCGCAATCGATGAACCCGGAGCGTATGAGTGATTCAGGCGTGCGAGTAAACTAAGCACACGATTGCAACGCCCGTTGCTTTTCGCCGACAGCCAGCCGGATGGGAAATTGAAATGGCCGTAGATCGCTTAGAAAATATTGTTTCACTCGCCAAGCGACGTGGATTTGTTTATCCCTCATCAGAAATTTACGGCGGACTTCGCGCCTCTTGGGATTACGGCCCACTTGGAGTTGAACTCAAGAACAATGTAAAGCGCCAATGGTGGAAATCCATGGTGATGGGCCGCGAAGATGTAGTCGGCTTGGACTCTTGTGTGATTTTGGCGCGCGAAGTTTGGGAAGCATCTGGACACGTTGCAACTTTTAGTGATCCACTTACTGAATGTACTGCTTGCAATAAGCGTTATCGCGCGGACCATCTTGAAGAAGCGTATGAAGCAAAACATAAGAAGAAGCTTGAATCACTCAGCGATATGAATTGCCCTGCTTGCGGAAATAAAGGCCAATTCACAACTCCAAAGCAATTTTCGGGTTTGCTAAAGACATTTCTTGGACCGGTAGAAGATGAATCAGGGCTTGCTTATCTCCGCCCTGAAACGGCGCAAGGAATCTTTATTAACTTTGATCAGGTAATGACGACATCTCGTCGTAAGCCACCATTTGGTATTGGCCAGATCGGTAAGTCATTCCGTAACGAAATTACGCCTGGAAACTTTATCTTCCGTACTCGTGAATTTGAGCAGATGGAGATGGAATTTTTTGTAGTTCCAGGTACAGATGAAGATTGGCACCAGTACTGGATCGATACCCGTCTTGCTTGGTATAAAGATTTGGGAATTAACCCAGACCGCTTGCGAATTTATGATCACCCGAAAGAAAAGTTGTCACATTATTCAAAGCGCACCGCAGATATTGAATATAAATTTGAATTTGCGGGCACCGAATGGGGCGAGCTCGAAGGTATTGCTAACCGTACCGATTTTGATTTGAAGGCGCACTCAGCGGCTTCAGGTAAGGATCTTTCTTACTTTGATCAAGAGAAGAACGAACGCTGGACCCCATTTGTAATTGAACCCGCAGCAGGAGTAGATCGTTGCGCACTTACCTTCTTAATGGATGCCTTCACTGAAGATGATGCGCCAAATGCAAAAGGTGAGATGGAAAAGCGCGCAGTTCTTAAGTTAGATCATCGTTTGGCTCCAGTGAAAGTTGCAGTATTGCCGCTATCTCGTAACGCAGACCTTTCGCCAAAAGCCCGCGATCTGGCTGCGCAATTACGCAAGAACTGGAATATTGATTTTGATGATGCCGGTGCAATTGGTCGCCGTTACCGTCGCCAAGATGAGATCGGAACTCCGTATTGCATCACCATCGACTTTGAGACTTTAGATGATCAAGCGGTGACAATTCGTGATCGCGACACAATGGCGCAAGAACGTATTGCACTTGATCAAGTAGAAGCTTGGCTTGCTCCACGACTTTTGGGTTGCTAATTAAGTGGCTTTAACTCTGCCGCTTGCCAGCGGTGACCATGTAATCGATCCACCGGTGGTGCTTGCGCCGATGGCGGGAATTACCAACTCTGCTTTTCGCGCACTATGTCGCGAACAAGGCGCTGGTTTATTTGTATCTGAAATGGTTACTGCACGCGCGCTTATTGAGAGACGCCCAGATACCTTGCGCATGATTGCTCCCGGCACCGGCGAATGGCCACGTTCGGTGCAGTTATATAGCGTTGATCCGCAAACAATGCGTGCAGCCGTGACCATGATTGGTAAAGAAAATTTAGCGGATCACATTGATATGAACTTCGGTTGTCCCGTCCCGAAGGTAACGCGCAAAGGCGGGGGAGCGGCGCTTCCATATAAACGCAAACTATTTGCTTCAATCGTCGATGCTGCGGTACAAGCAGCGAAACCATTTGGAATTCCGGTAACTGTGAAGATGCGTATTGGTATCGACACTGATCACCACACTTACTTAGAAGCGGCAAAATCTGCATCCGATAGCGGCGTTGCTTGGGTTGCACTGCATGCCCGCACTGCAGAACAGATGTATGAAGGTAAAGCTGATTGGTCAGCGATCGCACGATTAGTTGAACATTTAAAGCCAACCGGAACTCCAGTGCTTGGTAATGGCGATATCTGGTCAGGTAGCGATGGTTTGGCGATGATGAAGGAGACAGGTTGTGCAGGTGTTGTAGTCGGCCGCGGATGTTTAGGGCGCCCTTGGTTATTTGCAGATTTAGTAGAAGCCTTTAATGGCGGAGATAAGAAGGCCCTGCCGAGCCTTCATGAGGTGCGCGAAGTTATGTATCGCCATGGAGAATTAATCGTGGATTACTTCGAATCAGAAGATCGCGGTTGTCGTGACCTGCGCAAACATATGGCTTGGTACTTAAAAGGATTTAGGGTGCCAAGTGAGTTGCGCCGCCAATTTGGAATGCATTCATCGCTGGTCGAACTTCGCACACTGCTTGATCAATTAATTGATCAACCATACCCAGTGGAAGTGGCTGAAAAGCCACGTGGGCGCGTAAGCCATGGGCGTCCTCCTACCTTGCCAGATGGTTGGCTGAACGATCCTGATGAAAACGTTGCAATCGAATTAGAGGATGCGTTTTCAGGGGGATGATTTTCTTTAAAATTATACGTCGGGTTATCGCAGCAATTTTACTGGTAATAATCGCTGTTCCACTTTATGCGATTGCAGTGACTTGGCATGCAGCCAACAATCCGCTGGCTCGTAATGCAGATGTCATTGTTGTATTAGGAGCTGCGCAATTAAATGGTCGCCCAGGTGAAGTTTTACAAGCACGCCTTGATGAAGCAAAACGTATCTACGATTTAGGTTTAGCGCCACGCATAATCACAGTCGGAGCAGGCGCACCTGGTGATCGCACAACGGAGGCTGCATCTGGAAAATATTGGCTGGCAACCCACGGTATCAAGTCGAAAAATATTTCAGCACTAGAAGTAGGACGTGACACCTGGGTATCTACTGAAAACTATGTGAAGTTTATGAAGTTAAAGAAAATTAAAGATGTAATTATTGTTACCGACCCATTTCACTGTCGTCGCGCAATGACTATGGCCAATGATTTAGGTGTGGTAGCAACTTGTTCGCCAGTCCAGACTGGGCCAAACTCCTTAGATAGTTCTGGAAAGCGCTATTTAATCCGCGAAACTGGCGCTTATCTCTCTTATGTGAGCCTAGGTCGCCGCGGCATTCATATCAGCGATCATTTAGGGTAGGGCTATGAGCGGGGCGAAAAATTACAGCGAAGCAGATCAAGAGCGCTTCCTATTTGAACCTGCCAAACGCGCCGGACGTACCGAATTTATGCGAGATCGCGCGCGCGTTATTCACTCAGCAGCGCTTCGTCGTTTAGCTGCAAAGACGCAAGTTGCGGTTCCTTGGGAGAATGATTTTCAACGAACCCGACTTTCACATTCATTGGAATGTGCGCAAATTGGTCGCGAACTAGGTGAATCACTGGGCGCAGATCCTGATCTACTTGAAACAGCTTGCCTTTCACACGATTTAGGTCATCCACCTTTTGGCCATAACGGTGAAGAAGCACTCGCCGAAGTTGCCAAGGAATTTGGCGGCTTTGAAGGAAATGCGCAGAGCTTTCGTTTGCTAACCCGAATTGAAGCAAAGACCGTGGATAAAGATGGCAAGAGCGTTGGCTTGAATTTAACTCGCGCATCCCTTGATGCGGGAACTAAATATCCTTGGCCGCGCGCTATCAATCCAAGAAAATTTGGTGTCTATGACGATGATGTTGAGATCTTTAATTGGGTACGCCAAGGCGCACCAGCTGATCGCAAATGTATAGAAGCCCAGATTATGGATTGGTCAGATGATTGTGCATATTCAGTTCATGATTTAGAAGATGCGATATTTGTAGGCCAGATCAAAGTTGAGAACTTAGAACGTGACTTCGATATCCTCCATAGCGAAATGCAATCCGGTTATGGCTCAACTGCAACGAAAGCGGAAGCAGCTGGCGCACTAGAGCGCTTGCAGACTCTTTCTTGCTGGCCTCGTTATTACGATGGAACGCACAGATCGTTAGCGAGGCTAAAAGACTCGACATCTCAATTGATTGGGCGCTTTGTATTGGCGGCAGAGTTGGAAACTCGCAAAGTTCATGGTGATGGACCACTTTCTAGATATTCCGCTGACCTAGTTATTCCACGCGAACAACAGGTGGAAGTCGATTTCCTAAAGGCGATCGCTGGCCATTACTTAATAAATGCTGCGGCATCGCAAGAGCGTTACGCCAAACAGCAACTATTAATTAAGGAGCTAGTTGAGATGCTCCATAAACATGCTGCTACAAATTTAGATTCAATCTTCGCAAAAGATTGGGCAGTTGCGACAAACGATACTGAGCGGATGCGCATTGTTATTGATCAGATCGCCAGCCTGACTGACCCAGGTGCATATTCCTTACATGCTCGCCTGAGTGCGCTCAGATAGGCTGGGCTCATGAGCGGACGGATCAAAGAAGAGGATGTTACATACATCCGCGAACGCGCTCCTATAGATGAAGTTGTCGCTGATTATGTCCAACTTAAATCAGCAGGTGGCGGACAGAAGAAGGGGCTCTGTCCTTTCCACGACGAGAAATCACCTTCATTCCACGTAACACCAAGTAAAGGGTTCTTTCATTGTTTTGGTTGCCAAACAAGTGGCGATGTCATCTCTTTTGTGATGAAGATGGATCACTTAAGTTTTACCGAAACTATTGAACGTCTGGCAGATCGCATTGGTTACCAACTTAGATATGAAGAAGGTAACTTCACACCCGCGCCCGCCGGCAATCGTTCTCGGCTGATTGCTGCAAATGCGCTAGCCGCGAAGTTTTATCAAGAGCAGTTAAATACTTCACCAAGTGCAGCTCACGCCCGCGAGTTGATGACTAAGCGTGGCTTTGATAAATCAGCTTGCGAAACTTTTGGCGTTGGTTATGCACCAGATGAATGGGATGGTCTTACCAAGTTCTTACGCGCTGAAGGTTTTACCATTGACGAACTTGAAACTGCTGGGCTTTCTAAGATGGGACAGCGTGGACCTATAGATAAGTTCCGCAATCGTCTAACCTGGCCGATCCGCGACATATCAGGTGATGTCGTTGGTTTTGGCGCACGTAAATTAGCAAGTGATGAAGAAGATCAAGGCCCTAAGTATTTAAATACTTCTGAGACCCCAATTTATAAGAAGAGCCAGGTTTTATATGGCCTTGATATGGCTAAGAAAGAGATCGCCAAGAAGCGCCAAGTTGTTATCGTTGAAGGCTATACAGATGTGATGGCGGCGCAGTTAGCTGGGATTACAACCGCAGTTGCAACTTGTGGCACCGCTTTTGGGGCAGATCACATTCGAATTATTCGCCGACTCTTGATGGATGATGATGCTTTCCGCGGTGAAGTTATCTTTACCTTTGATGGCGATGCTGCGGGACAGAAAGCAGCACTGCGCGCATTTAGTGAAGATCAAAAATTTGTGACACAAACCTTTGTTGCAGTGGAGCCAGATGGGTTGGATCCTTGCGATTTGCGTCAACAAAAGGGTGATCTTGCGCTGCGAGATTTAATTGCAAAGCGCGTTCCATTATTCGAATTTGCAATTCGTACTGAGCTTGGTCTTCATAAATTAGATAGCGCTGAAGGTCGCGTCAATGCTTTAAATGCCACTGCGCCACTAGTTGCACAAATTCGTGACAAGTCGCTGCGCCCTGAATATGCTCGCTTACTTGCTGGTTGGCTGGGCGTTGAAGTGGAGTTAGTGACCGCGGCAGTTAACCAAGGGTTGAAGAAGCAACCACAAACTACTAAATTGGCGCCAACAGATGAAACCGTTGCCAGTGTCCAATGGCGCCCTAACCCACAAGAGCCGCGACTTATTCTTGAGCGCGAAGTATTAAAAGCGCGTCTGCAAATGCCGACTTTGATTTCAAATTGGCGCCAAATCGAAAGCAATGCATTTACTCATCCTGCCTATGGCCAATTAGCTGCGATTATTGGCTCTCATCCAGAAGAGGGTTCAGTAGAAATAGGAGATGTCACAGACGAAAATATGCGTTCACTATTTACAGAGTTAAATGTTGAACCGATTCGCGCTGATGGTGAAGTTACTGGTCATTACGTCGAAAGTATTGTTGCGAGGCTGCGAGAAGTTGCGATCTCGCGATCAATTGCTGAATTGAAATCTTCTCTGCAGCGACTTAATCCAGTTGAAAATGAACAGGAGTACAACGCAGCATTTGCTGCTCTGGTCGCCCTTGAAACCACCCGTCGTGGGCTACACGACCTGGCACTTCGCTCAATTTAGACCCGAATCGATTTAGACCCCAAGCATCTCTTGCGCTAGAGTGTGCGCCTGCACGACAAGTTAATAACTAATGCCCCATAGCTCAGTTGGTAGAGCGCCGAACTGTTAATTCGGATGTCCCTGGATCGAGGCCAGGTGGGGCAGCTCCATTTTTAGATCCAAAGAGGTTACTTTTTGCATATGAATTTAAAAACTTCTTGGCGAAACCAACTCTGGCCACTCCGTATTTTGCGCGCTTGGCTCGGTTTCACCTGGATTTATGCGGGTTGGGATAAAGCGAGCGACCCGGGCTTTCTAACTTCAGGTTCACCCACTTTTATTGGTACCCAACTTTCTGCCTTTGCCACAAATTCACCCATTGGTTTTGCAATAAGTGGCGTCTTAGAAAATGCCACACAAATTGGCATCTTTGTGATGCTGGCTGAGTTCGCAATTGGTGCAGCAACCTTGCTCTGGATCGCACCGACTTGGGCGGCTATGGGCGGTTTTGTGATGTCACTGACTTTATGGCTAGCTAGCAGTTGGCAGGTTAAACCTTATTTCTTGGCTAGCAATTCTGCCTACACAATTTTATGGCTAACTTATTTCCTATTCTTATATGGATCTCGCCGCAATAGCAAAGTTTCGGTTGATCGACGTGGATTCTTACGAGTCTCAACTGTTGTCACCATCGCAGTTGTGGGTGCGGTAGTTGGAAAACTATTTTCAAGGACGACGTCAGCAACAGCCAGTACTGGAGCAGAAGCAGGTAGCAAGAAAATTATTGAAGGCGTCGCCATCAAGGTTGGGGAAACCCATAACTTTATATCTAAAGCTGGAACTCCAGCAGTACTGTTTCGCACCAAAACTGGCGTATTTGCTTACTCTGCAGTTTGTACGCATGAAGGGTGCACCGTTGCATTCAATTCTGCCTCCAAAAATTTGCAGTGCGGCTGCCATGGCGCGGTCTTTGACCCATTTGATGGCGCAAAGGTAGTAACCGGACCAACTAACCAACCGCTCGCCAAGATCAAAGTCGCCACAGAAGGTGCCTGGATCGTAGAATCGTAAT
This sequence comes from Bifidobacterium breve, assembly GCA_945860245.1. GTDB lineage: Bacteria > Actinomycetota > Actinomycetes > Nanopelagicales > Nanopelagicaceae > Planktophila. Next base: position 10,389 of record CAMAPO010000022.1, read on the forward strand.
AAAGTTTGCAATCGGCTCACAGGAAACTCTAAGTAATTAAAGGGATGATCAAGCAATGAGAATTAATCAGACCCCACTAAAAGTTACCGTTGCCTTCGTATTTGGCGTGATTATCGCTGGCTCGGTAGCAACTGCCAACACTAATTCTGTAGTTAGCAGTGTTGTGGTTTGTGCTGATAATCGCACACAGGCGCTGACTTTAGCTAAAGCAGGGGTTTGCGCAGGAAATAAAACTGCAATTGAAATTGGTAGTAATTCGTTAAATGCTAAATCTATTTCAGCACTTGTTACACCTTCTGTGGTTTCTATCTCTGTGAAAACAACTGCGGGCAGTGGTACTGGTTCTGGTTCGATCTATCAAACTAGTGCGACTTCTAGTTATATAATAACTAATAACCATGTAATTGAGAGCGCAGTAACTTCTGGCACAATTAAAGTTGAATTTGCAGATGGATCAGAAATTCCAGCGACAATTGTTGGACGCGATCGCATGTATGACGTTGCAGTGTTACTGGTTAAAAAAGGAAATTTGCCAGTAATTGCTATAGGCGACTCATCTAAAATCAGCGTTGGTGATGAAGTACTTGCTATCGGTTCTCCGCTTGGGCTGGCCAACACAGTTACACAAGGAATCATTTCGGCGTTAAATCGCCCAGTTACAGCGGGTACCTTAGATTCAACTTCATATGTAAATGCTATTCAAACTGATGCAGCAATTAATCCAGGAAATTCGGGTGGCGCACTAGTAGATGCGCGGGGTCGGATTATTGGCGTTAACTCAGCAATCGCAACCTTAACTTCAGGTGGTACCAGCGGAAGTATCGGGCTGGGCTTTTCTATTCCTATCAATGAAGCCAAACGAGTAATTGAGGAAATTATTGCAACGGGTAAATCAACTCGACCAGTTTTGGGTGTGGTCTTTGATGATGTCACGGCAGATACTCAAGCCAAGATTCTCCAGTTAACTCCAGGAGAAGGTGCACAAAAAGCGGGAATAGTCGTTGGATCAATCATCACTTCAATCGATGGCGTCAAGATCTCAAATCGCGATGCAGCAATCGTTAAAATTCGTTCTTACGCCCCGGGCGCTGTGATTACCGTGGTCTTAACTTTGCCCGATGGTTCGAGCAAGAGCTACAAGGTCACACTCGGCTCAGCCCCAGCCGTTTAATTAACGCATTCTTCTTAGACTAAAATGTAATTGTTACAAGAGACAAGGTAACCTTTCCCCTATGGCGCTCTTTCGTATGCAACTCTCTCTACCCGATCGGCCAGGGGCGCTGGGTCTATTGGCCTCAGCAATTGGAGCAGCCGGCTGCGACATCAGAGGTTTAGTAGTTGTTAAATCTGAAGGTGGTCGTGGTTTTGATGATGTAACTGTTGCGGTTCCGGGATCTGATCCCACAGATTTATTAGAAGTTCTGGGATCAATCGGCGGCGTTGAAGTTATATCTGTTATAGCGGTGGAATAACTACATCTCGCAGCTGGCCCGCAGATTGTTCAGGCTTTAAATCCATAATAAATGCGCCCATCGCTGATTCGCTACCAGCCAAATACTTTAACTTTCCTGGTGCGCGCCGCACACTGGTAATCTGCCAATGCAAGCGCAATAAATCACGTCCTTCACGCACTGGTGCCTGGTGCCAAGTTGCTATGTATGCCATCTCAATTCCGAAGACACCGTCTAGCCTGCGCATAACTTCTAGCGAAATTTCTGGAAAGGCATCAGATTGGTCGGGGGAGAGTTCGGCAAGATCGGCAACTGGTTGTAATGGAGCAAGGTGAATTTCAAATGGATAGCGCGCAGCGTATGGAACAAAGGCGATCCAATGTGCATTTTTAGCAATGATGCGATCGCCATCTTTTGATTCGCGAGCAACAACATCATCGAACAGGACGCGGCCAGTGTTTTCAAAGTGCAATTGTGCAACCGCCAGCATCTTCTGTACCCGCGGTGGCAGGTACGAGTATGCATAAATTTGACTATGTGGATGAGAAAGCGTTACTCCAACTTCTTCGCCGCGATTTTCAAAAGGCGCGATGTGATGGATATATGGTTCTTGCGATAGTTCGTAGACACGATCTTTCCAGGCCTCCAGCAGTACACGAACTCGCTGCGGCGTCAGTTCTGCGAATGAAGCCCCGTGGCTATCGGTGAAAGTGATTACTTCACACTTACCAGCCGCCAAGCCAGGATCTGTTTCGGTTCCGACAATATCGGGAATCGCCCAATCACCTTTGGGGCGGCGCATTGAAGGTGAACGATTATCAAAGACAACAACTTCATAACTTGAATCAGGAATTTCTGTGAAGAGGTCACCTTTAGTTGGACAGAGCGGACACAACTCTTTTGGTGGCAAAAAGACTCGGCCTTGGCGATGTGCAGCCATTACTACCCATTCATTCACGAGTGGATCTAAACGAAGCTCACCTATAGCGGGCTGATTTTCGGGAGGACGTTGATCCTTGGCGTTACGAACTTGTCCTTGGGTGTCGTAGTAACGAATAGTGCGGCCATCGGCCATAGCTAAATCGCTACGCGTGATTCCTGCACCAATTTTCTTAACCGTGCTCATAGAGGATAACTCTACGGGTTACATAACTTAAAGCGAGTATTTACTTAGTGAAATTAATTTTTTATTTGGTACTTACAACCATCGGTTGTGGGTTTCTTGCCTGAAGCTGGAGTTGGCTTCGGGGTAGCAGATGGAGAAACTGAAAGGGCTTCTCCAATGGTGAATTCGATCGGTGACTTACTCACAGCGTGTGTACCAGTTGCATCGACAAAACCAATATCACCTGTCCATGGCCCTGCAGGAATTCCTTTGATACTTAACTTCCAAGAACCGCTAGTTGCCCGTACAACAGTTTGTGTGGGCTTGGGATTGATCGGAGTAAGTGGGTTTACGTAGAAACGAACGGTTCCGGTTACAACTGGTCGGCCATCAGGTCTAATCACATCGACTTCTACACTAACCGGTTTTTCAGCGGTAGAAAACTTTATATTTTTAAATGTCAATGCAGTGGCTTCATTCTTCGGCATTTGATCAGCAACTTCTGGAACCCATCGCCCCTTAATCAAATCTAAAAAAGTAGAAGGAGCGCCGCGAAATACATTTAAATCTAACCGGCTCCCCGGAACCCCATATTTAGGGGCGATACCGCAGGACGAGTACTGCCAAATAGTCCAAGTAGAAGAGCAATTAGCCGCCGTCCAAGAGTGAACATAACAACCGCCATCTTTTAGCCCCGGTTGAGCTAGTGGGTCGGCGGGATTTATCGCATATTGAGACAACCACAATGGATATTGGCGCAGCTCATCATCGCGCACCATCGCTCCTTCTAAGAAACTTGGATATGAATAAATGATGGGGGTGCGATCTGTCTTCTCTTTTACAATCTTTAAAAATGTCTTAGCCCAAAGGGTTATTTGTGTTTTAGGTAGATATCTTGCGCAGGTTTTTCCAGATAACCGCACGCAGTTGTTTTCTAAATCTAAGGCATAAGGCAGATCACGCTCGTTATAGCCTCCTAAGGAGCCTAAGCGCCAAAGCGCTTTCTGTGCTTGCGTCTGTGCATCGATAACTACTTGTTGATCAGTTTTTACATCTGGCAGAACTGCATAGTGATAAAAACCAGTAAAAATACCAGCTGCTTGCGCGGCAGAACGGTCTAACATCACATATTTAAGTGCCAGAGCATCGGCATCATCACGAGTATCAGATGCCTTTATCATTACAAATCGAACACCCGCTTGGTGCATCTTTTCAAAATTAATTAGCGCTCCATTGGGGTGTTGCCAACGGCTGATATCGGCGCCATGAATTCTTCCACCAGGACCAAACTGATCGACAACTGCAAATGAGGCGGCATCAGATATTTCAGCAACTGCCCTGACAGAGATCGATTTGATATTTGAGTAAATGTATTTGCTACCAATTTTTGCCTTGGCACGATATTTAACCTTGGCATCTAACGCAGTTGCAACTGCAATTATTTGCCAAGTACCAACGCGCGCGGTTTTAGATGAGAAACGGGTATCTTGCCATTTCCCATCGAGTTGAATTTGTACAGATACTTTCACTCCAGATTTAGCAGGCTTAAGAGCTCCATATAAAGTTACAATTGGTTCAGTCCCACCTGGAGTCTGCTTGAGAGACATACTAATTTTTGATGTAGCAGCATCTGATGCGATAACTTGTAAAGAGTAAAAACCTAGACTCATTACGAGAAAGAAAATGAACCGTTTCATTAAATTTCTTCGATCTTTAACTCGAGATTTAAGATAGTTTTAATGGAAGTCTTTAATGAGTTTTCTAGCTTTTCTCGGGTTGGTGAATATTCATGCCCACCAGAGAATTTTCGGGCATCTGAGAAATCGAGCGAGAGTTTAGCTCCGTCGAAGTCAGCCAGCCGGGCATCGAAGTAGGCGATCCAGGCTATGCGATCGTGGCTTTCTAGATCATCGAGCACTTCATTCCAACGGCTGCGCAGGTCAGCGAGGGAGAGATGCGCAGCCATGCGGCACACTTTACTGGGTTAGTTAATCCACTCTTGGTTAGTGGCGCGGTGAGCCGATCCATTTGAAGTATTCACCAGTTAATACAACGCGAAGATTCTGTGCCCTATCGGGTACAACTCGTAAATGTTGCGCAATGCGGGCAACAATCTGTTCAACTGATTTTTCACTGACAAAGCGCACCTTAGCAATTTCTGAGTTACTCAAGCCTTTAGCAAGTAAACGGTAAGTTTCAATCTGGATGTCGGTGAAATCACTCAATACGGAATGGAAGGCATTTTCGTGAAGTGAACCGTGGCTATCGATCCAAGACATCTTCTTTTTCTCCATTATAGCGACGAGAGAATTGGTTATCGCATGGCTTACGACCGATAAGTCAGAGACCGATTTCTTCAAAATGACTTGAGAACCCAATGGTATTTGCTTTTCTAATAATCCAAGTAAGCGAAGATCTGGGCAAGCAGTCATTAAAACAATGCCAAGAAGCGGATTTACTTTGCGGAATTTATTAACTAAATCGAGCGCTTCTTCACCAGCAAATTGCAGATCGATTAGGACAACTTGTGGAGAGAGATATTTATAAAGATTCTGTGCAATTTCCTCGGTGTGCGCTTCGGCTACAACATTTATAGCGTGCAAGCGAAGCGCTGCGCTGAGAGCTGCTAGTTCAAATGCATCATCACTCGCAACTAAAACTGTCGGTGAATTTTTCACCCCTAAAGGTAGCCTTCATTTGCTGCTCGTATGATGTGAAATGATTTAATCAAATAAATATGGGGCTACCCCTACTTTAATATTTTTGCTGCGCTGCGAAGAAAAATTAGATGTATCGAAAGGCAGAAATAGGGGAATCCTTAGATACAGTTACCGCAATCAAGTTGTGAAGCTAATTACCGAGTTAGCACAATCTTTGAAGTGTTACTGGGATCGATAAAAATTTCAATTAAATTCGGCAACACGAATGAGTCAACTAGCTTTCGGTAAATCGGCAGAACGTTCTATTGGAAGCTATGGAGCCCGCTTGCCCAGCATCACAGGCGCTCTGATTTCCGTTCTTCCTCACGGTATTTTGGATTTTCTTGGTGGTGGCCAATTTTGCAAGTATTGTCACCAATATGGAGCAACACGCGCTGTGGGAGCCTGCTTCGACTGAGAATCTGGCGATCAACGAGTTAAAGAGATACGCAAAGGTAAGTGATTTCTTAAGCCTTCATAAATGGTCTATTGAAAATAAAGAAACTTTTTGGCGATATGTATTTGAAGATTGTGGAGTCGTTGGCGCGCTCGGTGATAAAGGCATAATTGAACATGGCTTTCTAGATAGTGAATTTTTCCCTGATGCAAAGTTAAACATTGTTGATACCTTACTTAAGGGCGAAGCTGATCAGATAGTTATTACTGAGATAAGTGAATCCGGGGCAAAGAAGCAGTACACGCGTGGGCAAGTCCGCCTAATTGCTAATCAGGTAGCTTTTGGTTTTCAGCAACTTGGCCTCAAAGAAGGCGATGTCGTTTCAGCAATTGTTGCTAACGTTGCCGAGACCGCCTTCTTTGCGCTAGGCGCATTGAAGATTGGCGCTATTTTTTCAAGTACATCAGCGGATTTCGGTACCGCAACAGTATTAGACCGCTTTGAACAGATTCGACCTAAGGTCTTATTGGTTACTACAAATTATCAATATAACGGCAAGGAAATTGACTGTTTAGAAAAAATTTCTGAAATAGTCGCACAACTGCCATCCCTTGAGAAAGTTATTGCAATTGGTTCAGCAAGTTCGCCATATCTGAGCTTTAGTGACTGGATAGCAGCCTGTAACCCAAAAAGTGAAATCTCAGTACCGGGTGGCTTTGATCGACCAGGCTTTATCTTGTTCTCATCCGGGACAACCGGCAAACCAAAATGTATGGTGCACAGCGCAGCCGGAGTACTTTTAAAAGCCTTGAGTGAGCAGAGATATCACCTAGATGTAAAGGTTAATGATCAAGTCTTCTACTTCACGACCTGTGGCTGGATGATGTGGAACTGGCTCTTTTTGGGGCTGGGCACGGGGGCGGGAATAGTTCTATTTGATGGAAATCCTTTACATCCAAACCCGCAACGGCTATTTGATATCGCAGAAGAAAACGAGTCAACTTTTCTAGGCGTTTCTGCTAAATATATAGACTCGATTCGTAAGTTGAATTTACAAATTAAAGAGAGCCATAAACTCACAAAATTGCGCACCATCGCGTCAACGGGTTCACCACTTAGCTCAGAAGGCTTTAATTTTATATATGAGAGCGTTGTATCGAAAGTACATCTCGCCTCAATTTCAGGTGGTACCGATATTTGTGGATGTTTTATGCTGGGAGTTCCGGACCTGCCAGTTTATTCCGGGCAGATTCAAGTTCCGGCACTTGGCTTGGATGTACAAATCTTTACCGATGAAGGTGCCATCGCAGAAGTCGGAGTAAAGGGTGAATTAGTCTGCCGAAATATATTTCCTTCCGTTCCACTCTATTTTTGGGATGACGCAAGCAACGCTAAATATAAGTCCGCCTATTTTGAGAGATTTTCTGACGTTTGGACCCACGGAGATTTTGTAGAAAAAACGCCACAAGGTGGATACATTGTGCAGGGGCGCTCAGATGCGACTCTTAATGCCAGCGGAGTTCGAATCGGAACCGCCGAGATCTATCGCATAACTGAAGGATTTGCCGAAGTTGCAGAATCATTGGCAATTGCCCAAAAGTGGGACGGTGATACCCGAGTTGTTCTATTTGTGAAGATGGCTGAAGGAAGTGTTTTAAGTGAAGAGCTGATTTCTCAGATTAAAGCGGCGTTAAGATTGAAGGCGAGCCCACGCCACGTGCCTGCTTTAATACTGCAAGCGCCAGAGTTCCCGCGGACCAAGAGCAATAAACTCGTGGAATTAGCGGTTGCTAACGCAGTAAATAAGGTAGCAAATAATAACTTAGGTGCACTTGCCAATCCAGAATCGTTAGCCTGGTTTAGCGACTTAAATCTTTGACCTTCTCCCAAGTGCGCGAGCTCCAAGAGTTAATCAAAGCTTGCTGCACGCTAACGACATCGACTGCTTCCTTGAAGCTTTGGCCAAAGGCTTTACCTTCAACGATTGATTGCATAAATACATAATCTTCAATCGCAACCAGGTCTTCAAAGCCAATGGCATTTGCTTGCCCAGGCACAAATGCACCGTGGAATGGAAAGCGATCGCCTCCGTAAATAGTGGTGTAACCAGTGTTAACCGAAGTTCCGAGTTGGTAATACTGCAATTCGTTGATCTTCTCTAGGTTCCACATCAGCGAACCCTTTGTTCCATAAATCTCAAAGGCGTTCTGGCTTTCTGGACCTACAACGGTGCGGCTAACTTCAAAAGTTCCGGTTGCGCCGTTAGCGAAGGTGCAGAGCATCGAAGCGAAATCTTCATTTTCAACAGCGCCCTTTGGATCACTGGCTTTGCCACGTGAGTAATGTCCAACATTGCCTGACGGTAAGGGACGCTCTTTGATTGTGGTGTTCTGCATTCCGACAACTTCAGAGATTGGTCCAACTAAGAATTGCGCCATAGAAACGCAATGGCTCAAGATATCGCTGGATACACCGTAACCAGCATCAGCTAACTTAAAACGCCAGGTTAGTAGCCCAAGTTCATCGCTGCCATACATACTTAAGAAACGTCCGCGGTAGTGAGTTATTTCTCCAAGTGCACCGCTTGCAATCAAATTCTTTGCGTGCAGAACAAGGGGAGCCCACACATAGTTATAACCAACACCAGTTGGCACTCCAGCGTTCTTTGCAAATTTATACGCCTGAACAGTTTG
>CAMAPO010000023.1 GCA_945860245.1 Bifidobacterium breve
ATTGATTTAGCAAGGGTAATCAAATCTGGTTTCACGCCAAGTCTTTGCGCTGCACCTTGATGCCCAGCTGTCAGACCAGTCTTTACTTCATCGAAGATCAAAATGATTCCGTATTGATCGCAGAGTTCGCGGACGCGTTCTAGATAACCCGCCTCTGGAAGAACAATTCCGATATTTTCAAGGACAGGCTCAACAATGAAGCAAGCAATTGTTGATGAATGTTTTTCGACAATCGCTGCCAGTGAATCCGCGTTGTTATAGGGAACTACAAAAACATTTCCGGCTACTAGATTTGCATCTGCCACAGGAGTTGGGAAATCCGGATCTCCGGCATATTCAACTTTTGGTTTCGCCGATACAACGAACGGATCGTAGCTACCGTGGTAACCGCCTTCGATTTTAACAATGTCGCTCTTGCCACTTGCAGATCGTGCAGTTCGCACCGCGTACATAGTTGATTCGGTGCCTGAATTTGTAAATCGAACTTGGTCAATTCCGAAGCGACGGCAGATTCTTTCTGCGGCATCAGTTGAAATAGGAGATGGAGTCACAAAGAGCATTCCGGTATCAAGTGCTGCTTTGGCTTCTGCTACGACTACTGGGTTCAAGTGTCCGGCGAGCATTGCGCCGAAGCCCATTGAAAGGTCGAGCAGCTCGCGGCCATCAACATCTGTCATCCACGCGCCTTTAGCGGAGACGATAGAGATTGGATATGGATCCCAGTGCTGGAAGCTTGAGGTAACGCCGAGGGGGAGCGACTTCATTGAGCGCGCGCTCTCAGTGGCTGAACCCTTGGTGTTCTTAGTAAATAGTTGCCATTCTGAGGCCAGTAAAGAGGCTACTTTCTCAGGCGATATCGGCGTGGATGTTACTGGTACTGATCTAAAAGTTTCCGCGTGATGCGATTGTGTAATCATTTTAAAGCTGTACGGCAAAGGTTTCTGATTTAGAAACTCGTTTGAGAAGTACTCTCCCCATCGTTGTCACTCTTTCGAGCGCCCCCTAAGTATCTCCGAAGTCAAAAAAAGTTGCAACCCCAACCCCTTTTTATGCGAGAAGTTCGGGCGTGTCTCATAAACTTGCCATAATTATGGAACTTATGGAAAAGAAAAATGAGAATTAGAAGTTGGATTAAAAAGACAAAAGCTGGTCGTTTTTTCTGGCGAGTAGTCATTGGACTCGTCGGCGGCGCAATAACTGTATTTGGTGCGATTGCGTTAGTCGGACCTGGCCCTGGAATTTTAATTGTAATTGCTGGACTTGGAATTTTGGCTACGGAATTTGCTTGGGCGGCTCGAGTTATGGTCCGCACACGCACCTATGCGCAGAAAGCTGCCGATAAAGTTGGAATACCGAAATGGGTTCAATTAGCCCTGATTGCTGGCGTAGCGGTTTTATCAATACTTATAATTTTATATTTGTACGCAACTGGAAATATTTAAAACTGAGAGCGGATATCCCAAAGATCTTTGAAGACCGGATTAAATAAAGTACTTGCTAAATATTTAACTCCATCAGAGCCACCTGTGCCAGCCTTCTGCCCAATAGTGCGTTCAACCATCTTTACATGTCGATAGCGCCACTCTTGTAGCCCCTCATCAATATCCATCAAACGCTCGCAGACCATCGCTGACTCGGGATCGCTGCGATGAACTTCTAGCAGAGCTTCGATGATGCGTGGATCAGATTGGTAATGGGTTGATTTATCGCGATCTAATATCTCACTAGGAATTTTATGACCTCGTTTTGCCAGGTAGACCAGAGTTGAATCCCAAATGGAGTTGTGAGATGTAATCTCCTTAATTTCTGCCTGCACATCTAAAGGCAGGTGTGAGGCCATCTTTGAATCTCGACGCCCTAGCAGCGCTTCCACCTTTCTAAATTGTGCAGACTGGAACCCACTGGAGGAGGAGAGATATCCGCGGAAAGCGTTAAATTGCAGCGGCGTCATCGTCTCTAAAATATCAACTTGGGTTACACAGACTTTGAGAATTGTGCGAATCCGCCCCAGAATCGCTAGCGATCGATGGGTGTCACCAGATTCAAGGGCGCTTCCAGATGCTTTAAATTCGTGGATTAATTGTTTAAACCAGAGTTCATAACTCTGGTGGATGATAATAAAAAGCATTTCATCATGTTCTGGACCCTCAGATAGCGGTTTTTGTAATTCAAGTAATTTATCAATAGCTAAATAAGAGGTGTAGGTAAGTGCGGAATCAAAATCGGCATCGCTCATGTGACCCTCGAATCAGTTTTTTCAATCTTCTCGTATTGCCTTGAAGCGACTAGATCGCGGATGCGTGCAAAACCATCCCAAACTTCAACGTAAGAAGTTGGCAGCGGCGAAATCGCAAGCCGAATTGAATTCGGTGTCCGATAGTCCGGAATAACATCAGCAAATTCTCTTAGCGCAACACAAATACGTGCCGCCTCAGGATGGCCAAGTGAGATATGTCCGCCACGTTCCTGAGGGCTTCGTGACGTCAATAAGGTAAATCCAAGTTCTACTAGCCATGCATCGTAGAGATGAATCATCATCTCAGTTCCGATCGCCGCCTTTTCAGAGATTGCACCAATACCCGCTTCTTCAATCATGGTAAATGCGCTCTTAATACAACGCAATCCAATCAGCGAAGGGCTAGCGATCTGAAAACCGCGAATTCCAGGTGCTCTTTCAAAATCCGCTCCCATTGCAAATTGATCACCTTGTGAAAACCAACCTTGAATCGGCACCTGTAGTTCGGCTTGCACCTTTTTATTTACATAAAGCCAAGCAGGAGCACCCGGACCAGAATTTCCATATTTATATGTGCAACCAACTGCGATATCAACGCCATTTTTATCAAAATCCATTTCGATCGCGCCGGCTGCGTGGCTGGCATCCCACAACATAAATGCGCCGTGTTGGCGCACCAAATCAGTTAGCGATTTAATGTCGTTACGAGCACCAGAACGGTATTGGATAACTTCAAAGGTAACTAGCGCCACATCGCCATTTAAGTAAGGTTGAAGAATTTCAGGGGTTATCCGCTCGTGTTCTGCCGAACCCGCAGATTCGTTATCGATTATTACTAATTTGAGACCAAATTGTTTTGCTATTCCATCCAAAATATAACGATCTGTCGGAAAGTTGGCAGCGTCGGTGATGATCGTCTTGCGGCCAGGGCGTGCTTGAATTGCGGCTAGCGCTAACTGATAGAAATTTATTGAAGTTGTATCGCACGCTAATACTTGGCCAGCTGCTGCACCAAGAGTGGCACGGCCAATTAAATCTCCGGTTGGCTGCGCTTCATCTACCCAGTGCCCCCATCCGGTCACAACCTCAGGACCCCACTCATCTTTCATAAATACATTTACCGCATCGACCGTGGCTAGCGGGAGTCGGCCCAAAGAATTGCCGTCTAGATAGCAGATATTTGGATCGCTGATTACAAATTGGGAACGGAAGCGGGCCAGTGGATCGCGGGAATCAAGATCTAGTGCAAATTGGCGGTCAGTGGCTTTCATAGTTGAAAGGTACGCTCTCCCATCGTGGCGCGCAATCTTGTAAATATTGAAGAGGTCAGCAAGGCCTTTGATATTAGAGCGCTGCTTGAAAGAGTTTCACTCGGTGTTTCTGAAGGTGATCGCATCGGAATTGTTGGGCGCAATGGTTCTGGCAAAAGCACGCTGATGAAAGTAATTGCGGCAGTTGAAAGTCCAGATGAAGGAAGAGTCACCAAAGCAAATTCAGTCAAAATTGGTCTTCTCTCGCAAGTGGATAAAGCAGATCCGAATTCAACTGTCGGTGATGTCGTAATTGGAGATCGAGCAAAACACGAATGGGCTAGCGACGCTGGAATTCGAGAAGTCTTTACCGGTTTATTTGGTGGATTCGATGACCATTTATTTGAAAGAAAATTCTCAACTTTATCTGGTGGAGAAAAACGTAGAGTCGGCCTGGCTAAATTATTAATTGATGAACTTGATTTGATTTTGTTGGATGAACCAACCAACCATTTAGATGTAGAAGGCGTGGCCTGGCTTGCCAACCATTTAAATAGTCGCAAATCACTAGCAGTTTTAGTCATTACACACGATAGATGGTTTTTAGATGCCGTGACTGATCGCACCTGGGAAGTAGTTGGCGGCAGGGTTGAAGAGTACGACGGTGGATACTCTGCATTTGTTTTAGCCAAGGCAGAACGCGCACGGCAAGCAAGTGCGATGGATGCCAGAAGAAATAATTTGATTCGTAAAGAACTTGCCTGGTTACGCCGTGGAGCACCTGCTAGAACAACAAAACCTAAATTTCGTGTTGATGCGGCAAATATCCTGATTGCAGAAGAGCCCGCACCGCGTGATCAAGGCGAGTTATTGAAATTTGCCCGCAACCGTTTAGGAAATACTGTCTACGAAGCGCATCATTTACAGCTCCGTGCCGGCGATAAAGAGTTGATCGATGACCTTTACTGGAATGTTGGACCAGGTGACCGCATTGGGGTTGTTGGGATAAATGGATCTGGCAAGACAACGTTAATGCGCACCTTGGCTGGTGAGGCGCAGCCCTTCGCCGGAAAGTTAACAACTGGAATAACCGTGAAGGCGGCGTTTCTAACACAGCATCTGGATGAATTAAATCCGCAATGGCGAGTACTGGAAGCGGTCGAAAAGGTCGCAGCACATATAGAACTTGGAAAAGGAAAGTCGCTTTCGGCTTCACAGCTCTGCGAACGTCTAGGTTTTGATAAAGATTCGCAATGGACGCCGGTAGGTGATTTATCTGGAGGCGAAAAACGCAGGTTGCAACTAACTAGATTATTGATGGATTCTCCAAATGTGTTGTTGTTAGATGAGCCAACCAATGATTTTGATATTGAAACTTTAACTGAGTTGGAAGATTTACTCGATAGCTACAGTGGAACGTTAATTGTCATCTCACATGATAGATATTTTCTAGAGCGAGTCTGTGATCGATTTGTTGGGTTGCTTGGGGATGGAGCGCTTCGCGATCTTCCACGTGGAGTTGACCAATATTTGGAGCAACGAGCGGATTCCCTTCAGCAACCTATCTCTGAAGCGAAAGCAAAGGGAGCGTCCTCGGCGGCAGAGCAGCGCCAACTCAAGAAGGATTTGGTGCGCATTGAAAGACAGATTCAGAAATCGAAAGAGAAGATCACTGAACTAGAAGCAGCACAAGAAAGTGCGGCATTTGATCCCGCTGAGTTATTAAGAATCAGTGAAGAAGTTGAAAATCAGCGCACAGAATTAAACACTCGAGAAGAAGAATGGCTAGAAATCACAGATCAACTAGGCGGTTGAGTTAAAATGCGGCTATGAGCAAAATTTCGCATGGTGTTGAAGTAATTCTATTCCGCAGCCGTTTCTTACTTGCCCCGCTATATCTCGGGTTAGTCGGAGCGCTAATTCTCCTGGCATATCGCTTCATCGTTGAATTTTGGCATCTAGCCGAGAAGACCGCTGAAATGAGCGCGAGTGAGTTCACGCTCTCCTTGCTTGCACTTCTTGATTTAACTTTGCTTGCGAACTTAATTTTGATGGTGATCTTTGCTGGATATGAAAACTTTGTATCACGTATAGATATTGCAATGGAATCCAAAGATCGCCCACATTGGATGGGCACGATCGACTTCAGTGGTTTAAAGATAAAGTTGATTGGCTCGTTAGTTGCTATTTCAGTTATCGAACTTTTGAAAGATTTCATTGAATTAGCTGGCGAAGCAGAAGTTGGCGAAGGCACAATCTGGCGAATCGCCATCCACCTAACATTTGTAATCTCTGGAGTGCTTTTCGCGCTGATGGATTGGATCGCTGATAAGCGTGAATTCACCGGCACTCACCCATAGTGAGCAAAAGTAATTCCAAGCTAAATTTTTTAGCTGCTCTTTCTGGGCTTTTGATTGCGATGCAAGCGCGTGCAAATGGGGAGCTTTCTCATCGAATGGGTAATCCAATTGAGGCTGCGCTTGTCTCTTTTGGGTCAGGCTTATTAATTATTTCACTGATTTCAATTTTCACACCAGCAATACGAAACGGAATGAAGAACTTAAAAGGTGCGGTTAGCCGAAAAGAAATTCCGGTCTGGACGCTCTTTGCAGGAATGCTCGGCGGAAGTTTTGTTGCTGTTCAAACCCAAATTGTTCCGATAATTGGAGTAGCGATCTATTCAGTCGCATCAATTGCAGGGCAGGCTGCTGCATCTTTGATTGTTGATCGAATCGGCTTAACTGGTGGCGGTAAAAAACAGATAACCGGTAGAAGAGTTGCTGCCGCAGGGGTTACCGTCTTAGCTGTTCTTATCTCTGTTCTTGACCGAATAGAAGCGCAGAATTTGTCGCTCTTTGCCGTCATATTTGGTTGTTTTGCAGGTGCAATAGTTGGCGTGCAACGGGCGTTAAATGGTCAGATAAATGAAAACTCACGCCAAAGTTTCGCCACGTCTTGGCTTAACTTCATTATGGGAACAACATTTCTCTTTCTCTTTTTAGCGATTGGCGTATTAATTAATCGCACCGAAATAGTTGCGCTACCTTCAGGGCCGTGGTGGATGTATATGGGTGGGTTAATCGGCGTAATCTATATCGCCTTCACATCAACGATTGTGCAACACCTTGGAGTGCTTACCTTTACCTTAATCAGCGTTGGTGGACAACTCGTCGGATCTCTACTTATTGATTTCTATTCACCAACACAAGGTGTTCAGATCAGCGTCTACTTATTAACAGGAATTGTTATGACTTATCTCGGAGTTGTCGTGGGCGGCGTCGGTAATTTACCAAAGCTGAAATTAATGAAGCGGTAATAAAAAAAGCAGCAATTACGTAGGAAGAGCTCTTTACCCACGGAAAGGTTGCGGCATAGAAACCAGCCAAAGTTATTCCAACTCCCCAAAGCAAAGCACCTAAAATATTGGCTGATAAAAACTTGTAATAATTCATCTTCGCGGCGCCCGCAATTGGTGGGACAAATGTACGAATCCAAGGAAAGAAGCGAGCGGCTACCACTGCCCACCAACCAGTCTTTTCATAAAAATTTTCAGCATTTGCAATCATGCGTTGCATACGAGGCGACTGCTTCTTATCTAGATATGGACGGCCAACAACTCTGCCAATCACAAATCCAACTTGATCTCCAAAAAATGCGGCCAGGAATATGGCAGAGACTAAAATTACAATATTTATATTTCCGTGGGCTGCCGCCACAAGGCCTGCACTAAATAGGATGGAATCGCCGGGCAGAAAGAAGCCAAATAGCAGCCCAGTTTCGATAAAAACAATGGCCGCGACTACGAGATAAAAAACAAATGGGGCAAGTGAAGATAATTGAGAATCAAAAGATGCAGCAAACTCCATTTAAACGCTCTTTTTTACTGCCGCTGCAACGTTCTGCACAACTTGAGGATCAAAGACACTCGGGACGATAAATGAGGCATTTAACTGGGAGGTAGAAACACAAGATGCGATCGCTTCGGCTGCGGCAATCAAGAGCTCATCGGTAATTTTATGGGCATTTGCATCCAATAACCCTCGGAAAATTCCGGGGAAAGCTAAAACATTATTGATTTGATTTGGTTGATCGCTGCGACCGGTTGCGACAACTGTTGCATATTTACGAGCAATTACTGGATCAATCTCTGGGTCTGGATTTGCTAGAGCGAAGACGATTGACCCGCTTGCCATTGATGCCACATCGCTCTCAGTTAAGACATTAGGTGCGCTTACGCCGATAAATACATCCGCGCCCTTCATGGCCTCTGAAATGTTTCCGGTAAAGCCTGGTGTGACGCAACCATTTATATCAAAGGAAACAATTCTTTTAGCACCGCTTTTGGTTAACAGTCGGGCAATAGCTGTGCCAGCAGCGCCCGCACCGCTCATTACAATCGTAATCTCACTCAATTTCTTCTTTACCAATTTAAGTGAATTAGTTAGCGCTGCTAATACAACTATCGCGGTACCGTGTTGGTCATCGTGGAAGACCGGAATATCCAACAAGTCACGTAAACGCTCTTCTATTTCAAAACAACGCGGAGCAGAGATATCTTCTAAATTAATGCCGCCATAAACTGGTGCGATTAATTGAACTGTGCGAACAATTTCATCAACATCTTGGGTATCTAAACAAACAGGCCAAGCATCTACATCAGCAAATCTCTTGAAAAGCGCTGCTTTACCCTCCATAACGGGAAGCGCTGCGGATGGTCCGATATTTCCTAAGCCAAGGACTGCAGAACCATCTGTAACAACTGCAACGGTATTGCGCTTCAGAGTCAGGCTTCGCACATTGGAAGGGTCTTCAACAATTGCCTGGCAAATACGAGCTACACCTGGCGTGTAAGCGCGAGAGAGATCATCTCGCGTCTTTAGTGGGACTTTTGATTGAACTTCTAACTTTCCACCAAGATGCAACAAGAAAGTGCGATCACTAACTTTGCGAACTGTTATACCAGCATGCGCAGTTAAAGATTTAGTTATTTCTTCAGCATGATCGACATCTATCGTGTCACAAGTAACGTCGATAACAACTTTTTCCAAGAGCGACTCGACAACATCGAGTGCGGTAATTGTTGCCCCTGCACCGGTAATTGCAGCGGTAATTAGCGCGACGGGTTGAAGCTCGGGAGCACCTTCAACACGAATGGTTATTCCATAACCAGGGGAAGTTGACGCCATTTAGACAACACCATAAAGACGATCACCAGCATCGCCCAAACCAGGAACGATATATCCATGTTCATTTAACTTTTCATCAAGTGCGCCTGTAACAAGTGTGATCGGAACACCTGATTTAGCAAAGGCATCTTCAAGGACCTTTATTCCTTCAGGCGCAGAGAGAATGCAAATTACGGTGATGTCATCTGCACCACGTTCGATCAAAAAGTTTATAGCTGCAACTAAAGTTCCACCGGTTGCCAACATTGGATCTAACACAAAACATTGGCGACCTGATAAATTTTCGGGCAAACGATTGGCGTATGTGCTGGCCTTAAGAGTCTTTTCATCGCGAACCATTCCGAGAAAGCCAACTTCAGCCGTTGGGATTAATCGCGTCATTCCCTCCAACATTCCCAGCCCAGCTCGCAAAATAGGAACAACCACGGGCCGCGGGTCGGAAAGTCTTAAGCCAGTCGTAGTCGTGACCGGAGTCTTTACCGAAACTTTTTCAGTGCGCACATCGCGGGTCGCTTCATAGGCGAGCAAGGTGACAAGTTCCTCAACCAAGTGGCGGAAAGTTGGCGAATCGGTTTTTTCATCGCGCAGAACGGTCAATTTATGGGTAATCAGCGGGTGGTTGGCGACGTGAACTTTCATGGCTCCTACCTTACAGGGGTTTCCAACTCGCCCAATGAGTGAGAATATGGCGGATGTGACGGATGCAATAGTGAACGAGGTAGATATCGCAGTTGCTGCGTGGCACGAGGATGGCCGTTGGAATTTAGCGCTTTTACCTGATGCACATGATTTACCTCACATAATTGATCGCCTAAAGTCGCAACAAACCAACGGTGGAGCAATCGCCTTATTGGCAATTGATGAAGAATTCTTTATGTTGATTCGAGTTTTAGGATCTCACATAAGTATGTTTTTAAGCGATGTTACTTGCGCCATGGATTATTCAGTCGCTGCAGATTTTCTGGAACTCTGTGATTTGGATTCTCCAGAGGAAGATGAAGAACCACTTCCGGTTGGCCACTTAGATATTTTGGCAGATCTCGGTGTAAATCAAATGGAACTTTCTGCGCTGTGTGATGATGCAGAGTTATTTCCGGATGAGCAATTAGAAGCAATCGCCAGCCGTTTAGGATTTGCAGAACAATTTGCAGAGTTATTGGAGTTATAAGAATTTCTAACCAAACACCAGAATCGTTGATGGATCAGGCGATAGCGATTGCAAGAAAAGCAACTTCTACTGGTGATGTTCCAGTCGGCGCAATCATTATCAATGCAGATGGCGTGATCATCGGCCGCGGTTCAAATGAACGTGAAGCAAATAGCGATCCAACTGCGCACGCCGAAATAGTTGCCATTAGAAGCGCGGCAAATCGACTGCAAAATTCTCGACTCGATGGAGCTACTTTGATTGTCACCTTAGAACCTTGTGCGATGTGTGCAGGTGCAATTGCACAAGCCCGTATCTCAAATTTAATTTTCGGTGCTTGGGATCAAAAAGCAGGCGCAGTAGGCTCGGTTTGGGATGTAATTAGAGACCCGCGTGCGCTGCATAAAATGAATGTAACTGCTGGAATTCGTGAAGTCGAATGTGCAAAGTTATTAAGCGATTTTTTTGAAGGCCAGCGCTGATCTAAACCAGTAATTGGTAAGAAGGATTCAAGATGGTTAGTGCTCCTTCTTCTTCTCCGACCATTCCTTCGGCGCGAATCTGGGAGCCCACTTCTAGTCCGGCAATCTCGCGGCGACCCAAGAATTGCAGAGTTACTCCGCCGCTTTGATCCCAGACTTCAACTTGAAGCAGTGGCGCAGAACCAGTGGGTGCGCTCTTAATTGAAGTTACGCGACCCTGCACATGAGCGCGGTTTCGCCACTTAATCTGGCCAATCGGCGTCATATCTTCTGCATAGTGGCTCATTGGCTCAATGTTTTTTGCCGCATCTTTAGTTGGTTTAATTTGTGGAACTGATGTCGCAACTGTTTTTACATCCCTCTGAGGCGTAATAGTGAACTGTGAGGCTGATGTAATGCGATCAACGTCAAATGGAACGATCGTTGCAACAACTCTTTGGAGCTGCGAAATTGGCGCAGCAATTTCTTCAGCGGTCTGATCGTGCAAGAGTCGTCCCAAGAAACCAGAGTACGCGCGACGTGGAAGAAGCAAAGTTAATTCAATATCACTCTTCTCGGTCATTCGAATTGCGTAATCCACTGCAGAATTTGCAAGCCGGCGATCTGGGCAGTCAATGAGCTCAAGGGTCACATCATCTAGCGCATCTGAAGCAGCCCAAGCGTTCTTGATCTCTTCAGCACGGCGATCATCGATAACAAAGTGAACAGCGCTCAAATTACGAGGCTTAAGACTTCGCGCGTACCTTACTGCACCGAATGTTGCAATATCTACGTTATCAACCAAAACGGTTACATTGTGACGAACAATAGTTGTCGCTCTCTCTTGTTCTTGTCTAACTGATAGCGCTTCTTGTTCACGTGTGTATTGACGGCGCAAGCGTAAGAAGGCGACGACCATTATTGGTGCAACCAATAAAACCAGCCAAGCACCCTGAGTGAACTTAACAATTGAGAAAATAATTACAATTAAGAGAGAGATAGAACCAGCGAGTGAGTTTATAACAACACGGATCTTCCAACCATTTGGTTTGACGCGTATCGAATGCTTTGTCATGCCAAATCCAGCCAATGCAAATCCGGTAAATACACCGAGGGCATAGAAGGCGACTAGATGTTCCACTGAGCCAGCGGTAATTAAAACCAGAACAATTCCACCGCCAGCGAGTAACAAAATTCCATTTGAAAAAGCCAGACGGTGACCGCGCTTTGTTAATTGACGTGGGAGATATCCATCGGATGCCACAAAGTTGCAGAGCAACGGGAAGGCACTGTAAGTAGTATTTGCGCCAGCAAAGAGGATAAGCATTGTTGCCAGCTGAACCATAATAAACATAAAGCTTCCAAATGCTCCATCTCCCATTGCAGTCTTTGCGATCTGCGAAATAACAGTTGGTGTTCCTGATTCGTATGGCATCGCCTGAATGTGGTGCGCAAAGTAAGAAACACCAAGTACAAGTGTGCCAAGAATGCAGCTCATAATTACGAGCGTTCTCTTGGCATTTACATGTTCTGGAGTTTTAAATAGCGCAACACCATCTGATATCGCTTCCAAGCCAGTAAGTGAGGATCCACCGTTAGCAAAAGCGCGTAATAGGATAAAGATCGCTGCGGCCGTCAAGAGTCCTTGCTCTTGTCCTACTTCAACGGCGCCAGGTAAATCTGTGGCAAGAACTGGAAGAGTTCCTTGAAAGAGCCGCCAAAAACCCATTCCGAAAACAATCAACATGCAACCGACGAAGAAATAAGTTGGGAAAGCAAATGCCTTACCTGCTTCTTTCACACCACGCAGATTTCCGTAAGTGAGCAAAACAATAACTAGCAAGATCATCGGAATTTTCCACGGCTCAAGCGATGGGAAGGTAGAAATAATTGCCGCGACTCCTGCAGCAGATTGAATTGCGACCGTAACAACGTAATCAAGAATTAGCGCTACAGCAGCAATTTGTGCAACTACGGGGCCGAAGTTATCGCGCGAGACTATGTACGCGCCGCCGGTCTTTGTATAAACATCAATTACATTTCGGTAGGAGAGAGTAATAATCAAGAGAATTACTAAAACGACCGCTGTCATCGGCATTAATATTGCAAATGCGGCTAAACCAAATGCTGGCAATAAAGCGATGAGAATCTGCTCGCTGCCGTAAGCCGAAGATGAAATGCAGTCAGAGGAGAGAATGCCTAAGGCATATCGTTTTGATAAACGTTGATGGCCTAAAGAGTGTCGATTAAGTGCATTGCCCAGAAGGCGGCGCTTAATCTTGTAGCGCAGCGGATCTTTTAGATGGGCATGGTCCTGAAGTGCAACAGGCTGCGGCGCACCATCTGTCCAAGACTTTGGCACACGAACTCCTTCAGTTACCGCGGCTAGCGCGTCTAATTACCTTTTCAGTATGCTCATCTTATGCGCACTCAGTTATATATAGATGGTCAATGGGTCGATGGAAACGGCACTTTGGATGTAATTGATCCAAGCGACGGCTCAGTAATCGCCAAAGTTGCGACCGCCGGAGATGCCGAAATTGAAGCCGCGCTAGCTGCCGCCGATCGCGCCGCACCTGCCTGGGCCAAGACCGCCCCGCGCGTACGTGGTGAAATTCTGCGCAAAGCATTTGAACTTATGACGCAAGAAGCAGATTACTTAGCCGAATTAATTTCCAAAGAAAATGGCAAAGCGTTACCTGATGCAAAAGGCGAAGTTGCCTATGCTGCAGAATTTTTCCGCTGGTTCTCAGAAGAAGCAGTTCGCATCGCCGGTGATTTCAGAATGTCCCCAAGTGGTGACAAAAGAATTCTCGTAACCCACCAACCAGTTGGTCTTTCAATTCTTATTACTCCCTGGAATTTCCCTGCCGGAATGGCAACGCGCAAGATCGGTCCCGCAATTGCAGCCGGCTGCACCATGATTTTAAAACCAGCGGGTGAAACACCTCTTACCGCGCTCGCCATCGTCGATATCTTAGATCGCGCTGGAGTTCCCAAAGGTGTTGTAAATCTAATTTTGCCAACGCCAACCGGACCTGCAATCGCCAAAGTGTTGCACGATAAGCGCGTCAAGAATCTTTCGTTCACCGGATCCACAGAAGTTGGTCGCGTAATTCTTAAAGAAGCTGCTGACAATGTAATCCGTTGCTCAATGGAACTCGGCGGAAATGCGCCATTCGTGGTGATGGATGATGCCAATATTGATGAAGCGGTTAAGGGTTTAATGCTCGCGAAAATGCGCAATGGTGGTGCGGCCTGCACTGCCGCAAATCGAATTTATGTACAGCGCCCAGTGGCAAAAGAATTTATGGAAAAGTTTGCAGCCGCAATGGGAGCATTTGTTATGGGCCGCGGCCGCGATGCAGGTGTGCAACTCGGTGCCAGTGTCTCGATTAAAGAGCGCAACAAGATCGCCGAGTTAGTCGATAACTCAATTAAAGCTGGCGCAAAAGTACTAACCGGCGGAAAGACACCTGATGGTCCAGGCGCTTTCTATCCGGCAACTGTCTTAGAAGTAGATAGAAAGGCAGAAATTCTTAACCACGAAGTCTTTGGCCCAGTCGCTCCAGTTGTTGTATTCGATACCGATGCTGAAGCCATTGAATTAGCCAACAACACTGATTTCGGGCTAATTAGTTATGTGTATTCTGAAAATCTAAAGCGCGCTATTCAGATCTCTGAAGCAATCGAATCCGGAATGGTCGCAATCAACCGCGGACTTATTTCAGATCCAGCCGCACCATTCGGTGGCGTTAAGCAATCAGGATTAGGTCGCGAAGGTGGCTTCGATGGAATTCACGAATTCCTCGAGACCAAATACATCGGGGTCGAGATTTAAGTTTGTGCTAGAGAGTCCGTAGTTTAGAAAGTAATTCTCTGTCGTTGGTTCTAACTTTATTGATTAGCCCAATTACTCGGCTCTTGCCATTTGAATAGTAGGACAGATCATAATATGGATAAGCATCTATGCCGAATCCAGATTCAGAGAAATCTTTTTCGACAGAGATAGGATAGTTCTGGATTACATCAACATCACTCTGTGCAAAAAATTTTCTTAATTTGGCGATGTTGCGGAACTTAAATCCTGAAAGTTTAATCTCTCGCATTTCGGGAGTAAAATTGTCAGTATTAATTTTGCGCGCAACGTAACTTACTTTCTGATTTTTACAAGTAAACAATATTTCTCCACTGGCAATCGTCCTTTGAAGTTGAGAATTTCTTAATAGGGAGATTGCTTGCTTTCGGTAAATTTCTTTATTTTCGACGACAAGATACTTATAGAGAGCACGTCTATCGTCTTGGCCTAGCCATTCGCCAAGACGTAGGCATTCTTCAAAGTAACTCACCTTCCTATTGTGCACCGATAGTGCAGTTCACCGCTACGAATTTTTCGGAGGAACCCGAGACTGAAACTTCCTTGCCACTTTTTAACTTCACCGTCCCTGCGGCGAACCCTCTATAAGAAGCCTTGACTCCCGGGATGCACTGGATAAAAATATTTTTGAAGAAAGCGGTTTGGGGTAACTTTGATGTTGAAGCGACAATTCTGATTGGGAAAACGTGAGCTACCGATTCTTGCGAATTCTCGGCTTTAAGGATTTTAGAGGCTATACGGGTATGAATTTGTGGAACATTGCAGATTGAAGTGATATTCAATTTAATAACGCTTATACCTAACGTCTCTTTAAGCGAAGTCGAAAGATGCGGGTGTTCTACATTCAAAATACATTCTGGCTCAGGCCCACCTTCGTCTCCAAAAAATAAGAATTGAGCAGCCAATAACCCAATCATTAGCACACCTGGAACCTTGAACTTAAGCGGATTGAGCCTTGGAATTGTTGTAGTCATACACGAGGATTACAGAAACATTAAAGGGACCTCGAAAGTTATCCACAGGAGGCAGCCTTTAATTTAATGCTGGTATCTTTCTCAAATGCGGCAGAAACCGTGGCGTAAGCGAAAGCAATTTATATCTACCGTCGTGCTAATTAGCCTCTGTGCTGCAATCTATCCTTCGTCTGCATCACGGGTTGCTGGAGATCGCCCGTATTTTACAAATAAGCCAGCATCACCAATTGAACTCCTTGACAAATATCCTGAAAATAAAATTATTATGCCACTGGATGAAAGAATCGGGACAGATTCATACAACAATATTTCGGGTAAGGGTGTTTTGTTACGTGCGATACCTAATCTCTTTTCAGATATTCCATATAGCTCGCACATAATGGTTCGTAACGCAAAAGGTACTAATGATCGATATTATTATAAATGCGATTCTCTGACTGCTACTGAATGTGACGGTGCAACTGAAGTATCGCTCGATTTAACTTTCGAACCATGTTGGAGTGCACAACAAACAGACTGCATAAGTAGATTTGCCGTACAGAGGGAAAATGGTGAAATTCAAGAAGCAACCCCATTAACGCCGATATTTTCTAGCGTTAAAGGAGAAAATTACACACCATTAAATTTTTCTGGAGTTAAAGGAAGTTTAAAGAACAATTTACCCAGCGGAGGTGAACCCTACCTTTGGACTTTTCCAAAATTAGAACACAGAGGCGGTAAGCTATTTATGCCTTTAGTAAAAATTAGTGATTTCTCAGGACTTTTTAGAACTATAGATGCTAATTTCAAGTTTTCTGATTTAAACTTTCATTTAGGTGTTATGCCCTATTCCCCAACTTTAGAAAAAACCTATACCCCACAAAGAATTGTCCAGCCTTCATACAACTTACTTCCAGATGCTTTTCTCACAGAAGACTCTTTCATTGTTGAATTTAGATCGTCAGTTCCGTGGACAAGCTGGGTCCGTTCCACCGTTACAGATCTGGAAATAAAAAGCGGTAAGTCAGGATCCGATTTTGTATATAACGCGTCTGGAAAGCCTGCAAAAGTTCCAATGATTACGCAATTAATACCGTGGACCGCCACAAATATGGATAGTCTTAGAAATATAGACATGGGTGGCGTCACAGTTGGTAGGCAATGTGATGGAAATGTTAAAGATAAACCTTTTGATTGTTGGGTTCCAGTAGATGTGGGTAGTAAAGCGAGCTTTGATATTTACTTTAGTATGTTTGAGTCAATCGAGAAATACACGAATAAAAAATCGACTTTTAATCCGACAAAATGGATAGTTGAAGACGTTCCCTCATTTAAATCACTTTACGGAACTTGGATGTTGTCGGCTGGTGCTCCAGGGGCGAAATGTATTAAGGAC
This sequence comes from Bifidobacterium breve, assembly GCA_945860245.1. Lineage (GTDB taxonomy): Bacteria > Actinomycetota > Actinomycetes > Nanopelagicales > Nanopelagicaceae > Planktophila. The sequence continues at coordinate 16,507 of CAMAPO010000023.1, forward strand.
TACAACAAAAATTCTCCAATGGGGGTTACATCGTCTAATGCGACGCTGGCAACCGATGGTCCACCAATTTGGGATGCAAAGACAGCAACGCTAAATTATCGAATGGCAGCGCTACCGCTGCTTGCGGATGGAAGTAAATTTATTGGTCATTACACGCTACAGATTCCAGTTGAAGTGGCCAAGTGCTTTTGGGGTGTTGATGCCCCTAACGCACAAGCAACTATTTCGGTAACAAACGAAGACGGAAAAGAGCAGGTCATTACAGCTGTCGCGTCTAGTAACTCCGAATATTTCAGATTCAATGTGCGTGGGTTTCACTTTAGTTCTCCAACAATAAAAATGAAACTGTTAACGACCGCAGCAAATACCCTAAGCCCAACGCCGACCAATTCAACTACTCCCAAAAAACCGGTAGTTAAGAAAATTGTCTGCACAAAAGGCAAAACGGTTAAAACTTTCTTGAACACATCAAAATGTCCGGCTGGCTATAAGTTGAAGAAATAGGCTTCTAAAGCTGCAGAGCGGAGGATGAGGGATTTATCCTCTCCATCCTGGGTAATTCCCCGTTCCAAACCTCTGTTCACGTTGCTATCTCGTTGTTATTCTTGGCGATATGAAGCGAATATCTGCAACCATTGTGATCGGTTGCTTGGTTCTTTCGCTTAACCTTTCAACTGCAACAGCGGCGGTAAAACCAGGTACTGCTTGTAAAAAACTTGGCCAAGTCAGTACATCCGCAGGGATCAAGTACACCTGTATCAAGAGCGGTAAGAAATTTGTTTGGAGCAAAGGCGTAAAAGTGGCCGCCAAGTCGAATCCAACTCTTTCACCTACTGCACAGGCATCCTCATCTCCAAGTACTGTTGCTTCTCCAGTGTCAACATGTCCAACTCCACTTCTTCAAACGCCAGTTGACCTATCAAAGGTCACATCAATTCTTTATCCCGGGCAGGAGCGAGGCGGAAATTACAAAGCGCATGGTGGATTTGGTTTTGATAATGCGACCGATAATTTGGTAACAGTGAAGATTCCGCTAAACGGCAAAATTTCACGGGTTGTTCGTTATAGAGAAATGGGAGAGATTCAGTATCTCTTTGAGTTTGATGGAAATTGTGGAGTTTCGTTCCGATTCGATCATTTACGAAAATTGTCCCCCAAATTTGAAGCGGTAGTTAATGCCTTTCCGATAAAGGAAGACACTCGTACTGACCCAGTAAATCCGCCTGTCGCTGTAACGGTCGGTGAAGTGATTGCCACGGAAGTTGGATTCCTCAACAATGTCTCTGTAGATTTTGGCGTTTACGATATGCGGCAGAAAAATGAAGCATCGAAAGATCCTGTTTGGGCGAGTGCTCATTCTCAGTATCCGGCAGATTCTTACGGAATATGTTGGCTTAATTCATTGCCTCAAGCTGACAGCTTGGCGGTGAAATTACTCCCCTCTCGTGATGGCAAAAATGGAAAGACGAGTGACTACTGCAAATAGGTTTTCTTTTTTACTCCTGCGAGCGGAGGATGAGGGATTTGAACCCTCGAAAGGTTGCCCTTTACACGCTTTCCAAGCGTGCGCACTCGGCCGCTATGCGAATCCTCCTGGCGAGATCGCTCCCGACTGGCTAAGGGTAACGGGGTAATAACTATGATTACGCCAGATCCCTCACGCGGCATTACCGCGCTGAACTCCCCCAGGGTAGGAATACAGCAAGGGTAGGCGCGCTCTAATGGGTGCGTGGGGGGTCCTTTATATAGTGCCAGTCGGTACTTTGTAATAGGTT
>CAMAPO010000024.1 GCA_945860245.1 Bifidobacterium breve
AAGATTGAAGCTAATAATGCACAACTTTTAATCTTAAATGCAGATACGCCTAACTTGGTTAAAAATAAAAAGACAATTGATAAATTTACCTCCGCTATTCGTAATTACGAAGCAGCGATAAAGGCTTACGCGAGTGTTGGCAAGCAGAGTGATCGCAGCCAGAAAGCGCGGGTGCAAGCGCTAGCCCAATACACCAATTCAAAATCTGATATTGAAACCACCCTTGATATGGCTAAGTTGATCTGCACCGAAGGCTTTTAAAGCCAGCTAAATCTTAGGTTTCCCCTATTAATCCGTGAGGTTGCGTTCCTCTAACTTTTGCTGGTGATAATTCACCGAATTGCTAAGTGGCTGCCTGGAACCTTGTTGGTCATAAATATTCTGCTTCGTATATTTATATCTGAACCAACAATAGCCAAAGATTTAATTTTATATAACACGATTGTTCTAGTTATTGTAATTGGACTCTTCCAAGCACCGCTTCACAACGACTCGCTCGCAATTGCATTTTTAATCCTTGCAATAGCATCTTGGGGTATCGGATCGACGACATCTAGCCTAAGTCAGCTCTTTAACTTCAGCGCTCACGAGCAATTGGTTTCCAACATCGCCTACTCAGCGTTCTATCCATTTGCATTTATTGCCATACCAAGGGCGATAGGCAGAGGAAAACGATTACAAGCTATTGAACTCTTAGATTCCACAATTTTTGGGTTGGGTTTTACCTCAATTGTCGCCGCCTTGTTGCTCAAGGAAATAGTCGGAGAGTCAGATTTGGGCTACTTCTTCTCAGTTCTCTATGCCATATGTGATATAGCGTTAATAGTGATAGTCCTAACCAGTGCAGTACTCTCCAAAATTTCACTGCGATTAAGCCTAATAATCTTTGGAATTCTCGCATTTACATTAACTGACTTTTACTTCTTGTGGTCGCAGATTCAAGGAAGTTATCAATTTGGACAATTTAGCGATGAGGGCTGGTTGATTGGGTTAGTTTTAATCTCACTTTCTTATTGGTATCCGCCAAGTGAAAACAAATCTCAAGGTAAGATTCACCCCGCACTTATTGCGATCTCAATTTTTATTAGCCCAACGCTGCTATCTGCAATTGCACTTCGTCCGGAGTATTTCCCGACATATGTAGTTATTCCAACCATAACTACGCTCTTGTTGGCATTTATCCGAATGACTTTAGTAATAAGGCAGGCCAATAATTTGGGAGAAGAGAAAGTTTTGGCACGCACCGATGAGCTAACTGGATTACCGAATCGCCGCAGACTGATTGCTGAACTTTCTACATTTAGTGAAGTAGAAGGAGCGCTGCTTCTCCTAGACCTAGATGGTTTTAAGCCGGTCAATGATCGTTATGGACATGAAATGGGCGATCGCATCCTGCGCCAAGTAGCCCAACGTTTTAGTCGCTCACTTCCAAGCGGTGCCATCTTGGCCAGATTAGGAGGCGATGAATTTGGAGTAATTGCGGTAGGAGGCGATGAAGCGACTTTGGAATTAGCCAGCGCTTTAAAAGCAACTTTAAGTTATCCCTTTATTCTCGATGGAAAATCTATTTCTATTAGTGTAAGCGTTGGACACGTTCGCAACGATGGTAAGGGAGATTTACTGCATCGGGCAGATTTAGCAATGTATGAAGCAAAGCGCGCTAGTGCGGAAGCTCAGGCTTATCAGCCTTAATCTCTTGTAAGCGGGCTAAAGATTCCAGTCTTTCAAGAGCATGATCAACGCTCCGTTCGCAATACCCTTTTGAATAACCATCTAGATATAGCCAAGGTTCGTGGATTTCGTTTGCTGATAAGTGAGCAAGTTCTGGCACGTACTTGCGGATATAATCGCCGTTTTCATCAAATCGTTTACCTTGTTCAATGGGGTTAAAAACACGGTAATACGGTGAGGCATCTGTGCCGCATCCGGCAGTCCATTGCCAGCCGTGCGCATTGGAAGCTACATCGTAATCAACTAAATGCTCGGCGAAGAAACGTTCGCCGATCTGCCATTCCAGATGTAAATCTTTAACTAGAAATGAGGCCACAACCATTCGGGTGCGATTGTGCATCCATCCTTCACGGACTAATTGGCGCATTGCGGCGTCAACGAATGGGTAGCCGGTTTTTCCCTCACACCAGGCTTGAAACTGTGCACCAGGCTTGTCATATCTCATTTGATCAAAGCGAGGTGCGTAGTACTCGGTATCGGTATTTGGATTATTGAAAAGAACATCAGCGTAAAACTCGCGCCAAGCAATCTCTTTCCGAAAAGTATCGTGCGCTTTACTTTCACCAAGATTCGCCAAGAGAGTGCGTGGATGTATCTCGCCAAACTTGAGATATGTACTCATCTTGGAAGTTCCATCAATACCAGCGAAGTTTCTATTCTCATCATAATTATCTAAGCCACTTTTTGAGAAGCTCTTAAATCGTGCAAGTGCTGCGCCTTCTCCAGCCTCAATTACTTTGACTCCATCGGGCATAAGAAAATCTGGAAAGTTACGATACTTTGCAGGTGGAGTTGGCGCAATTATCTTGTTTGGTGTTTTCGCAGGAGCGCGCCAACCGTGTTTTAACCAAGCGCGATAAAACGGTGTGTAGACACGATAAGGCGTTCCGTCGCTCTCTTTTAACACTCGTCCAGGCTTTACTGCGTAAGGACTGCCGGTTCTGATCAGTTTTATACCAGCAGCTTCCACTCGAGCATCTCGTTCTGCGCCATATCTTTCATATTCATCTGAGATATGGATTTCATTGACTTGATATAACTCAGTTAGCTCGCGCATAATTTCTACTTGATCACCTTCGATAATATGTAACTTATTTCCGAGCGATTGATCAAGCGAGCGTAAAGATTGACCCATATATGCTAAAAGTTTTTCGCCCGCTTCAGCGATTTGAGATTTATCTAGAATGAATAGTGGAATAACTTCATCGCAAGATTCGATCGCCGCTAAGAGCGCAGGGTTATCGCCAATACGGAGATCTCTGCGAAACCACATAATATTTCGGTGCGGAACGGACATTGCACTATTGTCGCACTATGGAGTTGGTTAAGAGATATCAGATTCGTGGGGTGCCAGGTGAGATCTCTCGCTTTGATTTCGACGGTCGCACCGTTGAATTATGCTCACCCCAGGAGCCCAGCGGCCACTTGCTAATTGCGCACGATGGCCAAAATGTCTTTGATGGCAAGAGTTCAACTTTTCGCGGTAAGACCTGGGAGATGGCGCAACACGCTTTTAAAGTCAGCCACGAGGTTGGAGTCACACCCCCCGTAATCATTGCAGTTTGGCATGGCTCTACAAAAGCCGATCCAATGGGCCGAGCAAAAGATTTATCCCCCCAGCAATTCTTCCAAGAAGATGTACAGGTAAAACTACCCAACATTTCTAAAGGAGATTTAGCGCTATTGCGAGGGGATCAATATTTAGAGAGCATATTTAATAGTTATGTTCCGCAAATTCTTAAATCACTGCAATTAGAAATTTCTGCAGATAAGACCGCTTTAATAGGCTCAAGTATGGGTGGCCTATCTACGCTCTACGCAGCTCATAAACACCCTAATAAATTTAAAACAGCACTCGCGCTTTCGCCACATTGGCTTATCGGCGGAGATTCTCTGGTTCATCGAACGATCAAAGAACTTCCAGCGCCTGGTAGCCATAAAGTTTGGATGAGTCGCGGAACAAAGGCCTTGGATGCCCAATATAAACCTTTCCAAGATCTGGCAGATGAATTAATGATCCAAAAGGGATATCGTAAAGATTTAGATTTCGTCAGCAAGGTTTATAAGAAGACTGGCCATAATGAAGCATCGTGGGCGAGTTATTTAGATCAGCCGCTACGTTTCTGGCTTAAGGATTAGATTTTTACTTTTACTATTTTAGAGAGCAGCACTTTCTTTTTGGCATCGACGGTTGCAGCTATAACTTCGATGGTACTTCCTTTTTTAAAATCTTCTGGGTGTAGATAAACGCGATAGAGACCACCCTTTGTCTGATCTGTTGCAAATGTGCGTCGATCAGCAGTACCTAGTGTTCTCCATTTACCGCCTTTAACCCTGACGCTAAAGGTGACTTCTGAGTAATTAGCGCCTGCCACCTGGGCTGAAACTTCTCTCCATCCCGAAGGTAGCGTTGTACTTATCACTTTAGGAGTCGAAATTTTTAGCGCTCCTGTGTTGGCTACTGGAGTCTTTGCCTTCACAACACAGTAATTTCGCTGCGGTACTGCTAGTAATATCTGGATATCGCTAGAAATAGTGCAACTGCCAGATAAGACTTCCCACTCACCCTTAATTGATCCAACTTTAAACTGCGCCGATGAGCCGGTATCTGTGCCGTTTAAAGCGACAAGGTACTCAACGCCATTTAGATATCGGGAGACAACAAAGAGGCCGTTCTTTGCATAACGAACCTGTTGAGCGCCATTTCTCAATCCAGGATTTGCGGCGATCACCTTCTGTAATTCAGTAATCTGCTCTTCTAGCGGATTACGGACATCAAAAGCACTTGCACTTGCTATGGAATTCGATCCAATGCGCACCTCGTTTTGCCAATCAACTACTTGAGTCGCAAACATATCTTGGCGAGCTTTCTTATCTCCACCGGTGCCAGTCATGCCCTTTTCATCTCCGTAATACAGAACTGGCCCACCACGAAGAAGAAATAGCGCAGCGTTGGCCAGTTTGGCGCGCTCAAGCAAAGTTTGACTTTCGCCAACTGCAACAGCGTTACTTAAAAAGTATCCAATACGTCCCATATCGTGGTTTCCGAGAAAGGTGGCAAGGCCATAAGCGTTAGTTGTAGACGTTGTATAAAGATCATCTCGATTAAATAGCTCAGCTAATCCTTCTGCAGAAGCCCCAAATTGCACAAAACTCTTTACCTGCTTTTGAAAATCAAAGTCTAAAACGCTTGGTACTTCACCGCCGGCAACGTATGTGGATAGCGATACAGAATCGCTATCGGCAGCCTCACCGAAAATAGGAAAGTCATTTTTGCCTGCCGCGATCGCCGCTGCTTGTATCTTCGGTACAAAAGCCTTCCAAAACTCTGGATTTACGTGTTTAAAGGTATCAATTCTCATTCCATCAATATCAAACTTTGTAATCCAGTTAGACCAGAGATCAATCCACCCACTAATTACTTTAGGGTTCTCGGTTTCTAGATCATCTAAGCCATAGAAATCACCATCTAAAACTGAATTGCCTATTCTCGGATTATTTCCAAGATTATGATAATTACTTATTAAATTTAGCCACTCGGGTTTCTTGATATTTGCTTCGGCGGCGCTTACTTGTGGTCTTCCGCTATTGTCGTAGTAAATAACGTCTGCAGTGTGATTTACCACGACATCAATGATCACCTTCATATTCAATTTATGAGCTTGTGTAACTAGCTCCTTAAAATCTGCTTCGTTGCCCAGGTGTGGATCCACAGTTGTGAAATCAATTCCCCAATAGCCGTGATAAGCAGATGAATTTCCTTGCACAGACTTTTGAACTACTGGTGGTGTGATCCAGAGCGAAGTAAAGCCCATCGATTTTATATAATCTAAGCGCTTGGTAATGCCTTTAAAGTCACCGCCATGCCACCAACCGATATCTTCTGGCACAAATCCGCTCACCGACATTGATTTATCGGTGCCGCCATAATCATTGCTTGTATCGCCATTTTCAAAGCGGTCGGTCATTATGAAATAGACCGACTCATCGCTCTGCGGTCCGCGGATTACCGGCTTTATAAAGTCAGATTTAACTTCTGCATATGCATTTGAAACAGTTGCCAAGGCTAGAGAGATTGTTATGGCGGTAAAGAGACTTACTTTTTTCAACTCAACCCTTCGTTGCGCCTGCAGTTAAGCCGCCAATAATAAAGCGTTGCATTGACAAGAAGATTGCAACCAATGGAATTGAAGCGATAATTGATCCAGCGGCAAATGGTCCCCAAGTCTGTGTAAATTGTCCGCCCACAAACTGCTGAAGGCCTACCGCCACTGTTCGCCTTTCCACATCTTGCAAAAATAGCGAGGCAAGAACAAATTCATTGAAGGTTCCGATAAATGAAAGTACCGCAATCACCGCTAATACCGGCGCTGCAAGTGGAAGAAAGATCAACCAGAAGACTTGTGGAACTGATGCGCCATCTAAACGTGCTGATTCATCTAGCTCAAGAGGAATTGAGTCAAGGAATCCCTTAAGGAGCCAAACGTTGACTCCAAGTGATCCACCGATATAAATTAAATAAAGGCCCCAAATGCTGCCCAGCCCGAAGGTGGGAGTAATTAAGAAAACTTGTTCCATCATTACATAAATCGCTGTTAGCGAAAGAAAACTTGGGAAGACTTGGATCAAAAGCAGAGCTTTCAGGCCAACTTTTCTCCCCTTAAATCTCAAACGACTGAAGGCAAAGGCAGCCGCAGCGCCGATCGCTACTGACGTGGCTGCAGTTGCCGTTGCAATAATTAAAGAGTTCTTCATCCAGGCCCAGTAAGGAACTCTTGGGTCTGTAAATAAGAGTATGTAATTATCTAATGAAAACCTAACTGGTAGTAAAGAGTTGGAAGAAATTCCACCCGTTGGATCAAATGAGGTAATAATTACAACGTAAATTGGAAAAGCAGTGAAAAGCACTAAAGTTATGGCAAGAGCGTGTTTCCAAATATTATTGCTTCCTATTTTTTTACTCATAGCGTTTCCATTATCTTCGACTTTTTCAAGGTATACATCGACATTGTTCCGACAATTACAAACATCACCATTGAGATCGCACTGGATAAACCTAGGTCTTGGATATTGGAACCAAAGGCGGTCTTGTAGGCATAGGAAATCAAAATATCGGTAGCACCAGCAACTTCTCCGTCAATTGCATTTGTCGGCCCACCTCCGGTTAACAAGTAAATAATATTGAAATTGTTAAAATTGAAGGCAAAGCTGGCGATCAATAGTGGACCAAGAATCTGCAAGAGCAGTGGTAATTTAATTGTGTAGAAAACCTGCTTTTCCGATGCGCCGTCAATTGATGCCGCTTCTTCCAGTTCGGCAGGAATAGATTGCAAAGCCCCGCTTCCGATTAAATACATATATGGGAAGCCCAACCAGAGGTTAACCAGAATCACTGCAAACCGCGCCAGCCAAGGGCTATCGAACCAAGCAATATCTAATCCCAACAACGTATTTATTGCACCATACTCTTTATTAAATAGACCTCGCCAAATAAGAATGCTCATAAAACTCGGAATCGCATAAGGCAAGATCAAAAAGCCGCGGTAGAACCTACGGAATTTAATAGGAGTTTCTAGCGCTAGCGCTAGCGCCATTCCGACTGCAAATGTGGTGCCCACTGAAAGAAAAGCGAAGGCGATGGTCCAGATAAACACTTTAATAAATGGATCACGCAGCCTTTCATCAAGGAAGAGAGATTTAAAGTTATCGAAGCCAGAGTAGGCTCGCCAACCCGGATCTAAACGCGTCGTAGGATCACCCTTTACAGCGAAGTTTCCGTTGCCATTATCGATGTAGGTAATTCCGAGTTCGGTATTTTCTAGTTGATCTGTGACAGGGTCGTACACAACGCTTTGAATCAATCGTGCAGCCACGTCAGAGCCTTGTGGTGCTGCGTAAGAACCATCTCCAAGTGGAAAACGAAGTTCAGTGATCGCTGCATCTTCATTAGCAAATTCTTCATCAGTCAGAGTTGTGATTCCGTTGGCACTGGTTATATAACCTGAGATATCTCGAGAAATTTCTGACTCGGCGGCTGGTCGCACTGCACTTTCATCAGCATATAAGAGTTCTCTAGTTACTTGATTCTCTAAAATTCCAGCATACTTTCCGTTGCTGGTCTTACCGAGGAAGAGGTCATAGGCCGTACCCTCAGTGTCAGAAACAATTCCATTGTTAATGATTTCTCTAAGCGCTGCCTCTTTGCCTATTTCATTGCCAGTTTTAAAATTGTAGGTAGACATCAAAATTGTGTAACCAGTCGGGGTAATGACAAAGATTGAGAAAAATATCAGACCTACGGAGAGAAATTTTAGGGGGATTGCACCCTTAGTTATAAATGAATAATTCAGAAAAATAAGTGCGGCGGTAACAACGCCAGCAATAATAAAGGAGCTCTTATTAATAGCCGCGGAGATAAGCCAAATTAAGGCTGCATCTGCACTACCCAAGAAACCATACTTTAGGAAGAGGGCTAGCGGACCACGTAATCCGACAAGCTTATAAAACATTTCTCTCCTTGATCAAATTACTTAATTGGTTTCATCAAATAGTAAAGGTGGGAGATATACGAGAAGTTCGTACATCTCCCACCTTACTTACTACTTATTTATATGTCTATTGCTTAGCTCTTAGCGAAGTTAGCAAAGTTCTTAGCAAGAACTGCTGCGCCCTTATCTAGAGTTGTATCGACATCTTGACCTGCAAAGATATCTTTTAGAGCATCATCTGATACTGAATACCAGTTGGCTCCACCAGTGTTGTCATCAAGTGCTGCAAGCTGCTTAACTGAGTTTGCTGCTGCTGCACCAACACCGGCTGCAGTAGCATCCTTCGTCTTTGCTGCTGCTGAAATGTGAGCAAGTGGACGTTGATCTTTCTGTGCCTCATTGAGCGCAAGTTGACCAGCTTCTGATGCAAAGAACTTGAAGAGAAGTTGGTTTGCACCAGACTTAACTCCGTGAGCTGTTGCATATGAAGTTAGGTAAGCAGCTGAATAGCCTGCCCACTGATTTCCAAATTTTCCGGCTGTTGTTGACGGCAATGAGCCCCAAGCGAATTTAACTGAAGTTGCAGAAACTCCTGCCATATTCCACGCTCCAACGAGTGCAACTGGAGTTTTGCCGGCTTTGAATGCAGTGTCGCATCCATCGTATGAGAAGAAGCCATTTGTTTTGCCATCAGCACCGATTAGGTACTTCTTAACATTTGACTTAAATGTTGCAGAGTTGAAGACGACATTTGAGAAATCTGCTTGGCCGTTCTTGTAACCCCAAGCACCTCCGCCAAGAGCTGTCAGCACTGGCTGCGCACCCCAAGTACCGTTAAATGAACAGATACCGTTTGTCAGTGTCGCCTTATTCTTGATGTAGTAATCGTAGATATCACCAATTGTCTTAGGAGCAGTTGGGAACATTGCAGTGTTGTAGATCATGCCTGTTGTATCAACATCTGTTGGAATACCGAAAAGACGGCCTTTAACAGTCATCGCTCCCCAAGCAGCTGGAGCAAATTGTGATCTAGTTGAAGATGGAACTACAAGTGACTGGATTTTTCCAGATTTAGCTCCGGAAATTGCAAGTGCACCGTCACGAAGAATGATGTCTGGGCCAGTTGCAGCAGTTGCCTTGTCCCAAGCAGCACCGAGTGCGTCATATGAAGCAAATGCTTTAACGTCAACTGTGTAACCGGGAACAGCTTTTTCCATATCTTTTACAATCTTGACAAGCGCTGGACCACGAGTGTCATCAGCCCAGATTATGATCGACTTCTTTGCGGCAAATGCAGATGGAACTGCAAGTACTGATACTGCGAGAGCTGCAGCGGCGATTACGCCGACAACACCAGTTCGCTTGTTTTTCATATATCCTCCAAATGGATTGAGAACGCACGAGGGTATGGCTCTCTTGTTTGGGCTATTCCATAACATTTGGAGGTCAATATCAAACTACTGCCCATTGAATTTGGGATTTAGGCGAGCGTTTATAGAAATGTTATAAAACTTAGGCGTTACAAAGGCACTTTCACGGACCAGCAGGATGACCCCTTAGGGGGCTAAGAATTGCCTGGGTTAGGTGTGCAGCATGCCGACGGAACCATCCCAGCCGTCGACTTCTTCAGGTTTACGTGGACCCTTACCAACATAGCGCGCAGATGGACGGATCAAACGACCGGTGCGCTTCTGTTCCAAAATATGTGCCGACCAGCCCGCGGTGCGAGCTGCGGTAAACATTGAAGTAAATAACGGTGCGGGAACTTGTGCGAAGTCCAAAATAATTGCCGCCCAAAATTCCACATTTGTTTCTAATACGCGATCTGGTTGGCGTTCACGAAGTTCTTTTAGCGCTGCTTGTTCTAAAGCTTCGGCTACTGCATAACGTGGCGCGTTAAGTTCTTTGGCGGTGCGACGAAGTGTGCGCGCACGCGGATCTTCGGCGCGATAAACGCGGTGGCCAAATCCCATCAAGCGTTCTTTTCGATCTAGCAAACCTTTTACATAAGCGGTGGCGTCACCAGTCTTTTCAACTTCTTCGATCATATGCAAGACGCGAGATGGTGCGCCACCGTGAAGTGGGCCTGACATCGCACCAATTGCACCAGAGATTGCTGCGCAAACATCTGCGCCAGTTGATGCAATTACGCGACCAGTAAATGTTGATGCATTCATTCCGTGTTCTGCCGCAGATACAAAGTAAGCATCGATTGCGCGCACGTGTTGTGGATCTGGTTCACCACGCCAACGGATCATCATTCTTTCAACAACGGTATGTGCTTTATCAATTTCAGTATCTGGTACCACTGGCGCGATGATGCCACGCGCGGCTTGTGCTAAATAAGAGAGCACCATTACAGATGTCTGGGCCAGGTTGTCGCGCGCTTCTTCATCAGAAATATCTAATAACGGTTTAAATCCTCGAGCCGGTGCCAACATCGCAATTGCTGATTGCACATCTACGCGCACATCACCTGAGTGCACTGGAAGTGGAAATGTCTTGGCATTTGGTAAACCAGGATTAAATTGATCGTCAACAAGTAAACCCCACACGTTGCCGAAGGTAACGCGACCGACTAAATCATCGATATCTACTCCGCGATAACGGAGTGCACTTCCTTCTTTATCTGGTTCTGCAATTTGTGATTCGAAGGCGATTACGCCTTCCAGGCCGGGTTTGAAATCATCTGACATGGTGCAAGTCTGCACCTTTCGAGAGGCGCTGACCACCACTTCGGGTTGAAGATGACGCGGACTGGAAAGTGAGGTTCGATACATCTATGAGCGAAATCGATCGAGAAGCCATCCGTGCCATGCGCCGTTCTTATGGCGAGGTTGGGTTAGAGAAGTTACCCTCCGATCCCTTTGCCGCTTTCGCTAATTGGTTGAAAGAGGCCGCCGAAAATTCCATTATCGTCGAGGCAAATGCCATGGTTCTTTCGACTCTGGGCGATAACGAACAAATTTCAACGCGAACCGTTTTATTAAAAGATATTTCGCAAGGTGGGTTTACCTTCTTCACAAATTACTCATCGCGTAAAGCTCAAGCGATTGAGTTAAATTCACAAGTCACACTTTTATTTCCTTGGTTTGCTATGGAACGTCAAGTTTCAATTAGCGGATTTGCAGAGAAAATTAGCGAGAGCGAATCTTTAGACTATTTTGAATCTCGGCCTTGGGCCAGCCAAATTGGTGCATGGGCAAGCGCGCAATCAGCGCCGCTTTCATCGCGTGAAGAGTTGGAGCAGAGATTTGTTGGCGCATCAGAGAAATGGCCAGAAGGAAGTTCGGTACCGAAGCCACCACATTGGGGTGGTTATCGTGTAACGCCAATTAGTATTGAATTTTGGCAGGGCAGATATTCACGGCTCCACGATCGCCTGCGCTATGAGCGGGCTAACAGCAACGCTGAGTGGGAGATCACTCGCTACTACCCGTAGTCTTAGCCCATGAGCTCCGATATCAAGATTCCAGATAATTTAAAACCACGTGATGGCCGATTTGGTTGTGGTCCATCAAAGATTCGTCCCGAAGCGTTATCGGCCCTTGCCGCATCTGGTTCTTCAATTCTCGGAACATCACATCGCCAAAAGCCAGTTAAGAACGTTGTGCACCGCGTGCGCGAAGGGCTTAACTCACTCTTTACTCTGCCCGAAGGTTATGAAGTTGTGCTTGGCAATGGTGGATCTACCGCGTTTTGGGATATCGCAACTTTTGGTTTAATTGAAAATAAATCACAGCACTTGGTCTTCGGTGAATTTTCCTCAAAGTTTGCATCCGCTGCAAAGGAAGCACCTTTCTTAGGCGATCCAACGGTTATTAAGGCCGAGCCTGGTTCGCATCCACAAGCATCGGCTGAAGCTGGCGTCGATACTTACGCGCTCACACATAATGAAACTTCTACTGGTGTAGCGATGACAATTAAGCGCCCTGCCGGAACCGATGGCGCACTCATCCTGGTTGATGCAACTAGCGCAGCTGGTGGCTTAGATGTAGATGCTAAAGAGTTTGATACTTATTACTTTGCTCCGCAGAAATCTTTTGCATCTGATGGCGGTATCTGGCTGGCGTTAATGAGCCCGGCTGCAATAGCGCGCGCCGAAAAGATTAAAGCCAGCGGTCGTTGGGTACCTGCATTCTTTGATCTCAGTATCGCAATTGAAAATTCACGACTTGATCAGACCTACAACACTCCTGCTTTAGTCACTTTGATGTTGCTGGCCGACCAAATTGAATGGATGAATTCAAATGGTGGACTAAAGTTTGCAGCAGGACGAAGTGCGGAATCTGCAGCGAAGTTATATTCATGGGCGGAGAAAACTTCTTACACAACTCCATTTGTCACCGACCCAGCGATGAGATCAAAAGTGGTCGGCACAATTAACTTTGATGAAGCAATTGATGCCACAGCAGTCGCTGCTGCGCTGCGGGCAAATGGCATCGTAGATACCGAGCCATATCGCAAGTTGGGTAAGAACCAACTTCGCGTCGGAATGTTTCCTGCTGTTGATCCAAGTGATATTGATGCGCTAACTGCATCTATCGACTTTGTTGTAGCAGCCCTGTAAACCAGCGATGCCAAAAACTTTTCAACGCAATGGACAGTTCTGGCTGCTCGCGCTACAGGTTGCCACTGTAAATTTCTTTACCGGTGGATTTGGTCCATCACAGGCGTTACTGCGGGAAGATCAGGGAACTTCACTTGGTATTGCGGGGCTTCACGGAACAGCCTTAGGAGTTGCCGCAATTATTGCTGGGGTAGTTAACTCTAAATTAGTTCATCGCTATGGGCGCTCTAATACAACTTGGATTGGCTTATCAGTATTTTCGGTGGGCATTATTTTCTTTGTCTTTGCTCCCCCAGTGCAATTAACGTTGATAGCAACTTTATTTGCCGGTCTTGGAACTTCAATAGTTATAAATAATGTTAATACCGCTGGATCCCATGCCTTCGCTGAGAATTCGCACACCGCAGTTGCGCAGTTAAATGCAATTGCCATCGCAGGTTTTGTCACTGGCAATTTCATCGTCGGAACAACTGCAAATATTGTTCGTGAGCAATGGCGACTTGGGCTGCTTGTTACAATTCCATTTATTTTGATCTTATTTATCAAGGGGCGAGAGTTTGAACCTGATTCTCATATTCCAGATGAAGCTGGTCCACAACGCGGAAGGCTATCTAAAGGATTCTGGTTCTCCTTTGTCGGTTTCTTTCTCTCCATTTGCGCCGAGTTTGCAACATCTTTCTGGTCAGCTTCGCTAATAAGCGATCGCACCGATGCCAGCGCTGCAATTTCCACTCTTGCAGTGATCGCCTTTGGCACCGGCGTTGGTACTGGACGTTGGTATGCCGGGCGTTTATTAAAACGTTTCCACTCCGATGAACAGTTAAAGATGGCGCTGATTTTGCAATTTATCGCCTTTTGGCTCTTCTGGTCATCTCACAACTTAGCTTTATGTCTGATTACGCTATTTATGGTTGGACTAGGTATTGCCGTGCAATTCCCACTCTTTACTCTGCGTATGGTGGCATTTAGCGAAGGTCGTCCTGATCTGGCAATTGGTAAGAGTTCTATCGCTGCAGGTATTGCGATCGCTAGCTCCCCACTTTTGCTCGGCATCTTGGGAGATAACTTTGGAATATCACGCGCTTACATAATGGTGCCGGTTTTGATTGTGCTCTGCTTTACGATGGTTTTGCTATCGCCATCTAAACACCTCGGCGCGAATAAGATTTAAATGGATTACCGCACCCGCCGTTTACTTACCGTTTTAACGCTGATCGGCTTGTTAGCGCTGATCATCATAGGCGGCAGGTAAAACCCCTTCGACGGTTATATCGTGTGGGAGATTTACCTTGTTGCGAAAGATTGCCCAGATAGTTAAGCAAGCACCGAGTGAGATAAGGCCGCATAGGGCTATCGTTTGGCGGATGCCAATTACTTCAACTAACCAGCCGATTAGCGGTGAACCAAATGGTGTGCCACCCATAAAGATAAGTAGGTAAATACCAGAAACTCGTCCACGGATTGCGGGGTCAGAATTTACTTGGATCAGCGAATTTGCTGTGATCAACATGGTCAGCGCACTTAACCCGCAAAGCGGTAACCAGAGCGAGTACCAGGTGTAGGTCGGTGCGATCGAGAGCAGGGTAATTGCTAGCGAGAATACGACTCCGCCTTTAATCACAAATATAGTCCGTCGAAATCTTTCTAACCGGGCAGAAATGAGAGCGCCGGTTAACGAACCGATTGCGACATAGGTTCCTAATAAGCCATAAGAAGCGGGTCCTTTGCCAAATTCTTTCGTTGCCATCAGAGCATTAAAGATCTGCATATTTAATCCGAAGGTGGCTACAAAGAAGACAACTAGCATCACAACATATAAATCGGGGCGAGCCAGGGCGTAATCAAAACCTTCGCGCACCGTGCCTTGAGTGACTTTCTTCTCTTGGATAAAGAAATCAGATTCGCGCATTCGCAGAAGCGCCAAAATAACAAAGAGGTAGGTAAAGGCGTTGATTAGAAATGATGGACCGGTATCAAAGCGTGCGATAAGAAATCCCGATAGCGCTGGGCCAACTACACGTCCGGCGTTGAAATTGGCTGAGTTTAGGCTAACCGCATTGGCAATATCGGAATGGCCAACTATTTCTGAGGTAAATGATTGGCGAATTGGTGCATCAATTGCCGATGCGATTCCGAGAGTTGCAGCGAAGAAAAATACATGCCAGACCTGTGCATAACCTGCGACAACTAAAAGTCCGAGACCAAGTGATGAGAGAGCGCCGATAAAGTTGGTAAAAATCAATAACTTTCGCTTATTTACTCGATCGGCAAGTGCACCACCCTGGAGCGAAAATAAAAGAACAGGTGCAAATTGAACTGCGGTTACCAAACCAAGATAAATACCGCTGTTATCGGTGAGTTGAAGTATCAACCAATCTTGGGCAACGCGCTGGGCCCAGGTGCCAATATTTGATGCAGCATTTGCGGGAAAGAGAATTCGATAATTGCGGTGGCGAAAAGAGCGCCAGTTACCATCTGCCTTTACCGCCATTGAGAGTATGCTTCCTTTGTGGATTTGAATAATAATTCTGAAATAAAGTCTGTCGTAACTCTAATCTCTTTTGGTACCGCTGCATGGGTTATTGCAGGAATTGTTTTCGCAATTACTGGCGCTGACGCGAAGGTGATCTGGACTTGCGTAGCAGGAGCAGCGTTAGGCGCCTGGGGAATTCGATACTCAAAGCGCCGCGCAGCGCGCAGCGGAATATAAGTAAAGTATTTAAGCTTCGAGTTGTCCGGCAATTCCGCGCAGAACTCGTCCCAAACGTTCTGCTTCAGGCCCTGATGGATGGCGACCATGGCGCAAGCCATTTCCGACCTTATCTAGAATTTTAATTGTATCTTCGATCATCGCAGCTAAATCATCGCTATTTACACGTGAGTTTTCCGCAAGTGATACTGGTGCATCAATGATTCGCACTGACATAGCCTGTGGGCCTTTGCGGCTATCGATAATGCTAAATTCGATCTTTGTCCCAGGCTTAACTGTTGCTACACCTTCTGGAAGTGATGTCGCTGCAAGATAAACATCTTCGCCTTCATCATTTGAGATAAATCCAAAACCTTTTTCCAGGCTAAACCATTTAACACGACCTGTAGGCATGGGGTTCTCCTTATAAGAATTTCGCTACTCGTGTAGCCGCAGGGGTGCGGGCAGGTGGAAAGTTTATCGCAAGGCGTGCGGGGCTGGAACCCCAATTAATTAAGCGCTACAGAGTTGCTTCGCTATGGGCGCCGCAGCCATGATCGACTGAAACCACGCGCGCGTCATCTGGTGCGATCGCATTAGCGCAAACGCCAAATGATGCGCGAAGTGAACCTGCGATCGGGATGAAGAATCCGCATGATGCGCAAGGCTTTGGTGCACTCTGTGCCAGCGGAGTATTTGGTCCACGGTCACCGGAATACCAACGCTTGCTTGCTTGATCGCGACCTTCGATAGAAAGTACACGAGGGCGCATCAAACCAAGATCAAATACTTCGGTTGCATCCAAGCCTTCATCTTGAGCCAGTGCGTTAACACCTGGAACTAAGCGAGTGTCATCTAGTGCACTTGGAACATTGATTCCGGGTTGAATATCTTCTGGCAAAATTCGATCTTTGTATTCGATCCAGTCTGGCGCCAATAGCGAATCTGGTCCAGGTAGAACAACTACATCACAAACAGTTGGATTCGCTGATGCATCAACCTTTGCAACAGTGACGCACCAGCGCCAACCTTTATAACCTTGAATAGCTGCATCGAAGAGATAACTTGCAACGCGATTTTCATCATCGAATTCGACAGAGATGAAAGCACCGACTTGTGATGGCATTTCTGCATCAGCAAGTGCGGCGTTTCGGGCAATCTCTTGCGCGTCGAATTGCGTTGTCATGAATTTAGAAATCCATTCCGCCGCCGTCGCCACCCATTGGGGCAGCCGGCTTCTTCTCTGGCTTGTCAGTAATGACAGCCTCGGTTGTGATGAAGAGTGCAGCAATTGATGCAG
>CAMAPO010000025.1 GCA_945860245.1 Bifidobacterium breve
AAATCTGAGAAGCCATGCTCTTCAAATAGCGATGCTTCCCAGAGCGCAGATTCTGCTAGCGCTTCTGGAGTTGCCTTGCCGTACTTCGCAAGTAAACGTGGGTCGAGCGAACCGGCATTGACACCAATGCGAATTGGAATACCAGCATCACCAGCTGCTTTTGCAACTTCTTTCACCTTGTCATCAAATTGTTTAATGTTGCCAGGGTTTACGCGGACAGCGGCGCAACCAGCATCAATGGCTGCGAAGATATATTTTGGCTGAAAGTGGATATCGGCGATTACAGGTATTTGAGATTTCTTGGCGATCTGCGCCAGTGCATCGGCATCATCTTGGCTTGGAACAGCAACGCACACAATCTGGCATCCAGCCGCTGTTAGCTCTGCGATTTGTTGGAGCGTGGAGTTAACATCTGCGGTAAGTGTGGTGCACATTGATTGCACGCTAACTGGTGAGTCGCTACCAACGCCAATACTGCCGACTTTCATCTGGTTAGTCTTGCGGCGCGGGTGAAGTGGAGCGGGTGGGGCGCTAGGAATACCGAGATCAACCATGGCGCTATTCTGCCTTAAAAATCAGCACAGGGCGATTTCTACTTAGAAATTTAATGAAATCGGATTGAAAATATCTGCGATCAAGAGCAAAACAGTGAGCGTAGCCAGAACTACAAAGACAACTGCCGTTACTGGTGTAAGCACTTTCACATCTATCCCCGTAGGACGAGGCTTACCGCGCAACCTTGCAAAGAAGGCGCGAATCTCGTCGGCGATTGCAACTGCCATATGTCCACCATCAAGTGGAAGTAACGGTAGTAAGTTAAAGAGGCCAACAAATATATTTAGGCTAGCCACGATCAAGATAAAGGTGCCAATTCGCTCAGATGGCGTCAGTTCTCCGCTAGATGCAGCTTGTCCAGATACGCGAGCTACTCCGACAACGCCAACTAAACCGTTCTCATCTCGTTCTTCGCCACCAAAGGTCTGTCCCCAAAGAGCTGGAATCTTTGTGGGCAGTTGTACCAAAGCTTTTGCAGAAGCAGAAGTGAAAGTCCAGGTTAACTCTGCAGCAGATGAAATTGCAGAAATTGGGCTCAATCGCTTAGAGCCGAATTCATTAATTACTCCAAGGACATAGCGTGAGGTGCCATCATCTATATCTGTCATTCGTGGTGCAGCAGAGATACTCATTTCAGTACCGCCGCGCTTAATTGTAAAAGTAAGAACTTTACCTTTTGAGTTGCGGATCTTGTTGAGTTGGCTCTGCCAATCAGTATTTCGGTCACCGTTAATCGCAATTATTTCATCGCCTTTTTGGAAACCAGCTGCCGCGGCAGCGCTATTTTGCGCAACCGTGTCGATTACGGGAAGTACTTGATTTACTCCGACACCTGCTAGAAGTATGAAGAGAAGTAAGTAGCCGAGAATGAAATGTAGGAATGAACCAGCACCTAAGACAATTAACTTTTTACCAGAAGATGCGCGATAAAAGGCTCGTCCTTCTTCGCCCTCCGGCATTTGATCATCTGGTGTCATTCCTTCTATCCGGCAGTATCCGCCTGCAGGGATTGCTTTGATACCAAATTCAGTTTCACCGCGCTTACGTGACCAGATGCGGGTTCCGAAACCTAGGAAAAATTCGGAGACTCTCATTCCAAATTTGCGGGCGGTCAAGTAATGGCCGAACTCGTGGACCATTACGGAAAAGAGAAGGGCTACGACGAAGGCGAGGATTCCGAGCAGTTGCATTAGCGGGCTACTTTCGAGATATGTTCTTGGGCGATCCGACGCGCATCATTCTCGATCGCACTGACATCGGCTAAATCTCGGAGCGCTCCTGCAGATTTGGAACCAAGAGATTGGACTACTTCTTCTACAGTTTCGATAATAGAGGTAAAGCTTATCTTTCCATCAATAAATGCTGCAACACAAAGTTCATTGGCTGCATTAAATATTGCTGGTAGGCCTCCTCCTAGTTCTCCACAACGCCTAGCTAATTCAATCGCCGGAAACTTCTCATTATCGATCGGATTAAAAGTCCAAGTGTGAGAAGTTGTCCAATCTATCGCTGCGGTTGCACCCTTTACGCGCTCTGGATAGTTAATTGCAAATGAGATCGGACCTTTCATATTCGGAGGTGAAGCTTGCGCAATCGTCGAGCCATCTACATATTGCACCATTGAATGGATTACTGATTGAGGATGAATTACCGCTTCAATCTGTGAATACGGCATATCGAATAAGTAATGGGCTTCAATAATCTCTAAACCTTTGTTTACCAACGTTGCTGAATTGATAGTGACTACTGGACCCATTGACCAGGTTGGATGATCTAGCGCTTCTAGAACCGTAATATCACTCAAATCTTTACGATCACGAAATGGCCCACCACTGGCAGTTAAAACTAACTTCGCAACCTCTCGCTTGGCGCTACCCATTAGACATTGCCATAGCGCCGAATGCTCTGAATCCACCGGTAAAAGTTGATCCTGTTTAGCGATCGACATCACCAGATCGCCACCTGCAGCTAGTGATTCTTTATTGGCCAAAGCCACGCGATTTCCAACTTTTAGTGCAGCCAAAGTTGGTGCTAGACCGATTGATCCAGTTATTCCATTTAATACGACATCACATGTAATTGCGGCGATTTCTGTAGAAGCATCTGAGCCATCAATTACCGTGGCATCAGGAAGAGCAGATTTAATCAGGTCCGCTCGGTTGGTAACGCCGATTACTGGCACCTTAAATTTCTTTGCCTGTTCAACGATTAATTCTGGGTTATTTCCAGCTGATGCAATTGCAACAACACGAAAGAGCGAAGGGTTTGCTTCAACAATTTCTAGCGCTTGCACGCCAATTGACCCGGTTGAACCAAGGATTACTAGATCCTTCATCGTGGCGTCCTGCGATTAACGATCTAAGAGATTTTGAGTTGGAGAATATGGAGTTCCGCTACGGCGTTTTGCAATCGCCGATAACGCTTCAAGTACAACGCGGTTGGCCAAGATGGCGGTGATATCTGCAGAATCAAAAGGTGGCGCAACTTCGACTATATCGATTCCGACTACTGGTAGTTCCAAACAAATTCGGCGAACTGCCTCAAGTAGCTCACGGCTAGTCATTCCACCAGGTTCGGGCGTTCCGGTGCCAGGTGCCATTCCAGGATCAACAACATCGATATCTACTGAGAGAAATACTCCATCACAGCCATCAGTTAGCGTTGCAAAAGATTCATCAAGAACAGTATTTAATCCACGGTGGTGTATTTCAGTCATTTCATAAGAGCGCATGCCTTGATCGCGCATCCATTCTAAAGTTTTACTATCTGGCCAATACCCGCGTAAACCCAACTGCAAGAAACGATCTCCGCGCACTGAACCACTTTCGATTAAGCGACGCATCGGAGTGCCGTGACCGATTAGCGCGCCAAATTGATCTTCACCGGTGTCGGCGTGTGCATCGAAGTGAATCATTGAAATTTTGCCTTGCCCGCGATGATTTGCGATACCTGTAACATCGGCAGATGCAATTGAGTGATCTCCCCCGAGTACAACCACAATCTTTCCTGCGCGTGAAATCTTCTCTGTTGCAGCCTCAAGAACTTTAAGTGATTGCACTAAATCCCCTGGTGGCATTAGTAAGTCACCTGCATCATAAATTTTAAGCGCCTGAAATGCGTCGATACGAAGCGCTAGGTGCGGACGTTCTGCATCGTGGGGTAGATAGTCGCCACCACGAATGGCTTGTGGGCCAAACTTGGCACCTGATCTGTGTGATGTTCCAGAATCAATCGGTGCACCAACGATAATTACATCGGCATCGGCATATGACTTGGGATCGTCGAGATCACATTGCGGGATCCCAAGAAATGTGAAACTTGGCCCGTACATATTGCCATGGTTAACCATTGGTTAAGGATAGTTCTTATTCGTTAAGAATCGAAACCTAGGCCAAGTGAATCTAGGAGTCTGAGCCAGAGATTGCGCTTTCCATCGTTCTTATCGGCCTGATTTATCGACCACTGCGTAAGGCGAATGAAGAGAAAGCGGAAAGGCTCTGGCGGAAATGGCATCGGCTTCTTTCGGACCATTCGCAACTTAGTTCGCTCGTTCTCAACACCATCTAATAAATCAAGCATTACCTGCGCGCCAAATCGCGTTGAGCCAACCCCGAGTCCGGTGTAACCCAAAACGTAAGCAACCCGGCCACTAAAAGCAGTTCCCCAAAATGGTGAGAAGCGCGAGCAGGTATCAATCGCCCCGCCCCATCCGTGAGTAAATTTAATTCCTTTCAGCTGCGGAAAGGTCTCAAGAAATGCTTCTGCTAAGTGTGCGTAAGTTTCGGCATCGGATTCATACTCTTCGCGAACCTTGCCACGGAAGTTATAAATAGCATCATATCCGCCCCATAAAATCTCATTATCTTTAGTCATACGATAATAATGGAATCGATTGCCGGCATCAGAGAGGCCTTCACGCTCTTTCCATCCGATCGATTCTAATTGTTCTGTTGTCAGCGGTTCAGTCACTAATTGGAAGTCATAAACTGGAATCACATATTTATGGGCACGTTTGATGAGCGATTTAAAGACATTGGTGGCTAGCGCTACCTTATTTGCATAAACGCTTCCGTAAGGCGTATGAACAATAATTCCATTTTTGGTTCGCTCGAGGCGATCAACTTGTGAGTTTTCAAATATCTTTACACCTAATCTGATACAGACTCGTTCTAACCCCCAAACCAGACGCGCTGGATCAACCAGGGCGGTGCCATCTGGATCCCAGAGCGCACCCTTATAAATTGGAGATTTAACTCGCGACTGAATTTCCTTTTGGTCCAGGAGTTCTACATTGTCTCCAAATGAATTTCGTAGCTTCGCTTCTTCGGCTAGGCCTTCCATCTGCCAATCTTCTACAGCAACGCGGTATTCGCCATTCCATTCAAAATCACAATCAATTCCATATTTGGTAATTGTCGCTTCAATCGCATCTATATTCTCACGACCAAGGCGCTCAATAATTGCCATCTCATCTTTAAAACGGCTGTAGCCATTCATAAATCCGTGAGTGAGTGAGTAACTACAGAAACCACCATTGCGCCCCGATGCACCTGCACCGGTCTCGCGACGTTCTAGCAAAACCACCTCGCGCGCTGGGTTGGCTTCCTTCGCCAAGATTGCAGTCCAAAGCCCGGTATAGCCAGCACCGACGATGCAGAGATCAGAAGTTACATCACCAATAAGAGTTGGGTGTGGCAGAGGTTCAAGCGGATCTTCATCCAGCCAATAAAGCTGCGGTTGCATTAACGATAAATGATTAAGAATCGATGGGTCGATGTTCGCCATCACGCTTTCCGGTTAAACCGGAAATCACCTCTGCAATTACTACTAGTAGTTGGCCGTTATATTAGCGCGCTTTGCGGCGATTGACGAACTGACCCGCTATAACTATGGCAAGTGCTAAGAAAAACATTCCGGAACCGATCACATTTGCTTGTGCTGGAATACCGCGGGCTGCTGCGGTATAGACAAATTTAGGAAATGTTGTAACTGTGCCAGAGTTAAAGTTGGTGATAATAAAATCATCAAAAGATAAGCTAAAGGCGAGCAGCGCCGCACCTGCAATACCAGGGGCCACAAGTGGCAGTGTGACGCGTCTGAAAGTTTGAAATTCATTGGCGTAAAGATCCATCGCCGCTTGTTCTAAGCGAGGGTCAAGGCTTGCAATACGCGCTTTTACAGTAACCACAACAAATGAGATACAGAACATCACATGCGCTATAACGGTGGGCCAGAAGCCTGGATTAATTTTAAATACCAGGAATAGCGATAAAAGTGATGCGCCTAAAACAATTTCAGGAGTTGCCATCGGTAAGAAGATCAAGAGGTTAGAGGTAGAACGCCCCTTAAATTTATGGCGGCCGATCGCAAAGGCGATCATTGTTCCTAAGATCGTCGAAAATATAGTTGCGAGCAAGCCAATTTTGATGGAGTTAGCTAGCGCCGTACAGACTTCAGGTGCACCGCAAGGATTCTTCCAGTTATCTAGCGTGAATCCCTTCCAGATTAAGTTGCTCTTGCCAGAATCATTAAAGGAGAAGGCGAAGGTGTAGGCAACTGGAATAAAGAGATAGGTAAAGGCTAAAACCATATAAACGCGGATTAAATTTCGCCCAAACCAACGCTGGAATCTTGCAGTTAAAGGGATGGTTGGAATTGTGGCATCAACAGTCTTCTTACTCATACCAACTCCTCCGTTCCAGCTTTACGGATATATAAAGTTACAAGAATGAGAATTGCCGCCATTAAGGTAAATGAGAGCGCTGCTGCAGTTGGGTAATCGACGATCTTGAAGTATCGAGATTCAATTACGTTACCGATCATCTTGGTATTAGGGCTTCCCAAAATTGCAGCATTTACATAGTCACCTGCAGCCGGAATAAAGGTCAATAAGGTCCCAGCAACGACTCCGGGCATAGATAGCGGCAGAGTTACTTTTCGGAAGGTTGTAAAGGCATTGGCATATAGATCACCAGATGCTTCAAGAGTTCGTGGATCTATGCGATCAATCGATGCATATAACGGCAAAG
The DNA here is from genome assembly GCA_945860245.1 of Bifidobacterium breve. Taxonomy (GTDB): domain Bacteria; phylum Actinomycetota; class Actinomycetes; order Nanopelagicales; family Nanopelagicaceae; genus Planktophila. The sequence continues at coordinate 6,585 of CAMAPO010000025.1, forward strand.
TCATAAATGGCAGGAAGTTATAGGTCATACCCATTACAACTGCAAAAGCCGTTGAAGTCAAAGTGGTGCTCTCGCTGATTATTCCGATGGTGCGTAGCGTTGGAACTACAAACCCTTCCTCACCGAGGATCTGTTTCCAGGCCACGGTACGAAGCAAAAATGAAGTAAAAAATGGAGCAACCACTAACACAAGTAAGAAATTCTTGTATTTGCCAGACTTAAAGGCAATCGCATATGCCAAAGGATAAGAAATCATCAAGGCAAGCACCGTTGCAATTAGCGCATAAAGAAAAGAGCGGCCGAACTGTTCTCTATTTTCTAGAAATGCATCTAAATAGTTTGCGAAGCGCAGAGTCTGCTCGTATTGGCCGGTATCTCCGCCAGCGATTGGAGTTTGAGTAGATGTCTGTGCCAAATTTACGATTGGCAAGATGAAGAAGGTAAAGAGAAAGAGAAAGCCTGGTAGTAAAAGCAGGTAAGGCGTACGAATCTTTCCCATTGCAGCGCTGGCTTATTCTTCGTCTAGAACTTCAGGATTAACTTCTGAACCAGCTGTCACATCTTCATCTCCGCGAAGTGCAAAAGTGAAGACTGGTTCCCAAGAAATATTTACTGCATCGCCCTTTTTAAACGGTGCTACTCCATCATCATTTTGCTCAAAGACGATTAACTCTTGCCCCCAGGGCATAGCAACTTGGTACTGAGTTGAAACACCTATGTAGGAAACATCTTCAATGTGACCACCGCCCAATACGTTGCCAGAAACTGGAGTGTTCAGGAGCGAGATGCGGAACTTTTCCGGGCGAATACCCGCATAAATTGAGTTATCGACTGCGTGAGAGCGATGCTTTGGAAGTGAAATTTTCTGTCCATATAAATCAGCGACGATTGAATCACCGTCATTTCCAGAAATAGTTCCCTTAATCAAATTAGATTGACCAAGGAAGTTAGCGACAAAAGCGGTCTTTGGGTTGTCATAGAGTTCAGCAGGTGAACCCATCTGTTCAATCTGGCCTTCATTCATAACTGCGATGGTGTCAGCCATTGTCATGGCTTCTTCTTGATCGTGGGTTACGTGAACGAAGGTAAGTCCAACTTCTTTTTGAATCCACTTAAGTTCGATCTGCATCTGGCGACGTAACTTTAGATCGAGTGCGCCAAGTGGTTCATCGAGCAAAAGTAGTGCTGGACGGTTAACGATGGCGCGAGCGAGTGCGATACGTTGCTGTTGGCCGCCAGATAATTGAGTTGGTTTACGTCCCGCCAGGTGCGGCAGCTCAACCAAATTAAGAACTTTATTTACTTGCGCATCAACATCTTTAATACCGCGGCGGCGCAAGCCGAAAGCGATATTTTCAAATATTGTTAAATGCGGAAATAAGGCATAGTTCTGAAAGACCGTATTTATTGGACGCTGATAAGGCTTTGTCGTAGTGATATCCGTTTCACCTAGGTGAATACTTCCGACAGTCGGTTCTTCAAGCCCGGCAATCATGCGCAGAGTTGTTGTCTTGCCACAACCGGAAGGTCCGAGCAGAGCAAAGAAAGAACCTTTAGCGATGGTCAGCGATAGATCATCCACTGCTTTGAAATCACCGTACTCTTTGGTGATTCGTGTGAGAATTAAATCTCCGCGTGCAGAACTTGCATCAAAAGACACTTAGTTTCCGGCGGCCTTCTGGAAAGCCTCGGTCCAAGCAGTTTCTTCTGCTGGAGTAAGTGAACGGAAGACGCTGAGGTTCTTCATAGTCGCCTCAGTTGGGAAGATGTACTCGCTCTTAGCCAGATCAGGATCGATCTTCTCCATCTCAGCTTGTGCACCCTTTACTGGAGTTACATAGTTAACGTAGGCAGCAACTTCAGCGGCGATCGCTGGGTCGTAGTACCAGTTAATGAGTTTTTCAGCGCTGGCTTTTGCTTCAGCAGAGGCGGTAGATGGAATCATCATATTGTCACCAGAAATTGTTCCGCCAGATTCAGGAATTGCGAAATCAAACTTTCCTTCGTTTTCGCTAGCGAGAATAAACATATCGCCTGACCAGCCAATAACTGCAGTGGCATCACCTGAAGTTAGATCTTCAGCATATTCGTTGCCTTTAACGCCGCGGATCCATCCATCTGAAATCTTGCCGGCCATGAAATCAACTGCATTCATGTATTGATCTTCAGTAACAGTTGCTGGATCAGCACCCTGTGCCAACAAGATAATTCCGATCGTGTCGCGAAGTTCAGAGAGAACAACAATCTTGCCCTTGTTCGCAGGCGCAAAGAGATCATCTAGTGTGCGAACTCCCTTTGGATTCTTTTCGGTATTCCAACCAAACCCACCCATGATGCCTTGCCAAGTAAGAGTTGATTCGCGGCTTGGATCATATGAAGGAGATGCAAGTGTGTCGAGAATATTTGTCTTATTTGGAATATTTGCGGCATCAAACTTTTGGGCGTAACCCAAGCGGATCCAACGTGCTGCCATCCAGTCAGTTGGGCAGACCAAGTCATATCCAATATCTTCATTTAACTTTAGTTGTGCTTGCACTTTGCCAAAAAATTCATCGTTATCGTTGTAATCTTCAAAATACTTAACATCAATTCCGGTTGATTCGGTGAACTTATCTAACGTTGGATATGTCTTGGCATCTTCATCAAAATCTAAGTAGAGGGGCCAGTTTCCCCAACGGACTAAATCTCCGCCTGCTCCAGAATCACCACTTGAACCGCAAGCGGCGAGCGCACCAGCAGCGCTAACGCCACCGATACCCGCGAGAACTGCGCGACGTGAAACACGTGCGTTAATTATGGAACGTGCTTCTGGTGATAGCGGTGCCTTCTTAGCCATGTTTATGGACTCCTTTTTTTCCGGAACAAGGGACGGTTGTGCAGGGCTTATTATGTAACTGATCTGCCCTTCAAACCATACAATTTGACTGTGATTTAGCGAAAATTTATCTAAATTTTTAGCCGTTGAGGTTGGTCATGACGTGCTTGATTCGGGTGTAATCCTCAAATCCATAGGCAGATAGATCCTTGCCATATCCCGAGCGCTTAAAGCCGCCGTGTGGCATCTCGGCGACGATTGGAATGTGGGTATTGATCCAAACACAACCGAAGTCAAAGGCCTTGGCCATCCGCATCGCTGTGCCATGGTCTTTGGTCCAGACCGATGAGGCCAAGCCATACTCCACGCCATTTGAAAGTGCGATCGCTTCGGCTTCATCCTTAAATTTCTGAATCGTGATAACCGGTCCGAAGATCTCAGATTGGATATGTTCATCTTGCTGACGCAAATCAGCGATCACAGTTGGGGCGATGAAGTAGCCAGCGCGATCTAGGGCTGACCCACCTGCAACAATGCGCGCATGGGATGGAACACGAGATAAGAATCCTTTGACCCGTTCAAATTGCGCCGCATTATTTACTGGGCCAACCAAGACATCTTCATTTGGCATACCAATTGCGATCTCATTTGTAGCTTGATGAGCGAGAAGTTTTACCATTTCTTCATATACACTTTCTTGTACCAAGACGCGGGTGGCGGCGGTGCAATCCTGGCCAGCGTTAAAGAATCCAGCGACGGCAATTCCGGCCGCAGCCGCTTCTAAATCAGCATCGTTAAAAACAACAACTGGTGCTTTGCCGCCAAGTTCTAGGTGAACGCGCTTTAACTGCTTAGCTGCACTTGCTGCAACTTCCATTCCGGCGCGCACTGAACCTGTAATTGAAACCATCGCAGGTGTTGCATGTTCGACAACGGCCTTACCGGTTTCGCGTTCGCCACACAGCACGTTGATTACGCCATCAGGTAGAAATTCACCCATTATCTCTGCCATAAAGACAGTTGAGGCAGGTGTTGTATCGCTAGGTTTCAAAACTACAGAATTACCAGCAGCGATTGCTGGGGCCCATTTCCAGACCGCCATCATCATTGGATAGTTCCAAGGTGTTACTTGTCCGCAGACTCCAACTGGCTCGCGACGTATAAAAGATGTCATGCCCTTCATATATTCGCCAGCAGATTTACCTTCTAAATTACGTGCCGCGCCGGCGAAGAAGCGGATCTGATCAATCATTGGTGGTACTTCCTCTGAGGCAGTTAACCCCATTGGCTTGCCACAGTTTTCAGATTCAATAGCGATGATTTCATCAGCGCGCGATTCGATAGCGTCAGCGATCTTCAATAGAGCGCGTTGGCGCTCAGATGGAGTTGAATCGCGCCAGCCGGTAAATGCGCTTGCTGCAGCGGTCATCGCCTTATCAACATCGGCGGCGTTGGAATTTGGGGCAGTTGCAAAGGCCTCACCTGTCGCCGGATTAATAAGAGTTGTGGTTCCACCTGAAGTCGAATCAACCAGTTTGCCATTTACAAAATTCTGCAACTTCTTCATTTTTAGCTCTGACCTTTCACTGCACGAACCAATTGATCACCGTGATCCTTTGGATGATTGGTATAACCAGTTAACCATCTAGCAATTGTGTAATGACCGATTTCAGAATGAACGCCAGATTTTTCCAGATCTGCTTCAGCAAGTCTTTTTATGACATCTAGTGACCCAGCGCGAACTGCAGCAAAGATGGCGATTGAAGTTTCAACGGGTGCACTTTCATATCCAAGTTGGGCAGCACCAGCCCATAAATTTTCATCATAACCTTGAAGTATTGAACCTTCAGGCTCAGCAACTAAGCGACGCAGGCGTGCATATGATTGCGCTTCCGAATCCGCCAAGTGATGAATTATTTGACGCGCAGACCAACCTTCGGGATCTTTCATATCTAATTGATCTTTGGAAACACCACGCGCCAGATTTAAAAAGAATTGGGTGGCTGATTCATAGGCTGCTGCCCATTCTTTGATGCTATTGCCTTGGATGCTCATACGGTTGAGTCTATTTACTCTTTTCCGCTGCTGCCAACTGTCCGCAAGCGCCATCGATCTCGCGACCGCGGGTATCGCGCACAGTCACAGGTACGCCATAGCCCTCGAGGATGCGGACAAATGCTTCTTCATCTTCACGGCGCGATGCCGTCCACTTTGAGCCCGGGGTCGGATTTAGCGGGATTAGATTTACATGCGCATTACGGCTCTTGAGCAGGCGCCCAAGTAAATCCGCCCGCCAAGATTGGTCATTGATATCACGAATTAGCGCATATTCAATTGAGTATCTGCGCCCCGTCTTCTTCTCATAAGCATCGGCAGCTGCTAAAACTTCACGAACTTTAAATCGTGAATTTATCGGCACCAGCGAATCACGCAATTCATCATCTGGGGTGTGAAGTGAAACGGCTAAGGTGCAGTTAATTCCTTCATCCATTAACTTTTCAATCCCGTTTACCAAGCCAACAGTTGAAACTGTTACAGATCTAGCGCTGATTCCGAGACCATCTGGGTTTGGATCGGTGATGTTATGCAGAGTGCGAACAACTGCGTTGTAATTGGCCAGCGGCTCTCCCATACCCATAAAGACGATATTGGAAAGGCGCGCTTCTCCCCCAGGTAGTTCACCATTCACACAGGCTCGAGCTGCAGCAACGATTTGCTCAGTAATTTCACCAGCAGTTAAATTGCGGGTTAAACCAGCTTGCCCGGTGGCACAGAATGGGCAATTCATTCCGCAACCTGCCTGTGATGAAATACAAACGGTGACACGATCGGTGTAGCGCATAAGGACGGATTCAACTAATACTCCATCGTGCAACTTCCAGAGATCTTTACGGGTCATTCCATTATCTGTTGTTCGGGTGGTGACAAGTTGAATTAACTTTGGGGTTAGCGCATCAGCCATACTCTGACGTTCCGCCGCTGGGATATCAGTCCACTCATCTGCATTTGTAGAAAGGTGCGAGAAGTAATGAGTTGCTACTTGTGCGGCGCGAAAGGGTTGGAACCCCAAATCTTTAGCCCAAACTTTGCGATCGGCTGGTGAGAGATCGGCTAAATGCTTCGGGGCTTTCTTCTTTTGAACTGGCTCATCGAAAACTAATTTTAGTTCTGGGTTTACATCTGGGCGCGTACTCATAAGAGCCCTGAATCTTGGGCGCGACGCACAATTTCAAGGGCTAACCAGAGCGCTGGGGCTGCAAATAAAACAGAATCTAAACGATCCATAATTCCACCGTGGCCAGGCAGCAGATTACCCATATCTTTTATCGCCATATCGCGCTTTAACGCTGATTCAATTAAATCTCCAGCAGTTGCGGTAAATACTGTGAGCAGCCCAGCGAGTGCGCCAATCCACCAATCGGAGTCCATAATGTAGTGAAAGGCAATTGCGCCGCCTAAGACTGTAAATATCAATGAACCAATCAGACCCTCAATCGTTTTCTTAGGGCTGATCTTTGGCGCTAGTGGATGTTTTCCGAGCAAGACTCCAGTCAAGTACGCGAAGGTATCGTTGCATCCAACCAAAATTACAAAGGTCATAACGCGCTCTAACCCATTATCTGGGCGTGCTAAAAGAATTAAGAAACCAGCGAGAAATGGCAGATAAATCAGCGCCAAGGCTGAAGCTGATGCAGTCTTAACAAAGTTCTCATAGCCACGTGGAAGAAGTAATACCAATAAACAAGGAAGCGCGATTGCCGTAGCAACTGCTAACCCTGAAATTCCACCAAACCAGGTGGAGACAGATAACCCAAAAGCTGCGGTGGTCAGTGACCAGAGTGGGATATCGATTGAAACTGCAGCGAAAGCCTTATGAAGTTCGCGGATTCCGAGCACCACTGCAACCGTTACAACCCCAGCAAAGATAAATCGTTCAAAGGCGAGCGCAAACCAGATCAGCGCAACTAGTAAAAGCGAAACGGCGATAGAAGGCAATAACTTACGCCCCGCCCGTTTATTAATCGCTTCGTTAATTGAATGTAGATCTGACATTTTTTATTTGACGAGCTCCTAGACTTCTAGGAGCTCAGCCTCCTTATGCTTCAGGAGTTCATCAATTTTTGTAACGTGTTCTGAAGTTACCTTCTCAAGTTCTTTTTCACCACGCGCCAGATCATCTTTACCAATGTCGCCATCTTTCTCTAACTTTTCCATCAATTCTTTAGCAGCGCGACGAATATTTCGGATCGAGACTTTAGAATCTTCCGCTTTGCCCTTGGCGACTTTGATGTAATCCCGGCGGCGCTCTTCCGAAAGTTGTGGCAGGGCAACGCGAATAACAACGCCATCATTGCCTGGGTTTACTCCTAAATCTGACTCACGGATCGCCTTTTCAATACCTGCCATCGCCCCCTTATCGAAAGGCGAAACAATGGCCATGCGAGCTTCGGGAACTTGAATTGAAGCCAGCTGCGACAACGGCGTGTATGTACCGTAGTAATCGACCATTATCTTATTAAAGAGCGCGGGATGAGCACGACCAGTGCGAATAGTTGCAAAGTCATCTTTAGCGACTTCAACTGCCTTATCCATCTTGCTCTGCGCATCGGCTAGAGCGCTTGCAACATCTGCCATCTTCCTCAACTCCTCTAAGTTGTAAATCTTTTCGGTTCTTGCCTAATGGCAAGTTATGAAACCAAGGTTCCTATCTTTTCACCGCGTACTGCGCGACCGATATTTCCTGAAGTTAACAAATCAAAGACGATAATTGGCAGATCATTTTCGCGGCAAAGGCTAAAGGCTGCTGCATCAGCAACTGCTAGTGATTTTGATAGAACTTCATTGTAAGAAATGGAGTCATATTTAGTAGCTTTTGGATCTTTCTTTGGGTCTGCGTTGTACACGCCATCGACTCCGCTCTTGGCTAGAAGCAGCGCCTCTGATCCAATTTCTAGAGCGCGCTGAGCCGCAACTGTGTCGGTTGTGAAAAATGGCATGCCGGCACCTGCACCAAAAATTACTACGCGACCTTTTTCTAAGTGGCGAATTGCGCGACGCGGAATATAAGGCTCGGCAACTTGCCCCATGGTGATCGCAGTTTGGACGCGAGTATCAACGCCCTCTTTTTCAAGAAAATCTTGAAGCGCTAAGCAATTCATAACCGTACCGAGCATTCCCATATAGTCAGCGCGGGCGCGATCCATACCTACTTGCTGAAGTTCAGCGCCACGGAAGTAATTACCGCCACCGACAACAACTGCTAGCTGTACTCCACCTTTTACGACATCTTTAATCTGCTTTGCAACATCGCGCATCACATTGATATCTACGCCGATGCCTTTTTCGCCGCCAAAAACTTCGCCAGAAAGTTTAAGGAGCACCCGCCGATACGTTCCTCTTGTACCGGGCATGGGTGCTCCTTTTCTAAATCTTCTAGATTAACTAGTTCTGGCTAGTTTACTGACCTACGCGGAAACGATGGAACGCCTTGACGGCGGTTCCTGCCTCATCGAGGATCTGCTTGACCGTCTTCTTCGCATCTTTAGCGAAAGCCTGCTCCAGCAAGGAAACTTCCTTGACGAAACCGGTAACGCGACCTTCCACGATCTTGCTAAGGGAAGCCTCAGGCTTACCTTCTTCGCGGGCGGTCTCTTCTGCGATACGACGTTCATTTGCAATTAGATCAGCGGGTACATCGTCGCGATTGACGAACTTTGGTGCAAAGGCTGCGATGTGCTGCGCAACATCTTTGCCGATTTCTGCTGCAGCTGTTGCAAGAGAAACAAGAACGCCAACTTGTGGAGGAAGATCAGGTGAAGTCTTATGTAAGTAAAGCCCAACTGGACCACTTACAACTGCAACGTTACGGATTTCGATTTTTTCACCGAGAGTTGCATTGCCTTCATCGATTGCTGATTGCACAGTTTTGCCGTTAGACATAGTTGTGGCAAGGAACGCTTCAACCGTTTCGGTCTTTGATGCAAGCAGGTGCTCAACGAGTTCTTCTCCGAGTGCGATAAAACGCTCACCCTTTGCCACGAAATCTGTTTCACAGTTAAGTTCGAGCATTACTCCGACATCGCTGGAAACTTTGGCAACAACTAAACCGTTTGAGGTCAGACGACCTTCACGCTTTGTTACGCCTTTAAGTCCCTTTACGCGAATCAGATCTATAGCTTTGTCGTAATCGCCATCTGCTTCATCAAGTGCCTTCTTGCAATCGAGCATTCCTGCTGCAGTTGCTTCGCGAAGACGTTTTACATCATTTGCTGAATAGTTAGCCAATTTACTTACGCCTCCGGAGTCGGTGTTACAGATTCAAGAATCTCTTTTTCAAGTGATTCAGTAGCAACAGCCTCGACCACTGCTGGAGCAGCAGGTGTAGCCGCTGCGCGAGCCTTTAGGCCCTCAACGATGGCATCTGTAATAACGCGAGTTAGCAACCCAATTGAACGGATCGCATCATCGTTACCTGGAATCTTGAAATCAACTTCATCTGGATCACAGTTTGTATCCAAGATTGCAATAACTGGTATTCCTAGCTTCTTAGCTTCTGCGACCGCAAGGTGCTCTTTCTTGGTATCTACAACCCAGATTGCTGAAGGCAACTTGGTCATGTGGCGAATACCATCAAGGTTCTTAAATAGTTTTTCGCGTTCGCGGCGAAGTACAAGAAGTTCTTTCTTGGTAAGCAAAAGATCATTTGCATTCTCAAGGGCTTCTAGCTCCTTAAGGCGCTGAATACGCTTGTAAACAGTTGGGAAGTTAGTGAGCATTCCACCTAACCAGCGCTCGGTGACAGTTGGCATTGAAACGCGTGCTGCCTGCTGCATGATCGGTTCGTGTGCTTGCTTCTTTGTACCAACGAATAGAACGTGACCGCCCTTTGCGACGGTGTCCTTTACGAATTCATATGCTTGATCGATAAGTGCAAGTGATTGCTGGATATCGATGATGTAGATGCCGTTGCGCTCTGTGAAAATAAAACGCTTCATCTTTGGATTCCAACGACGTGTCTGATGTCCGAAGTGGACTCCACTGTCGAGGAGTTCTCGCATTGTTACAACTGCCATGGCAGCGCTCTCTTTCTTAGGTTTACGCGCACAGCGCAGCAAACCCGATCGGTTAGTGGCTTAACTATTTGTTAGGCCCGTCGC
>CAMAPO010000026.1 GCA_945860245.1 Bifidobacterium breve
GCAATTATCCGCGCTTCACAGATGACAGTTGGTGCCTAATGCCACGTTTAAAAGTAACTCAAATTAAATCTAAGGTCGGTAACAAACCTGAGATTCGCGAGACCTTGCGTTCACTTGGTCTAAAGCGCATCAACGATGTTGTCGTCAAAGAAGATCGTCCAGAAATTCGTGGCATGGTGTACGCAGCACGCCACTTGATCAAGGTTGAGGAGGTCGAATAAAGATGACGCTAAAACTTCATCACCTTCGTCCAGCCCCAGGTGCAAAGAAAGCTAAGACTCGTAAGGGTCGCGGTGAAGCATCAAAGGGTAAGACCGCAGGTCGCGGTGGCAAAGGAACACATGCACGTAACACTGTTCGCCCAGGTTTTGAGGGTGGCCAGCTTCCGTTAGTTATGCGTTTGCCTAAGTTGCGCGGCTTTAAAAACCCAGCACGTATTGAGTACCAAGCAGTTAATGTTGCAACAATTAACGATCTCTTCCCTAAGGGTGGAGAAGTTACAGTTGCAGATTTGATCGCAAAGGGCGCAGTACGCGATAGCTTGCCTGTAAAGGTTCTTGGCAATGGCGATATCGCCGTCAAGGTATCTATTACAGCGCACGCTTTCTCAGCATCAGCAGTTGAAAAAATTGCTGCCGCCGGTGGTTCAACCAAGGTTCTATAAAACTTTACTTACGTTGATTTGATAGAGGGAGAAGATTGATGCTTTCAGCATTCGCAATGGCTTTTAAGACACCCGATCTGCGCAAAAAGATCTTCTTCACTCTCTCAATCATGGCCTTGTTCCGTTTCGGATCAGTAGTTCCAACGCCTGGTGTTTCATACACCGCTGTTCAGAGCTGCTTAAACCAGGTGCAAACCGGGGGACTTTTCGGATTGATCAACCTTTTCTCTGGTGGAGCGTTGATTCAACTCTCTGTCTTTGCACTCGGCATCATGCCTTACATCACCAGCTCGATCATTGTTCAACTTCTTACAGTCGTTATCCCACGCTTTGAAACTCTTAAGGCTGAAGGACAATCTGGTACTGCCAAGTTAACTCAATACACTCGTTACCTAACTATTGGTTTAGCAGTCTTGCAATCAACTGGTCTAGTTGCAGTTGCACGCACACCAGGGCGTCTGATTTCAGGATGTAACGAAGCAATTATTCCTGACACTTCTTGGCAACGTATCGTCACAATGATCGTTGTAATGACTGCTGGAACATCTGTAATTATGTGGCTTGGTGAATTGATCACTGATCGCGGTATCGGTAACGGTATGTCAATCCTTATCTTCACATCAATCGCTGCAGGTTTCCCAAGCCAACTTTGGAGCATCAAAGTTCAAAAGGGCCTATTCGCATTTATCGTTGTTCTCACCGTTGGTATCGCCGTAGTTGCGGCAGTTGTATTCGTTGAGCAAGCGCAGCGCCGAATCCCTGTTCAGTACGCCAAGCGCATGGTTGGACTTCAGGCTTACGGCGGAACCAGCACCTATATTCCTATCAAAGTAAACCAAGCTGGCGTTATTCCAGTGATCTTTGCATCTTCACTTCTCTACATTCCATCTTTGATCGTTAACTTCACCAATAGCCAAGCCGCTTGGGCGGTTTGGATTTCACGTAACTTGGTAAACGGTGACAACGTAATTTATGTAACTGCTTACTCAGCTTTAATTATCTTCTTTACCTATTTCTATGTTGCGATCACCTTTAATCCAGATGAGGTTGCAGAGAATATGAAGAAGTACGGTGGATTTATTCCAGGTATTCGCGCCGGACGTCCGACATCTGAGTACTTGCAATATGTCCTATCACGCATCACGGCGCCAGGTTCGCTATATCTTGCACTCGTTGCGATAATTCCAATCGGTGCACTTATTGTCTTCGGCGCGACGCAAAACTTCCCATTCGGCGGAACTGCGATCCTGATCGTTGTTGGCGTTGGTCTTGATACTGCAAAGCAGATTGAGAGCCAATTGCAGCAGCGTTCATATGAGGGGTTCTTGCGCTAATGCGTTTACTCCTGGTTGGACCACCAGGTGCTGGTAAAGGAACACAAGCTCAATTCCTGGCAGCGCACTATTCAATTCCGCATATTTCAACTGGCGACATCTTTAGAGCCAATTTGAAAGCGGGAACTGATTTAGGTAACCAAGCGAAATCATTTATGGATCGCGGAGAACTTGTTCCTGATTCGGTAACAAATGATATGGTCAAAGATCGCCTTACCCAAAGCGATGTGGCCAAAGGGTTCTTACTAGATGGATATCCACGCAATGTTGTTCAGGCTGAAGTACTGCGGGAATTTCTAGCAGAGCACAAAACTCCACTGCAGGCGGCGCTTGAGCTATCGATTTCTGCAGATGAAATTATCAGACGCCTATCCTCCCGTCGCACTTGTCGTGCGTGCGGTGCACCAGCAGAAGCCGGAGCAACAAAGTGCTCTTCCTGTAACGGCACCGACTTGTATCAGCGTGAGGATGACAAGGAAGAAGTTATTGCACGACGCCTAGAAGTTTATCAAGAGCAGACCGCCCCAATCATCGCTTTCTATCGCAGCGAAGGAATTTTGCTGACTATTCCAGCCGTTGGATCTGTCGCCGAAATAACCAAGCATGCGATTACCGCACTTAGCAACCTTGCTTAATTAAGATCAACTCATGGCGATTCAGATAAAAACCCTTGAACAACTAAAGGTTATGCGCCGTGCCGGCTTAGTCGTGGCCGATATTCATCAACAGATTCGCAACGCAATTAAGCCAGGTATGACAACTAGCGCACTCGATGCCATTGCCGCTGCCTGCATTAAACGAGCTGGCGCAACCCCTAATTTTTTAAATTATCACGGCTTTCCTGCAACTATCTGCGTATCTGTAAATGAGGAGATAGTTCACGGTATTCCAAGTAATCGCGTGATTAACGATGGCGATCTCGTTTCGATCGATTGCGGCGCGATTGTTGAGGGTTGGCATGGCGATGCTGCGTTCTCTATTGGCGTTGGTTCGGTTGATCCGCAAGATCAGAAGATGATGGATGTCTGCGAAGAATCGATGTGGCGTGGAATCGCCGCTGGTCACCTCGGTGCGCACTTAACAGATATCAGCTTTGCAATTGAGAGTTATATAGATTCCCAAGGAAAATATGGAATTTTGCAAGAGTATGGTGGCCACGGTATAGGTACTGAGATGCACCAAGAACCACACATTCTTAATTTTGGAAAACGTGGTAATGGACCAGAGTTAATAGTTGGTATGGCACTTGCTATCGAACCAATGATCACTCGTGGAACTCATAAGACAAAAGTGCTGGAAGATGACTGGACAGTTATTTCACAAGATAAATCACGCGGTGCGCACTTTGAGCATACCTTCGCCTTATTGCCAGACGGCAAGCCATTTGTCTTGACCGCTCCCGACGGGGGACATGAAAGATTAAATTTATTGAATATTGCAGTATCAGATCTTCTAAATTGACCATTGGCAACCTAAGATTCACGCATGAGCCAGCAAGATCAAGTTGAGTTCACCCTTTGGTTGCGCGAAAACCAGAAAGCTTTCTTGCGTGCGGCCAAAGTGATTTGTTTCGACACGCAAAATGCTGAAGATGTCTTGCAAGAAGCGCTGGCCGATGTTTACAAGCGCTGGAAGAAGATTCGGCAACACGAAAATCCGGAAGCATATTTAATGCGAGTTATGGTCAGTAAACACGCTGACATGCGCCGTAAATGGTTGCGTCGTCAGCAAGAGAAAGAGACGTCTTGGGATCTCGCAGAAAATATTCGCGACTTGGTTGATCAGACCGACGATGTAACCCAGCGTTTATTGGTCCAGTCCGCACTTAAATCTTTGAGCGCTGCACAGCGTGCGGTTCTAGTTCTGATTTATGAGCATGGAATGGTTCTGCGCGAAGTCGCCGAAGTTTTACAGATTCCCATGGGAACTGCGGCATCGCACCTAGCGCGCGGTAAAGCAGCAGTGGCTGCTTATGTGGAACTTGTTCCCGAACTCGAGAAGTCCGCCAATCGCGAACTTCCAAATCGAAGTAATGAAAAGACTGAAATCGAAATAGTTTTAGCGGAAGTGGTGGAAAAACATGAGTGATATTGATCCACTAATTAAGCGCGAGATGCAATGGATGGCACTCGGCATTCTAGAAAATCGTGATCTAGCACCTGTGATAATTTCGCGCGTACGTCGTCAAAAGATTCGCCGCATACTTGCATCTTTTGTGGCCGTCTTGGCAATTAGCGGTTTAAGTATTTCAATTTTCGATTTCTTAAATAAACCAGGAGCCATTGTTGTTGTTCCGGATTCCGGCGTTAATGGAAATAATTCAACTACCCAGCCAGAGATTATTGGATTGCAATCTGACTACCCAGTTACGTGGGAGCAGAGCGTTGGTGATCTTGGTGCGATCAGTGGAGCTGGAGGAATTGGTGACACTCTCGGAGGACTGACAGCTACTGGCTTAAAGATTTCGTGGGAGCGATGTGGACAAGGTCAATGCCCAGTTACATGGGTTTTGAGTCTAAGAAATAATACGCAAGATTTAATCTCTACCGCTCCGTCGTTAGGGATTTTTACGAGCCATACGCCCTTGGTTAGCGATTCTCGCCCAACGACAGTCTTGCCTGGGGGAACGGCTTTGTTGGTCTACACCTTCCCTGAGTTCAAGGATTCGCTGGCCACATCTCCCCGCGATACCTGGCAGTGGAACTGGTACCTGGCTCAACTCCGTTAGGAGTCTGAGCCGAGTTGGCTGGCTCAACTCCGTTAGGAGTCTGAGCCGAGTTGGCTGGCTCAACTCCGTTAATTCGCGGTGAATTGTCCGTTTGCCCCTATTAATAGCGCATCAAGGCGCATAAATTAGCCTGCGATGTGCGGTAAGTACATTGAGGCCACACCTGTGGCTTCGCCTATCTCTATGGGGGAAATGTGAAAAAGAAACTAATCGCCGGGGCCGCGTCCCTAGCTCTACTAGCGGGGCTGATCACAGTTGCTAATCCAGCAAGTGCAGCAACTATCCGCTTGCCAAAGTCAGCGATGAATGCCTGCGTAGTGCAGAACGGCATTTATTGTGTTGAATCGGTAACTCTTACAACAGGATCAGGACAGAAAATTCCGTTGGTCTATGTACAAAGTGGTGCAGATGTTCCTGCAAAGAAGACTCCTACAGACTTTTTTGCCCCAGTTGCCAAAGTTGTTAAAGGCAAAGTTGAACAGAACGACTGGTGGATGTCGCAATACCAGCGCGATGTTCTTACTTCAGGAAAGATGGTTGTGCTTGATGGTTCCGCTTTGATGGGAACAGCCAACCACCCTGAACAAGGCGCTAAATACGACCCAGTTAAAAAGACATTTGATATCAACAAACCTCTTGATTCATATGCTTACCCACAGCCATGCTGGGATAACGTAACTCAGACTTCAACCCAAAAGACTTTTGGAGAATGTTTCAAGGGAAGCACAATCTTCATGCTTGATAATGAAGTTCGCTTCATCTGGTGGACTATGACCGTTGCGACAGCAGCTAAGCAACTACTAAACATGACTTCAAAGGATATTACTTATGTAGATCTTTCGGAGCTATCTGCTTTGCAACAGCGTCCAGTTCGTGGCACCGCTTATGATGCTACAGCTAAGACATTTAAAGAGACAGAAGGAATAATCATTCCTATCTGGGTAACTCGTGATGCGTTGGTGAATGGTTGGGCAGTAGCTGGTACTCCTGCCACTGTTCCAGCTGCGGCTGCAACTACTGCACCTGCAGAATCATCTGATACATCGACAGCAGCGGTTTCAACTTCAACAGAAGTTGCACCTCAAGCACCGGATTCTGCAACTGTGGTTAATTCCCCAACTGAAGCCGGTCGCACACTTGTTGGTCGCTGGACTCACCCAGATTGGCAAGGCCTAAACCTCGGCGCACTTGGTTATGACGGACTTTATGTTGAAGCAAAGACTCCAAACGAGTTCGTTTCCAGCATGCTCTTCGTTGATGTTCTTCCAACACTCACTGGTGCTGATAAGAAGACAAACCTCGCAGGTCAGGTCGGTAACAAGGCATACGCGATAAGCCTAGATTCAGATATCGTCATCACAGCCAAGGTACGCGTTGGCGAAATGCAGACTGGTGTAACAGTTGCAGTTGGTACCGACATAACTATCACACAGCAACCAACTGGCGAATACAACGCAATCTCTATCACCGGTACACCAGTTACTGTTCCGCTTGCTAAATCTGTTAAGGATTGCGAAGGCGAAGAAGGTGTATCAAAGGCTAACGTTCGTCAATTCCAGATGATCGCAATGGCATCTAACGACGATACTTCAGGCTTCGGTGTCGAAGGTACTTCCGGTGGAATGTACGTGGGCTCAAATGGTGTCTGTGGACTTTCAACTCCAGTGTGGAGCGAAGCCGATAAGGCATTCACATGGCGCGTTGCAGCTCCTCACTTTGCACCAGATGGTGTGACAGTGAACAAGGGCTTCTACAAGGCGGTAATTCCGGTTAAAGATGCTGCACTTCTTTGGGGTATGACTAATCCAAATGATGCAGTATCAGCTCTTGAAGTATCACTTACTACAGAGGCTGGCGGCACTGCAGCCTTTATCAAGAGCATCAGCGTGAAGAACAGCAAGATCATCATTGATGTATCTGGCTTCGAATACTCACGTCCAAAGCTCAAGATCGGAATTAAGAAGGGCTACAAGCCTTCTTCAAAGATCTTGAACAAAACCACAATCACCTGCATTAAGGGCAAGACTGTAAAGAAGATCACTGCAGTCAAGCCAGCATGTCCAGCGGGTTACAAAAAGAAGTAGTTTCTTAACTTCTTCCTATAGAAATAGAGGGCACGCCACCTCCACATCGCTAAGCAATTAGCGAGGTGGAGGTGGGCTCCTCAATTCTCGCTAGAACTCAATTATTTAGACCGGGGATACCTTGAAACGCATAAGTAAGTTTTCTGTACTGGTTATCGCAGTAGCGCTTTTATCTCCGGCGCTTGCACACGGTGTCGATTCGATTCCAGAACAATGGGCCACCCTTCCCGCACCTGGAGCGTCTTATATAGGTTATGAAGCAAATGAATCAGCCTTCGCCAACACCGAAGCATCAACTTGGATTAACTTCACTTCCGATACCGGCAAAATCGATGGCAAAGTTACAAAAGTTGCCATTTGCGATACCGGATCCGAAGATGGTTGTACTTACTCGGTTTACTCTTCCTATCGCGCGGTACTGCCAGTCTGCACTGATGCCACAGATATAAACTGCATCTCTGAAATTTTTGCAACTGATGCCAACGGTTCAAAATTAGCTATCGGCACTCCAACTGTCTTTCCAGAAAATAACCCACAAGCATTTGCCGGCAACAAAGCTCTAAATGTTCCACGCGGATCTGGTGCAGCCCTTGTTTCAATCGCTGGCGCACCACACGCAGGCGGCGATAAGTACTTAGTAAAAACCACACTTTCTTCCAAGCGCACGGATGACCAAACAACTTTTCAGACCCCGCGGCTTTCTGCATCAATCACCGCGGTCAAAATAATTGAAGGCGACTTCTTTGACCTTGCGACAGAGACCAATACCGCTAAATATGATCAGGTGGGTCGTATAGCCGTCGGCACTACTCAAACCAAGCAAGGTCTTGATGGCAAACCATCGAAGCTCTGCGTTGCAGCATCGACCACTCAGTGCGCGCTGCCATATTCAATGCCGAAAGAAGTTGCCTTTGGATTCTCTCTTCGTTTAAATACAAATCTTTCTGGTTGGCTCCATGGCCGTATGAAGAATGCGGTTATCGATTACAAAACAACTAATGGCGTTACCAACTTAACGGTCAATGCAAATCCGATCGCAGTTCCGGTGGTCGATGTTTGGAGTAAGAGCGAAGACCTAACGGATGCTCACGTAGCTGCTTATCTTCCGCAATTCTGGGGCGGCGAAGCAATGCATTACCCACTTTCTAATGAGACCGGTGGACTTCCGATAACTGATGCCGAAAAGACTCGCGATGGCATGAAGAATATTTCCTTTAAACATATCAATGGCAGTTTCTCTAAATCTTCAATGGATAACTTTCTACTTTGGTTGCCGATCGCCAAAGATAAGGCAGCGGCCATGCCAACTCAGTGGCGATTGGGGACTATGACCGATAACGGTTCGGGCCCAGTCCGCGAGTGCTTGGATAAAGAAAAGGCGCTAGCTGGAGTGGTCACCACGAATTCGACTATGTACCTAGACGGTCCACCAGTATTTGCAGATGGCACTCTGGATTACAAAGTCGCGTCTACGCATTATGAAGCAGACGGCACCACTCTTTTCAAAGGTACATATGAATTAATTATGTCCTCAACCGTTGCGCGATGCATCTACAAATTTACATCCGCTCCAATAAGCGCGACTGTCTCAATCACATCTGAAAGTGGCGTGGCCAATACCGCAACGACAGTTATCAGCGAAAAGAATGGCTGGTTAAAGCTTGGCGCTTATGGATTTACCTTCTCCTCTCCAACAGTCCGCGTTAAATTGACGCAAGAGGTTGTAAAGCCGGTGGCTGTAAAGAAAATAACGATCACTTGTGTCAAAGGAAAGACAAGCAAGAAAGTCATTGCCGTGAAGCCAAAATGCCCATCTGGTTATAGGAAGAAATAGGGACTTGAAAAAGATATTCACAGCGCTAATCGCATTTTCATTCGTCATTGCAGGTACTTCAGCGGTTGACGCTGCACTTCCTTCTGTTGGGGATCCGGGCAAAAGCTGGGCAATACCAAACGACTTTGAGCGAGGGATGCATGTTCAAGAGTTCATTGATTCTTTTCCGGGTGAAGCGGTCTCTTATTTAATCGATGGAAAACTGCAAGAAGATTCATTTGTCGATCCAACTTGTAACAGCGTCAATGATGCTAGATGTACATCACAAAACCTGAGTTATTCTGCACTACTACCAGTTTGTGGCACATTAAGTTCGGTTTATTGCATAGAAGAATTTGGTGTTACCAATTCAACAGGCGTGAGTTCTAAAGGAACCTTCAGTAGATACTTTCCAAATCAAGCCCTGAATAAATTCGAAGCCAACGAGAGTTTGAAACTTCCACATGGAGCAACCGGAAGCATTTTTGATGTTTCTGGGGCGGCTCATGATGGAGGTACCTCCTACTACGTATCCGTATTAACCGAAGGCGATGTAGATAAAACTAAGGGAGCGAATCTAAGTCGATTAGATATTCGCATCTATCCTGTAAAACTCGAAACAGGGGATACGGCAATTCGGCAAATAGATTCTGGATACTCTAAAGAAGTACAAGGTGGATCGGGTCATCCAATAGGTCAATGGCGTAGAGCGGGCTTTGGATTTTCAGGATCAAGTTTTTGTGTTGCAGGTAGCGCAAGCGAGACGCTTTGTGCCCAACGTTATGCGTTCCCCGCAGATCTTAAATTCACATTGAAACTAAGGTTGCAAAACCAACCAGCAGGTTGGATGCATGGTCGCATTTATAAGCCTGAAGTGAGCTTCAACCAAGATCAAGGATTCTATTCGTTTTCCGTCGCAGCCTTTCCAGTTGCTGTTCCTGTGGTTTATAAAATGTATCGATACCCAGATATGCCACAAACCCTAAAAGATTCATACGATATTAAAACCGGACAATACAAACCCCAGGCTGCACTTATGGGACCACAAGTTTCCACCGCGCCACAGGGATGTGGACGAAGTGCCTGTACCGAGGATCCGCTAACACGCAACGTAATGATTTTGCCACCTCCATCAAGTCAATTCGGTATGGATCAATTGAAACTTTGGTTACCGTTTGTTGGGGATAAAGCAACCGCACTTCTGGGAACTTGGTCACTTCGATCATTGGAAGGTAATGAAGCCACAGGTGCCCAACAATGCTTTACAAATAGCGATAAAGGTGTAACCGGAATTGTTACAACCAATGCAACTCAATATTCTGCGGGACCACCTACATTAAACAAAAGTGAAGACACTCTTGAGTACCAGGTTGCTGCGCCACACTTCACAACCCAAGGAACAGAATTCCTGGGTACGTACGACCTGATTATGCGATCAGACGTTGCTCGATGTGTATATGGATTTACAAGTGCGCCTATACGGGCCGAACTCTCAATTGTGAACGATCAAGGAAATCAAAAGGTTGCTACTGAAATTCTTGGTGAAAAGAACGGTTGGCTTTATCTATCCGCTGGAGGATTTACGTATTCATCTCCAACTATCAAGGTGAAACTCTCTCAAGAGAAAGTAGTCGTGGCACCTACGCCAACCCCAACGCCAACCCCGAGCGCCTCAACAAAACCGGTTGTTGCCAAGAAGACAACGATTACTTGTATTAAAGGGAAGACCAGC
Source organism: Bifidobacterium breve (assembly GCA_945860245.1). GTDB lineage: Bacteria > Actinomycetota > Actinomycetes > Nanopelagicales > Nanopelagicaceae > Planktophila. Next base: position 10,356 of record CAMAPO010000026.1, read on the forward strand.
AAGAAGGTATCTGCGGTAAAGCCAAAGTGTCCGACTGGATTTAAGAAGAAATAGAGGAAATTGTGAAAGTTTTACGTACTCGCTTCTTTCAAACCTTTATTATTATTACTGTCGCTTACCTTGGAATTGTCGTGATGATTTCGCAGAGCCCGGCCGATGATGCCGTGGCCATTGATGAGAAGTTGATTTCTATGAGTTCGGATAATCGACTTGATTTATTAGTACAAATAACTGGCGTTAATCCGCTAGAGGGAACGGCCAATGCTCGAGTACTGCCGTGGCCAAATTCTGATGATGTTGGCTTTCGCTTGAAGAGTGGTTGGGTACCAAGTCAAGATGTTGATTTGGTCGTTGACTCTGTGATTGGTGCTAGCAACGGCGGCAGCAATACCTACAGTTTCAAGAAAGATGTTCCGACCGGCGGTTTTGATGTTCAGATTGATGAACAACCTGGTGCGGGTGCACGCTCGGATGTTGGTTGGTACCCGCTAGATAAATATGGATTTGAGATTCCAATGAGCGCCATTGGAACGCTAGAAAATGGCGATCAAGCAACGCTAAACATTTTGCCGTTGGATTACACCAAGAAGATCGATACTTTTGATATTCATATGGTCCATGGACTCTGGAACGATGCTTTTACAACGGTAAAGATGGATGATCCAAAGTCATTTGATATCGCTATAGAAGAATTTAACAATGGCCAATCTTCTTCAGTATTTGAAGCGGTGCGCTCGAACTCAACGAAATTACTCGTCACAATCATTTTATTATTGATGATCACCGCAATGGTTTCAGTCACAATAATGACTTATATGGTTGTTACGGGCAGCCGCCCACCGACGCTGTCATCACTTACTTGGGCTGCGGCACTTACTTATTCATTAATCTCACTTCGTGGCTTGATGCCAGGCAGCCCGCCAATTGGCATTTTCGTGGATAAGATCATCTACTTCCCAGCTTTAATTGTGACCTTGGTCTGTTCGCTCTGGGTCTTGGTTACTTGGGTTCGCCGCGAGGATTTCCAGAGCTAGTTTCTTTTCTAAAATGTGAAAGCGTGGTCTAGTAATCAAAAAATTTAGCTTATTCCTGATAATTGGATTACTTGGTGCCACTTCGGCAAATGCAGCTGAAGTTATTGCTAAAGATCCAATACAGATTATGGAGCTTTCAAAGCCATCTACAGGTGCACGCGGATTGGTTTTTGTCGAAAATGCGGCTTCAGTTTCCTCCATCGGATATATCAGGTATTCACACATACCAAACTTCAAATCAGATGGAAGTATTGAACCAAGCCAATACTGGAATTGGAAAAAGTGTACTTCTTGGTCCGATCTAGAATGCCCAGTAAAAAACGGTTACCAACTTGAAGGAAGACTATTCCTTGGCACATGCCTGAACAGTGCGGAACTGGGGTGTATTGACTCCTTTTCTGTCTTTGAAACTTCTGGATCAGCGAAGAAACTAACCTTAGTTAACAAAACCTTTGGGTCATCACTTGACATACGTGAAGACGTTAAGAGCGGAGTACCTAGATCATCCTCCGCTAGCGTCTATCAAGATAGTGAAGAAAACTATTTTCTTGTTAGGGCGGGACTCTTTGTAATTGTTTCAGGCACCAACGACCCGATATATAAATTTGATGCAGATATCACACCAGTTTCTAAAACTTTAGATTCGACTATATCTGTTCCTACAGTTGAAAGTTACAATGATCCTAGAACTGGCCTCGGAAATGTGTATGTGACTTCATCAAAACAAGGCTGCTTATCAACAGATCTTGGTATTTGCTATCAAGCTAAATTACCAGAGCGTGATTTTAGGTACTCACTTTCAGTACGGGTCCCACGTACAGTTAGCGGATGGTTACGCGGCCGCGTCGCTGATGCAAGTTTTAATGTTCGAGTAATAAATGTTAAGTCTCAATTGATTACCGTCACTGCGAAGCCCGTGACACTGCCAATCGCTGGAGGATGGGTAAATTATTCAGAATTACCCGCTGGCTTTATTGAGAAAGTTTGGCCGTCAGGAGGCTATGACCCCGATCCGAGTTCATCTTATTATTTGGTTGCTGACCCTTCACAAGGCGATCGAGGCTTAGAAGAATATGCAGCGTGGAGTCCGTATCTGAAAGAAAAAGCGCTGACAACTGTTTCTAATTGGTCGTTCGGAACAAATCTGTCGAGTTCCGATCAATCTTGCTTAAAGGTGTCCGGGGAGATTTCAGGATTTGTTGCATCAAATGCATCCGTGTATTCAAGTAAGCCACCGCAGTGGGATGCGGCGACATCTTCATTGACCTATAAAGTGGCTGCACCGCATTACGATGAAAGTGGAAATCAGAATTTAGGAACTTATACACTTGCCATGCCGTTAACTTCAATTAAATGTTTATACGGCCAAAGTAATTTGCCACCTAGCGCAACAGTTTCAATTGCTTACGGAAACGAAGTAAAAACTGTTGCAACTGTTTCCCTTAAATCAGAATCAGGATGGATTTTCTTCTCAGCGAATGGTTTCCATTATTCAAACCCAACCATCGTGGTAAAATTCGACAAGTCGGGTTCAAAGGGCGCGATAGCGACCAAGACCATTTGGTGCTCAAAAGGAGCCACCAAGCGCAAAGTGACCGCCGCGAAGCCGGTATGCCCAAAAGGCTTCAAAAAGATCGTAAATACGTAGATGTGCTGAGATCAAGCCAGCGTGTCTAGGGGGTCCAATAGGGCCAAATTAGCCAATTTCCCTTTATAAGGGGGGTGGCTTTAGACTGCACCTTCGCTCCTGGCGAAAATCCTGAGGGTTTTTGGCGGGTGCAACCGCGCTCGCAAACGGGTGTGGGTTCGACTTGAAACAGAAGTGGGTGTTAGTGGCTAGCAAAGATGGCGCCATCGAGATCGAAGGTTCCGTTGCTGAAGCTTTACCTAACGCAATGTTTCGCGTTGAACTAACAAATGGGCACAAAATTCTTGCGCACATCAGCGGCAAGATGCGAAAGAACTACATTCGCATCCTTCCTGGTGATCGTGTGATCGTAGAACTTAGTCCCTATGACCTCACTCGAGGTCGAATTATTTACCGTTACAAGTAACGAAAGAGTGGAGCAAGAGCATGAAGGTTAATCCAAGCGTTAAGAAGATTTGCGATAAGTGCAAAGTCATTCGCCGCAAGGGTCGCGTCATGGTTATTTGCGAAAATCTCCGTCACAAGCAACGTCAGGGCTAGTTAATAAATTAGTTCCAAAACTTAATAAAAGTACGCGTGGTGCAACTAAGTAAGTAATTACTTAGAACTTTCGGACCGGTAGGCCGAGACTCGATACTCTAGTTTTAAATAACTAAGTGGGAGAAGCACTGCGAAGGACCTCCGGATTACAGATCGGTTGAATAAATGGCACGTCTTGTTGGTGTCGATCTACCGCGCGAAAAACGCGTGGAAATCGCACTCACCTATATCTTCGGAATGGGTCTTACTCGTTCTCATGCAACTCTCGCGGCAACTGGGATTTCTCCAGATACACGCGTTAAAGATTTGCAAGAATCAGAACTCGCACAGCTTCGTGAATATATCGAAGCTAACTACAAGATTGAGGGCGATCTCCGCCGCGAAATCGCTGGCGACATTCGTCGTAAAGTTGAAATTCAGAGCTACCAAGGTATTCGTCACCGCAAGGGACTTCCTGTACGTGGTCAGCGCACACATACAAACGCTCGTACTCGTAAGGGTCCACGTAAAGCAATTGCAGGTAAGAAGAAGGTGACTAAGTAATGGCCGCTCCTAAGAC
>CAMAPO010000027.1 GCA_945860245.1 Bifidobacterium breve
GACATACGCATCTTGACGCCACAAGTCATACAAAGTGGTGCATCTGATTTGATTCCCATTGATTCTAGGAGATCAGAAGATGAACCAATTGTTGCTGCTAGTGGAGCAGGTTCAATTTTTACAGCCACAGGAGCCGCCACAGGAGCAACCGCCACTGGTGCTTTTGGGGTATCAGCACTCGCAGGTGTTGCATCTTGTGTGTACTCGCCTGTTTCAAGGGCGCGTGCACGCTCTGAGGATGTAAATAGCCCCATCGCTGAACGCTGATCAAACGGTAGGTAATCAAGTGCTAAGCGACGGAAGATGTAATCCATCATTGATTGCGCCATACGGATATCAGCATCATCTGTCATACCAGCTGGCTCAAAGCGCAAGTTGGTGAACTTCTCAACAAATGTTTCTAGTGGAACACCGTATTGAAGTCCGATTGAAACTGCGATTGAGAATGCATCCATTACACCGGCAAGTGTTGAACCTTGCTTGCCCAGCTTTAGGAATACCTCACCAAGTGCGCCATCAGCGTATGCACCTGAGGTCATATAACCTTCGGCGCCGCCAACAGAGAATGAGGTTGTTGTAGATGGACGAGACTTTGGAAGGCGCTTGCGAACCGGGGTTGCAAGTGCTTCTGCTTCGACAGGAGCATCTTTCTTCTTCGCCTTGCCATCTGAAAGTGGCTGACCGACCTTGCAGTTATCGCGATAGACAGCAAGTGCTTTGATGCCCATGCGCCATGCTTCTAGGTGAACTTCTTCAACTTCTTCAACAGTTGCATCCTCTGGAAGGTTAACTGTCTTTGAAATCGCACCTGATAGGAACGGCTGGCAAGCAGCCATCATTCGCACGTGGCCCATTGGAGCAATTGAGCGCGCACCTAGTGCACAGTCAAATACTTCATAGTGCTCTTGCTTAAGTCCTGGAGCATCGATTACGTGGCCATTTGCCGCGATAAATTCAACTATCGCTTCAATGGTCTCTTCTGAGTATCCGAGTTTACGAAGGGCTGCAGGAACTGTCTGGTTAACGATCTGCATAGATCCGCCACCGACGAGCTTCTTAAACTTAACCAATGAGAAGTCAGGTTCGATACCAGTTGTATCGCAATCCATCATCAGACCGATTGTTCCGGTTGGGGCAAGCACAGAGATCTGTGCATTACGCCAGCCGTTCTTATCGCCGGTTGCAAGACATGCATCCCAAGCCTTATTAGCTTCAGTCCAGACATCCATATCAAGTGTTGTCGAGCTCTTTGCAGCAGATGAAGCTGCTGCATGCTTGCGCATCACACGTGCGTGTGGCTGCGCGTTCTGTGCGAAGCCATCGTATGCACCAACAATGCCAGCGAGTTCTGCTGAGCGCTTGTAGGTAATACCTGAGAGCAACGATGTGATCGAGCCGGCAAGGGCGCGTCCACCTTCTGAATCGTAGGCAAGGCCTGATGCCATAAGTAGCGCGCCGAGGTTTGCATATCCGATTCCGAGCTGGCGGTATGCGCGAGTTGTCTCACCGATTGCAACAGTTGGGAAATCTGCGAAACAGATTGAGATATCCATTGCAGTGATGATCATTTCTGATGCGCGACCAAAGGTCTTGGCATCAAATGAACCATCTGATTTTAGGAACTTCATCAAGTTAAGGGAGGCCAAGTTACAAGATGAGTTATCTAGTGACATGTATTCAGAGCAAGGGTTTGACGCGTTAATGCGACCTGTCTCTGGAGTTGTGTGCCAATCATTGATGGTGTCATCAAATTGAACTCCTGGATCAGCACATGCCCAAGCAGCTTGTGCGATCTTTGTGAAGAGTGCGCGCGCATCAACTGTGTCAATAACTTCACCGGTTGAGCGAGCTGTTAACCCGAATTGCTCTCCGTTTTCAACTGCCTGCATGAACTTATCTGAAAGGCGGACTGAGTTGTTCGCGTTCTGATACTGGACCGACGAAACGTCCTTCCCCCCAAGGTCCATGTCAAAGCCGGCATCGCGAAGGGCGCGAATCTTGTCTTCTTCGTTGACCTTTGTTTCGATAAATTCTTCGATATCTGGGTGATCAACATCTAGAACAACCATCTTCGCTGCGCGACGGGTTGCGCCGCCAGATTTGATTGTTCCAGCGGACGCGTCTGCACCACGCATAAATGAAACTGGGCCAGAGGCTGTTCCACCTGATTTTAGAAGTTCCTTTGAAGAACGAATACGTGAAAGGTTTAAACCAGCACCGGAACCGCCCTTGAAGATCATTCCTTCTTCGCGGTACCAGTTAAGGATGCTATCCATCGTGTCATCAACCGACAAGATAAAGCATGCGCTTACTTGCTGTGGTGAAGAAGTTCCGACGTTAAACCAAACTGGTGAGTTAAAGGAGAAGATCTGGTGCATGAGCATATGTGTTAGCTCGTGCTCGAAGATCTCTGCATCTTTATCTGTTGCAAAGTAACCAAATTCTTTTCCGGCTTTTGTGTATGTAAGAACTACGCGATCGATAACTTGCTTAAGTGACCACTCACGATTTTCTGCTCCTACTGCCCCACGGAAGTACTTGGTTGTAACAATTGTTGAAGCATTTACTGACCAGAAATCTGGATACTCAACCCCACGTTGTTCAAAGACAGTCTCGCCAGTTTTCCAGTTTGCCTGGACAACATCGCGACGCTCCCACTTAACTTCGTCGTAAGGATGAATCCCTTCATTGGTATAAATGCGTTCCATAGTAAGACCCTTGCCGAATTGGCCGTTCTTATCTTTGGCTGGTCGGTTGATGACCGTATCTGACATCTTTTATTTTCCCGTCTTCTTAAATTAACGATTGCTCGTTGCTGGTTGATTTGTACGTGACGATGGGGCGTCGCTTTTTTCATTGACTGCTGAGGAATTTAAACTCGAAGGCACTGCTCGCAGTAACGCGATCTCGCCTTCGAAATCTTCAAGGGACTTAAAGTTACGATAAATGCTGGCAAATCTAAGGTAGGCGACCTCATCGAGTTCGCGAAGTGGCGCAAGGATTGCCAAGCCCACTTCTTGAGCTTCGATTTCAGCTTTACCGGTGCGGCGAAGAGTTTCTTCAACGCGCTGGGCCAATAGGACTAGATCATCATCGCCAACTGGGCGACCTTGGCAGGCTTTGCGAACACCGACCAAAACTTTTTCGCGAGCAAATGGCTCGGTTGCACCTGAACGTTTGATGATGTTGAGGAGTGCGACCTCTTGAGTTGAGAAGCGCTCGCCACATTGTGGGCATTCACGGCGACGGCGAATTTGTGTGCCATCTTCAACGGGACGAGAGTCGACGACTCGAGAATCATCGTGTGTGCAGAACGGGCAAATCATCTCGGCGTGTCTCCCTTCGAAATACTAGATATTTCCAAATTTAGATGTATTGGTGGACCGCAAAAACTACCGTATAAACACTACTTATGGAAGTTTTATTGGCTTTGACCCCTACATATAGTGGGAACTATAAAGCATTTCTAGAGAGTTTGCCTGTCGAGTAGGTAAATACGAGATGAACGGCGTGTCGCAGGATTTAGCGCAGTGGGATACGCAGCTTCTGGCCTGCTTGAACCTCGGCTGAGGCGAGGGAGTTAACAGATGCAATCTCATCGACTAGCGCGCGAACATCGCCACCATCGGCTAGGCGTACCGCCAGTGACCAAAGGGTGTCACCTGGAGCCACAGTGACCTCGATAAAGGTTGTGGGGGCGCCGATCTGATCTGCGGTGCCGGCACCGGCCTTAAGGCCAAAGGCGCTGGCCAGGACTACAGCGAGTGAGAGAACCAAGAGCGTGCGCGCCAAACGACCACGACGTGTTAAATGAAGGCCGGACGGATTGGTCTGAAACCCTTGATTTATAAGGGTTTGCGGGCTTGTCGCGTTAAGTGAAATAGTGCTCATGGTTTTCTCCTGCTGGTACTACCTTGGGGAAGGTATTCGAACACTTGTTCGAACAAAGCCAATTAAACCCCATGCCACCGACATCGGCAAGTTATTTTCGAACATATGTTTGATTTTTTTCCTGGGCTGTGTCACCCTGTACCCATGAGCAAAAAACCAGCGGCAAGCGCCAAAGTCACCGAACTCCCCGATCAAGCAGCAGGCGAACACGGCTTAACCGCCCGCCAGCTCAAGATCCTGCAGGTCATCAAGGCGAGCATGGACGATCAGGGCTTTCCCCCATCGATGCGCATCATCGCTGCCTCCGCTGGCCTAAGTTCCACAGCCTCGGTTAAATACCAACTCGATCTTCTCAAGGCGAAGGGCTTCATCACCTCCCACCCAACCCGCGGCGGCGTCCTTGAGGTCTTGATGCCAGGTGAGAAATCTGAACTCGAAGTCGAAGCCACCAAGCAGGTTCCACTCGTTGGACGGATCGCAGCCGGTGGTCCAATTACCGCCGAACAGAACGTTGAATCAACATTTGCTCTCCCTGAAACCCTCGTCGGCAAAGGCAACCTTTATATGTTGCAGGTCGTTGGTGAATCAATGGTCGATGCCGCAATCTGCGATGGCGATTACGTTGTTATTCGCGAACAGAAAGATTGCAACAATGGCGAGATCGTTGCGGCGATGATCGATGGCGAAGCAACTGTTAAAACTTTCCAACGCAAGGGCGGCCATATCTGGTTACTTCCTGCCAATCCTGCATTTGCGCCAATCAATGGCGACAATTGCGAGATCCTTGGCAAAGTCACCGCGGTAATGCGCAGCGTTCGTTAAAACGCGACAAAGATTTCTCCAGCAGTTTCAGTAACTTCGTAACTCTTTAAACCAGTACTTGCCGGCCCACGCAAAACATCACCGGTCTTCACGCTAAAGAGTGAGTTATGGGCTGGGCAAAGTAGCTCTGGTCCACCATTTGTTATCACCACATAACCTGCGTGCGGACATTCTGCCTGCAGTGCGCGCAACCCAGTGCTCTCACGAATTAAAACGATCGAGAGAAATAAACCCGTAGCGCGATCGAGTTCAATTACTTTTACACCGCCAACAGCAATATCAGTTGAGTTCGCTACCTTGACCAAGCGCTTAGTTGAGGTTGGCGTTGGCGTTGCAGATGGCGTTGCAGATGGCGTTGCAGATGGCGTTGGCGTTGCAGATGGCGTTGGCGTTGCCTTTGGCTTCGGAGTCGGGCTCTTAACCGGCAGCGGCACGCCCTTACCCCACACCAACTTTCCGCTCTTCTTCACACACGTAAATTTTTGTTTGCGGTAAATAACCACTTGCCCAACGCGAGTGCACTTTAACTTCGGCACATCTGCGGCGTTTGCTGCACCAGAAATCAGCGCTAAGACAGCGCCAAAGAGGCCAACAATCAAATCTCTCCGGCGAAGCGACATGCGAGAAATGTAATTGGATTATGCCGCAACTGCTAGGTGAAGTAGTTAATTCCTGGTGAATCTTTAGCCAAAGAGATAGAGCGTTAGCGCACCTAGGGCGATTAACAACGCAGCAACCAAGATCGAATTTCGCTTGCCAATTCTCTGTGGCGCACCACCAATACCGCTGGCGCGATCTTGATCGATATCTTTAATCACATTTATAAAGTGTGCCGCGCTTCCAAAGATCGCTCCTCCGAGCCACATCCAGACCGGTGGAGTTATATCTTTTGAGATTGCAATACAAGATGGCAGCGCCGCAAAGGCGAGTGCATATGGCAGCCAAGAAAATACGTTGTATTTAAAGTAGAAGTTATATGCCACGCCCATTGAAATCCCAAACATATAGACCATCCCACCTTTAAAGCCCAGCGGGCCAAGCAAATTTGCCACAAATGAGAATGGCACCATAAAGCGCAGCCACTTCATTAAATACTTCTGCGTGATGGTTCCGGCAACTAAAGGTTTATTCAATCGGTTATGTTTTAAATCATCGGCGTAGTCATAAAGGTCATTGCTCCAACCGACCACTAACTGCCCCGTGAAAACTCCGAAGGCGATTACATATGCCGGGCCTTCCCACCAGTAATACGCGGCGAAGAACCAAGAGATAGATGTGACAATCAGAGTTGGGCCAAAGTGTGAAGCCTTTAGCAATCCTCTTAGCTTGGCCATGGATAAAGACTAAGGTATCGAAATAAACAAAGGAGCCCCAGGTGACTAATTCCTAGGGCTCCTAAGATGTGGTCTCGCTGGCGGGATTCGAACCCGCGACCGCACCGTAGTCAATGGTGTGCTCTATCCGCTGAGCTACAGCGAGACACACGCGCAAGATAGGTCAATTTCATCCTTTCTAATCTTTAGGAAATGCCTATTGTGGATAAATAAAATGATTGCGGTTTTTGAATTTTCTTTAGTAAACTTTGAGCACCGTAGTCAATGGTGTGCTCTGTCGCGAAAGCTCCAGAGAAAAAGCCCGCAGAGAAATCTGCGGGCTTTTCATTTACCCTACTTTTATGTCGCGCTTGATCTATATCCCCTTTGATCACCTGCACCGCAATTACGGCGCACTGCGCGAGGCCAACGCCGAAGAAGATGTAATCGCCTTTGTTCAAAGCCAGCGGATGACCACCGGGCGGCCCTGGCATCCGCAGCGCCTGCACTTTCTAATTTCATCTGCTCGCCATTTCGCCCGAGCACTGCGCGATGAAGGTTTCACCGTTGAGTATGTAACGGCTGCGACGACAATTGATGGCCTGAAAGAGATTGCAAAGCTGCATCCAAAGCGCGATCTAATTTGTGCCGAACCATCTTCGCACCGCCAATATGAGCAGTTAAAAGAGCTTGGCGCGACCTTTATTGAAAATGATTTCTTCTTAACAAGTCGCAAACACTTTGCGATCTGGGCAGGCGCGCAGAAGAGTTATTTAATGGAGACTTTTTATCGCGCCCAACGCGCCCGTTTAAATATCTTGATTGAAAATGGCAAACCAACTGGCGGGGCGTGGAACTTCGATAAAGAGAACCGCTTGCCTCCCCCAAAGAACTACACCTGGCCCAAATACCTTGAACATAAGCCAGATGCGATCGATATTGAAGTCGGCAAGGAACTTAACTTCACACCAACTTCCACCTGGGCCACCACTCGCAAAGGCGCACTTGCGCAACTAAAGAATTTTATTGAAAACCACTTTGCCACCTTTGGTCCTTATGAAGATGCCATGGCGCTAGATAATTGGGCGCTGCATCATTCATTGCTTAGTCCATATTTAAATAATGGCTTGCTGCACGCATCAGAAGTAATTGATGCAGCCGTCAAGAAATTCAATACCGGCACAATCCCAATTGAATCTGCCGAGGGCTTTATCCGGCAGGTTATTGGCTGGCGTGAGTATGTAAATGGAATGTATTGGTATCTCGGTCCTAATTACCGCGAGAACAATCAGTTAAAGGCCACCCGCAAACTTCTTCCGCTATTTAGCGATCCCAGCAAAACTGAGATGAATTGCGTAAAGACAATCGTCACAGATATTCAAGATCGCGCGTGGGTTCATCACATTCCGCGCCTGATGGTCTTAAGCAATCTGGCGTTGATAACTGGCACCAATCCGCAGGAATTTCTGGATTGGATGCGCGAAGTGTTTATCGATGCCACCGAATGGGTGATGGTTCCGAATGTGATTGGTATGGGCGTTCACGCCGACGGCGGGGCAATGATGACTAAGCCGTATGCCGCAGGCGGTGCCTACATCTCGCGGATGAGTAATTACTGCAAACCTTGCAAATACAACCCAAAGAACCGCACCGGCGATGATGCTTGTCCATTTACTACTTTGTATTGGGATTTCCTAGATCGTCACGGTGAAAGCTTTAAGAAGAATCACCGAATGAGCCAGCAAATATTTGGTTTAAATCGATTGTCGGATTTACCAGAACTCAGGCAGCGCGCTAAAGATGTTTTAAAAGGTTTAGATAAAGGTGAGATCTAAATAGATTTATTGCGCTTAGAAGATATGACCCCGGTATTAAAACCTGCCAGGTTTAGGCCACCAGCAAATCGCGCGTGTTCAATCTTCAAGCACTTATCTTGCACAACGTTTAACCCAGCGGCCTCACCGCGTTCGGCAGATGCCTGATCTGTAATCCCGAGCTGCATCCAGAAAGTCTTTGCTTTAATCGCAATTGCTTCATCGAGAACACCAGGAATATCAGATGCCTTTCTAAAGACATCGACGATATCAATTGGTTCTTCAATATCAGCCAAGGACTTATAAACCTTCTGCCCTAGAATTTCATCAAGGCGGGGGTTTACAAAGAATAATTTAAAGTGTGCTGATGAAAGTAAATACGTGGCGACAAAGTAACTTGCGCGCGCTGGATTATCAGATGCCCCAACAATGGCCACATTCTTGGCGCTTTGCATAAAAGCCAAACGATCAAGCGCACTTGGTTCGGTATATGCCATTAGCGCACCTGCCCGGTTGCAATTGTTAACGCCTGGTCTAGATCCCACAAAATATCCTCAATATCTTCAAGGCCCACACTGATGCGGATCAAATCTTGCGCAACTCCGCCTTCGAGCAGTTGTTCATCTGTTAATTGGCGATGTGTTGTGCTGGCGGGATGAATTACTAGCGTGCGCACATCACCGATATTGGCCAAGTGGCTAGCCAGTTGCACCGAGTTAATAAACTTTTCACCGGCTTGGCGGCTAGAAAGTGAGCCCACGCCTTTAACGCCAAATGAAAAGACTGATCCCGGGCCTTCAGGCAGATACTTCTTAGCGCGCGCATTGTGTGGGTGGCTGGCAAGGCCGGCGTATTTAACCCAATCAATTCTGGAATCACTTTCTAACCATTCGGCTACCGACTTGGCATTTGCCACGTGATCGCGCATACGTTGTGCCAGAGTTTCCACGCCCTGCACCAATAAAAATGCTGACATGGCACTTAAAGATGCACCGACATCGCGCAGCTGTTCTGATCGCAACTTTGTTAAGAATCCAAATTCGCCAAAGTTCTCCCACCACGAGACTCCACCGTATGAAGCAACTGGTTCAGTCATTGTGGGGAATTTGCCATTTCCCCAATTAAATTTTCCAGATTCAACAATTACGCCACCCAAAGTCGTGCCGTGGCCGCCAAGAAACTTTGTCGCTGAGTGCAAGACGATATCTGCGCCGTATTCAATTGGGCGCACCAGATAAGGAGTTGCAACCGTGGAATCGATAATCAAAGGCAGGCCGGCATCGTGTGCGACCTTAGCGAGTTCTTCAATCTCACCGATCTGTGATGATGGGTTAGAGATCATCTCGGCGTAAATAAACTTGGTTTTATCGGTGATCGCAGCAGCAAAATCTGCCGCCTTATCGCTCTTAATAAATGTCGTATCCACACCAAATCGACGTAGCGTCACATCTAATTGCGTCAGCGTGCCGCCATATAAATGTGATGATGCAACAACATGGTCGCCGGTACCAACCAGGGCTGCAAAAGTTAAGAATTGCGCAGCCATTCCGCTAGATGTCGCAACTGCGCCAATTCCACCTTCGAGCGCGGCAATCTTCTCTTCAAAGGCAGCAACAGTTGGGTTGCCAATTCGGCTATAGATATTGCCGTACTTTTGCAGGGCAAATAAATTGCCGGCATCTTCAGTATTTTCAAAGACAAATGCCGTTGATTGATAGATAGGCAGAGCGCGTGCACCAGTTTGCGGATCCGGTTGGGTCCCGGCGTGAAGAGCCTTAGTTTTAAAGCCCCATTTGCGTTCGCTCATATGCCAATTAAACACCACATACCCAGCGCGGCTATCATTGCCCCGTGCGCCACAATAAAAACCACGTCATCCAAGATGAACCACATCGCTGGCGTAATATCGAAGAGCTCGTCTATAAAGATGAAGATGGCGCTGCCACATTTAAAGATGTAACCCGCCGCGTTTTATTCGGTGAAGATCACGTTGATGGCATGGAAGTTAGATACTTCGAAATCGATGCCGGCGGCCACACCACTCTTGAAAAACACGAACACACTCACCTAGTTATTCCAATTAAAGGCAAGGGCGCTTGCTTAGTCGGCGATGAAGTCTTGCCACTTACAATGCACGATCTCGTTTATGTTCCATCTTGGGCCTGGCATCAATTCCGCGCCGATGAAGAAGAAGTATTTGGTTTTCTCTGCCTCGTTAAAGTAGAACGCGATCGCCCAACCCTGCCGACTGCAGAAGAGCTATCTGAGATGAAGGGCAATCCCGCAGTTGCCGCCTTCATCCGCCACCAGTAATTAACCTTTTACAACCACGCGCACAACCGCTTCAGGTGTAATACCAACTGATCCAAGTTCTGCTTCAACATTGGTACCCATTCCATTTATCTTTGCCGCCGATAAAACCGCAAGCTGCGTTGCGATCTCCGCCATCCAATAGAAAGCCGCTGGCCCTGCCCGATCCAAAATAGATTGCGCCTGCGCAATGCGTGCATCAGAGAACTTTTCTGCACCATCGCGATCATCTGCAACCACTGACAACAAATAACCTTTTATCTCAGCCGCCATCGCATCTGAGTAATAAGTACTTTCCACAAGTTCGCGAAGTTCGGCATCGATCCCCCGCACTTTGCGCACTCGTTTCTTGCGATTGATAAATAAATAGATCACTGCAGCCAGCGCCAATAGTTCAAACATCGCCTTGCCACCTTTCCCTCAACAAGAAACCTAGCCCCACCCACCGACATTTGAGAGATGCAATTACTTCGTCAGCGGCCCCAACAGATAACCAGTCAAACGAGATTCCGGCTTACTTTGCCCTTGGTGTTGCGCTGCAAATGCCGAACTTCCATCAACGCCACAAAGTGATTTAATCGAACTCGATCCACCTGGATGCTGGTTAATCCAAGCCGTTAAGTTATACACGTTTCCTTTTATCACTGTCCAGCAACTAGTCGCGCTGGCATTGGCCTTAACCTTTTCCATTGTGTAACCGGCTGCAGCCGCACTTGCACTCGGCTTCGCACTCGCCTTCACTGCAGCGCCCTTAACCCAAACTAACTTTCCACTCTTCTTTACACAGGTGTACTTAAATCCACCCGTAATATTTGTCAGCCCTGCCTTAGTACACGCAGCCCCCGCCTTAACTGCCGCCAATGATCCCGGTGCAGTCACAATCGATAGAAGTAAGGCCATGGTCACTAGCGCAAGAGTCTTTTTCATACCCTAATTCTATTGGAACCCCCTGCTCAAATGTGCGGCCGGGTCAGAATTCCCACCCTTTTCACAATGCGCACCCGCGCACCCTCCCGTAGCCTTTCCTCGTCCCAAATGGACTACTAGGTTTCTTGGAGAGGAAACTCAAATGGATGAAAAGACACTGATCACTCTTTGGCACAAGTCACGAACACAGATTATTCAAGCCCAGGTTGCACCAGCACTAGTCCTGATTGCAATCACAGTTCTTGCAGCATTCAATAAGTTCGATACCGCAAACGATGCCACCAAATATTTGGCACTTGGCGTTGCCGCAGCGACCGGAATTTTGGCAATTATTAGCCAATATGCCGCAGTACGCGAAGGCGAAGCGCTCCTGGTTGATCTACGCAAAGTAGAAAAGAAGTCTGCTCTCGCTGACAAGATTGCTGATTCACGCGGGCTACTTTCACTTTCAGCAATCGCAATTGTTGGTTTAGGAATCGCAATCTTCGCACTTGTTACCTGGGCAGTTCTCGGTTAATTAATGAAAATCGGTTTTGCACTCATTGCCATCTATGCGATTGCGGTCATAGCTCTGGCAACGCGCATAGACCGTCCCCGAAAGAACCCCAAGCGCATTACAGGCCGTGGTGGAGACTTCGAATAAACCTAAAGCGAAGCTAACTTCTCCACTACCTCTTTAGCCGATGGATTAGTCATCGCACTTCCATCCGAGAACACCAACGTCGGCACCGTGCGATTGCCACCATTTACCTTCTCAACAATCTCTGCCGTACCCGCAACCTCTTCAATATTGATCTC
>CAMAPO010000028.1 GCA_945860245.1 Bifidobacterium breve
GCTGACTCTGGCAATGTGAAAATCGGTGAGACTGTGAAGATTTCATATGTTGATCAGAGTCGTGGTGGCATCGATCCTAAGAAGTCTTTATGGGAAGTTGTTTCAGATGGCAATGACTTTATAAAAGTCGGCCAAGTAGAAATGCCATCTCGTGCCTATGTTTCAGCCTTTGGTTTTAAAGGACCTGATCAACAGAAGAAGGCGGGCATACTTTCTGGCGGTGAGCGAAACCGTCTGAATTTAGCGCTAACTTTAAAGTTGGGCGGAAATTTACTTCTGCTCGATGAGCCAACAAATGACCTAGATGTGGAAACACTGGGATCACTCGAAAATGCCTTGCTGGAATTTCCTGGGTGTGCAGTCGTTATCTCGCACGATCGTTGGTTCCTCGACCGTGTGGCCACACACATTCTGGCCTACGAAGGCGAATCTACTTGGTTCTGGTTTGAGGGAAACTTTGAATCTTATGAAGAGAATAAGATATCCCGACTAGGCGCAGATGCGGCGCGACCTCATCGCGCCACTTACAGAAAGCTCACTCGATAATGAAATATATAAGTAAGCAATTCGTTCGCTGGGATGATCTAGATGCAATGGGCCATGTCAATAATGCAAAATATCTGACCTACGCCCAGGAGGCACGCTTCGTCTGGTCAACTGCAGTTTTTTCATCGGCCATGAATGCATCAACTCTTATCGAAATGGTGGTCGCTCGAGCAGAAGTTGATTTCTTTGAGCCAATTTACGAGGGTGGACGATTTGTAGATGTCGAAATTTCCGTGGAAAAGATTGGTAACTCCTCTTTCACTGTACTTTATACGATCTGTGATGAAGGAAAAGTTTTTGCCAAGGTAAAGACTGTGCAGGTAGCAATCTCACTTGAGACAAAGAAGTCTCGTCCACTGACCGATAAGGAAAGAGAATTCCTTACCAAGTACCTGGAGACCAATTAATTGAGCCACGTTCTCGCTTCACGTAAAGAGCGCCCTTGGTGGCGCGACGCTGTTACTTATCAGATCTACATCCGCTCATTTGCTGACTCAAATGGCGATGGCATTGGAGATGTCGAAGGCATCCGCTCACGCCTGCCATACCTAAAGCAACTTGGCGTTGATGCAATCTGGATCACTCCTTGGTACCCATCACCGCAAAATGATCATGGCTATGACGTTTCAGATTACATGGATATAGAACCGCAGTACGGAACGCTGGCAGATGCTGAAAAGTTAATTAAGGCAACACACGATCACGGAATTAAATTTATTGTCGATATCGTCCCTAACCACACAAGTGATCAACATAAATGGTTTCAGGCAGCGCTAAAAGCCGCGCCAGGATCACCAGAACGTGATCGCTACATGTTTCGCGATGGCAAAGGGCCTAACGGTGACTTACCACCAAATAATTGGGAAGCCGTTTTCGGTGGATGTGCGTGGGAACGTGTCATTGAAGCTGATGGAAAACCAGGGCAGTGGTACCTGCACCTCTTTGCAATTGAACAACCAGATTTAAATTGGGAGAACCCAGAAGTTCGTTCGCACCTAGAAGATGTTTTAAAGTTCTGGCTTGATCGCGGCGTAGATGGTTTCCGCATTGACGTTGCGCATGGAATGATCAAATATCCCGGTCTGCCTGATATTCCAGAAGTAAATACAACTTCCGAGATGTTGGCACCTCACGAGCGCCCATTCTGGGATCAAGAAGGTGTGCACGAGATTTATCGTTCGTGGCGCAAAATCCTTGATTCATATCCTGGTGATCGCATGGCCGTTGCTGAAGCCTGGGTCAGCCCATCCTCACGTATTGCGCGCTATGTTCGCGCAGATGAACTGCAAAATTCATTTAACTTTGAAATGCTCACAACGCTTTGGAACGCTGATGAGATAAGAGAAAAGATTGATAACTCAATGGCGGCGTTGTTAGAAGTGGGGGCTCCACCATCGTGGGTATTTAATAACCACGATGTGGTTCGCTCCGTGGATCGCCTAGATCTGGGCTTAACAAATAATGGTGAATCAACTTTTACCCGCCAAGGTGATCCCGCTAAATTTAATATCGCTCGCGGTACTTTGCGCGCTAAGAGTGCAACGCTGATGTCGTTGGCACTTCCTGGTGGCACATATTTATATCAAGGTGAAGAACTCGGTCTGCCTGAAATACGCGATATCCCTGAAGATCGCCTAACTGATCCACGTTGGAAGATGAGTGGCTATAAAGATCGCGGTCGCGATGGTTGTCGCGTGCCGCTTCCTTGGAAGAGCGAACCAACAGGCGGTTTTGGTTTCTCAACAAATGAAATGCTGGAGCTAGATCAAGCTTGGTTGCCGTTAAGTCCTTGGATGGGAAATTTCTCTCCTGAATTACAAGATGGTGTCGCCGGTTCAACGCTAACTATGTATCGCCAAGCACTCGCGCTGCGTAAATTAGAAGAAGGATTAGGCGACGGTCCAATGAGTTGGATTGAAGCTGGAAAAGATGTCGTTGCATTCTCACGCCCTGGTAATTTCGCTTGCTACATCAACTTTGGTGCTGCTATAGAAATTCCAGTCGGCGCTAAGGTTTTAATTTCTAGTGGTGAATTAGTTGGAAATTCAATTCCAACTGATACAGCCATTTGGTTGCGCCTGGTTTAAATGAGTTTAACTCAGCGCAGGATTCATCCGGGCTGGATTGCAGTTGCGGTTACATTTGTAACTTTGATGGCAACCGCGGGTTTTCGATCTGCGCCGTCGGTTTTAATTGTTCCGCTTGAAGATGCCTTCGGTTGGTCACGCTCTGATATCTCACTTGCCATTGCAATAAATGTCCTTCTCTTTGGACTGGTTTCCCCATTTGCGGCAGCCCTGATGGAGAAATTTGGAATTCGTAAAGTAGTGATGTTGGCGCTGACCACAGTTTCATTCGGCGCTTTCCTTACAATCTTTATCCAAGCTCCTTGGCAGTTAATCGCAACTTGGGGCGTGATCGTTGGTGTTGGAACAGGCTCCATGGCTTTGGTATTTGCTGCAACGGTTGCTAATCGCTGGTTCGTTGCAAAGCGCGGTTTAGTAATCGGAATTCTCACCGCAGCGTCTGCAACCGGGCAGTTAATTTTCTTACCAGGACTCTCTCATTTGGCTGACACTTATGGATGGAAGAGCGTTTCAATTACCGTTGCTTCGTTTGCACTGCTAGTTGTGCCATTTATTTATTTCTTCCTTAAGGATAAACCTGCTGATCTTGGACTACTGCCTTATGGTGCGCCAGCAGGTTGGCAGCCACCAGCCAAGAGTGAATTAAGCGCAGTCGCTCTGGCGATCGATACGCTAATCCAAAGTTCAAAGAGGAAAGATTTCTGGTATTTATTTGGCTCATTCTTTGTCTGTGGGCTTTCAACTAGCGGGCTAATCGGAACTCACTTTATTCCAGCAGCACACGATCACGGAATGCCAACGACTCTTGCTGCATCACTCCTTGCCATGGTCGGCGTCTTCGATGTGATCGGCACGGTATTTAGTGGATGGCTCACCGATCGCTACGACCCAAGAAAATTACTCTTCTTCTATTTTGGCCTGCGTGGACTCTCGCTCTTTCTTTTGCCATCGATTCTCTTCAGCAGTATTGAAGCGTCAACACTTGTCTTTGTAATTTTCTACGGCCTTGATTGGGTAGCAACAGTGCCGCCAACGATCATTCTCTGTCGCGCAGTTCTGGGTCCGCAACGTGCCAGCGTGGTTTATGGCTGGGTATTTGTCGGACACCAAGTCGGTGGCGCGGTTGCAGCATTTGGCGCAGCTATCTTGCGTGTGCAAATCGGTGATTACGCACTTGCTTTTTACATCAGTGGAGCGCTCTGTATCGTCACTTCGTACTTCGTTTTGCAGATCGCCAAAGGCGTTGACGACAAAGTTTTGAGAAGTTGATGACATTTTACGAAGAAGTTGGGGGAGAGTCCTTCTTTAACGATTTCGTATCTCAGTTCTATGCCCGCGTTGCAACTGATCCGATTTTACTTCCGATGTATCCAGAGAAAGATATGCAAGGTGCCGCTCTACGTTTCAAGATGTTTCTTGAACAATATTGGGGCGGGCCGACAACTTATTCAGATGAGCGTGGACATCCGCGCTTGCGGTTGCGTCATGCTGGATTTCATATCGATATTGCAGCGCGCGATGCTTGGCTGGCTTGTGCATTCGGCGCATTGGATGGAATGGAAATGCCAGAAAATAACCGCTTGCAGTTGCGTGAGTACCTAGAAATGGCGGCGCACGGAATGGTTAACGCTTCTGAGACACATTCCCAATAATTAATATTTCACCATTTCGAACATACCAAAGCACATCTTTATCATCGCGAATTGTGGTTATCCGCAGGCCAACTTTCTCGACAACGCCTTCGATCTCTAAAACCTTTATCTGATCACCAACGCCATATTGATCTTCAATCAGCATAAATATTCCAGATAAAATATCGCGAACCAAAGTTTGTGCACCGAGTCCAATAGCAACGCCAATCACACCAGCGGATGCGATCACGGGCCCGAGATTAAATCCGAATTCTCCCAAGATCATGCCTAGCGCGATTATCCAGATAACAGCTTTGAGAATTGAAGTCAGGACAGATCCAGTGGTTCGGGCGCGTTCTGATTGACGTTTAGCGAATCCAGGGCCGGGCTTTAGATCAGCAGTTGCGAGTTTATTGACAGCGCGTTCGATAGCGCGTCGTCCGATGCTATGGCTGATCCAAGCAACGACTAGCACGGTGACGATGCGAAGCGGTGATCCGCTTAGCCATTCCAGAATATTTTGGGTCTGCTCGCTCATAGATCAAACTCTAATCCAATTCTTTACCAAAAATTGACCCGCAAATACCCCTATCTTGCGCTTTCTTAGTGCAAGATAAACCAATCGGCGCGAGCCACGCGCTTCGAAACTGGGGTATCTATGTCTCGCTCGTTAGTTCTAAACGCCACCTACGAACCGCTAGGTGTTGTGACTGAACGTCGTGCGCTGCTGCTTGTCCTTAACTCCCGCGCCACCATGGTTGAGTCCTCCGGAACTGTTCTGCGCTTTGCGCAGGGTCAGATCGAACTCCCATCAGTAATTAGGCTAAATAAATTTGTAAAGATTCCTTACCGCCATGCAGTTCCGCTTTCGCGTCGTGCGATCTTTGCGCGCGATGGCGGCCGGTGTGTTTACTGCGCAGCACCTGCAACTTCGATAGACCATGTAATTCCACGTTCACGTGGCGGGGGACATAATTGGGAGAATGTTGTTTCCGCTTGCCACAAGTGCAACCATTTAAAGGCAGATAAGCCGTTAAAAGATTTGGGATGGAGACTTCGCTCACTTCCGCGCGAACCAGTTGGTGCAGCCTGGCGAATTCTTGGCACTGGTCGCACAGATAATCGTTGGTTGCCTTACCTAGAGCCATTTGGTGTGGCAGCTGCTACTGCATAACTGATTTACACTAGACGCCATGATGATTCATATCGCATCCGCTATCCATGCCATTTCAATGGGCGCGCAAGAAGATGGCACAAATGCAGGAGAAGGCTTAAGCGCAATTGAAACCTTTACCTATTTCTTTGCAGCTCCAGTTGCACTCTTTCTGGTGATCTCGGTAATTACATATGCACTCACCGGAGAGCGCAAGAAGAAAGAGAAAACCAGCTCTGTCGTAACTTCGATTGATTAATTAGCGAGCATCAACTGCGCGCGCTTTGAGCGCACGAACCATCGCATCGCGACCTTCGGCTACGGTACGGCGCAGGGCAGCAGAGGCATCTTTTCCAGTTACATCGAGCCAGTGTTGAGATTTCTTTACAGTCTCATCACTGATCGCCCAGGTTGGAAAAGTTAGAGTTGCAGTTGTTTCGGCAATCTCATATCCCTTGGTAGCCCAGACTTCCAAGATGGCATCGAAGTATTTATCCACAAATGCCTCAAGTAGATCGCAATGGATATTCTCGTTAAAGCCGCGGCACTTGTATGAGTGAATAGTGTTACTTAAATCATCAGTGGTGATTGATTTAAAGGCGGCAGCTTTTGCTTCCTGGCTGGGAAGGGCAGCATGTGCATAAGCAACGTATTGCTGTCCGTGCGCTGTCTTGTCGCGATCGCCTTCTGCAGCGATATCGGCAACGCCAAATACGCCGCGCTTTACGCCACATAGGAAGATATACCAACGAAGGTCAGCATCCATTACCAATCCATTTACAGAACCATCAAGCATCGCCTTTAAAGTTTCAAATTGTGCTGACGTGTATGCGTTATTGGCAAAGGCGCGCGCATATTGAAGTTGTGCATCGCTTCCAGGTGTAGCGCTATCCAATAATTCTTGCGCGGTATTTGCAACTGATAAGCGAACCGCATCGCGATTTTTTGGCGCTAGGTATGCCCAAATTGCGGTGTCGATCTGCGTGAAAGTTGCGGTGATCATTGAAATATCTTTTTCACCCATTAGCGCACCAAGGGCGATTTCAATGTAATCACTTGCTGATAATTCGCCATCGCGAGTTGAATCCCAGAGCGATGCCCAGATAAGTCCGCGGGCCAATGAATCATCTAATTGGCCGAGGTACTTCTTCATCGTGGCAACTGAACGGTCATCAAAACGTAACTTGGCATATGTCTGGTCGTGATCGTTAATTAAAAGTAAATCTGCTGACTTCTTGCCAGATAGCTCTTTAATTTCTGTTAACTCACCTGCGATATCTACTTCGATACTTTCGCGGCGCACCAAGGCGCTGCCGGCAATATCAAATAGCCCGATATATAAACGGTGAGGACGAAGTTCCTTAGATCCAACTGGCATTGGTGGCACTTCTTGCTTAACTGCAACCGATGCGTACTTGTCACCATCTAGCGTGATGACCGGGCGAAGAGTGTTTACACCTGCTGTGCGCAGCCATGTTGCAACCCAAGCAGTGAGATCCTTTCCGCTGGTTGCTTCTAACTCAGTGATCAAATCACTGAGTTCGGTATTGGCATATGCGTGCTTGGCAAAGTACTTGCGAAGACCAGCGATGAAATTATCGCGACCAACGTGTGCAACAAGTTGCTGCAAGACTGAAGCGCCTTTGGCATATGAGATTCCATCGAAGTTGGTGCGAACATCATCGAGATCTTTCATCTCAACTGCGATTGGGTGGGTCGAAGTTAGTTGATCAGCGCGGTATGCCCAGTTCTTGCGGACGGAGTTAAATTCTGTCCAGGCATTCTTGTATTTTGTAGATTCGCTGACCGCCATATACGAAGCCCATTCAGCAAAGGATTCATTGAGCCAAAGGTCTTGCCACCATTTCATGGTTACCAAGTCACCGAACCACATATGGGCCATCTCGTGATGAATTGTTGAGGCGCGACTGATGTAGCTGCGCTCTGTAACTTTGCTGCGAAATATCAATACATCTTCGTGGAAGGTAACGCAGCCGACATTTTCCATTGCGCCCCAGTTATATTCGGCGACAGCGATTTGATCATATTTACCAAATGGATATGCCAGACCAAAAGTCTCTTCAAAATATGCAAAGCCTTGCTTGGTCACTTCAAAGATATTTGCAGCATCGACATATTGGAAAAATGACTTTCGGGCATAAATTCCAAGAGGAATAGTCTTCTCACCCTTATATTCATCATGAACTGATGTATATGCGCCAGCGACGATTGCTGTCACGTAAGTTGAGATAACTTGTGAAGTAGCAAATTGAGTGCGCTTACGATCGCCATCAAGATCTTTACTTGATTCGATGCCGTAATTAGAAATTACCGCCCAATGCTTCGGGGTAATGGTGCTGATTGTGAAAGTTGCCTTTTGATCAGGTTGATCGAAGCAGGCATACATACGGCGAGCATCTCCGGTCTCAAACTGGGTATAGAGGTAAACCTCGTTATCGGCTGGATCAACAAAGCGGTGTAGGCCTTCACCTGAGTTTGAGTAAATGCCTTCGTGTTCAATCTCTAAGATGTTATCTACCGCAATCGCTGGCAAGAATATGGTTTCGCCATCAAAGCCTGGATCAAAATCTGTCCCATTGAGCTTCGCACTAATTACACGCTTACCGACGCAGTCGATAAATGAAGATGCCCCTGGCTTTAGCCCAGCAAATTTGATCGTCGTCTTAACCAAGAATGTTTCAGCGCCGGTGGTCACATCTAAATCGATTTTATAATTTTCGACCTTAATGATCTCTGAACGTTGGGCGGCTTCAATTTGCGTGATATTTGTACCTGGCACGACGGCTCCTTCGAGGGCTGATGTTTTTTGCTTCTCGTAGTCTAATCGTGAAAGAGTTGTGCTGTGGAACCCATGACCAACCGAAGTTATCGCCTGCGCGGGGTTCGGATCACCCCATCACAACAAGCCGCACGCGATAATTTGTGGGCGAAATATGGTGTTGCATTTTCTGAATTCCAAGTCGATTTAGATTCACTATTTACAAAGAAACAGCCAATCGTTATGGAAATTGGCTACGGCATGGGCGAGGCCACATGGCAGATCGCCAAAGCCAATCCAAATATTAATTATTTAGGTGTAGAAGTGCACATGCCAGGTGCCGGCAAGTTAATGGCGAAGTTAGCCGAACATGAAGTTGGCAATGTGAGATTAATCGAACGCGATGTATTCGAGACTTTCCATTACATGGTCAAAGATTCAAGCCTGGATGGCATCCACTTATTCTTTCCAGATCCGTGGCCTAAGAAGCGCCACTTTAAGCGCCGCATTATTCACGAGCGATTCTTAAGTGAAGTTGCTGCAAAGTTAAAACCTGGCGGATATCTGCATATCGCCACCGACTGGGTTCCATATGCCGAGTGGATCAGCAATGCTTTTTCCAAGAGTAATTTATTTACCGGGGGAGTCATCACTCGCCCTGACTCACGCCCGCTTACTAGATTTGAAGGGCAAGGAATTTCTAAAGATCATGCAGTAAATGACTTTAGATTCTTAAAAGCTTAAGTTAAATCTTTCCGGTCTCTTCATATTGAGAGATTAAATTTATTCGGCGGATATGGCGTTCGTCATTACTAAATGGAGTTTCGATGAAGGCGTCGATAATTGCCTTGCACTCTGTGATCGAATGCATACGCCCACCAATCGCCACGACATTTGCATTGTTATGTTCTTTGCCAAGCTTTGCCGTTTCAATACTCCAAGCAAGTGCTGCACGTACACCTTTTACTTTATTCGCCGCCATTTGTTCACCGTTGCCAGAACCACCGAGAACAATGCCAAGTGATGCTGGATCTTTACCAGCGGCAACAGCAGCAGGAATGCAAAAGACGGGATAATCATCTAAAGCGTCATATTCATAAGGACCGTGATCAGTAACGTCGTGTCCGCTATTTACCAAGTGGGCAATTAACTCAGTTTTAAGTTCTAGACCTGCATGATCGCTGCCAATGTGTAAACGCATGTCAGAAGTCTCTCACGCTGTGATTTAACTGTCCCTGATCGCAACAACGAAAAACCCGCCACGAAGGAGAATCCGCGACGGGTCTTTCTACCCTTGGAGGAACTACATGCTGTTAAGCACTATTACTTATGCTGATGCTCCTGTTGTTGCAGGAATCTTTGGAGCCTTACCCAAGCCGCCCATTCCTGGACCACCGTGACCACGATGACCTCTGTCACCCTCATCACCTTTACCCATTCTTGGACCACCTTTACCGCCAACTCGATCTACTTTAGAAGTTACGTGTGCAGTTAATTCAGCCTTGAGAGTTGTTGCTTGTGCAGCAGTTAACTTTCCAGCAGCTACACCCGCATCGATGCGCGTAGTGTGATCAGCAACAAGTACTGCGATTAGTTCAGCTTTCTTTGCTCCTGCGATTGCACCAAGTGATTCACCTGCTGCAAGACGAGTACGAATGGTTGCGCTATCTACACCGATTGTCTTTGAGACAAGTGCTTGAAGAGCCGCGTGATCGGCATCCTTTGCCGCGTGCTTTGCAGCATGACCACCAACCTTTGCTTTTGATGCAGCCTGACTGATTCCAACACTGCCTACTGTTAGAGCAACTGTTGTAATCACAACTGCGATCACTTTCTTCTTTGATGACATTTACATGTCTTCCTTTCATCTCGTGGAGCAGATTGCCGAAACCTTTGTTATCGACTAGCCCTAGATAACCACCTTATGCTCAAAAATCTACCCCTATATCCTGTGAGACGCCTGCGAGTTTTACCGCCCCACCCCGCCTAGCAACGGGGATATTCCCACTGGCTCTTCGAAATATCTCAGGGAAAGCCCCCTTCGCCGGCCTCATTAGCCACCTCACAATTCTCTCCAATCACCTGTAGCTAGTGGCCCTGGAGGTTCCATGAAAAGCAACCGGAAATATCTAGAAGTAATTTCAACACTCTTACTTACAACCCTATTCAGCGCTTCGGCGTTATCGATTTCAGAGGCAGCCACTAAACCTAAATCTGCCGGAAGAACATCTAACTCAATTTCAAACACAATTTTAAATGGCAAAGGCGCGCCACTTAGCACCTTGGGCATCAACGGGGATTTCTATATTGATACCCGAAGTCTCTTAATTTATGGACCAAAGAAGAGTAATAAATGGCCGTTGCCACAAAGTTTGCAAGGACCAGTAGGCGCCGCTGGAGCAGATGGCAAGAATGGCAGTGAAGGAAAAACAATTTCTAGCGCATCAACAGTTGCAGGCCCTACGGGTTCTCAAGGCGATAAAGGTGAGAAGGGCGATAAAGGTGAAACAGGTCAAGCAGGCGCAAACGGTTTACCTGGCGCCGCCGGTTTAACTGGAGCTAAAGGAGAAACTGGTGCGACCGGTCCATCAGGTGGAGGCGGTGGCGGAACAACGGGAGCAACAGGTGCAACGGGAGCAACAGGAGCAACAGGTGCGCAAGGCCCCACTGGATTAACCGGAGCAGCAGGTGTAACCGGAGCAAAGGGCGAAACTGGAACAGCAGGAAGTAGCGGAACAAATGGTCTGGCTGGCGCTGTTGGCGCAACAGGCCCATCGAATGTTTACGCCAATTCTATTCCGAGTTGGAATCTATCGACTTCGAGTGCAGGTACTTACTCAACCTCCACATTTTTCCTAAATTTTAAGTCTGGAAAACACTATCTCTATACGATCTATCTAGTTGGTCAATCAGATGCATCCGGGGGAGTTTTCGCGGTAGAAATGATTCATTCAAATGGTTCTACTTCAAGCTTTGGTTACTCTGTTGTTCAAAACAATAATTTCAGTTCGGAGCCAAAACTTATTCGTTACACATTCACAATTACTGGGGTTATTTCCCCAAGCGGCGGAGATGTAGGCGTTGCTATTCGGGTAATTGATGACCTTGGCATAACAGGATCATCAAACGCAGTGACATTTAGCGGTATCGCATTTGCAACCCTCGTCGGAGCAGTTGGCGCTCTATAAAAATATGGAGCGGGTGACCGGGATCGAACCGGCATGGCCAGCTTGGAAGGCTGGGGCTCTACCATTGAGCTACACCCGCGAGTGGTGCTAGCCAGGAAACTGGCTTCGCGATACGGGAAAGAGTACTGCCTCGGTAACCGAGAGTAAAAAATTACTCTAGACTCACGTCTTGCGCCACGGGGCGTAGCGTAGTGGCTAGCGCGCCTGCTTTGGGAGCAGGAGACCGGGAGTTCGAATCTCCCCGCC
>CAMAPO010000029.1 GCA_945860245.1 Bifidobacterium breve
ATAACCAGCATCGGCTAACTTAAAGCGCCAGGTCAGTAGCCCAAGTTCATCGCTACCGTACATACTTAAGAAGCGTCCACGGTAGTGCGTGATTTCTCCAAGTTCGCCGCTAGCGATCAAGTTCTTCGCGTGCAGAACAAGGGGAGCCCATACGTAGTTATAACCAACGCCAGTGGGCACACCAGCGCGCTTAGCTAATTTATACGCCTCAACTGTTTGTTCTGGTTTTCCACCGATTGGTTTTTCACTAAATACTGCCTTGCCAGCTTTAGTTGCCGCTTCAATCATAGGCAGGTGCAACATATTCGGCGCTGTCACCCAAACCGCGTCAACATCTGATGCAGTTGCCGCCTCCATCCAATCGCCAGTTGCGCGCGCAAATCCATAATCTTCAACCGCGCTCTTCTGTCGCGCCGGATCCACATCTGCACAAACTTGCAAGATTGGTTGAAAACCGCGATTAGGAAAGAGCGATGGGATTCGAAGTGCAGAGCGAGAGTGCGCCTGCCCCATCCAGCCGAGACCGAGAACTGCAATACGGATATCTTTCTTCATTTTTCTACCTTGCCTTGGGCTGAAGTAACTGGACAGCGGGGATCTTGCACTTGCTCATTCCATGAATCTCTAATCCAGTGGTGTGCTGGATCATCGCAAAAAGCCATACTACGTTCGGCGGCAGGGCCAGCCATTACATTTAAAAAGTACATTGGATATTCCGGGGAAGCGATAGATGGCCCGTGATAACCGTGCGGGACAAGATAAATATCCCTATCGTGAATCGTCACAGTTTCATCTAAAGATCCATCAACGGTGTAAACGTGGAAGAAGCCAACGCCTTCGTTGTCGCCGTGATCTGATCCTTCTTTACCGATCTGAAAGTAATAAACCTCTTCGTTAATTGTGGGACATCCCGGAAATTTATCGTGGCGGTGCGGCGGCCAAGAAGAGAGGTTTCCACCTGGAGTAATTACTTCACAGACCAAGATTTTGTGACAACCGATAAAACTATTCGGTGTTGCAATGTTATTTACTTGGCGAGTTGCCTTTCCTGAACCGCGAACTTCAACTGAGACGCCTTCAGCAGGGGTGTAACAAACCGGGAATTGCTCACTTGTTTCGGCGGTTAAGAGCGCAACTTCGCCAGATTTTCCAGAGAATTTCACCGATGAATTAACTGGCAGGTAGATCCAGTCAGAAACCGCGGTAAATACTCCAGTACGACCTTTCAAAGTAAAGGCTTGACTATCTACCTCTACCTTCACATTTTGCGCAGATAACGGAAGCAAAATAGCTTCGCGCCCCTTTAACTCAACTGTAACTTCAGCGTGCTTAGCGAAGTTATAGGTATAAAAACCGCAGAACTCCCACCCAGCATCCTTTGGCGTTAGCGATATTTCCGCATCCGCAGTTGTCAAAGTTCCGGCAGGTTTATACCAACTCATCATCAACCTTTTCTAACCATCTTTGCTGCGCGAGTAACCGCAGCTTCAACATCTAAATCTTCACCGTACAAGAGGGCACGCCCAGGAACCAGGCCGCGAATATTTGGAACAGTTAGCGCTTTCTCCCATTTAGCAAAGACTTCTTCCCAATTACTTCCAGGATCTCCACCAAGCAATAAAATTGGACAGCTCGTTGCTGCAGCCACTCTTTCAGGATTTGCGGGTGCCGGGATCTTTAACCAGGTAAATGCTGAGGATGAGCCAAGTGCAGATGCGATTGACACTACCTTGATCAACTTCTCCTCAGATGGATCGAGTACTGCTCTGCCTTCGGCGTTCTTGATAAATGGCAGCGGTTCAATCATTGAAACGAGTTCCAGGTCAGCGAGTTGCGTTGTTACATTGGCAACCATCTCGATAGTTCTGGCAACACCAGGATCTGTCTCATCAATTCGCAGCAACGTTTTTCCACCATCTAAACCCATGCTCTTAATATGTTCGGCATCGTATGCTGTTAGTCGATCATCGAGTTCCCAAGTGGCTCCGATAATTCCGCCGCGATTCATGGTGCCGATAGCCACCTTTTCTTCAAGTGCGCCGAGCCAAGCAAGTTCTTCCAAGATATCGGCACTTGCCATTACGCCATCTACTCCGGCAACAGATAAACCACGAATTAATTTATCTAATAGAAGAAAACGATCAGCGATGGCAGTTGGATTATTACCTGCTGCGATGATGCCGCGCGCGGTGTGATCCGCAGCAAGTAACATCAATTTGCCATCTTTACCTGCAACGGTTCTGCGCGCACGCTTCTTTAAAGCCTTTTGAAGTGATAATGGATTATTTATCCTGGCTTCGATGAGTTCGAGATAGCGTTTATGGTCGAGGCTCATTACCGCTTACCTCCTGTGCCAATAAAGTTATTGAGAATTTCAATAGTTGGCATTGCATCGGAGCACATTAACTCAGAAGCTAAATAGGCACCAGCAGCATTTGCAAATTCACCAATTTCTTGTAATCCCCACCCACTTAATAAGCCGTGGACTAGTGCGCCACCAAAAGCATCGCCAGCACCGAGCCCACATACCAACTTGATGGGACGTGGGGCGATAACGACTCGTTCACTTTGCGTTGCCAGCAGAACTCCATCTCCACCCATCTTCACAATCGCAATGCGAACCCCACGCTTTAGAAGTTCGGTGGCCGCTTCCTGAGGATCAGAGATTCCAACTGCGACTTGGCACTCAGCAATATTTCCAATTGCAATCGTGCACATAGAAATCGCCTCTTGTGCGGCAGCGCGTGCTGCATCGGCGCTTGACCAAAATGAAGGCCGGTAATCTAAATCGATAATTGATTCTTGCTTACGACCGCGTTGCTTTAGCCAAGCATTGGCGCTCTTCGCAGTTTCGCCATTTGATAGCGCACAGGCACTCACCCAGAAAATCTTGGCGGCTAACAAAGTCTCTGTATCGATATCGCTAAGAGTTAATTGCGTATCAGGTGCCTGCGGTTGGCGATGGAAGATAATTTTTGGATCCTCTGGCGGATCTTGTGAAGCAAGTACGACTGGAGTCAGACCGCTTTCAGCAACCTTCACAAAATCTGTATTTACACCGAACTCGCTTAATTTATTTAAAACATATTGCCCAAGTGGATCTACCCCGACCTTGGTAACAATGGCGCTTTTATGTCCTAACTTCGCGGCGGCCACAGCCACATTTGTGGGGGAGCCACCGATGGATTTGTGGAAAGTTTGCGGCTGGCTGAACGAGGTATTCATCTGCTCAGCAAAGAGGTCAACGCTAATTCGACCAACGGTAATCAGGTCGAGTTGCATTGATTTCACAATCCTTTTCAAGGGTAATAAACGATAGAACTTCAGATTTCTAGATACGAACTATATAGTGAAGACCTAGCCACGTGGAAGCCGGAGATTGAGCGCCAAATGAAAATTGCCGTTATTGGCGCTGGACGCATGGGCTCTTTGCGAACTGAAGATCTCGTAAAAGTTGGCGCAGATGTCACAGTCTTTAATCGCAACCCAGAAGGTGCAAAGACGCTGGCAAGTAAATTTAAATGCCATTACGGCGATATGGCGCAACTCAAAAATAATGTATTCGATGGATATGTAGTAGCCACGGCAACTGATTCACATATTGGTCTACTAGCCGACTTAATTCCACTGGGTAAAGCAATTCTCTGTGAGAAGCCAATTTCTTTGACTGTCGAAGAAACCGATTCAGTCATCGCCGATTGCAAAAAATTTGGAACGCAGATTCAAGTAGGTTTCCAGAGACGCTTTGATCCACCAATTAGCAAAGCTGCCAAATTGGTTGCAAGTGGTGAAGTTGGAACCCTGTACACAATGCATATGTATGCCCATGATCATCTGCCATCAACTCTCGAATTCCTTGCAGGAAGTGGCAGTATTTACAGAGATCTACATGTTCACGATTTTGATCTGATTCGCTGGATCACCCAGAGTGAGATCTCCAAGGTCTATGCCACTCAGGCAGTACGTGAACATAAACAATACGAAAAATATAACGATGCCGATGTCTCGCTGATTTCCGTTACGACGGCAAGCGGGGTTCAGATCGCAATCACCGGTACTCGCCACAACCCTGTAGGCCACGATGTTCGAATTGAAATCTTTGGCTCTAAAGATTCACTTGCTGTGGGTCTAAACCGCAAGACCCCGATCCACGATATCGATGGCGAATTGAGTTTCACTGAAATTAGGTACCAAGGATTCATTGAAAGATTCCGCGATGCATTTGCGGCAGAGACGGAAGCCTTCCATCAATTTGTAAGTGGAAAAATTTCTAATCCTTGTCCACCAGAATCTGCTCGCGAGGCGCTAAGAGTTGCAATCGCTTGTGAGGAATCAATCAGAACAGGCCAAGCAATTAGCCTTTGAGCCTGCAGGAACGAAAAACTGAAGGTTGGGACTGCAAAAGAGTAGATTGTGTGAGTGAAATAGTATTGACTAGGGATTACCTCAGAGATTCACTAAGAAGGGTATACCAATGAAAGAGATAAGTTTGCATTCGGCAAATTTCTATCGCGATCCCTTTCCTACCTTCGAACATTTAAGGCATACGACTCCAGTCTATTTTGACGCTTCAGAGGATAGATGGGTGGTCACTCGATACGCTGATGTTTCAGAGGTTCTTCGCAATCACGAAGTCTTTACGGCAAATCCACCATATTTCCGTTTTTCTGAAATCATCGGCGTAACAATTTCTAATATGGATGGAAAAGATCATGATTCGCGTCGCTCCATAGTTGCACCTGGAATGATTGGGAAAAATTTGGAGCACTTAATTCTTCCGCATGTTCAACAATCAAGCACATATCTTGTAGATAGGTTAGCTGGTTTATCCGATTTTTCCGTTCGCAAGATGCTCGCCAAGCCTTTGCCTCTGAAGACAATGACAAAGATTTTGGGGCTTGACGAGAGAGATGAGAATTTGCTTGCAGATGTAACAACCAAGATTCTTCGTTCACTTCAAGGAGATGAGCCACACAAAACTATTGGCCGCGAGGCTCACGAAGAATTTGCAAAAACTGTGTATTCGTTGATTGCTCAAAAGCGCATTACCCCCGGAACTGACTTGATTAGTGGGTTGATTTCCTCAGCTGATGAGTCTGGCTACAAATTAACGGATGAAGAAGTATGTTCTTTCGTGAGTCTTTTACTCGTTGCTGGAAGTGAAACCACAGAAATTGCATTGGTCAACTTCCTTCATGTACTACTTAGCCATCCAGCAGAATTAAAGATGATCCGAGAAGATCCGACTCTTTTAAATTCAGCCTTTACTGAGTTCATGCGGCGCGACGGGGTTATTGTTTACGAAGATCGAGGAATTGCAGAAGATTATGATTTAAACGGCCATATCTTGAAAAAGGGAGACGTGGTTCGAGTTGCTTTACTTTCGGCTAATAATGATGAGTCAGTATTTAAAAACCCTCGGAAATTTGATCTCTTCCGCTCAGACTTGCATCTAGATAGAGAACGTCGTTCTGGGGGAGTTACTGAGGAGCGAGCGGGCCATCTCGGATTTGGTTTAGGAAGGCATTTTTGCATTGGCTACATGTTGGCTCGCGCAGAGATTGTGACAATCACAGCACTTCTACTCAACACATTTGATCAGATGTCAATATCAAAGAAAAATGTAGATAACATTGAAATGGATTGGTGGGTTTGGAGCGCGAAAGAGTTAATCATTGATATTTAGGAAAATCCAAATATCTTTTAGGCTTTATCACTCTCAAACTTTGGTGGGACGGGTCGGACTTGAACCGACGACGACCGAATTATGTTTCTGCCGCGACCGCTACACGACTAAGAATTGCAATCCTAATTAGTTTTTCTTCTTCCAGCCAGATGGACACATAGGTTTAGGAGCAGTTATTTTCTTTACAGTTTTTCCTTTTACACAAGTAATTGTGTAAAGTTTAACCTTTTGTGGCGATTTGTTGGGCGTTGGAGAAGCGGACTTTACCTTTGATTTATCAATCGTGCCGGTCAATTTAACTTTGACGATTGGCCTAGAATATGTAAAACCATAAGCACCAAGCTGCAGCCAACCATCTGCTTCCTTCACAATTGTTGTTGCGATTTGGCTAGAACCACTTTCAGTGCTGATGGATACGGTCGCTGAAATGGGTGCCGAAGTGAAGTTATATAGACAACGCGCAACATCAGAGCGCATTAGTAGATCATAAGTGCCAATAGTAAGTGATTGCCCATCCGGTCTGTAATGCAATCCAGCAACTTGATAATTAAGGAAACCATCAAAAAAATCCGGAGCTCCAGGTGAATAAGCAGCAGAGTTTGTGGTCACAAGGCCAATCATTTGATTCTTATTTTGTAAACAAGGATTAGAGGCATTTGCCACATTGTTACCAACTGTTGATAGGAACCACGACCTATGCTCAGCGCTAGAAGTATCTTTCATAATTCCTGATAGTTGCCGTATCCATTCAACTGCTGCGTTATTTCCTGCCGTAGTGCTAGTCCACCAAGTAACCAAATCGGGATTTCTGAAGTAGTAAGGAGTAGGAAGAGTTGCTTCCTGCTCATTGGTTAGCAAAACTGATACTTCGGGAACAAGGACGGGATTTGCTTCAACACTGATTCGGTTTTGAGAATCATCAATTTTGGTGATGCTGATATTTGGGTTAGTTAGTCTGCCATTTAGCCATCCAGTAAGTGTGTTTGGCAAATGAAGAGCAAGTGCAATTCTTTGTTTTTCAGATATTTCAGCTTTTGTTCCTGTCTTTAGATCAGGACCGGAATATCCCTCCACAACAGCATTAAGATCAAATATAAATAGCTTTTTCGTTTTTGATGAAATATATGCATCCATCAGTACTTTGACAACATATGTGTCGGCATTTCCCATATGCATTACACCTGGTACTTGCCATCGCGATGGTGTTGAAGCCTCAGGAAAACCTCGTGAAGGATCTGCCGGGAAAGTCAGACCGTCGGTTCCTCCCAGATATTTTGCTGTAACAAGTGGAGAATCAGAATTAGGAGAAATAGCGAGACTTTCAATACATAATGTATTAATGACACTTGTGCACACAGGCAAGTAGATGCGCATCCCAATGCCTGTATCTCCAGCACAAGGAGCAACATTGAGGGATTTGCATGGTAGATGATTATTATTACCTGAATTTGATTCGTTATTTATAATTTTTTGCACTTCTGCTTCAGGCAAAGCAAAAACTTCTGATTGTGCGGTGCCTAATTCTCCAAAAGAATCAACAATTGCATGGAGTCTTGCTCCATCAGCAAAAACATTAGCGCTAGGAGGGATAACAATTGATACCATTAGCGAGAAAATCACCAAACTCTTTTTCACGAGCATGAGTATATTCTGGCGCCATTCACCGTGGATGAGAAGGGGCGCGCTTATTATCTCTGAGAACTGTGGGACGGGTCGGACTTGAACCGACGACGACCGAATTATGAGTTCGGGGCTCTAACCAACTGAGCTACCGTCCCTGGTAGGGATAAAGGAACTTTACTGTATTTAAAGCCCTGCCTTTCCGAGTAATTGATTTAAATGTTCTAAATAATGATCTGCGTGAGGTAACTCTTCACGTGTGTGCGTGGTTAATACTCCAGCGACTATGCAACCAGCGTCCTTTGCTGATGTGACGCCACCTGGCGCATCTTCGATCGCCCAACATAAAGATGTTTGCAGACCTAAACGATCTGCACCCAATATAAATGGCTCTGGGAATGGTTTACCGCGACTTACTTGATCGAAGGTAACTGAGTTTTTTGGCATCGGAATCTTGCCAGCGCGGGTGCGGGCAATTGCTAAATCGGTTGTGCAGGATGTGACTATTGTCCAAGGAATTTCGCGATCGGTTAATTCCGTAAGAAGTTCTAGCGCTCCCGGAACTGCGTGAACACCATCTATATCGGCAATCTCTAAATCAGTTACACGCCGCACCCAGTGCTTGATCTCAGATTCTTCGCGTCCTACCAATACATTTCTTAAAGTTTGTTCTGCGGGAACGCCGTGATGGCCGGCAAGTGCTTCCAGTGGAATACCTGCCTCATTTGCCATGGTGATCCAAGAATTCAGCACCGCAGCTTGAGAATTAATCAAGGTGCCATCTAGATCAAAGAGAAAGCCGATTTGCTTCAATTACCCACCGCTATTTTTATTTGAATTGGGATCGCGTTGCATTCCGCGCCGACCCCAGAACTCCCACATCCCCATAACGCTTAAGACCAAGGCAAAGCCGAAGAGTAAATCTTCAGCGGGAGCGGAGAAGATGCGCAGGCCAACGATGGCATCGGGGCTGTACATAACAATATTTTTTGAGGTTAGCCACCAATTGGTAAGTAATTGAAAAGGTAGAATTATTGAGTATGAAGTCCAAAAAGCGGGACGAGTTAAAAGTGAGTTTTTAAATAGGAAAAGATCGGCCATAACGGCGATGGCAAAGGCGGTAATTGCGATATCGCTGTAATTCATTGCCCGAACTCATCTTTGCGCCAGTGGGGTTTAACGGTTGTCACACCTTCAATAGTCATAATTGCCGCCATTGGAATGACAATAAAGAAGAGATATTCCTCAAGTGGGATATTAAATGGACCGTAGATACCTAACATTTGATTGCGATCAAAGAACCAATGTCCCTGTGCGATCGCATAGGCATCCCAAATTAGAAATAAAATACTGATTGGCAGAACGCTCAAGGTAACTCTTTTAATCCGGCGTAGTACGCCAACCTTAAGGAAGACTTCGAGCCAGAAAGATCCGCAAACGGTGAAGATCAACATGGCCATGTAATTCCACTTTTGCACAGGTAAATCCTCTCACGCAAGAACCCAGTTCGCGCCTTCCGCTTTGGTAGTGTTACAGATGTACAGCAGAGAAAGGGGTGCTCATGGCAGAAATTGAGTTAGCCCTATTTCAAAAGGTTAGAAAATACTCGCGCTGGGCGGTTGGGATAGCAATCCTCGCCTCATTTATCTTTGCCCAGGTTATTGAAAGCAGCGATAACACCTGGCAGGTAGTGATCGCGCTTATCGCACTTGCTATAGGAATTCCACATGGTGCGCTGGATCACCTAGTTACGTTACCCAAGAGCTCATCGCTAAAAATGGCTGGGTTCATTGCGATATATGTAGCAGTTGCGATCGTTACTGTTGTGGCTCTTCTAACTTGGAACGTGGCCGGGTTTGTAGGTGTAGTAATTATGAGTGCGGTGCACTTCGGCATTGGTGATGCGGCATTTATCTCGGAGATTGATCGCAGGTCAATTAAACCAAAGCCATTTCCGCGATATTTATATGCTGCTGCTGGTGGGGCGCTGCCAGTAGTAATTCCGTTGGTGAGCGATAGGAGTTCTGTCGCACTTGAGCGCGTTAATTCTGTGCTCGTTAACTGGCATCAAGGTTTAAATGAAGAACTTTTACTTATTACCCTTGCCATATTTGCCGTTGCGCTGCTGCTCTTGCTTCGAAATCGCAGGATTTCAGATGCGATTGATTTATGCCTTCTCTATCTATTGGCAGTCACCGCTGCACCGCTTCTTGCTTTCGCTGTTTACTTTGGGTGCTGGCATGCCATGCGCCACACCGCACGCTTAACCCTGGTTCTTCCGAGATCACAGAAAGCCTATGCAGAGGGTAGAAGTTGGAAGGCATTTCTAGGTGCGATCTGGCCGGGCGTTCCTGCACTTATCGGGACATTCGTAGTTGTTGGAATAGTGATCGCCTCACGTGGCGGTTCAGTCAGTAATGAATTCTTATGGATTACTCTTGTAATTGTCTGGGCGTTAACGGTTCCGCATATGGCAGTTACAGCACGACTTGATCGAAAGGCGCTTTCTTGAAGTTATTCCTGGTAATTGTTCTAGCGCTCATTAATATTTCTCCGGCAAATGCTGCGCCAAAATATATATTTCCTGTTGCCGATTGCGCAGTTAATTATGCCCGCGCCCATCATGATTATGCAGCGACCGATATTTTAGCGAAGAAAGGTTGCAAATTTGTTTCGCCAGTAAATGGCGTGATTGATGAAGTAAATCGTAAAGATAATTGGAGTGGCAAAAGTAATTTAGGCGTTGATCGCGGTGGATTGTATGTGTCAGTCATTGGTGAAGATGGCGTTCGCTATTACGGATCTCACCTGATTTCAGTAGCTGCAGAAATTCAACCAGGAGTTGTTGTCACCGCTGGACAGTTACTTGGAAAAATTGGTTCTTCCGGTAGCGCACGGGGAACAGCGCCACATCTGCACTTTGGAATTTCTTGGCCTACTCCTACACAACCAAATGTTTGGTGGGTTCGACGGGGAGTTGTGTTGCCTTGGAAATATCTAGATGCCTGGAAGAGTGGGAAAGATTTATCGCCAGTCAAGGCAGTTGCTGCAGCGCTTGCTAAGAACGGTGAAATTCCACCGTTGCCAAAGAAGTAAGTTTTAAATAAAAAAATCCCCCACCGCTTTCGCGGGTGGGGGATTTTAGTAAACTAAGTGTTATTAGTTAGCGTTCACTGCATCGGCCTGAGGACCCTTTGGACCCTGTACGACCTCGAATGAAACTGACTGACCCTCTTCAAGGGACTTGTAACCGTTTCCTTGGATTGCTGAGTAGTGAACGAATACATCTTGTCCGCCACCATCAACTGCAATGAAACCGA
>CAMAPO010000030.1 GCA_945860245.1 Bifidobacterium breve
GTCACGATAAAGGCTCACGAAGGTAAAGGTAGTCAGCGGATAGCGCGATTTATTGCAGACACGACCGCTTTAAGTGAAGCAGTTGTGGTGTTTGGGTCGATTCCGACCCCCCAGAAAACATCGCTACCGATTGAGCACTCTAGATAGGCAGCCGCTGATGCATCTCCACCTGCAGCAAGTGCGTGTTCGTAATAATCAAGGACTCGGACATCGACTCCATAGCTTTGCAAGATATTGCAGAATGCAGCGATCGGTCCGTTTCCTTGGCCAATCAACTCTTTTACTTCACCGCGATCTGAGATCTTCACAGTTAAATGAACATCCTCACCCAATACTGAAGTTTGTGAAAGTCCCTTTAAGCGGAAACGCCCCCACGGTGCAGATTCAGTTGGCAGGTATTCATCCTCGAAGATTTGCCACATCGCACTCGCTGTAATTTCGCCACCTTCAGAATCAGTCTTTGCTTGCACCACGCGACTAAATTCAATTTGGTTACGACGTGGCAAATCAAGATGATGTTCGTGCTTCATTAAGTAAGCAACGCCACCCTTGCCAGATTGCGAGTTAACGCGAATAACTGCTTCATATGAGCGACCAATATCTTTGGGATCAATCGGTAGATATGGAATGGCCCAAGTAAATTGATCTTTATCAACGCCGGCATCTTTGGCATCTCGTTCTAGATGTTCAAAGCCTTTCTTAATCGCATCTTGGTGCGATCCAGAGAAAGCAGTGAAGACTAGATCTCCACCGTAAGGATGGCGCTCAGGTACGCGTAATTGATTGGCATATTCCACGGTGCGACGTATTTCATCAATATCTGAGAAATCAATCATCGGATCAATTCCGTGTGAAACCAAGTTCATACCAAGGGTTACAAGGCAGACATTTCCAGTGCGTTCGCCATTTCCGAATAAGGTTCCTTCGATGCGATCTGCGCCAGCTAAGTAACCAAGTTCTGCTGCTGCAACGCCAGTGCCACGATCATTATGTGGATGAAGTGAAACAATCACACTCTCGCGATTATCTAGATTACGGCACATCCATTCAATGGAATCAGCGTAGACATTGGGCGTTGCCATTTCGACAGTCGCTGGCAAGTTTATAATTGTCTTCCATTGTGGAGTTGGCTTCCAGATTGCGTTAACCGCGTTACAAACTTCTACTGCAAATTCTAATTCGGTGCCAGTGTATGACTCAGGAGAATATTCAAAGGAGACCTTGGTGCCAGGCACTGTGGAAACTAGGTCAAGACAGAGTTGTGCACCATCGGTTGCGATCTTCTTAATTCCGTCCTTGTCTTGCCCAAAGACGACGCGACGTTGCAGAGTTGAAGTTGAGTTGTAAAGGTGAACGATCGCTTGCTTGGATCCCTTAATCGCTTCATAGGTACGACGAATTAAAGGTTCGCGCGCTTGGGTCAAGACCTGAATGATTACATCATCAGGAATCATTTCCTCATCAATGATCTTGCGCACAAAATCGAAATCGGTTTGAGATGCTGAAGGAAAACCAACCTCGATCTCCTTGTAACCCATCTCAACTAATAACTTAAAGATCGCCAATTTGCGCGGGGTATCCATCGGATCAATCAGCGCTTGATTGCCATCGCGCAGATCAACTGAGCACCATTGTGGCGCTTTGGTCATCTGCTTAGTTGGCCAGGTGCGATCTTTTAGATCTACTGGGATGAACGATGAATAGCGATGCACCGGCATTGTTGATCGTTTTTGATCAGGGAAATTCTTTTCTTGAGACATTTACTTCAGCTCCTAATTTTTGGGTTTTGTCGGGTTTTACCGGTGCGACAAACCCCGCGGCGAGGGGACCGGCTTACTTGGCCCCGCCACGGCAGCGAAGGAGGAGGCTGCGAAGTGTCATGGTTGACGTCATGGTGAAATAGTAACGCGCAGCGTTGCTTCTGAGCAAGTGCGGTTAAAAGACGTGAATCTGCTCCATTACTTCCATAATTTTCACAGTTTCAGAAAGGCTCAAGATCGGACTTTCGGTAAGTCCTTTAGCGATGCATTCTTCAACATGAATAGCCTGATATTGCATGCCGCGGCCGGAAATTTTCTCTTCATATTTGCGAACCAATTTATGTTGGTTGTCATAGATGCTAAAGGTAGTTTGTTGGAAGAACCAACCATCAATATCAATACGACCTTTTGTGCCGTGAATCGCTGCGGTGATTGTTCCGGCCATTGTCATACTTGAATTAACCAGAGCCAAGCTTCCATTGTTGTATTGCAAGACTGCAGCAGTTGCGGAATCAACCCCGGTATCTGTCATGATCGA
Organism: Bifidobacterium breve; assembly: GCA_945860245.1. Taxonomy (GTDB): domain Bacteria; phylum Actinomycetota; class Actinomycetes; order Nanopelagicales; family Nanopelagicaceae; genus Planktophila. The sequence continues at coordinate 2,299 of CAMAPO010000030.1, forward strand.
TTTTCCGCTTACTGAATCTGGAATTCCGAGAGTGCGTATCGCCATATGCACCGGATAAATACCCAAGTCATAATGCGCTCCGCCACCTTGTTCGCGGTTCCAAAGTCGTGGTGCGCGCTCGATTGGCAAGTATTGGCTGTGATCGGCGTATACAAAATGTGGCGTTCCAATTTCTCCCGCTTCAATCGCTGCAAATACCGCCACCATTGTTGGCAAGAATCGGGTCCACATCGCTTCCATCACAAAGACGTTTCTACTTTTTGCGGCAGCATAAATTTCGTGGGCATCGGCTGCGTTCATGGTGAATGGTTTTTCCAGCAGCACGTGCTTTCCTGCTTCTATCGCCAGCAGCGCGTGGTCGCGGTGCAAGGTTTGTACCGTTGAAATGTAAATTACATCTACTTCAGGATCTGCCACCAGCGCTGCGTAATCCGGATGGCGATTTGGGATATTGAATTTATCGGCAAAAGCTTTGGTTCGCGCTAAATCGCGCGTAGCAACAGCTTGGATCTTTAAACCTGCGTGACCAAAGTCAGTCGCGATAATGTCAGCGATTCCGCCTGCTCCTAAATAACCCCAACGAAGTGCCACATATCCTCCAAAATTAAAGTAAATATTTAAACTGGAATAAGTGTATTGGCGAATATCTGCCAAGCAAGGAGTGATTTAGCAACGAGGGATAGCGTGATGTAAGTGCGCTCTCCGCGTAAATAATCAGACCATTTGCCGACCTTCTTATATTGCAGATATTGCACGAGCGCGAATGAGTTAAAGAGTGCAAAAATTGTAAAGACGATGAAATAGACGAAAGCCGGCGCTTTATTTTCACCAGCTCCACCAATAGCAAAGACATAAAAGACCAGAGCAAGCCACGGAACTATGCCGGCAATGCAGCCGAAGATAAATGGAATCCAGCCACCATTGCCTGGCTCTTCATACTTTTCTTGGAGCCAGCCAAATAAAATCATTGAAGCGTTGACTCCGAATATTGAAATCAGCGCAGTGACTTCTGAAATTCCGGTTACTTGTGCAATCAGAACGATCATTACAGATGAGCTAATTGAATATTCAACCCAACGGAAGAAGTTTCTATGAGCGGCAAGACCTGCGATGTATCGTGGAAAGAATTTAGGACTAATGACTATAAAGTGAGCAAGGGATGAGAGTCCCAAGAAGATTGCGACACCTATTGCAAGAGGTGCGTCGTACAAGACAATTAGATCGCCATAGGTGCTTCCAGGAGGGCCAGACATATATCGCGCGGTTATTGGCAGGGTGAAATCTGATGAGAGCGCTAGAACTGCCACCATCTGTCCTAAGTGAAGAACGCCTGCAAATAAGTTGATGCGGCGCAAACCGCGATCTGTGATCTCTTTACTCATACCAATAAAGTAACAGCCAAATGTAAAATTATGACGTTATTGCGGGTTAAAGAGCGGGTAAATAACGATCTAGCTCGTATGCGCTGACCTGGCGGCGATAATCCTGCCATTCGGCGCGCTTATTACGCAGAACATATTCAAATACGTGCTCGCCTAGAGTCTCTCGAACCAGATCGCTATTTTCCATAATTGCAATCGCCTCATTTAGGTTGGCCGGCAACGACTCAGGAGCGGCGGCGTTATCAAATAATTCATACTTTTTTTCAATACCTTTTAGGCCAGCGGCCAACATAACCGCATAGGCCAAATAAGGATTGCAAGCAGAATCGGGAGAACGAAATTCGATACGGGTTGAATTCTCTTTATTTGGCTTATACATAGGAATTCGCACCAAAGCGCTGCGATTGTTGTGGCCCCAATTGATCAGCGCTGGCGCTTCTCCCCCACCTTGTAAACGCTTGTAAGAGTTGACCCATTGATTTGTGACTGCAGTAATTTCAGATGAGTGCTTTAAGATTCCTGCGATAAATGAACGGGCCACTTTAGATAAATTAAATTCGGCTGAGGCATCATAGAAAGCATTCTTCTCGCCTTCAAAGAGTGAAACGTGGGTATGCATTCCGCTGCCGGGATGATCGGTAAATGGCTTTGGCATAAATGAGGCGTAGAAACCTTGTTCCAGCGCAACTTCTTTAATTACGTGGCGGAAAGTCATGATGTTATCTGCGGTGCTTAACGCATCGGCGTAGCGCAGATCAATCTCTTGCTGACCAGGTGCGCCTTCGTGATGGCTAAATTCCACTGAGATTCCCATCGCTTCCAGCATGGTGATCGCTTGGCGACGGAAGTCATGGCCCACAACCGCTGGTGTGTGATCAAAATAGCCGCCTTGATCAACCGGAATTGGTTGTTCACCTTTTACGGGCGCTGATTTAAATAGGAAGAATTCAATTTCAGGGTGGGTGTAACAGGTGTAACCCATCTGCGCTGCCTTATTTAATGTACGGCGGAGCACATTGCGCGGATCGGCATGTGATGGCGATCCATCTGGCATGGTTATATCGCAGAACATGCGAGCTGCACCTGGTGATTCAGTGCGCCAAGGCAATATGGAAAATGTTGCGGGATCTGGCTTTGCCAACATATCTGATTCGGTAACACGCGCAAATCCTTCAATCGCAGAACCATCAAAGCCGATACCTTCATCAAAAGCATTTGCAAGTTCGGCAGGTGCGATCGCAACAGATTTTAAATAACCCAGCACATCGGTAAACCACAAACGAATAAAGCGAATGTTGCGCTCTTCGATTGTGCGCAGCACAAACTCTTGCTGCTTACTCATCTGTGAATCATTTTGGGAAGTGTTGCCGGACATAGCCCACATCTTGCCAAGGCCAAGTTACGGCTATGTTACGAACCCTCTTGCCAGCGGCTCGTCATTGGCAAACGGCGATCCTTGCCGAACGCCCGCTTGGAAACCTTGGTGCCAGGTGGGTATTGGCGGCGCTTGTACTCAGCCTTATCGACCATCGCGATAACCCGGCGAACCAAAGCTTCATCAAAGCCTGCTGAAATTAGCGCTGCAGATCCTTGATCATCATCGACATAGGCCGTTAATACGCGATCGAGTAATAAGTAATCAGGTAGTGAATCCGAATCTTTCTGGTCAGGGCGCAGTTCTGCACTCGGCTCTTTATCAATTGAGCTAACTGGAATCGGCGCTGCCTCACCGCGCTTGCCTGCAACTTCATTTCGCCAGCGCGCCAGCGCCCAAACATCGGTCTTATAAATATCTTTAATCGGCGCAAAGCCGCCAACGGCATCGCCGTAAAGTGTTGAATAACCAACTGCGAGTTCTGACTTATTGCCGGTTGCTAAAACTAAGTGGCCTTCTTGATTAGAGATTCCCATCAGAGTTGTGCCACGCACACGCGCCTGCAGATTCTCTTCTGCCAACCCCTTCAAAACCAAGTTGTTCATATAGGCATCGACCATTGGTGCAATTGCCACGGTGCGAAAATGTATGCCAGTGGCATCGGCCAAAGCCTGCGCATCAGATATTGAATGATCAGAGGAATATTTACTTGGCATAGCAACGCCATTTACTCGCTTGGCACCTAAGGCATCGATTGCAATGGCGGCAACTAGCGCCGAATCAATTCCGCCAGATAAACCAAGAACGACGCTACGGAATCCATTCTTTTCTACGTAATCTCTTAAACCAATTACTAGCGCCTGCCAGATCTCATCTAGATCATTTAGTGGCGGAGCAATTTCTGGTGTTAAAGGCTGCGCAATCTCTGCGGTATCGGCTGAGATAATTACATCGGGTTGGCTAGTTGTGGTTGCAACTTCAATATCTACAAGAGTTAGAGAATCTATAAATTGTGGGGCACGCGCAATCACGGCGCCGTCTCTATCGACAACAATGCTGTCACCATCAAAGACCAGATCATCTTGGCCACCGGTCATATTTACATAGACAAGTGGCGCACCTGCTTGGCGAGCGCGCTTGGTAACCAAAGCTAAACGGGCATCATCTTTCGCCCTTTCATAAGGAGAACCATTAGGAACGATAAGTAGCCCTGGTTTACGTGCGGCAAGTTCTGCGGTAATTCCGCCATCGATCCAAAGGTCCTCACAAATTGCAATCCCGACATCAACGCCGTGGATGCGAACCATCAGGGTCTTATCGCCGGGCACAAAGTTGCGGAACTCATCGAAGACTCCGTAATTCGGCAAGTGGCACTTGGCATAACGCGCTTTGATCTCGCCGCCAGATATCACCGCGACCATATTCTGTGGCGCACCATTTACTTGATCTAGATAACCAACGATTGCCACGGTCTTGCCGATCAAAGTCTTTGCAAGTTCAGCGAGCGCTCTCTGGCTAGCCAATTGAAAGGAGGGGCGCAGCGCTAAATCTTCTACTGGATATCCCGTTAAAACCATCTCGGGAAAGACGACAATATGCGCGCCTGCATCCTGTGCGCTCTCAAAGTTGGTGCGCACCAAGGCAGCGTTGGCAACCAGGTCACCGACTGTTGGGTTGACCTGGGCGAGGGCTACTCGCAACTTCATACTTCAAGAGTAATGGAATACGCTGTACTCCCGTACCCTCACGAAAATACCCGGAGACTTCTCGCGAAGCTTCGAGGCTGGAGGAAGCAATGACATCAAAGCCTGGGAGCACAACGACCCTTTATGGCGGTGCATCCCATCGTCGCGTCACCATTGTCGATCTCAAAGCGGCAAAGGTCGCTGGCGAAAAGTGGGCGGCGCTGACTTCTTACGAGCAGATGACCGCTGAGATATTTGATCAAGCCGGAATCCCTGTGCTCTTAGTTGGCGATAGCGCCGGCAATAACTTTCTCGGTGGTGAAAATACGATTGCGGTAACTGTCGATGAATTAATCCCGTTGACCCGCGCCGTTGTGCGCGCTTCAAAGCGCGCCATGGTGATCGCCGATCTTCCCTTTGGTTCATACGAGACTTCACCCGAACAAGCCCTCGCCACTTCAACTCGCTTCTTCAAAGAAGCTGGGGCGATGGCAGTGAAGTTGGAAGGCGCACATATCGCAACTATTGAAAAATTAACCGCTGCCGGAATCCCTGTGATGGGCCACTTAGGCCTTACTCCACAATCACTTCATCAACTTGGTGGCTATCGGGTGCAGGGTCGCGAAGATGGCGATGCGATATTGGAAGCGGCGCTCGCCTTGGAAAAGGCCGGAGCCTTTGCCATTGTTTTAGAGTTAGTGCCCGCCGAACTTGCCGCGCGAATTACTGCGGCGCTATCGATTCCGACCGTGGGAATTGGGGCGGGAGTTAACTGCGATGCACAGATCTTGGTCTGGACAGATTTAGTTGGGTTAACTGCCAAGCCACCGAAGTTAGCGAAGGCATATCGCAACTTGCGCCAAGAGATTTCGGGTGCGGCGCAAGAATTTGCCGCCGATGTGCGTGGGGGAACTTTCCCTGGGGCCGAAAATACCTTTAACTAGGCGACGTGTCTGAATCTGCCCCAAAAAGTAAGCGAGCTCGCTTTGCAATAGATCTGACGCCGCTTACTAAATACCCAGATTTTAGAAATTTATGGGCCTCTGGGCTAATTACCTATCTCGGATCGATGATTACCTACGTCGCAGTACCGTTCCAGATCAAAGAGATGACCAACTCTTACATCGCAGTTGGGCTATCTGGGGTCGTGGAAATTGTTCCGCTAATTCTCTTTGGTTTATATGGAGGCGTTCTGGCTGATTATGTTGACCGCAAGAAGATGGTCTGGGCCACCGAATTCGCTTCACTGGTATTGGTCGCAATCCTGCTCGTCAACTCCCTTTCGCCCAACCCAAATCTCATTCTTATCTATGTAGTCATCGGGCTATTTGCGGCGGTCAATGGTCTGCAACGTCCAAGTGCCGATGCCATCTTGCCGCGACTGGTCGGACATGCCGATCTTCCGGCAGCAAGTGCGTTGATGTCACTTCGTTGGCAACTCGGTGTCATCATCGGACCAACAATCGGTGGAATATTAATTGCAACCTACTCGGTATCTATTGGATACATCGCAGATATCGCCACCTTCTTTATTTCGCTCGCTTTTTTAACGCGAGTTAGAAATGTGCCGGCTAGCCCACAGGCCGAAAAGCCATCTCTGGCAGGGTTATTAGAAGGTGTGCGCTATGGATTTGGTCGCCAAGATTTACGTGGAACTTATCTCGTTGATTTAGCAGCAATGTTCTTTGCAATGCCAACTGCGTTAATTCCATTCTGGGCAGATCAACTCGGCACACCTTGGGCCCTTGGTTTTCTCTATGCCGCCGGAACTGTTGGGTCGGTTGCAGTAACTCTGACCAGTGGGTGGACCAAGCGCTATCGATTCCATGGTCGGGCGGTAATTTTGGCGGCGATCGGTTGGGGAGCAGCGATCGCCCTGGCCGGAATTTCTAACTCGCTAATTTTAGTTCTCGTATTTCTTACCGCAGCTGGGGCGGCAGATATGGTCAGCGCCCTTTTCCGAGGAATTATTTGGAACCAGACCATCCCCGATGATCTTCGCGGACGCCTTGCAGGTATCGAACTACTTTCTTATTCAGTTGGACCGCTGGCCGGACAGATGCGTGCGGCATCAATGGCGGCGGTTACTAGCCTGAACTTCTCAGTAACTTTTGGCGGGGTTCTATGCGTACTTTCGGTGGCGCTATTGGCGCTATTTCTGCCGAAATTACGGAAATATGATGTCGAAACCAACGAATATGCCGTTGCCATGCGGAAATTTCGCGCCGAAAGTGAAAATTCGCCAGAAAATCGCCCAGATTTGGAAAAGTAATTCCAAAATTGCGAGTTTTGGGCGAAATTTCGCCCAAATTTTCACCAAAAATTTCGCTATTTAAGTAATCGAAATCGCTAAATTTTTCGCAAATGCACAAAAAAGTTAAAAAATAAATTGCGACACGCACTGCGTTTTTTCGCACTATGTACTAGCAATATTTTGATATATCCGTCAGACTTATCCACGAACAGGTTTGGGTGACGGATCCGAACCATTCCGATAGGAGAAGTACGTGGCCGCAGCTAAGAAAGCAGCACCAAAGAAGCGTCGCAAGAAGGCAGCAGCTCC
>CAMAPO010000031.1 GCA_945860245.1 Bifidobacterium breve
GCGCAGAGAGTTACACCCCAAAGTCTGCGCCGGAATTTTTGGGTTAGACTTACCACCAGGTCACGAGTTCTAATCGATAGCCCCGGCTGATTAGACGGCAACCCTCCACCGCGGTGGGGTGCTCCGGGTGACGACCAGGCTTACATCAAGTGATGTGGGCAAGTGCGTGAAGGATTTGGGAAATGTCTAAAGAGATAAGCACTCAAGTAACCGGGGCGTGGCTGGATGGCCAAGACCCAGGCGAACGTAAATTTGTGAAGATTGGTTTCCTCTTACTTGAAAATGGTGAAACTCTTCCAGATATAACTATCGCTTATCAATCTTGGGGCGAGCTAAACGTTGCCAAAGATAATGCGATCTTAATTAACCACGCGATGACTGGTTGGTCTGATGTAACTTCGTGGTGGCCAAATATGGTTGGTCCTGGTCTGCCCTTTGATACCAATAAATATTTCATCGTCTGCCCAAATGTAATCGGTGGATGTCAGGGAAGTACTGGGCCATCGAGCATCGCACCTGATGGCAAACGATACGGGTCACGTTTTCCAACTGTGACGGTGCGCGATATGGCTGAGGCGGAAATATTATTTTCTGATGTAATTGGAATTAAGAAATATCGCCTCGCCGTTGGCCCATCACTGGGCGGAATGCGCTCGCTGGAATGGGCGATTGAGCACCCTGATCGCGTCAGTGCGATCTGCACAATCGGATCTTCTGCTGTTGCAACTGGCGATCAGATCGGTGGCTTCTCCGTACAAATTCGCGCGATTAAATCTGATCCAAACTTTAACGATGGTGATTATTACGACCAGGAAATTGGTCCGGTCGAAGGTATGGGAATTGCCCGCCGAATCGCGCACCTGACCTATCGCACCGAATCTGAGATGGATGTGCGCTTTGGACGTCAGATGCAGGGGGATGAGACCGGGCGCTACGCCGTTGAGTCATATCTTGATCATCAGGCAGATAAATTAGCGAAACGCTTTGATGCCAATACCTATATCTCGCTAACTTCGGCTATGGCATCCCATGATGTGGGGCGCGAGCGAGGCGGGGTAGTAAAAGCCCTAGAATCGATCAAAATTCCCGTCGTTGTGGTCTCAATTGATACCGATCGCCTCTTCCCACCTCGACTTCAGGTTGAGGTTGCCGAGTTGGTGCCGCAGGCTGCGCCGTTGATAACAATCTCATCGGACTTTGGACACGATGGCTTTTTACTTGAATCTGAGGCAGTTGGCGTCGCGATCGCCCAAGCCTTGAGTATAATATAGCCATCGCTTCGAGCAGTTCGAAACAAAAGTTTCGAAGATGGTTCGAAAAAACCAAAGGATAATTGTGGCTGTATTTACTGCGCTCAAAAACAAGGTAAAGGCGAAAAAAGCCGCCGCTAAAAAATCTGCTCCTGCGAAAAAGGCTGTTGCCAAGAAAGCGGTAGCGAAGAAAGCTGCACCGGCTAAGAAAACCCCGGCTAAGAAAACCCCGGCTAAGAAAACCCCGGCTAAGAAAACCCCGGCTAAGAAAACCCCGGCTAAGAAAGCTGCGCCTGCAAAAGTTGCAATTAAGAAAGATCTCACCGCAAAAGAGATTCAACAACTCGTAAATCTTAAGAAAGATGATGCGCGCCATAAAGAGATCATTAAAATTCTTGCGGCTAGCGGAATTGATAATTACCGCAAAGCGGTTAAGAAAGAATTTATGGCGCTCGCTCTTGAAGCCCGCCATTTTGATGAGACTCTTCCAATTGAAATTGAGAAAGCACGCAAAGCTGGGCTGGGCGCCCCGCACCGCATCCTGTCAAAGGCGCAACTTGCGCTAATTGCACCTAAGGAAGAGCCAAAACCAGCAGCATCAGCAAAGGGTGGAAAATCTGCAGTTGTTCTAGATGATGAAGGTAACGAGATCGTTGTAGAAGAGATCGAACTTGAAGATGTGGAAACTCTGATTGCAGAAGTCACCGAGATCATCGATACCGAAGGTGAAGATAAATCTAATCAGCCACGCGTTGTTAACTTGGCTGAAGAAGCATCAGGAAATGAAGAGAACGCCTTTACTTTAAAGGCCTCTGAAGAAGATGATGCTCCAGCACAGACAGTTATGACCGCTGGTGCAACCGCCGACCCAGTTAAGGATTATTTAAAGCAGATTGGCCGTGTGGCCCTGCTAAATGCCGAACTTGAAGTAGAACTAGCAACTCGCATCGAAGCCGGTTTATTTGCCGAAGAGGCGCTCAAGGCAGAGAAGAAGATGGAGAAGAAGTTAAAGCGCGAGCTCGATTGGATCGTTGAAGATGGCAAGAGAGCGAAGAATCACTTGTTGGAGGCCAACTTACGTTTGGTGGTCTCACTTGCCAAGCGCTACACCGGTCGTGGGATGTTATTCCTTGATTTAATTCAAGAAGGAAATCTGGGCTTGATCCGCGCCGTTGAAAAGTTTGATTACACAAAGGGTTACAAGTTCTCGACTTACGCCACTTGGTGGATCCGTCAGGCGATCACTCGCGCAATGGCAGATCAGGCTCGCACGATCCGTATTCCGGTTCACATGGTTGAAGTCATCAACAAGTTGGCACGTGTACAACGCCAGATGTTGCAAGATCTAGGTCGCGAACCAACACCAGAAGAGCTCGCTAAAGAACTTGATATGACACCTGAAAAGGTTGTCGAAGTTCAAAAGTACGGTCGCGAACCAATCTCACTTCACACTCCTCTCGGAGAAGAAGGTGATTCTGAGTTCGGAGATCTAATTGAAGACTCTGAAGCAGTTAAGCCAGAAGAATCTGTGACATTTACTATTTTGCAAGAGCAGTTGATGCAAGTTCTAGGAAGCCTAACCCCCCGTGAAGCAGATGTAATCAAGGCGCGTTACGGCCTAACAGATGGACAACCAAAGACGCTAGATGAGATCGGCAAGGTTCACGGAGTTACTCGCGAACGTATCCGCCAGATCGAATCTAAGACAATGTCGAAGTTACGCCACCCATCACGATCACAGTCACTTCGTGACTATCTAGATTAAAAAATAGTTAGTTTTTAGATTCAACCAGACGTTCTGACTCGTCCTGAATCGCAAAAGCCACAGCCTTAAGCTTTTCGGCATATTCCTTGCCGTGGTGTGCACAGAACATTAACTCTCCACCAGTTGCGAGCGTTGCTCGCACATATGCCTGAGCGCCACAACGATCGCAACGATCTAGAGCATTAAGAGGTGTGGATTCGAGGATTACTTGCTCGGTCATCGCGCTCTCCATTCGTTTTAGGTGGGAAGTTGAGTACTTCTATGGAACATCAAACCATGTCTGAATATTCCCCGCAGGAGATATCGCAGTAAATATTGTTAATTTTGTGTTGCAAAACACCAATAACCACCATATCTAGCCCTCAAAAGAGGAATTACCAATATTTACCGCTAATCGGCGCGTTTACGCAAGCACTTTGCAGAGGCATCGGTAGCCTTTGCCTCCGTGGCGGTCAAGAAAAGTTCAAGCGGCGCTGGAGATCAGCTAGATCTCACCGCTATTGGTGATGCCCCAGATTCTTACACTGCAAAAGATTTAGCTGTACTTGAAGGTTTAGATGCTGTTCGCAAACGCCCCGGAATGTATATCGGCTCAACCGATTCGCGTGGACTCATGCATTGCTTATGGGAAATTATTGATAACTCCGTTGATGAATCACTAGCTGGCCACTGTAAGAAAATTGAAATTAATTTAGAATCAGATGGTTCCGTTGAAGTCCACGATGATGGGCGCGGTATTCCCGTTGATAAAGAACCGAAGACTGGTTTAACTGGTGTTGAAGTTGTACTTACAAAGTTACACGCTGGTGGAAAATTCGGTGGCGGATCTTATGCCGCATCGGGCGGATTACACGGCGTAGGTGCATCTGTTGTAAATGCACTTGCTGAACGCCTTGATGCTGAAGTAGATCGCAACGGGAAAATTTATTGGATGTCTTTTAAGCGTGGAGTCGCCGGTATTTTCGATGGCGATGGGCCGAAAGCCGAATTCACACCGCAATCTGGATTGCGCACTATTGGAAAAGTTTCCGCAAAAATTACTGGAACGCGCATAAAGTGGTGGTCAGATCGCCAGATTTTCTTAAAGGAAGCCAGCCTAGATATTGAAGAAGTTTATGCTCGCGCGCGCCAGACTTCATTCTTAGTTCCAGGGCTGACTCTGATTGTTAACGATAACCGCGCTAAAGCGGCAACTACCCAGACTTTTTATCATAAAGGCGGAATCTCTGAGTTCTGCGAATTCTTACAACCAGATGAACCAGTCGGTGAAGTAATTCGCATCTACGGCACCGGCCATTACCAAGAGACCGTGCCGGTACTAGACGATAAAGGCCACATGGTTTCAACTGAGGTTGAGCGCGATATGGAGGTTGATATCGCGATGAAGTGGGGCAATGGCTTTGATGCCACGATTCCATCTTTCGTAAATATCATCGCCACCCCAAAGGGTGGAACCCACGTCCTAGGTTTTGAACGCGCGATCACTAAGGCATTTAACGAAGCGCTGCGCTCTAGCGGAACGCTAAAGAAGAATGAGATCGATGTTATTAAAGATGACATTATGGAAGGTCTCACCGCAGTTGTCACAGTGCGTATGTCAGAACCACAGTTTGAAGGACAGACCAAGGAAGTTCTAGGTACAGCGGCTGCAACCCGAATCGTCGCTGCAGTGGTTGCCGATAAGTTAAAAGAATTCTTTAACACCACCCGCCGTATCGATAAGGCCAATGGCCGATTGATTATGGAGAAAGTTGCTGCCGCTTCGCGCACACGTATTTCAGCGCGAACACATAAAGATCTGCAGCGCCGTAAGAACGCCCTTGAATCATCAGCACTTCCTACCAAACTCTCTGATTGCCGCTCTGAAGATATAACTCGTACTGAGCTATTAATCGTCGAAGGTGATTCCGCACTCGGTACCACAAAGGCGGCGCGCAACTCTGAATTCCAAGCGATTCTGCCTATTCGCGGCAAGATCCTCAATGTTCAGAAAGCATCTCTTTCGCAGATGCTTGATAATTCGGAATGCGCCTCAATCATTCAAGTTATTGGCGCTGGTTCTGGAAAGTCATTTGAGCTCGCCGATGCTCGTTACGGTCGCATTATCTTGATGTCCGATGCGGACGTTGACGGCGCACACATTCGCTGTTTATTGCTCACACTTTTATATCGCTATATGAAGCCGATGATCGATGATGGTCGCGTCTTTGCTGCGATTCCACCGCTACACCGCATTGAATTAATGGGCGGCGGTGGCAAAAAGGGTGAATATATTTATACATACTCAGATGATGAGATGAAGAAGTTGACTGCAGATTTTAAGAAAGCCGGCAAGAAGTGGAAAGAACCGATCCAGCGCTATAAAGGTCTCGGTGAAATGGATGCAGATCAGCTCCGTGAAACAACTATGGATCCGGCTGCCCGTACCCTGCGCCGTATCACAATCTCAGATGCCGCAGCAGCAGAGGCGATGTTTGAGCTCTTGATGGGAAATGACGTTGCGCCACGTAAAGAATTTATCTCAACTGCTGAAATCGATCGCGATCGGATCGACGCTTAACTTTTAATCACGGATATAGAGATTGGCAGTAGAGCCGAGACTTTATAGCCCAGCCTTTCGGGTCAGCAAATGCACCGAACTTAGCCATTTCCCTTTCCATGCATTGTTCCTGCTGACTTGGACCGCTTGAGGAAAAAAGCCCAAAGAACATCAGAACTCCCACCACGGCGGCAGCAATACCTAAATACAATTTTGTTTTACTTTCCTCTTGAGGAATGTCGGCATACTGCGGTGCGATATGTCCTGACCAGTCGATTTCTACGCCGCATGCACCACAGAATTTTTGGTTTTTGATTAAGTCAGCACCGCATTGGTCACATTCGAGCTCGATATTCTCAATTTCCATGGCCTTGGCTTCAGCAGTAATGCCACCACAGTTAGAGCAAAACTTTTGCCCTTCGGCGATTGAACTTTGACAGATACGGCAATTCACGTTCAAAATTATATTCCCTTTATTGCCAAAAAGGTGATCTAGCTGCATCGCTCCGTAGCAGTTCGGGCGAATTTAGCCGCTAAATCTTAATTAATCGATAGCAACTAGATCGAAGTATTCGTCTTTCCAAATATCTTCATCGCCATCAGGCAGCAAGATAACGCGCTCTGGTTTAAGGGCCTGGACGGCGCCTTCATCGTGAGAAACCATAATTACCGCACCTTGATATTCACCAAGGGCTCCCAGGATTTCTTCACGAGATGCCGGATCTAAGTTATTTGTTGGCTCATCAAGGAGCAGAACGTTTGCAGCGGAGACAACCAGGGTGGCCAGCGCTAAGCGAGTTCTTTCGCCGCCTGACAACACCTTTACTGGCTTATGGACATCATCGCCTACGAATAAGAATGAACCAAGGACGTTGCGGGCTTCGGGTTCGCGTAGGTCATCTTTAGAAGACATCATATTTTCTAAGACAGTGCGTTCGAAGTCGAGCATTTCATGTTCCTGGGCGTAGTAACCAAGCTTTAAACCGTGGCCATGTTCAACCGTGCCAGTATCGGATTCAAGTTGATTAGCCAGAATCTTTAGCAGAGTTGTTTTGCCGGCACCGTTAAGGCCCAAGATAACTACGCGCGATCCCTTATCGATTACACAAGATACGTCGGTAAAGATTTCAAGAGATCCGTAGTTCTTGGAAAGTTCTTCACCCGCTAGGGGAGTCTTGCCACAAGGCGCTGGGGTTGGAAAGCGTAGCTTTGCGACCTTATCTTTGACGCGCACATCATCGAGTGAAGAGCGAAGTTTTTCAGCACGACGTAACATTCCTTGGGCAGCAGTTGCTTTAGATGCCTTAGCGCGCATCTTCTCGCCCTGCTTCTGCAGAATCTCGGCTTTCTTTTCGGCGTTGGCGCGCTCTTTCTTGCGGCGATGCTCGTCTTGCTCGCGCTGTAATAAGTACTGTCGCCAGCCCAAGTTATAGACATCAATAACATTTCGGTTGCCATCGATATAGAAGACTTTGTTTACAACCTGTTCGATCAAGTTCACATCGTGAGAGATTATTACAAGTCCACCTGAGTAAGTGCTTAAGTAATTGCGTAGCCAGATGATTGAGTCGGCATCCAAGTGGTTTGTGGGTTCATCGAGCAGCAGTGTTTCTGCGCCAGAGAAGAGAATTCGCGCCAATTCAATACGGCGGCGCTGTCCACCGGATAAAGTATCGAGGCGATTACCAAAGACCGCTTCCGTGACACCGAGAGAGGTTGCGATCGCTTCTGCTTCTGCAGTTGCGGCATAGCCACCAGCTGCTTGGAATTCAGCATCTACACGGGTGTAACGCTCCATCGCTTTTTCAAGTGCAGCGCCTTCAGTTGTGGCCATCTCTTCTTCAACTTGGGTCATGCGCGCAGCGATCTGATCTAAGTCGCGCGCAGATAAAATTCTTTCAATGACAGTTCCTTGATCTTCGCCGGTGCGGGGATCTTGCGGCAAGTATCCGATTTTTCCGGTGCGAATAACTGCGCCACCTGCGGGAAGAGTTTCACCAGCGAGCACTTTGGCGAGCGTTGATTTTCCAGCGCCATTTCGTCCAACAAATCCGATGCGATCTCCGTGGTTGATGCGAACTGTGACCCCTGAGACCAGAAGGCGTGCACCCGCGCGTAGTTCAAGAGCATTTGTGGAGATCATTTGGCCAAGTCTCCCACAGTGGGGAAGTTAAACGAAATTAAGCAGCGCCGATTCGGGTGCGACGCGGAGTGGCAAATGATTTACCGACGGCAGTTAGCTCGGTGGCAACTTGCGCCTTGATACTTTCTTCAGTTTTTAGAAGTGTATTTAGCGCGGTAATTGTTGCTTTGAGATCTTTCTGCTCGGTCTCAAGTTCTAGTTTGCTCATCTTGGTTAAACGGCGAAGTGGCATATCTAAGATATAGGTGGCTTGCTCGTCATTTAATTTAAAGTCTTTAATCAACTTCTCTTTTGCGGCAGATGCATCATCACTGCCACGGATAATTTTAATTACCTTATCGATATCAATGATCGCCTTCAGCAGGCCATCGACCATTGATAGGCGACCTTCCGCCTTCGCCTTTCGGTATAGCGAGCGGCGACGAACGACTTCGATACGGTGATCGATGAATACCTGCAAAAGTTCTTTCAAACCAAGGGTCTGTGGTCGGCCATTTACTAGAGCGACTGCGTTGATAGCAAAGGAATCTTCCATTGGAGTTAATTTGTAGAGCTGCTCGAGTACATCCTCTGGTTCAAAGCCATTCTTTAGCTCAATAACCACATTAGTGCCGGTCTTGCCATCGGTTAGATCAATAATGTCGGAAATTCCTTGGATCTTCTTCGCTTTAGCAAGATCAGCAATTCGTTCGACCACCTTTTCAGGGCCGATATTAAATGGCAACTCTTTGATCGTAATTCCCATTTTGCGAGAAGTAACTTTGCTAATTTCAACGCTAGCGCGCACTTTGAAGGAACCTTTACCGGTTGCATAAGCCTCACGCACGCCTTCTGCGCCGACTAATTCGCCACCTGTTGGGAAATCAGGGCCAGGAATATGCTTCATCAATTGATTTAGCGTCGCCTTGGGATTATCAATTAAAAACTTGGTAGCGGCGATTACTTCACCTAAGTTATGGGGTGCCATATTTGTCGCCATACCAACTGCAATTCCAGAACCACCGTTTACCAACAAGTTTGGATATGCGGCGGGCAAGACAAGCGGTTCAAGTAATTGGCCATCGTAATTTGGACCAAAATCAACGGTGTCTTCATCGGCTTCAGCAACCATCGCCATTGCGGCCTGCGCCAAGCGCGCTTCGGTGTAACGCATCGCAGCAGGACCAGAGTCAAGGGAACCGAAATTTCCGTGGCCATCAATTAGTGGTCCTTGCATTGAAAAAGATTGCGCCATACGAACCAAGGCATCATAAATTGCACCATCACCGTGTGGGTGCAACTTACCCATTACTTCACCAACAACACGTGCGCTCTTTACGTGTCCGCGTTCTGGACGCAGACCCATATCTGACATCT
>CAMAPO010000032.1 GCA_945860245.1 Bifidobacterium breve
TAACGCCTACTTCTAACATCATTGCCGGTGCGCCTTTTTCAGATGACCAAGCTTCTAATTCGCCCATAAAGTGGCTGGCAATACCTTGGCGGGTGAAATCCGGCAGAACTGCCACAGTTAAGACGTCGGCTTCAACCCCAGGCGCAACAACTAATACAGCGGCGTATCCAACGATCTGATCTTGCTCATCTGTTGCCACTAAGAAATAGCGAGTCTTAGGCACCCCTTTAAATTCTTCTTTGAATTGCCCCATCGACCAAGGAGCATCTGCAAAAAGTATGCGCTCCATCGAAACCAGAACTGGCAAGTCAAGTGAAATTGCTTCACGGTAATTAATCATGTGCGCTCCGCAGTTGGCACCGCATCGGGGCGACGCAAATATATTGGCTCAGTTTCATTCTGTGAATGACTAAGTGCCACCAACTTTTGCATATCTGGATAGACATCAAAGATAAAACCAGTAACTTCGGCAGGCTTATTAACTGATGGTCCAGCAACACGAACACCATCTTTATAGCTTGCCCAATAAATTTCCTTGCGCCGGGCATCTACGGCAACTGTGTATTCACTTTGATCTACAGCAATGGCATCTAGTGAGCAAACGCCTTTCAAATCGATCCCGCGGGCAAAAGCAAAGCTTCGCGCAAAAGTTATTCCAACTCGTAGCCCAGTAAATGGCCCCGGCCCCATACCAACAACAACCTGATCTGGTTGAGGACAAACAGCTAAAGCTTTGGTAACTAGTTCTGTGATTGCAAAGCCATGTTCAGTGGCGCCTTCATGAAAACTTTCAAATAGAACTTTATCTCCGTCAAGAATTCCGACAATCGTGCGAGAAGTTGAGGTATCAATTGCTAGAGAAATAGTCATAACTTAAAGCCCGACCAACGTGGTCCGATGGTGGCAACGGTTACAACTCTTTCATCATCAGTGCGATCAATATCTATTTCAAGGCGTTCCTCAGAAAGTCGAGCAGACTCAGCTCCACCCCATTCAATAACCGTGACAGCGCTTTCGCGAGCAGAATCAAGATCTAAATCATCTAAGTAAGCCGCCTGGTTGCCACTTTCTAGTAATCGATAGACATCAACGTGAATCAACGGGAGTGCGCCATTGTGGGTACGAGAGATAACAAAAGTTGGTGATGTGACATCGTTAAAACCAAGGGCAGCACCAATTCCTTGTACCAAAACTGTTTTGCCGGCACCAAGTGGGCCGTTAAGAAGAATCAGGTCACCGGCACGAAGTTGGGCACCAATTTTTTGGCCCAGGCCAAACATCTCTTGCGCGGTTGCGATCTTCACTCACGAAGGATAGTTGGTTATAAAAAGTAGAGAATGCAAAAGGGCCCTGGGTTTCCTCAGGGCCCTTTTGGCACTTCCTAATTAATCGAATGATTAACCGAAGTTGTACTTCAGATCAGTTGGACGATAATCAAGATCATCGTTTAGGTAGGGAACCTTCTTGGCAATATATTGAACATATGCACCAGTTGGAATCTTTCCTGATTTAGCAGAGACAGCCAACATACGAACCCAAGCCATCATTTGATCACTGGTGAATGTTTGGTGTCCGACGCCAGATGGTGAAGGAGCTCCAGCGAGATCAGGCAAGCCTGCTGCTGTGAACTTTGTGTAGGTCTCTGGAGTCATCGCATAGAGGGCAAGCGTGTTCCAAACTGGCTTCTTGCCGGCTTTGCTTGCTTGCCACTTGGCAAGTGCTGCTTCGTAAACTGCACGCTTCTTATCTACATAGCGTGAAGAGTTACCAGAAAACACCAGACGATCTGCTTCATTTGAAAGCAGAATCGTAGGAGCCGTTGAAGCGAAGGTTGACTTATCTACCGCCTTGAACTTCGCGATTGCATCAGCGTTACCTGTAACGCGTGGCACAACGGCTAGAACTCCAAGCATTGCTGCGATCGCTTCATCACCTGAAAGTCCGAGGTTGTAACGACCAGCATCGCCCTCATCGAGCAGCGCTGCCCAATTGGTCTTTGTGTTGTCGTAGAAGCCAGGACCTGTCATTTCAGAGATTGACTGACCAGCAAGTGTGCCGGTTGCAATTGCTTCACCAAGGTTTTCAAGAATTGCAACTGTTGCGTTGATGCTGTGTTCAGCAATAACCGCATTCGTTGAGATTCCATCCATGTGCGCGCTCTTTGTTGGAACTCCTGTAAGAAGACCAGTTAGAAGTAGCGCTGAACGTTGTGGAATTGGTGAGCCCTTAAGCGGTGCTGGGTATTCAAGTCCAGGTGCGCCCAGGTTCTTGCTCCAAGTAGTAAGCAGTGCAACTACTTTGAGAAGTTCACCAACTGAAGCCATATGGCCAGGAACTCCTTTAACACCAAATGCTGCGCAACCCTTGATGGTTGGGTCAGCAAAGATGCTAAGGAGATAGAAAATATCGCAAGCAGATTGAAGTGCATCAGCAGGAGACGGTGAGATTCCAGCCAAGATGCCGACAGAATCAGCATAAGCTGGATACTTCTCAACAAATGGAGTGATGATTGATCCTGCTTGGGATGAGCCGTAGACAACCTTCTTTAGAATTCGGGTTGAGTACTTCGCCATTGCAGTGTCAATAACTTCCTTGAGCATTTCTACACGGTAGGTGTTATTCCATCCGCGCATACCCTTAACGGTTCCGTCATATGCTGCTAAGCCATAGCCTGCGCGCAGCATTTCCTTAGTGACGTCGGTTTTAGTAACTCCGTTTGCAGGTGAAATTTCTTCAACGCCCGTAGGGACTGCTGAAACACCTGGATAGGTTGGACGGAATCCGTGCTCCCAGAAGAACATTGTTCCAGCGAAGTTTGATGGCACTTTAAAGGTATACCCCGCGCCATTTGCAAGTGTTCCGGTACATGTCTCAACGCCTGCTGCAGTTGCGCAAACAGGAGCTGCTGATGCCGAAGGTGTAACCGCAACGCTAAGTGTTAGTGCAAGCGTTGCTGCACCAAGAGCTGCGATTGATTTACGCATTTTTAGTGATTTCATGTGATTAACCAACCTTTGGTAGGGCATCGGCTGCTATTGCAGGACGTGTGTACTTGAGTTCGGTTACAGCGCCCTTTGCAGAGTCTGTTGTCCAAACCTTTCGTGTTGCATCAATTGGCTTCAACACGGCTGTTGCATCGTACTTACCGATCCAGAATCCAGTGAAGGCTTCATGCGTGCTAGAGCTGTAACCAAGAGGTGATAGCGCCGCACTTGGAAGCTTTGCTGCATTTGCTTCGATGTACTTAATGATTCCTGGACGAGTAAGATCCTTACCAACTCCCAATAGTGCAGAAGTTGTTAGGTATCCAATATTCATTCCTTGAAGAACGTTGTTATCCCAACGCTTATCTGGACCCTTGTTGAAGCCATCATTGATCGTCTTAAATGCCTTCACGTATTCATCTTCGGCTTCACCTGGTGATGGAGCGTGTGATGCTGAGATCGTTCCGGCTAGAAGGCCTGCTGAAGACGCGGCTGGAATTCCGCGAGCGCCAAGGATTGTCTGGAAAGTTGTGGCATCGGCACCGACTGAGATAACGATCCACTGCGCTGGTTTGTAGCCAATCTTGTTGGCAGATGAGACGGCTGCAGCAAATGCTGAAGCAACAGCGCCAACGACTACAACATCTACGTTGTTATCTTTGAGTTGCTGCATCTGAGCATCAAGGCCTGAACCCTGAGTACCAGCGATGAATGTTGCTGCAGTCTTCTTTGCTGTGAAAGTTACTCCTGCTATTGCAAGACCTTCAACAGTGTTACGGCCAAAGTCATCAGTCTGATAAACGATACCGACTGTGTTCTTGGAGAAGTTTTCCTTGATGTGCTTTCCAAGGATCTTAGCTTCAACAACATAAGTACCAAGGGCACCGAAAGTAGTTGGGTACTTCTTTGGATCAGTGTAGAAACCACTGTAACCGCTGTTTACGAATAGATCAGGAATTCCGCGACGGTTAATATCTTTGATAACAGAGATATGGGTCTGGGTTCCGATGCTACCGACCATTGCAAAAACTTTATCTTTATTGATAAGAGCTGATGCGGTAGAAACAGTTAAGCCTGCTTTATAAGTATCATCTTTAACAACCAAGGTTATTTTGCGTCCGTAAACGCCACCCTTGGAATTTACATAATCGAAGTAGGCGCGAATCGCGTCATCTACTTTGTTATAGCCCGGGCTTGCTGGACCTGTTTGAGGTAACTGCATACCTAGGACAATTTCAGTGGCTGAAACACCAGGAGTACTAGCTCCTTGCGCCGGTACTGCAGACAGCGCAAGCGCGCCAGCAAGTACGACAGCGGCAGTTGTTATGAAACTGCGCGGTGATCTAGACAGAGATGCACGATTTCTCACTACATTCACTCTTTCTCTATTCAATGAATGCAATGGAAGTACCGAGGTATCTCCATTGCCACCAACCCTGAACTGGGCTGAACGGCTTCACTTTAACCGAATGTGAACGTAAAGTGAACGCGTGGCGACGAAACGCCGAGCAGACCAGGGTGATCTTGTGCGTAAAGGCTGAGATTTATAACAATTATTTATGTTTGTGCAGGTGGGTACCTGCGACCCCGGCGGGGTTGATCACGACGGTCAAAATTAATAAGAGGCTGGAGATTAAAGCCGGCATGAAGTTGGAGACCTGCTCGCTTAATTCGAACGAACCAAGCACCGCTTCGATCCAATCGGGCAAAAAGACAACAATTACAGTTCCAATAAAGGCACCGAAAATACTTCGTATGCCACCAAGCACCGCTGCCGTCAAAAGGGTTAGCGAGAGCGAGACTGGGTAGACGCTCGGTCCAACCAAGCCGCGTAGTCCATAAAGTGCGCCCGAAAGTCCCGCAAAAGTTGCTGAGACGACAAATACAAATATTTTTTGTCGGGAGAAATTAACTCCACTTAACGAAGCCGCGGTTTCGTTATCTCTAATTGCACGCCACATACGGCCGGTGCGAGAGAGCAAAATATTTGAGGCAAAGAATAAAGCGATCGCCGCAAAAGGAAGTGCAACATATAACTGCCATTGCTCATAACTAGGTTCACCAAATAATTTTGTAAACCAATTTGGTGGATACCCAACATCGACCGGTAGTCCTTCATCACCTTTAAGAACCGACATAAATCGATTCGACAAGGTTGGAATCGCTAGAGCAATAACCAGAGTTGTTCCAGCTAAATATGGACCACTTAATCGAGCCGCTGAAATTCCTAATAAGAGTCCAGCTATCGCAGCGCCAACTATCGCCAGCGGAATTGCCACCCAAATTGAATAACCTTTATTTGTAATCAATAGCGCCATGCAATATCCGCCGACTGCCATAAGAGCACCTTGGCCGAGTGAGAGTTGGCCTGAAATACCGGTAAGAAGAGTTACTGAAAGAACTCCGATAAATAGAATTAGCACCAGCGCCAACTGTGCTTGGTTGTAAGCATCAAATGTTGAACCCGCCAATAGGATTAGCACGATAAAGAAAAGTGTGCGCCGCAAACTCTTGCGCGCGATTGAGTGCTGCTTAACTTTAGACACGGCGCGCATCCTTTGCTCCAAATATTCCACGAGGCCTGATGATCAGTACTAGGAGTAAAACCGACAAAATTGATAAGAAAACATCTTCAGGTGTGTCATAGAAACTCACAAATGAGATAACCATTCCGACAAGGAAGCCACCAATGACTGATCCCGCTGGGCTATCTAGCCCACCAACAACTGCAGCAGTGAATCCAATGATTAGCACTAAATCTAAAGTATTAGGAGAAAGATTAGATGTTGGAGTAATTAATAAGCCCGCCAATGATGAAGCCGCTCCCGAGAATCCCCAACTTAAGGAACGAGTAAAATTAGTTCTGATTCCACTTAACCGCGCCACTTCGGCATTTAGTGCGGTTGCGCGCATTGCCAGCCCTACTCCAGTTTTCTTAAAGAACAAGGTTGTAGCTAACAAGGTAGCCAGAACTATTGAAATCACAAAGACATCGAATGAAGTAAATGGCATCACATTATTGGCGACAGTAAATCCTTCTTGAGGATATGGCGCAGGAAAACCTCGTTCTTCGGCAGCCCAGATAATTCCAGCTAGCGCTTGTAGTACCCCTAAAATTCCTAAGGATGCAATAACTGGGACAGCAGCGCGCATCGAATCACTGCTTAAAAGTTCGGTCTTCTTTTTATTCGATAGCGGGCGCATCACCAAAATATCTAAGAGAGCCCCCATCGCGGCACCAACCAAAATTGCAACTATAAATCCCAACCA
The DNA here is from genome assembly GCA_945860245.1 of Bifidobacterium breve. Classification (GTDB taxonomy): domain Bacteria; phylum Actinomycetota; class Actinomycetes; order Nanopelagicales; family Nanopelagicaceae; genus Planktophila. Next base: position 6,255 of record CAMAPO010000032.1, read on the forward strand.
ATACGAGTATCCATTTGTGATCATTGTGGAAGCGATATATGTACTAAACATCGCTTGGCCCATTTGTGCAAAATTAACAATGCCTGCACCGCGCCAAACAATTACGAGACCAAGTGCGACTAAGGCATAAATTGCACCGCGGGAGGTTCCTGAAAATAGCGCTGCTAGAAAAGTTTCCATTAGTACCCCAAATAAGCTGCGCGCAAATTAGCATCAGCTTTTAACTCGGCAGCGGGACGATCAGCAACAACTTTTCCTAAAGCGAGTAGAACTCCGTGATCAGCAACACCAAGTGCCGTATTTGCATTTTGTTCTACCAGCAAAACCGTTAGACCGGTTGAGCGACATAGAATATTTATTGAATCAATAATCTGCTCGACAACCAGTGGTGCAAGTCCGAGTGAGGGTTCATCCAACAATAAGAGTTGTGGGCGCGAGACCAGTGCACGGCTAATTGCCAACATTTGACGCTCTCCCCCAGAAAGCGTTCCGGCTAATTGCTTGCGACGTTCCTTAAGACGAGGAAAGAGCTCATACATCTCATCCTGCGCTGCCGCAACATCTGATTTGAACTTACGGCGACGAAATAGCGATCCCATCGACATATTTTCTTCAACTGATAACTCTGAGATCACAGCGTGACCTTCTGGAACATGGGCGATGCCGGCGCGGACAATATCTTCCGGCCGCATTCCAATTACAGACTTGCCGCGCCAAGTTATTGAACCTGTGCTTGGATGTTCTAACCCCGAAATTGTGCGAAGCAGAGTGCTCTTGCCGGCACCGTTTGCGCCAATGACTGTTGTGATTTTAGATTCGTGGGCGGTAAATGAGATGCCATCTAGGGCAACTACCGAACCAAAACTAGTTACTAAATCTTTAACTTCAAGCATTGTGGGCTCCTAGCTGATCGCTGCCACTTTGATTTGAAGTACCGAGGTAAGCGGCAAGAACAGCAGGATCACGTTTTACCGTGTCGAAGGTTCCGCTGGCAATTACTTTGCCGAAATTTAAAACATAAACTTGATCAGAAATTGCACCAATAAAGTCAACATGATGTTCCACGATAATAATTGCACAACGTTGCTTTAACTGCCTCAGTAAATCAGCAAACTTATCAATATCATCTTGCCCCAAGCCTGCAGCTGGTTCATCCAGTAGTAATATCTTTGGCTCAGATACCAACGCACGAGCAATCGAAACTCGCTTTGTTTCTGGATAGGTTAAATCAGAAGGTGATTTCTCTGCCAAATCTAAAGCTCCTGCCCAAGCAAGGGCATCCACTCCTTTTGTGCGTAGTTTGCGTTCGGAGTTGGCAGATAGCCCAAGTAAATCTTTTAGAAAATTACTTTCACTCTTTATATCTGCGCCCATCATTACATTTTCAATTACGTTCAACCCACTAAATAAACCAACGCCCTGCAAGGTGCGACTTATTTCAAAATTGGCTAACTCGTGACTTCTTGGCCATTTTGTTTTCTTGCCATGGATAGAAATCTCACCTGAAGTTGGGGTTAC
>CAMAPO010000033.1 GCA_945860245.1 Bifidobacterium breve
AACCCTTGGCGGGGTAGCTCAGCTTGGTAGAGCAAGCGGCTCATAATCGCTGTGTCGTGGGTTCAAATCCCGCCTCCGCTACTAGTTCAACAAGCGTGAATTTCGCGCAACGAGATCGCTCAGGTAATCTAAGCGCCTCGCAACAAGTAGGTACCAAGCAGGTACTAAACCGATAGAAGGAGCAAGACCATGGCAAGTAAGAGCGCGGACGTTCGTCCAAAGATCACCATGGCCTGCGTCGACTGCAAAGAGCGTAACTACATCACCAAGAAGAACCGTCGCAACGATCCAGACCGTATGGAACTCAAGAAGTTCTGTCCACGTTGCAAATCTTCAACTCTTCACCGCGAAACTCGCTAATGCTCGCACCCGATTCTGTCGGGCGCACCTTCGCAGGTGCTGATTCCATTTCAATTACCCAATCTGAGATTGATGCCTTCGCTGCCGTAATTGGCGAAACCGATTCATCTGTTGCACCGCCAACTTTCACAATTCGCATCTCACTTGATCAATTCCAAAGTATTTTAACTAAGCCAGAAATTGGTTTGGACTGGTCACGCCTTGTACATGGTGATCAAAAGTTTGAAATATTTGCTCCTGTAAAAGCTGGAGATAGTGTGCGCTGTTCTGCAACCATCGAAAGCTACCGAGTCGCAGCCGGTAATGAGATCGTCAGCGTGCGCTCTGATTTACACCGCGGCGAAGAGTTAGTTATCTCTTCCTGGTCAACGCTGGTGGTGCGCGCATGATTAGCGTCGGTACAGCACTTCCAGAAGAGATTGTCTATCTAGATCGCGCTCTGCTGAAGGCATATGCCGATGCCAGCGGTGACCAAAATCCAATCCACCAGAACGAAGAATTCGCGCTCTCTGTTGGACTTCCAAATGTAATTGCCCATGGAATGCTGACTATGGCACTTGTCGGAAAGTATTTAACCGATTGGTCGGGCGGATCGAACAGCGTTAAAGAATTTGGCGCTCGCTTTATTAAGCCAGTTATTGTCCCTGCTGGTGAAAAAGTTGATCTGACAATCAACGCCACTGTTATTGAAGTAAATGGAGATGAAATCAAATTGGATCTAGTTGCGACCTCAGCCGGAATCAAGGTACTGGGCATGGCAAAAGCGGTTGTAATTAAGAAATGAGTGAAGCAAAGAGCAAGGAAGTCTTAGCGCAAGAAAGACTGGATGCGCGAGCAGCGAAAGATTTCGCTAAAGCAGATCAATTGCGTGATCAAATCGCGACACTTGGCTTTGAAGTAATCGATGTCGCAGGTGGCTTTGAATTCCGCGCCAAAGATCGTTACCCCCGTTATGCCTCAACTCGCGATATCAGGGCGATCAAGGTCGACGGGGACATTGCAATCACAATCATCGTCGATGGTTTTATCGCCGATGCTGTCGAAACAGTCCGCACCATAAAGGCGCATTGCAATACTCCAGTAATCGCTCTCGTTGTTGGTGAGCCTGCCGAATTAGTTGATGAGATAGATCTGCAATTTCAACTAATCGCCATAACCGAAAACTTTGGCTGGGGCGAAAATACAAATGCTTTACTAAAGAATTTAGCAACGAAATACATGGTCGTAATGGATCCTTCAACGAGATTCCTTGGTGATGCGATGACGCCCGTAATTGCCGAGCTCAATAAGGCAGAATTTAGCGCCGTTGGTTGGCACGGGGGGCTAGTAAATACTGAGGATGAATGGCGCAGCGTTGATGATAAAGGCCCAGGCGAAGTTGATGTGCTTTTTAGCTATTTCCTAGCTTTTAATTGCGCCGATGCGACAAATGCTGGTGGATTTAATAACCGCGCGATTTATTATCGCAACGCAGATATGGAGTTCTCGCTGCGTCTGCGTCAATCAAATGGTCGGCTTTTGCAGATGGATTTACCTCTTGAACAAGCGCGCCATCACGGTTACTACGACACAGAAGAGAATTTCCGCGAAGTTCAGTCAAAGAAGAATTACGACCGCATCCTCGAGCGCTTCAGAGGCAAAAGCGCAATATTAAGCCCACGCAGGTAACCTGTACTCATGGCCGAACTTCGTCACTACACCAGCTTGCGCGTTGGCGGCCCTGCCAAAAAATTCGTAGATGCTCACAACGAGAAAGAGATCGTTGCTGCGATAGAAGCAGCAGGTGATTCACCAATTCTTATTATCGGTGGTGGCACCAATATTTTGGTTGCAGACGACGGTTTTGATGGCACGGTAATCCGAATAACAAATAAATCTCTGGAAGCCGAAATCGATGCGTGTAGCGGTGCGACTCTTTCGATCGGCGCTGGTGAAAACTGGGATGAGTTAGTTAAATCAACGGTAGCTCGTGGCTTTGCCGGACTCGAAACACTCAGCGGCATTCCCGGCAGCGTTGGCGCTTCGCCAATTCAAAACATTGGCGCATACGGACATGAAGTAAGTGAATTTATTACACGAGTGCGTACCTATGATCGCCAGAAGAAAGAGATTAAAACTTTCACAAACGAACAATGCGAATTTTCTTATCGCAATTCATACTTCAAAGCCCATCCTGGACGTTACGTAGTAATCGAAGTTCAGTTCCAGTTGCGCGTTGGCGCTGAATCAAGCCCAATAACTTACGCCGAATTAGCTAATAAGTTAGAGATTGGAATCGGCGAAAAAGCATCGGTTGTTGCTACTCGTAAAGCGGTTCTGGAACTCCGCGCCGCTAAAGGAATGTTATTAAATCCGAGCGATCGTGATTCTTGGTCTGCCGGTTCTTTCTTTACCAATCCAATTATTGATGCAGTAGCTGCCGCAAAACTTCCGGCAGATGCACCGCGTTGGCCACAAGCAGATGGTCGAATCAAAACTAGCGCTGCTTGGTTAATTGAGCATTCCGGAATTAAGAAAGGTGATTCCTTCGGGGGAGCGCGCGTATCAAGTAAGCACGTTCTGGCACTTACTAACGCAGCCAACGCAACTGCTCAAGATATTGCCAGCCTGGCAAAGAGTGCACAGAAGCACGTTGAAGATACTTTCGGAATTACCTTAGAACCAGAAGTAAATCTGATCGGCTTGGAGTTACTCTAAGCAAATGTTCAAGAAGGTATTGGCGGTCACCGCGCTACTTTTTGCATCTGTTACGCCAGTGCATGCCGAAGATCTCTCATATATAAACCGAACAATCTCCTTTGAAGATTCAATAGTGGTAATAGATTCTCCTGTTTTGTATTCTATTTCTGGAGGTGCAGGCACGCCTTGCGACGGAGGCTGGAGTGCCAAGTGCGATCCAAGCGTCGGAATAAGCCTTGAAAATTTTATGCCGCTTTGCGATTCAGCAGATGGTAAAGATATCCGTTTGGATTGTTTAGATTCAGTAGAAGCAGAAGTTGATGGGCGAAAAATTATTGGTGTCCCAGTTACAAATCAAGTTAGTTACTGGGAACGTTATGGTTTTGAGGCAAAACCAGAGTTTGGTATAGCCAAATCAACTCCGTTTCAAATATATAAATTTGCGGGTCTAAAACACGCAAATGGTGATTTGTTTCAAGTCAAAGTTCTGAAATCAAATTTAATAAAACCCGGAGTGATTGATCCTAGGAGATACACTTTTTTGATTGCACCGACCTATCAGGAAAAGCAAGGATTTGATTGCTCTTTTCTGAAAACACCAGGTGGGCTTTGTTGGAAAACTGGAAGCTTTGAGTCAAATACCCGATTCAAACTTAATTTACGTACTTCAAAAAATCTTAATGGTTGGTTTACTGGTCGTGTAACTGACCCAAGCATTAATTTTTCTACTGCTCCAGATGGACGAAACGCGATTTCCTTAACGGGATTGTCGCAATCAATTCCCGCAATCAGCAGAAACTATTTCTACACCAATGAAGTACAGCGCGCTGAATGGACGGAGGTATCGAAGAATTTTTCCTCTCAATCTTGGGATGTAACCACAAGTGAAGGGAAGCGATACTCAATGGGAACTGCCTATTCCGCAGATGCTATTTATGCGTACGAAGATATAGTTTCCAGGGTCGAATCATTCAATAATGCAGATACATTAAAAAATATTTGGAGAATAGAGTCAACCTCCTATGGATTAGTAGAAAAGTCGGAATGCCTAACGTCAAACATAACGGGGCTTGTGTCTAGCAATTCGATGACATATGAGAAGCAAATCCCTACCTGGGATGCCTCGAACAGCTCGCTTGTTTATAGAATGGCCTCACCCCACAATGCAATTGGTAAGGAATTTGTCGGCAGGTATGACTTGTTGATTTCTTTAGAAGTAGGAAAATGTTTATGGTCACTTAAATCATTAACTCCATCTGCTGAAATTAGTGTTACGGGCGCAAATGGTGAAAAGAAAGTGATTACCGCTACAAGCAAAATTGTGGATGGGTTTTATAAATTTACGGCGGCGGGATTCACCTTTAGTTCCAACAAAATTTCAGTGAAAATGCTGTCAGATGGAAGCAATCCAATTAAATCTTCTCAATCCGTGGTAACGCCAAGTCCAGCGCCATCGGTTACACCTACTCCGATCGTGACACAAAGCCCTGCTCCAGTTGCCGTTAAGAAAATAACCATTACTTGCGTTAAGGGCAAAGTACAGAAGAAAGTAACTGCGGTGAAGCCAAAGTGCCCGACTGGCTATAAGAAGAAGTAATTAACCTTCGGTAAGTAGCTTCTTGATACGTCCGATGCCTTCAACGATATCTTCATCGCTTGTGGCATATGAAAAACGTAGGTAGCCAGAAGGACCAAATGCTTCACCTGGAACAGCGGCAACTTCTACTTCTTCCAAGATAAGTGTTGCGAGTTCTGCCGATGTCTTAGGAGTTTTCCCGCGGATTGTTTTGCCGAGAACGCCTTTAACTGATGGATAAACATAGAAAGCACCAGTTGGTGTTGGGCAAACAAACCCAGGTATCTCATTTAATAGCCCAACGATTAGCTTGCGACGACGGTCAAATGCTTCACCCATCTTGTGGACTGCAGATAAATCACCAGTAAGTGCTGCGATCGCTGCGCGCTGTGAAACGTTAGAAACATTTGAAGAAAGGTGTGACTGTAAGTTGGTTGCAGCCTTGATTACATCCTTCGGACCGATCATCCAACCTACGCGCCAACCAGTCATTGCATAAGTCTTGGCAACACCGTTGATGATGATGCAGGTATCTGCCAGGCCCGGCACTAAGACGGCCATCGATGGGGCAGTAGCACCGTCATAAAGCAAGTGTTCATAAATTTCATCTGAGATAACCCAAATATTATTCTTTAGCGCCCATTCGCCAATTGCCTTTACTTGCTCAACTGAATAAACCGAACCGGTTGGGTTAGATGGTGAACAGAAAAGTAGCGCTTTAGTCTTTGGAGTACGCGCTGCTTCTAACTGTTCAACGGTTACTAAATAATTCTGAGTTTCATCAGCAAAGACTTCAACTGACTTTCCGCCAGCCAATTTCACGCATTCTGGATAGGTCGTCCAATATGGTGATGGCAAAAGAACTTCATCACCCGGATCAATGATTGTCGCAAATGCTTGATAGACCGCTTGCTTTCCACCGTTGGTAACAAGTACTTGATCGGCGGTAATTACATAATTTGAATCACGCTTAGTCTTTGCAACAATTGCTTCGCGCATTTCTGGCAGACCAGCAGCTGGTGTGTAGCGATGGTTTGCAACAACTCTTGTCGCAGCCGCTGCGGCTTCAACGATGTAATCAGGAGTTGGAAAGTCAGGTTCGCCAGCGCCAAAACCAATTACGGGACGCCCGGCAGCCTTCAAAGCTTTCGCTTTTGCATCGACTGCCAATGTGGCTGATTCTGCGATCGCTGCGATTCGTGCGGAAACTCTGCTCATAGGCCAAGTCTGCCCTATGCGCGGGCAAAATTGAGCGCGAGTTTTACCTACCCCCCATCCACCGTCTACACTTCAACGCTCACGAGGATTTGCAATTCCCTAGGGTTTTGTCCTGCCCTCGCGAAGGGCAGTAGCTCAATTGGCTAGAGTTGCCGTCTCCAAAGCGGCCGGTTGGGGGTTCGAGTCCCTCCTGCCCTGCAAGTAGTTTTAAAGAAGTGAAGAAGTACTTAACGATTGCTCTAACGATTGCTCTAACGATTGCTTAAACGATTGGAAGGAACGACGATGACAGAGTCAACAGAACACGTTGCCGAAAAACTCGGAGTGTTCGCACGCGTTGGCCTTTTCTATCGCCAAATTGTTTCTGAACTTGCCAAGGTTGTTTGGCCAACCCGTAAGCAATTGAGCACCTACACCGCAGTAGTAATGGTCTTCGTAACTTTTGTTATCGCTGTAGTTTCAATCTTTGACTTGGCAATTACCAAGCTCGTCTTTTGGGTATTTGGGTAAGGTAGAAAATGACTGAGAACCAGAGCCCAGACGCTTTCGAAGCAGCGCTCGCCGCAAATGCGGATGAGTTAACTGCTGGTGTCGCCACCCCTGTCGAAGAGGTTGTTGCAGAAGTTATTTCAACTGATGCACCCGTTGATGATCTTGCGCTCGCTAGCGATGAAGATGGCGACCTCGAATCAGATGAGAACGATCCAAATGCAGAATTCCGTCGCACGCTTCGCGCCGCGATCGGTGATTGGTACGTAGTCCACTCTTACGCCGGTTATGAAAAGAAGGTTCGCGATAACCTCCATAACCGCATCAACTCACTTCACATGGAAGATTACATTTTCCAGATTGAAGTTCCAGAAGAAGAAGTAATGGAAATCAAGAACGGCCAGCGCAAGCAGGTTAAGCGCAATATCTACCCAGGCTACGTTCTTGTCCGTATGGAACTTACCGATGAATCTTGGACTGCTGTTCGTAATACTCCAGGAGTTACAGGCTTCGTCGGAAATGCACATCATCCAAGCCCGCTGAGCATGGATGAGGTAGAAAAGATTCTTGCACCACGTCCGGTTAAGAAATCTGATAAGCCTGATATCCGCGTAATTGATTTCGAAGTTGGCGAATCTGTCACCGTTATGGATGGCCCATTTGCAACGCTTCCAGCGTCAATCTCCGAGATTATGCCTGAGCAGGCAAAGCTCAAGGTTCTTGTCTCTATCTTCGGACGTGAAACTCCAGTAGAACTCTCATTCGCTCAAGTACAAAAGATTTAATAAATTTAATAAAAGAAACTAGCAAAGGAATAAAAAATGGCACCAAAGAAGAAGGCAACCGGATTCATCAAGTTGCAGATCCAAGCTGGCGCAGCAACACCTGCACCACCAGTAGGTCCTGCCCTTGGTCAGCATGGTGTAAACATCATGGAGTTCGTGAAGGCTTACAACGCTGCCACTGAATCTCAAAAGGGTCAGATCATTCC
>CAMAPO010000034.1 GCA_945860245.1 Bifidobacterium breve
ACGAATTCGCCCATTTCTTGGAGTTTGGCAAGAACAACCTTGCTCTCCATACCGAGTTGTTTTGCCAACTCATGTACGCGGACCTTTGACACATTTCTCCTGTCTTGGCCCGCAATCTTTATTCTAGATATTTATCTAGGGATGCGAGCCTTAGTTGTACAGCCTCATAATCTGAACGAGCTCATTTGAGTTTCATATCTTTCGCATCCGTCTCTGTTAAAAGTTCTTGGAGGAACTTTTTGAATTGAGTTACATCTGGCATCTCATCGAGCTTGAAGGCCCATTTAAATGCTTTCCGCTCTATAGCAACGTATCCACACTGAATGTGTAGCCACGCTCCCCTACCTTGAGATTTTCTGCCTTTCGTTGGAGTAATAACCCCATCAATGCAGTTGACTCTCAGTAGTTGTGAAGGTGTTTCCGTTTTACGACAGACGATGCAGGTGCGTATCGATCTGATACTTAATCGCATTGCAGTCGCTTCTTTCACCATCAACTAAGGGTAAAGGATAGCGAATTCGCCCCGATTATCCTAAATATGCGGGTAATTACGTGGTCGATGGGGTATCTGGATGGATATCAATGCGCCATCCAGTCAACCGCGCAGCAAGTCGTGCATTCTGTCCATCTTTGCCGATTGCTAGTGAGAGTTGATAATCCGGCACCGTTACCTTTGCAGAACGCATCGCTAAATCAACTATCTCTACCTTTGAAACCTTTGCTGGCGCTAAAGCTTGTGCCACGAATTCAGCAGGGTCTTCAGACCAATCAACGATATCTATCTTCTCTCCGTGTAACTCATCCATCACAGCACGAGAACGAGCGCCCATCGGTCCGATTAAAGATCCCTTCGCAGAAACGCCCGCACGATGTGAACGAACTGCGATCTTGGTGCGATGTCCTGCCTCACGCGCAACTTCCATAATTTCTACGATGCGATCTTTTATCTCAGGAACTTCAAGAGCGAATAGTTGTTTAACAAGTGCTGGGTGGCTGCGCGAGAGCATTATCTCTGGGCCCTTCATCCCTTGCTTTACTTCAACTACAAAACACTTAATCCGATCACCGTGTTGGTACTGCTCACCTGGTACTTGTTCTTGAGGAGGAATGCGTCCCTCGACGCGGCCTAAATTGACGTTGATCATCTTTGGGTCGCGCCCTTGTTGCACAACGCCAGAAATTACATCTCCGACAGATGCGCTAAATTCGACAACAATTTCTGCATCATTTGTGGCGCGCATCTTCAATTTAATTACTTGTCTAACAGTTGAATTAACAGTGCGCGCAAAGCCTTCTGGCTCGTCACGATCTTCGCTAATACGTTCGCCTATCTCATTGAAGGCAGGCACCAAGATCGAAATTTCACCACTGTCACGATCAATCGTGGCGCGCGCTTGGCGCTTTGGCTCAAGCGTCTGATAGTACGCCTCAAGAACTCCTGCTTCAATTTCCGTGATTAATTGCTCGAGGGCGATTTCCTTATGGGTGGCAAGAGCGATTAGTGCGTCGATATCGACTCGCGATTTATTCATCAATTGAATCTTTGCGATTAAATTCAATTTCAACAACTGCACGCTTTATATCGGCAAATGCAACGGTGTGCTCTTTTAACCTACCCTTAATATTTTCAACTAAAGTGGCGTTAGCGTCATTAAATTCAGTGAGGCGACCTGTCGTGATCGTGCCATCGCTTAAAGTAACTTTGATTAAGCGAGTTAAGTTTTTAGTCCAATGACGTGGTTGGGTTAGCGGCCGATCTACTCCTGGTGAAGTAACTTCTAAGGTGAAAGGGGTCTCGCCCATAAATTCGGCAGTATCTAAAAGCTCTGAGATTACGCGAGATGCGATGGTGACTTGATCAAGATTTAGCGGTGTTTGACCATCTACGACACAGGTAACGATGCGATGGCTACCTGGAGATGCGATCTGTACTTCTTCTAGAAAAAAACCAGCTTCGGTTACAGCCGGTGAGATTAGATCAGTTATTGATTGTGTCAGTGACACTTGGTGCTCCTTACATATTAAGTTGTTATTAAGTTTTTTTCTTGTCAAAGTTTAACATTAATTAAACGCTGTGAGGGTATCGATCGCTACCTTGACGATCAAAGCTAGCGTCACCCCCATAAATACTTTCCGAACAAGATTTGAGCCGCCCCGTAAGGCTAGATGAGCACCGATTAGCCCACCTGCAACGTTAGCGATCGCAAGCGTTAGACCAATCTTCCAAATAATCTCGCCATTTGCTCCAAAGATAATAATTGCGCCGAGATTTGTGGCGACATTTACCACCTTGGCGGTTGCAGATGCTGATAAAAAGGCAAAACCGAGAATTGCCACCAAAGTTAGAACTAGGAAAGAACCAGCACCAGGACCAATTAGTCCATCGTAAAAACCGATGACCAGGGCTGCGATCGCGGCAATCTTTAAGCGAAGTGGCTCGCTATGGCGAAGTGATTCGATCTGACCGAGTTGTGGTCGCTTCCACGTGTAGATGAGAACAGCGATCAGTAGCGATACAACTATTGGCTTTAGAACTTCGGTGGGTATTCGCGAAGCAAGTGATGCCCCACCCATAGAGCCGATAAATGCCGGCAGCGCCATGGTTAGCAATAGCTTTGAATCAGTTTTTATATTGCGGCGATACATCAGTGCGGATGCAGATGTACCGAAGATAGAAGGAACTTTATTGGTACCGAGGATTACTACTGTTTCGGATTTTGCCAATCCGATCATCAAGGCCGGAAGTTGTATCAATCCTCCACCGCCCGCGATGGCATCGATCAAACCAGCGGCAAAGGCAGCGATCGCTAGAAAGAGAAGTGTGTAGAGAGTTAGATCGGCAAACACTTTAAGAAAGTGAGGCGATCAAAGCGGTAACTGAAGTAACCGCGTCAGCGAGAAGAACTTCTGATTTTTCACCAGTCTTGCGATTGCGAAGTTCAACTTTGCCCTCTGCAAGCGACTTACCCACAACCATAATTACAGGAATTCCAATTAGCTCAGCATCTTTAAACTTCACTCCTGCACTTGGGTCACGGCGATCATCTAACATCACAGAAATGCCAGCGGCTTCTAATTTAATTCCGATCTCGAGAGCGGTATCAAATGGCAGATCATCTTTACCGGTTGCAACAATATGAACCTTCGCCGGCGCAATTTCTAGCGGCCAAGATAGGCCGATCTCGTCGTAACTTTGTTCGGCAATCGCTGCAACTGCGCGAGATACACCGATGCCATATGAACCCATTGTGACGACTTGTGATTTGCCGTTTTGATCAAGCACTGTTAAACCAAGTGAATCTGCATATTTACGACCAAGTTGGAAGATATGGCCGATCTCAATGGCGCGATCAATCACAACTGCAGTTATACATTCAGGGCAGGCATCACCTTCGCGAATTTCAGCGGCTTCTACATATGCAAATGGTGTGAAATCTCTGCCATTTACCACGTTGCGCGCATGGCGATTATTCTTATTGGCGCCAGTTACCCAAGAAGTTCCTGGTGCAATCCGCGGATCTGCATAAACAGTAATTCCTGATTTAGCAGCATCTTGCGGACCGATGTAACCCTTTACCAAATTTGGAAAGTTAGCAAAGTCTGCTTCTTCAAAAGTGCGCAACTCTTCTACACCTGGCAAGCCAGCTTGCAAACGTTTTAAATCTACTTCGCGATCTCCAGGAACTAGAACTGAGATCGCCTTTTTATCTGCCATGAGCATGACATTTTTCAGGGTGGATGCTGCGTTATATCCGCCACCGAATTTTTCATTTAAGACGGCAACTAGTGAATCAATAGTTGGAGTATTCGGAGTATCTACCTCTTCCAGTGCCGGAACTTTGCTCGCATCCGCAGCGGCAACCTTTGTGACCATAGCTTCAACATTTGCGGCAAAGCCACACTTTGGACAGAGTACATAAGTATCTTCACCGGTCTCGCAAGGCGCTAAAAATTCTTCCGATTTGGATCCACCCATCGCACCGGATACCGCTTGCACAATGTTGTACTTGAGATGGAGTCGATCAAAGGTGCTGATGTAGGCATCACGGTGCTTCTGATAGGAAACATTTAACCCCTCATCGGTTAAATCAAATGAGTAAGAATCTTTCATCACAAACTCGCGACCGCGGATAATTCCGCTGCGAGGGCGCGCTTCATCGCGAAACTTATTTTGAATCTGATAAATAACTAGCGGCAAATCTTTATAAGATGAATACTCACCCTTGACCATCAAAGTAAACATCTCTTCATGGGTTGGGGCCAGTAAGTAATCGCCACCTTTACGATCCTGTAGACGAAATAGTGATGGACCGTATTCTTCCCATCGATTGGTAGCTTCATATGCTTCGCGTGGCAGAAGAGCTGGGAAGTGAACTTCTTGGAAGCCAGCGGAATCCATCTCTTCGCGAATAATTCGTTCCACATTGCGCAAGGTGATCACACCAAGTGGTAGCCACGAATAAAGACCTGCCGCGATCCGACGGATATAACCCGCGCGGACTAAGAGGCGATGGCTGGGAACTTCAGCATCGGCTGGATCATCACGCAGAGTGCGAAGAAATAAGGTGGACATGCGCAACATGGTCTCAACCTTATCGCGTAATTACTTGACTGTGACGGAAGGTTCGCCTGAACCTACTCCTGCCGCTTCCATTTCTTCGGCAAGACGCATCGCTTCCTCGATTAGGGTTTCAACGATCATCGCTTCAGGCACAGTCTTAATAACTACACCCTTCACAAATATCTGCCCCTTTCCATTTCCAGATGCCACGCCAAGATCTGCTTCGCGCGCTTCGCCAGGACCATTTACTACACATCCCATAACAGCAACGCGAAGTGGAACAGTCATTCCCTCCAGGCCTGCCTGAACTTTTTCAGCAAGTGTATAAACATCAACTTGGGCGCGTCCGCAAGAAGGACAAGAGACAATTTCTAATTTGCGTTGACGCAGATTTAAAGATTCGAGGATTGAGATTCCAACTTTAACTTCTTCAACAGGTGGCGCTGACATTGAAACGCGAATTGTGTCACCGATACCTTCCGCCAATAAAATACCGAATGCTGTTGCAGATTTAATTGTTGCTTGAAATGCTGGACCTGCTTCGGTTACTCCAAGGTGTAATGGGTAAGCACATTTAGCAGCCAAGATGCGATAAGCATTTACCATGGTTACGGGATCGTGATGCTTAACGGAAATCTTTAAATCTGAGAAGCCGTGCTCTTCAAATAGCGATGCTTCCCAGAGTGCAGATTCTGCTAGCGCCTCAGGAGTTGCCTTGCCGTACTTCGCAAGTAAACGTGGATCGAGCGAACCGGCATTGACACCGATGCGAATTGGAATACCAGCATCACCGGCTGCTTTTGCAACTTCTTTTACCTTGTCATCGAATTGTTTAATATTGCCAGGGTTTACGCGGACAGCGGCGCAACCAGCATCAATAGCTGCGAAGATATATTTTGGCTGAAAGTGGATATCGGCGATTACCGGTATTTGAGATTTCTTGGCGATTTGTGCCAGCGCATCGGCATCATCTTGGCTTGGAACGGCAACGCGCACAATCTGGCATCCGGCCGCTGTTAGCTCTGCGATTTGTTGGAGCGTTGAATTTACATCTGCCGTAAGAGTGGTGCACATCGATTGCACGCTAACTGGTGAGTCACTACCAACGCCAATCCTGCCGACTTTCATCTGGTTAGTCTTGCGGCGAGGGTGAAGTGGAGCAGGTGGGGCGCTAGGAATACCGAGATCAACCATGGTCGCTATTCTGCCTTAAAAATCATTGAGAGGCGATTTCTACTTAAAAGTTTAATAAAATTGGATTGAAAATATCCGCAATTAGCAGCAGAACTGTGAGCGCAGCCAAAACTACAAAGACCACTGCCGTAATTGGGGTTAATACCTTTATATCTATCGCTGCTGGAGCAGGTCTTCCACGCAACCTAGCGATAAATGCACGCAGCGCATCGGCAATCGCAATGGCCATATGTCCACCATCTAAAGGAAGTATCGGCAATAAATTAAAGAGGCCGACAAAGATATTGAGGCTAGCAACGATCAAGATAAAGGTGCCGATTCGCTCTGATGTAGTCAGCTCTCCGCTAGAGGAGACTTGACCGGATACTCGCGCAACTCCAACTACGCCGACTAAACCGTTCTCATCTCGTTCTTCGCCCCCAAAAGTTTGACCCCAAAGAGCTGGAATCTTTGTAGGCAACTGCACCAATGCTTTTGCAGAAGCAGAAATGAATGTCCAAGTTAACTCTGCTGCATCGGAAATTGAAGCTATTGGGGTAAGTCGCTTAGAGCCAAATTCATTAATTATCCCAAGGACATAGCGTGAGGTGCCATCATCTATATCTGTCATGCGTGGTGCAGCTGAAATATCAATTTCAGTACCGCCACGATTGATTGTGAAAATCAGTTCTTTACCCTGCGAGTTACGGATCTTATCTAACTGATTTTGCCATTTGGT
>CAMAPO010000035.1 GCA_945860245.1 Bifidobacterium breve
AATTACGGTCATAGTTATTCGATTTCAGGTTTTACCAGCGGGAACAAGATTGTTTCGCGGATTCCTAAACCGGTGAGCGCCATTAGTAAACGATCAACGCCCATTCCCATTCCGCCCATTGGTGGCATGGCAAATTCCATTGCGCGTAAGAAATCTTCATCTACTTGCATAGCTTCTAGATCACCTTTTGAACCAAGTGTTGCTTGTTCGATTAAACGCTCACGCTGAATAACTGGATCAATAAGTTCGGAGTATCCGGTTGCAAGTTCAAAACCATCAATATATAGATCCCATTTTTCGGCAACGCCAGGTAATTCACGGTGCGCTCTTACCAATGGCGACGTATCGACTGGGTAGCCCATCACGAATGTAGGCTCAATCAATTGATCTTTCGCTACATGCTCAAATATTTCTTCAGCAAGTTTGCCGGTAATCCACTTCGGGTCAATCCTCATGCCTAACTTTGTGGCAATTTTCTTCAAATCTTCGATCGAAGTAAGTGCGGTTATGGTCTCTCCCACACCTTTTGAAATCACTTCATACAACGAAATCTCTTTCCATGATCCGCCCAAATCGGCTTGGCGACCATCATGATGGGTAACAACGTGTGAACCTGCAATCGCCATCGCTGCGTTCTGTACAAGTGAACGAGTTAAATCTGCAATCGAGCGCCAATCACCATAGGCCTGATAACACTCGATCATCGCAAACTCAGGTGAGTGTGAAGAATCAGCACCCTCGTTGCGGAAGTTACGGTTGATTTCAAATACTCGTTCTATGCCCCCAACAACGCAACGCTTTAAGAATAATTCTGGTGCGATGCGCAGATAAAGATCCATATCGTAGGCATTACTAAAAGATTTGAAGGGGCGAGCTGTGGCGCCACCGTGCATAACTTGCAGCATTGGAGTTTCAACTTCAATAAAGTTTTCGGTGCTAAATGTCTCGCGCAGAGATTTCATTACAGCTGGACGCAAACGTGCATTGGAACGCGCTTCGGGGCGGACAATGAGATCCACATAACGCATACGAACACGAGTTTCCTCAGACATTGGTTTGTGATCATTTGGCAATGGGCGAAGTGACTTTGCAGCCATCGCATAACTATTTGCCAAGATTGATAGTTCACCGCGCTTAGATGTAATGATTTCGCCAGTAACGCTAACTATGTCACCAAGGTCAATATCACTTTTCCAAGAATCAAGAACTTCTTCTCCAACTTTGTCTAGCGAAAGCATTGCTTGCAGTTCGGTGCCGTCACCTTCACGCAGTGTTGCAAAACAGAGTTTTCCAGTGTCGCGTTTAAAGATAACGCGACCTGTAAGGCTTTGGATATCACCTGTTGCGGTATCGGTTTCAAGTGAAGCGTATTTGGTGCGAATTTCTAAAAGGGATGCGGTGCGTGCAACTGCAACTGGATAAGGCTCAATTCCACGCTCAATTAAACCGGCACGCTTTTCGCGGCGGATACGTAATTGTTCTGGCAGATCGTCTTCGACCGGCGCCGCGGGCTCTTTTTCGTTGCTCATGATGACGAGAGTCTACCTATTAGATATTTCGCTCGTGGATAAGACGCAGTCCAATCAGCGTGAGATCAGGCTCATGCTCATCAATAGTTTCAGCAACGCCAATAATTAGCGGAGCAAGTCCACCGGTTGCAATCACAGTAGGCGTGCCTTCATAACTCTGCGCTAATTCAGCCACGATGCGATCGACCAAGCCATCTACTTGTCCAGCAAAACCAAAGATTGTGCCAGATTGCAGCGCTTCAACAGTGTTCTTACCAATCACATTTTTAGGACGAATTAATTCAACTTTGCGAAGTTGCGCAGCACGTGCCGCCAGTGCATCAACTGAGATTTCAATTCCTGGTGCAAGAGCGCCACCTAAGAATTCGCCTTTAGGCGAGACAACATCTAGATTTGTGGAAGTTCCGAAGTCAACCACGATCGCTGGACCGCCATATAAAGTGTGAGCAGCCAAAGTGTTAACTATTCGATCTGCGCCAATTTCCTTGGGGTTATCAACTAATAGTGGAACACCGGTTTTTGTACCGGGTTCAACAATTGTCGTTGGAATATTAGAAAAATAAGTTGCGATCATGGTTCGTAATTCGCGCAACGTCGCCGGGACTGTGGAACAGATTGAAAGTCCAGTCACTTCATATCCCGTAACAAGTGCGTGATATTGCAGCCATAGCTCGTCGGCAGTCGTGCGGGGATCCGTCTTAACTCGCCAAGAACGAATTAACTCATTGCCCTCAAATATTCCTAATACCGTATTGGTATTTCCCACATCTATTGTCAGCAACATAATTACTCCGTTCTCAGATCTAGGCCGATATCAAAGACTGGAGCCGAATGTGTCAGCGCTCCGATTGCGATGTAATCGACTCCCGATTGTGCATAAGCGCGAGCATTGGTAATTGATATTCCGCCCGATGCTTCAAGTTTGCACTTTCCATTTACTAGGGCGACTGCTTGTGCACACATTTCTGGGCTCATATTGTCGAGCAAAATTAAATCTGGGTTCAGCGGCAAGACTTCTTTAAGTTGCTCCAAAGTATCTACTTCTATCTCAATTTCAGCCTCTGGATAAGTACTTCTAACTTTTGCGAAAGCGGCAACCACGCCACCTGCCGCAGCAATGTGATTATCTTTAATCAAGGCAGCGCTGCTCAAACTCATGCGGTGGTTTACTCCCCCACCCATGCGCACGGCATATTTCTCAATAACGCGCATACCCGGTGTTGTCTTACGGGTATCGCGCACCTGACATTTTGTGCCTGATACTTCCTTAACCCACTTACTGGTGAGGGTTGCTATTCCACTGAGATGACCGAAAAAGTTAAGCGCGGTGCGCTCGGCGAGCAATATTGCTCGAGTATTCCCTCGCACACTAATTAAAATATCGCCAGCTTTTACAGATTCTCCATCTTTCTTCAGTTGCGTTACATCTGTAATACCAACTTCTGCCAAGACGGCATGAGCAATGTTTGAACCAGCGATCACTCCATCCATGCGTGCTACAAAATCCGCCAAAGAATTTGCATCAGCAGAAATGGTTGCCTCAGAAGTTATATCGGCGCCACCTGCTAGATCTTCAGCTAGCGCTGCTTTAATTAACTCATTTTCATTCATGGCGCACCAACCTCTTGGTAGGAAGTAATCCAGTTTCCTTTGCTATCTAATTGCTGCACAATTCGCTTGCGCCAATTGCTTCCAGTGTTAGGGAAATCTTCCCGCCAATGTGATCCGCGTGTCTCTTGACGAATTAACGCCGCTTTTAGGATCGCTTGCGCCAATTGAAAAAGATTTGTTGTCTCCCAAGCTTCGACACATGGATTGGTACTGGTTCGATCTTGAATACGCGTTAAGTCAGCGCTGGTCTGCAGAAGTGAATCTGAAGATCGCAATACGCCCGCACCGCGGCTCATACTCAACTGTAATTCACGACGAGTAAGTGGATCCAACAAAACAGAACGTGAATCATCAGCAACTGGTTCAGATTGTTTTGGTAAATTTGCAGCGATATCTGAGGCAATTCGGGCGCTAAACACCAGGCCTTCTAAGAGTGAATTAGATGCCAGGCGATTTGCCCCGTGCACGCCAGAACATGCAGTTTCACCGCATGCATAGAGTCCAGAAACGCTGGTGCGACCATTTAGATCAACGCGGACTCCACCGGATGCGTAATGAGATGCTGGAGCGACCGGAATTAGATCTTTTGCTGGATTAATCCCATGTGCAATACACGATGAATAAATCGTTGGAAAACGATTTTCGAAGCCCGAAAGATGGCGAACATCTAGCCAAACATGATGTGCTCCAGATTTATTCATGTGGCGCATCGAAGCAATTGCAACAACATCGCGTGGTGCAAGCTCTGCCAGTTGATGTTCAGAGACCATGAAACGTGTGCCTTCATCATCAACTAAATATGCACCTTCACCGCGTACTGCTTCGCTAATTAGCGGCTGCTGACCTTGGGTGTTATCGCCTAACCATAAAACAGTTGGATGGAATTGAATGAACTCAACATCTGCCACTTTTGCACCAGCACGCAAAGCAAGTGCAACGCCATCACCAGTAGAAACTGAAGGATTTGTAGTTTGTGCAAATACTTGACCTAAACCACCAGTTGCTAAAACAACTGCCTTACCCAAAGCACGACCTACACCATCGCGACTACCAGCACCGATTACGTGCAAAGTAACTCCACACACAGCACCGCTAGAATTTTTTATTGCATCTAAGACGAGAGCATCCTCAACAACTTCGATTTCAGGGTCATCATGTACTGCAGCCAAAAGAGCACGCGATACTTCAGCGCCCGTTGCATCCCCACCTGCGTGCAAAATTCTGTTACGTAAATGCCCACCTTCGCGCGTTAAAGAAATTTCTCCAGTCTCTTCTGTATCAAAAATCGCTCCGCGTTCTATCAATTTACGAACCGCAGCTGGTCCCTCAGTTACAAGTACGCGAACCGCTTGCGCATCACATAAATCAGCGCCGGCAACCAAAGTATCTTTTAGATGCTGGTCGGGTGTATCGCCGGGGCCAAGTGCGGCAGCGATTCCACCTTGTGCCCATTTGGTAGAACCTTCATCAACCTTAGATTTGGTAACTATCAATACTGATAAGCCATAAGTGCGCGCTTGCAGCGCAGTTGTTAATCCAGCAATTCCTGAACCAACCACAATTACATCTGCAGTTGCAGTCCATCCTGGGGCAGGCGCAAGTAACTTCATCTCAGGCCACCTGTCGTCATCTGCATATTGTCGATCAAACGCACCCCATTAAGCCAACCAGCGATAATCGCGCGCGAATTGAGCGTGGAATTTGTAGCGATCGAGAAATCTTGCTCGTCAATGATTTCGGCATAATCTAAATTAAAGAGCGGTTGCGTTGCGCAGACTATACGCATCTGACTTCGCGCTTCTTGCACATTAGGTGAAGCCTTCGCTGCAATTAACCCTTGATAGATAACAGAAGCGGCGAATCGGCTCTCTTTATCTAACCGAACATTGCGCGATGACATGGCAAGTCCATCTGCTTCACGCAAAGTTGGGGCAGCAATTATTTGGACACCTTTTTCGATTGATCTAATTATAGTCAACTGCTGAAAATCTTTCTCACCAAAAATTGCAGCCTCTGGTTTCAATAATTCGAATAGCCGAGAAACCACAGTCACAACACCATCAAAATGACCTGGTCGGTTTGCGCCTTCATATACATTTCCTAATTCCCCGGCGCTAATTTTCTTAACTTCTGAAGGATAAATTTCTTCTTCTTTTGGCAGCCATAAGTGGGTGACTCCAGAATCGGCAGCGATTTCAATATCACGATCTGGTGTGCGGGGATAGTTTGCAAGATCCTGCGCATCATCGAATTGCAGAGGATTTACAAAGATGCTCGCAACTACAAAGTCACTTTTGGATTTAGCTAATTTAAATAGCGAGGCATGTCCAGCGTGAAGTGCTCCCAAAGTTGGCACAAAAGTCCAGCCGCCATCGATTTCTGATGCGCTGGTAACAATCTTCATATCTGGCTCCAGTCCTTTCAGGTACCGGGCGGTGATGAATATAAGTTTAGAGCCTTAAAGCATTTGCTCCAAAAGCTCAGATATATGGCCATGAGTAAGCAAAATTGCATCAGGATCTATGGAATGCCATGGCTCAATCACAAATCGGCGCTCATGTGCGCGTGGGTGCGGCAGGGTTAATTCATCTGCCGAACTCAAGAGAGTCCCGTATTGAATCAAATCTAAATCAATTGTGCGCGGTCCCCATATTTCATTGCGCTCTCGACCCAAAGTTTTTTCGATACCGTGCAAAAGCGCTAGCAAATCAAGTGCGGGCAGATCACTTTCCACAATACATACCGCATTTAAGTAATCAGGCTGTGGGATGTCACTGACGGGCTTCGTTGAAAAATACTTTGAAACTAACTGTAAATCTGTGGCTTCGCGCAACATTGCTACCGCTAAATCCATCTGTTCTTTAGGGTTACCAATATTGGCACCGAGTGCGATTATCGCTCTCATCGATTTATAGTTACCGATATATCTTTGA
>CAMAPO010000036.1 GCA_945860245.1 Bifidobacterium breve
GGTGAACGCATCGAATGCGATGTTGTCGTAATGAACCCAGATCTGCCAGTGGTTTGGCGCGATTTATTGGGCAAGACGCCACTTTCGGTAAAACGCCTGAAGTACTCCCCATCTTGTGCCACTTTATTGGTCGGCTCTTCCAAGAAATATGACCACGTTGCCCACCACAACATCCACTTTGGAAAATCTTGGGATGGCATCTTTGATGAGTTAATCAAGGAAAAAACTTTGATGTCAGACCCATCTGTGCTTGTAACAATTCCAACTAAAGATGATCCAGCACTCGCACCGGCAGGCAAAGAGATTTATTACATTCTCTATCCAACGCCGAATTTAAGTGCCGATATTGATTGGAAGACGCAGGCGCGCCCATATCGCGATCACATGATTAAGACTCTGGAAGATCGCGGGTATACCGGCCTGAGTGACTCCATTGAAACTGAAGTCATGACCACGCCCCTTGATTGGCAGGACCGAGGCATGGAACAGGGTGCACCATTTGCTAGTGCGCATACTTTCTTCCAGACCGGACCCTTTCGCCCAAAAAATATTGCAGCAGGTTTTGAGAATGTGGTCTTTGCCGGATCCGGAACCCAACCTGGCGTTGGCGTTCCGATGGTTTTGATTTCTGGTCGACTAGCCGCTGAGCGAATCGTAGGTCCGGTTAAGTAAGTGAACGAGTTAAATGCGGCCAGGATCTTTGATCCGGCACTTCGCGCTTCATATGAAGAATGTAAAAGGCTAAATTCGCTGCACGGTAAGACTTATTACCTAGCAACACTTCTCTTGCCAGCAAAAAAGCGTCCATTCGTCCACGCCCTGTATGGTTTTGCACGTTATGCCGATGAAATTGTTGATGACTTGTCTTCTACTCTATCGCCCACTGAAAAAGCGAAGGTCTTGCGCGAATGGAGTGCAGAAGTTCTAGCTGGGCTTAAATCAGGAACTACCAGCGACGCCGTTGGTAAAGCACTAATAGATACCGTGCAGCGCTTTGATATTCCGCACCAGCACTTTGTGGATTTCCTACATTCGATGGAGATGGATTTAACTGTCACTGAATACAAAACTTTCGATGACTTATACGAATACGTTTATGGCTCGGCAGCTGTTATTGGCCTAGAAATGGTGCCGATTCTGGGCGGGGACACCGTGAATTCTTTATCTGCTGCCAAAGACCTGGGCGTTGCCTTTCAACTAGCCAATTTCATTCGCGATGTTGCAGAGGATTTAGATCGTGGACGTATTTATCTGCCGATAGATGAGTTAGCCGAATCTGGCGTGACACCTGAGATGTTGCGCGCACGAATTCTTACCCCACAAATCATCAGCGCCCTAAAGTTTCAGATTGCTCGTGTACGTAAATTACAGAAAGCTGCTGAACCCGGGATTGCACTCCTTGATAAGACCAGTCAGCCTTGTATTCGTGCAGCAAGTGAGTTGTACTGTGGAATCGTTGATGAAGTAGAAAGAATTGGTTACGACATATTTAATAAACGGGCTAAGACCTCTACCTCCCGCCGCGCACGTGTGGCCGGGCGCGCTTACATAGACGCAGTTTTGGCCCGAATCCGCTAGAGTTTCCAATGCGGGAGCCGCTCACACGGCTGAGAGGATCTGAAATTCAGATCGACCGCTTGACCCATCCGGTAATGCGGATGCGGAAAGGTTTATCAATGACATCTATTTACAACTTTCTCTCTGGAACTTTAGTATCCATCCTCGGTTACGATCTTTCATATCTAGAATTTATCGCAGTGGTCGCTTCCTTTATTGGAGTGGCACTTGGCATAACTGGTAAGCGAATAACTTGGCCATGGTGGGCGCTGAGTTCAGTTCTATACGGAATACTTTTTATTCAATGGGAGCTCTACGCCAGCGCCGCCTTGCAAATAGTCTTTATCGTGGCCGCAATTTTGGGATGGTTTGGTTGGGAGCCAACGGGTGCACGACCGGGAGCGCTTAAGAATAAGCACCGGATCTTTATATTTGCCGCAATCATCCTGGCAACTCTGGCGTTAGCACCGGTCTTAAAATCAATGGGCGCCGCATCCACTTACGCTGATGCCATTTTATTCTTTGGAAGTTTAAGCGCTCAGATTCTGATGGTCTATGAAAAGTATGAAACTTGGGTTCTGTGGTTAATTGTCGATGCTGGTTATGTCGCACTCTACGCTTCGCAAGATCTGCCTTTCACCTCTCTGCTCTATGCTGCATTTACCGCTTTAGCAGCTATGGGATGGAGTAAATGGTATGCAGCTCATCGCAGCGCTCTTAGATCTCTGTAGCCAAAAAAACCATCCCGTCATAGCAATTGATGGTCCAGCTGGCGCGGGTAAGACAACGCTGGCTCATGAAATTTTCTTGGCTCTCTCACCGAAAATGTCGGTGAACGTTGTGCACATGGATGACTTGTATGACGGCTGGGAGAACGCCTTAACCGATGATTTGACTCAGTTCTTGCAATATTTATCAGCCCAACATCAAAGCCAAGAGCCTGCAAAGTTATCTCGTTACAACTGGGCCACATCTTCATTTGATCCACCTGAAGTAATTGCACCCGCAGATCTACTAATTCTGGAAGGTGTAGGAAGTGGCGATAAATCGTTGCAAGATCAATTTGCAGCCCTGATCTGGATAGATATTGACCCTGAAATCGGAGTGCAGCGGGTAATACACCGTGATGGCCCAGGGGTTAGAATTCAAATGCAAAAGTGGCTTGGCGCACAGCAGCAATATTTCTCACAACACTCAACGCGCGAAAAGGCTGATTTCATTTTAACTACATAAAATTACAGATATGTCTGACCTAACTGGCGAGCTAATTGATGGGCGATATCAGCTCATCCGCCACATGGCATCCGGCGGCATGGCAACCATTTACGAAGGCCTTGATACCCGCCTAGATCGAAAAGTTGCGGTAAAAATTATGCATCCGCACCTTGCGCAAGATGAACAGTTCGTTGAGAGATTTATCCGTGAAGCCAAAGCATCGGCTGCGCTTTCGCATCCAAATATTGTTTCAGTACAAGATCAAGGTTGGAATCAAAACGGCACACCAGCAGTTTTTCTTGTAATGGAATTAGTGGAAGGACACACCCTTCGCGAATACTTAAATGAACAAGGCGCTTTATCTGTTGCCAGCGGAATTCAATTCTTGTTGCCAGTTTTAAGCGCGTTATCTGCTGCTCATAAATTAGGAATTGTGCACCGAGATATCAAGCCTGACAATATTTTGATCTCCAAAGAAGGGCGAATCAAAATTGCTGACTTTGGCTTAGCCAAAGGTCCTTTACTCGGTACAACAGTGACGGCCGAATCCAGCATAGTTTTGGGTAGCGTTTCATACCTATCCCCCGAACAAGTCCAACGCGGTATCGCAGATGCGCGAAGTGATGTCTACTCCGCCGCAATTACCGCCTTTGAAATCTTTACTGGTGAAAAACCATATGCTGGCGAAGAGCCGATCCAGATTGCATATATGCATGTAAATGAGCGGGTACCTCTGATGAGTACTAAGCGATCGGGAATACCGCCAGAGCTTGATCAGTTAATTTACCGCGCTTCAAATTCTGATCCAGATGCGCGCCCCCGTGATGGCAGTGAATTTCACCAATCACTTACCTTGATTGCCCAAGCGCTAGATCCCAATCAGAAACAGCTAAGCCTGGAACTAGATATACCAATTGCTCCGATGCGCCCTGCATCAAAGAAATCTAACCGGCGCGAAAAAGCGCGAATTGAAAAGGAAAAGACTGTGGCGATAAGTAAGCGCGAAAATACCGGCGAGAATTCCAAGGCAGAGGGTAAAGAGAACACTGCGCAGATTCGCAAGCGCAAAAAGATAAGTAAGCGAGTTCGCCGCAATCGCTACATCGCCGTAGGTTTGGCGGTCACACTTGGCATATTTGGTTGGTATGCATTGGTTGGGCCAGGATCCAAAGTCGTTGTCCCATCAATAGTTGGTGCCACGCAAGAAGAAGCGTTGAGCGCCCTTTCGCCGTTGGGATTAACGCTAGTGATCTCAGAACAACGTTTTGATGAAGAAATCTCAGATGGGCAGATTATTGAATCTGATCCGGCAGGTGGCGACAAAGTAGATGCAGGCGGGCAAGTTACAGCGGTTATCTCTAAGGGCGCTGAGCGTTATTTGATTCCATCACTTGTTGGACTTACGCCCGAGGCAGCAGTTAATTTGCTGGCGAAATCACCCATCAAAGTTGGAGATTTGACTGAAGTATTTAACGATCAAACCCCTAAAGGATTTGTTATTTCATCATCCCCTGCCGCGGGTAAAAAAGTAAAACGCGATGCAGTTGTTGATTTATTAATTAGCAAAGGCATCGAAACAATTGATGTGACGTCGTACGTCGGTAAATCTGCCGACCAAGCGCTAAATGAACTTACCGAAGGTGGATTTGATGTTGAGACGATTGATCAATTTAGTGAGAGCGTTCTAGCAGGCACGGTAATTTCACAAGTTCCATCTGGTGGTGCACCACTTGCTAAGGGCACCAAGATTATTTTGACCGTTTCTAAGGGATCAGAGTATGTATTTATTCCAAATGTCTTCTCGCTAACCGAAGCCAAGGCTCGCGCAGCTCTTGCTGATCTTGAGTTAAAAGTTGTAGTCAAGAAAATTGGCGTTAAAAAGGTCAAGGCGGTAACAAATATCTCGCCCAAGGTCGGCACAAAGGTTAAACGTGGCAGCGCGGTGACGATCACAGTAGGGTAAGCGAATGCCAAAAACATCACCGCGCATCGGCGCACATACGCCGACAAGCGGCGGTATGGCAAAACGTTCTATCGCCTACGCCGAGACTATTGGCGCTGAAGCGATTCAAGTATTCACATCCAATCCACGCGGTTGGGCGATGCCTGAGACCAACCACGATGCCGATGTCATCTTTCGCGAGAAGGCGTTGGCACTTGATCTAGAAGTTTATGTGCACGCACCTTTTCTAATTAACTTAGGTTCACCAACCGAAGCCACATATCTAAATTCCTTGGCATCAACTGAATATTCGCTAAAGCGCGGCAAGGAAATCGGAGCGCTCGGCGTTGTCGTACATACCGGTTCTGCCGTTAATGAAGACTTCATTGCAAAAGCTTGGAAGCAGATAAATAAAGGGATGATGCCAATTCTTAACGCTTTAACCGATGATGCGCCTATGTTGTTACTTGAACCAACTGCCGGCCAAGGTCAATCACTTGTTAAGCGCTTGGAAGATTTGGAATATTACCTAAAGGCTCTCGAATACCACCCTAAAGTTGGCATCTGCCTTGATACCTGCCACGTATTTGCTGCAGGCCATGACATCGCTAAAAAAGGTGGCATGAAGGAAACTCTTGATTTGCTTGTGGAAGTTGCTGGCGCTGAACGTATCCAATTAATCCATGCCAATGATTCAATGGATGTCTGTGGCGCGCTAAAGGATCGTCATCAAAATATCGGCGATGGTTTTATCGGAGTAGATCCATTTAAGGAACTTCTTAAGCATCCAGCCGTTGCCAACGCACCGCTGATTCTGGAAACCCCGGGTATGGAA
>CAMAPO010000037.1 GCA_945860245.1 Bifidobacterium breve
GGCGTTAAATTGATTGCGCTTGCGTTGTTGATCAAAATGTCGATTCCACCGAAGGTTTCAGCGGCTTGCGATATGGCAGCAGCAATTTGTACTTCATCGCGTAAATCGCATTGGATCGGCAGCGCAGTGCCACCCGCGGCGCGAATCCCTTCAGCAGCCGAATGAATAGTTCCGGGCAACTTTGGATTTGGATCGGAAGTCTTGGCCGCGATTGCAACAGATGCACCATCGCGCGCAGCACGCAAAGCAATAGCTAAGCCAATGCCACGGGAGCCTCCCGTGATAAATATCTTCTTGCCAGATAGGTCTCCAGTGATTGTCATTATTTACCTTTCTTTGCCATAAAGTTCATAAACGCTTCCATCGCCTCATCTGATTGCAGGGCAAGGGAGAAAAGTTCAAACTCTGCCTTCATAACTGCAGCGACAGCATCATGCTTGCTTGCCTTCAACAAGGCTTTTGTATTTATCATTGCTTGTGGTGGATTCTTAGCAATTTGATTTGCTAGTTCCAGCGCCTCACTTATTGGGTCTGCGGCAATTGACGCGACCAACCCCATTGTTTGCGCACTTTCGGCGCCAAAACTTTCCCCGGTAAAGAATATTTTGGCAGCTCTTTGATATCCAACTAGAAGAGGAAATAGATAACTTGAGCCTGCCTCCGGAACTAAGCCAAGAGATGCAAAAGGCATCGAGAATTTCGCACTCGGTGCTGCGATCACAACGTCGCAATGCAAGAGCATTGTCGTTCCCACACCAACGGCATTGCCTTTAACGGCGGCTATAAGTGGCTTGGGAAATTCGAGAAGTGAGTCAAGAAAGCGAGCAACATCGCTATCTTGACCGGTTGGTGGGTTCGCCAAAAAATCTGCGATGTCATTGCCGGCAGTGAAATGATCACCCTCACTCGTTAGAACAACTGCTCTGACTCCAAAGTCAACGGCAGCTTCATTTAAGCCAGTTGCCAGTCCTGCATACATCTCGCGAGTAAGAGCATTCATTTTCGTTGGACGATTGAATGTGAGTATCTGAACTTCGCCTTCGCGGCGGCTGATGATTTCGGCCATTCACGCATCCTACTGGTTGGTAACCCTTGAGGAAAGGAGCACAATGAAAGGAGCACTATGGGAGTGGCGGAGAGGCCAGCATGGCACCAGAGAGAATTCTTAATACACGCGAACTTAATCCATTCGAAAAATTAGTCTTGGGACTCCTCAGCGAAGGTAAAACTAATTCTGCGATCGCTCGTCAGACTTCACATAATGAAAAAGTAATTGAGAATACGGTTAGTCGCACAGCCAGAGCGCTAAATATTAAATCTGATCCAGATACGAATATGCGTGTGCTGTTGGCACTAGCATTTCGAAGGCATTATGGCGACGCCGCCATCGAGCACCTAAGCGTTACCTGTGCACATTTGGAAGAAGATGAAGCAGGCCGAGAACTTTGCGATGGCAAAATCATTGATGTAATCCGCGCTAATTTGAGTTAACTCAC
This sequence comes from Bifidobacterium breve, assembly GCA_945860245.1. Taxonomy (GTDB): domain Bacteria; phylum Actinomycetota; class Actinomycetes; order Nanopelagicales; family Nanopelagicaceae; genus Planktophila. The sequence goes on from CAMAPO010000037.1 coordinate 1,497, forward strand.
TCACTTTTGTTGGGCTAACAATCCCCAAGGTATAATTACGACATGATCATCCCTAGCCGTATCTTTGAATACATCATTGCGGCGATGATAATTATTCTGGCGCCCGGGCCAAGTGTTCTATTTGTTATTGCCAGAGCAATTGCATGGGGCAGAAAAATTGCCGTCTTCACTGTTGCTGGAAATGTGACTGGGGCATTTGTACTTTCATCACTGGTGGCATTTGGTTTAGGACCAATACTTTCAAGTTCAGAGTTGGCCTATTCAGCGGTGCAATGGGGTGGTGGCGGATACCTTGTCTATCTTGGGATAACTGCGATTCGCGCCCGCAAAATACATGCCGCAGATATGCGCAACCAAGGTGGCAGCGTTCCAACATTTTGGCGATCCGTGCGCGATGGTTTCTGGGTTGGTGCCCTTAATCCCAAGGGGTTAGTTTTCTATGCCGCAGTTCTGCCGCAGTTTGTGGATATAGAACGTGGGCATGTGACTTCACAACTCTTACTTCTTGGCGCGCTCTTCTCAATTTTGGCATTTATCTCAGATGGTTCTTGGGGCTTGCTCGCCGGAACTGCGCGTGCGTGGCTGGCAAGTGATGAGAAGCGATTAGAGAACTTAAGGTCAATTGGAGGAATAGTGATGATTACCTTGGGTCTGTTGGTCATTGCGTCAGCACTGCGTGATTTAATCTCCACATGAATTCAAAGATCGTAAAACCAGAAAAACCCGCGCGCGACACCATTGCGCCATCAGATCTAACCTTCGGTTTATCTACCTGCAAGAGATGTCTTTGGATTAAGTATTGGTTTAAAGTCACCATGCCAGGGCAATTTCCACTTGTTAAACCACTATCAGCATCGCAAGAAGAACACTTTCATCGCGCAGCAATGCCGGATCTTGATTCTTCGCTGGCACCGGGCGTTGTGAAGCAATGGGGCCAGTGGGTAAAGAGCGCCCCTATTGAAATTGATGGTAAGGCAACAAGTTGGCGAATTCTGGGTATTTACGATTTATTAGCGCATTACGAAGATGGAACAGTCGGAATTATCGACTGTAAGGTTTCAGATTCTGATCGCGACAACGCCCAGTTCTATGCCCCACAACTTGAGGCCTATGCCTACGCGCTAGAAAACCCAGATAAGGGCAAACCCTTTCCGGTATCAACTATGGGCTTGCTGGTATGGAAATTGGCGGGAATTACAGAGACCCTTGATGGCAAACATGGATTTGGGGTTACCCAGCACTACCTTCACGTCACACGTGATCAAGCACAATTTAAATCTCTAATCTCAGATTTGATTGATGTGATCGAAGGCGATCTTCCAGCAGCCGGTCCCGACTGCGATACTTGCAACTATCTTACAAAGCGATTGGCACTGGAAAGCGATTAATCTTCACTCTCTTCCGTTGCCTTTTTAGCTTTAGTTGCGTAGGCATCTACATAGTCTTGGCCAGACATCTCTTGAATCGTAGACATAATTTTGTCTGTGACATCGCGAAGGTACTGTAAATCTGTCGAATCACCATCGAAGTACATGGGTTCGCCGAAAATCATTTTTACGCGCATAACCTTTGGTATGACAGTGCCGGTGGGTTGAATTTTTTCAGTATTAAACATCGCCACTGCGATAATTGGTGCGCCAGATTCGATTGCCAAGCGCGCAATTCCGGTACGGCCCTTATATAAACGTCCATCAGGTGAGCGAGTTCCTTCAGGATAAATTCCAAGACACTTGCCTTCTGCCAAAACTTTTAAACCTGTGATTAGCGCAGCTTCGCTTCTGCGCCCACCCGAACGATCAACTGGCACTTGACCGAGTGCGATAAAAGTTAACTTCTTTAATAAACCTTTAGGTCCAGGTGAAGTGAAATATTCACTTTTTGCTAAGAAGGTTACTTTGCGAGGCACAACCAGCGGCATAAATATGGAATCGCTAAATGAGAGATGGTTTGAAGCAATAATTAAAGGACCAGAAGCGGGAACGTGCCTTAACCCCTTGACCTTGGGGCGAAAGAGAATCATAAGAAATGGCGTAAGAAACGCGCGCAAGATGCCGTATGGCAGGTTGTTCATGGCGCTAATTTAGCGCCAAATCGTTCCAATGTGCGAATATGAGCCATGGAGCAAGGCTAATGAGCGAGAAAAGCAACCGCAATCACGATGCTAATGATGCAAATGATCGCGAATTAATCAATATGGAATTTGAATCAATGGTCGAAGGACTTTCACTTGACGAATCATCGCCTTCAACTTATCTAGATGAACTAGAAAATTTTGTCGATCAGAATAGATTTATTGCTCCGACTCCCCCACGTAAATCACTCATGGCGAGCTTGCAGTCCGCACTTTATGCATTTAAGAAGTGGAAAGAAGGCAAGACAGATCGCGATGGCGACGGTGCTTCGCTCTAAATTCGAGAAAGATCGGCGACACCAACTAAGCCAGCATGGTTGCCAAGAACAGCTGCCACAATTTCTGGATACGGATGTTTGCCACTAAACGGAATCAATCTAAGTGCGGCATCACGTGTTGGTCCAAGAAATAACTCACCCGCATCAATTACGCCTCCACCAAGTACTACGCAACTTGGGTCAATTACTGCACATAATGAAGCGATACCGGCGCCTAAGTAAGTAGCCATAGTGTTAAAGGCCGCAATTGCAACTGGATCACCGTCCCGGGCTGCTTCGGTAATGTGGTTTCCTCTTAAACCTTCGATAGTTCCATCTCCGCGTTCCAACAAATTACGCGCTAACAAAGGGCTGGCATCGATTGCTTCGCGGGCATGTCGCAGCAGCGCCGAACCAGAGGCGTATTGCTCAAGACATCCTCGTATTCCACATCCGCACAGCTGGCCCTCTGGAACTATTCGAATATGACCAAGTTCGGCGCCAATTCCAAATGCGCCACGGAAAACTGAACCGTCAAGAATTAAGCCGCCACCAACTCCGGTACCAAGGGTTAACATCATTAAATCGCTACGGCCTCGTCCGGCACCGAACTTAAATTCTCCCCAAGCGGCGGCGTTCGCATCATTTTCTAGAACAATTTTTTTGTGAAGAATCTCGGTTAACTCAGTTACGAGATTTACACCGTTCCAATTAGAGATATTTGGAGTAGCCAACATAGTTTGCCGATCGGAAGAGATAAAACCCGCCGCCGAAACTCCAATGGAATCAACTGGATATTGCTGGATTAATTCGGTTGCCACGTTTGCAATTGCTTCTGTTAGGGCGCGACCACCTTCACGCGGTGTATCGCGCCTGGCAGTAGCCAATATTTCACCGGTGCCAGTTACGACTCCGCCGAGTACCTTGGTGCCGCCAACATCAATTCCAATTGCGTTTACAGCCACTTAGTTAGCCTTCGAGATGTTCTTTAAGCTGCTTTAGCGCGCTATCGATAGTAGTTTTCTCTTGCTTTGT
>CAMAPO010000038.1 GCA_945860245.1 Bifidobacterium breve
TGCGCGAAGGCGCCATCCCACGAAGTGAAATCACAGCGCTCGTATCTGACATTTTCGGCGAGTAAGGCTTAGGCTTGCGCGCATGAGCGCAGAGACTTTTTACGGCCCGGATTTCAATTTACTTAGCCAGCAAGATCCAGATGTCGCTGCGGTATTACTTTCCGAACTCAAGCGCCAGCAGACCAACCTGCAGTTGATCGCATCTGAAAACTTCACATCACGCGCGGTGCTGGCAACACTTGGTTCAACACTTTCAAATAAATATGCTGAAGGTTATCCAGGTAAGCGTTATTACGGTGGATGTGAAGAAGTAGATAAAGCTGAAATCATCGCCATCGATCGTGCAAAAGATTTATTTGGCGCCGAACATGCCAATGTTCAGCCACACTCTGGGGCAAGTGCGAATATTGCGGTCTACTTAGCATTCACCAAGCCAGGTGACACTGTCCTTGCGATGTCACTGCCACATGGTGGCCACCTAACGCACGGCTCAAAAGTTAATTTTTCGGGCAAGTGGTTTAACGTCGAGTCATACGGAGTTCGCCAAGATAACGAGTTAATTGATTACGATGAACTGCGCGACACAGCGATTCGCACTAAACCGAAGATGATTTGTTCTGGTGCAACCGCTTATCCATCACTCGTTGATTTTGAAAAGATTCGCTCAATTTGCGATGAAGTTGGCGCCATCATGTGGGTGGATGCGGCGCACTTCATCGGATTAGTTGCCGGTAAAGCAATTCCATCTCCTGTTCCATATGCCGATGTTGTTTCATTTACTACACATAAAGTTTTACGTGGCCCACGCGGTGGAATGATCTTGGCCAAGGCAGAACATGCCGCGGCAATTGATAAGGCGGTCTTTCCCGGAATACAGGGCGGACCAGTTATGTCAGCTGTTGCTGGCAAGGCTGTGGCACTTGCTGAATGCGCAACACCTGCTTATCAAAAGTATGCCAAAGATGTAATTATTAATGCTAAAGCACTTGCTGCAGCGCTAGAGAGTGAAGGAATGCGCGCAGTATCTGGCGGCACTCAAACCCACTTAGCGCTGATGGATATTCGCAGTACTGGTGTGACTGGCAAAGTTGCTGATGAGCGCTGCGGCCAAGCTGGAATCGTTATGAATAAGAATTCAATTCCTTATGATCCAGAGAAGCCAGGAATCACCAGCGGTATTCGTGTTGGAACGCCGGCAACAACCACACAAGGGATGGGCGTTGCAGAAATGCAAACGATTGCCTCCTTTATCGCCCGCGCCATTAAGACAGATGATGAGAAGACTCTTGCTGCAATCAAATCAGAAGTTCACGCACTTACTGCGCGTTTTCCTATTTATACCGCGTAAGGAAGTAATGCTGGCATGCGCGAATATTTAGTAACTCTGCTGCTAGCCGCAGCTCTTTGTTACGTTATTACTCCATATGTTCGCAAGTGGGCGCTGCACTTTGGCGTTGTCACAGAAATTCGAAAGCGCGATATCCACGTCGTACCAACTCCACGATGGGGTGGGCTCGCGATGTGGCTCGCGATGACTGCCACGTTCTTGATCGCGCAAAATCTTTCGCTGGTAGGAAAATCATTTGGAAATGATGCGCAAGGTATTTTCTTGGCCGGCACATTCTTAGTACTACTTGGAATGGCAGATGATAAATACGAATTAGATGCCATAACAAAGTTAGCGGGACAAGCTCTGGCCGCGGGAATTTTACTTCTATACGGAATCCAAATTTTATGGCTGCCGATAAATGGCGTGACCATGTTGCCACCGAGTGTCGGACAGTTGCTCACCGTCTTAGTAGTTTTGGTAACAATTAATGCAGTTAACTTTATCGATGGTTTAGATGGATTAGCGGCTGGAATAGTCGCAATTTCTAGCTCTGCCTTCTTTGCTTTTGCATATTTATTGGCAGTTGTTTATGGCTTTAATCGCGCAGGTGCGCCATCGCTGATTACTGCAATCACGATCGGTGTTTGTCTTGGTTTCTTGCCGCATAACTCACATCCGGCGCGGATTTTTATGGGCGATTCAGGTTCAATGTTCTTAGGTTTGATGTTGGCAGCATCGGCTATAACCCTTACTGGGCAGGTAGATCCAAATGCTATTACTGAAGAGAAGTTAGGCCCCGCACTCCTTCCTCTACTTCTGCCCTTTGCAGTTCTTGCAATTCCGCTCGCCGATTTGATATCGGCGATTATTCGCCGTATCCGCGCTGGTAAATCCCCGTTTTCATCAGATAAAGAACATATGCATCACCGAATCATGCGTGCTGGAAATTCACAGACACGCACCGCAGCCATTATGTATCTATGGACTGCAACTATCGCATTTCCAGTGACCGTATCTGCTTTCGCTCCACTCTGGATTGCAGGCATAGTTGCTATGGCGCTTGCCGTAACTTCATTTTTAGTTAGCAGTAGAGGTAAGGTAAAAGCATGAGTTCATCCCCAGAGTTTGAATTATGGAAAGGTGCGATCGCACCTGCTTCAATTATTGGCGTTCTAGCAACTGCAGGCTTTGTAATTTGGCGTGGCACATCAGCTCTCTTAGGTGGGATCCTTGCTGAATTTGTAGTCTTAATTTTCTTCTGTATCCACTTAGCAATCTCAAAGTATTCGCGAAAATTAGATCCGCTGACAACAATGGCTCTGGTCTTGGTCTCCTACTTCGCAAAGCTAGTTATTTTGGGCGCCTTCTTGCTGATTGTTGTAAATGCAGTTTCGGCAGATAAGTTGGATAGAACAACTTTTGGAATAGTTGCAATTCTGATCACATTTGCGTGGCTGGCAGGGGAGATACGGGCTTTCCTTAAACTAAAACTGCACCTACCATTGCCTGGAGAAGGTTCTAATAATATGAATAAGAAGGAATGAATATGGCAGTAAACGATGAAGCAGCTTTCTGGTCGATAATTGCCTATCTAATCTCGGGTTTTGTTTTCTGGGGTGGTGCTGGCGCTATCGCAGATCATTTTCTTGGAACCGGATACCTGTTAATTGTGGGGTTGGTCATAGGTATAGGTTCTAGCTTTTGGCTAATTTGGCTACGTTTTATCAAGCAATAGATGCACTGAATTTGCCCGTTTTGCAGGTCCGCGGCTGAGGCTATAGGTTATGCCAGGTGTCCCACTCCCCAGGGACGTAATCCTCTTATTCTTAAAGGAGTCATCGATGCACACCTTCTTGCGGGAAGCCAACAATGGCTTTGTCCCCCCAAGTAGTGCAGATTTTGATTTCGCGCCGATTTTTGGCAATAGCATTTTATTTACCAAGCCAGTTTTGATGGTTTTTCTCTCAGTGGTAATCGCAGCAACATTCTTTATCGCCTCTTCTCGTAAAGCAGCGATCGTGCCCTCAAAGCTCCAATATGCCGGTGAATCTATCTACACATTCATCCGCAACGAGCTTGGCCGAGATGTAATTGGCCCCGAATTCATGCGATTTGTGCCATTTCTCTTCTCACTCTTTGTCTTTATCTTGGTCAATAACGTCTTTGGCGTTATTCCACTTCTGCAATTTCCAACTATGTCTCATATTGGATTCCCAATCGGAGTGACGATATTTTCATATGTTTGCTACCACTATGTTGCGATTAAAAAGCATGGGCTAGGTAAGTACCTAAAAGATATTTGCTTTATGCCAGGCATCCCAAAGCCGGTCTACTTAATCCTTACTCCCGTAGAACTTTTGACTTACTTAGTTACACGCCCGCTTACACTTTCTATGCGTTTATTCGCAAATATGTTTGCTGGCCACTTACTTCTTCTAGTCTTCGTTTTAGGTGGCGAGTACTTGCTTATGAGCGGCATATTGCTCAAATTCTTAAGCATTTTCTCCTTTGGGCTTGCAATTGGTCTGAGCTTCTTCGAGCTCGGTATCCAGTGCCTGCAGGCTTACATATTTACACTTTTAACCGCTTTATATATCGCAGGAGCGCTCGCAGACGAGCACTAAATAGGTTTGGCCAAACGCCCGTTTGGTCAAGATTTGAAAGGAAAGAGAAATGACAGGTACTCTCGCAATCGTGGGCTTTGGTCTTTCGACTATCGGTCCAGGTACTGCAACCGGATTAATTTTCGCTGCTTACATCAACGGCGTAGCACGCCAACCAGAGGCTCGTAGCATTCTGCAGCCAATCGCATTCCTTGGATTCGCACTCGCTGAAGCTTTGGCTCTCTTTGGTCTCGTTCTCGCATTCGTTTTGAAGTAAGAACTGTTTAAGAAATTAGGAGTTAAAGATGATTAGTCGATTTGGATTTCTCGCTTCTGGAGAAGGCGCAAGCCCGGTTATCCCAAAGCCTGCGGAAATCATTGTTGGCTTTATCGCATTCGGAATTCTTTTCTTCTTACTTCGCACACGCGCGGTACCAAAATTTGAGAAGGCGTATAAAGATCGCACCGAGGCAATTCAAGGTGGCTTAGAGCGTGCAGAAATTGCACAGCGCGAAGCTTCCCAAGCCTTAACAATGTATCAAGCACAACTTGCTGATGCTCGTGGAGAAGCAGCAAAGTTGCGCGATGAAGCACGTGTTGAAGGTGCAGCAATTCTTGAGCAGATGCGTACTAGTGCTCAAGAGGAAGCCTCACGCATTACGACAGCGGCCCGCGCATCTATAGATGCCGAACGCCAACAGGCATATAACGCTCTGATCAGCCAGGTTGGTGCAATCGCTACAGATCTTGCATCCAAAATTGTTGGAGAAGCGTTAGATGATCAAGCCCGCCAATCTCGAGTAGTCGAAAGATTCCTTGAAGATATGGAGAAGGCTAAGTAACCATGTCACTATTGTTAAAAGGCGCAAGTCGTCAATCTCTTGCCGTAACTCGCTCTGCTTTGGAGAAGATAATCTCCGGAGTAGACG
>CAMAPO010000039.1 GCA_945860245.1 Bifidobacterium breve
TCCGCCAACCAGTACAACGCTCTTAATGTTGCCGATTGCGATTCCAGAATCTTTTAGTACTTGCTGGAAAGGCTTCTTGCAACGATCAAGCAGCGGTGCAGTAAGTGTTTGGAATTGCGCACGTGTCATTGTCTCGTCTAAGAAGAGTGGGTTCTTCTCGGCATCAACAGTGATGTATGGCAAGTTGATTGATGCTTGCTGTGATGATGAGAGTTCGATCTTTGCTTTTTCAGCAGCTTCACGAATACGGTGCATCGCCATCTTATCTTTAGTTAAATCAATTCCATTCTTTGAGCCGAATGTTTGAACTAAGTAATCGACAAGTGCTTGATCCCAGTCATCTCCACCAAGGTGGTTATCACCGGCAGTTGCTTTAACTTCAACAACGCCATCACCGATTTCAAGTAATGAAACGTCAAATGTTCCGCCACCTAAGTCGAAGACCAAAATAGTTTGTTCTTGATCTGCTTTATCTAAACCGTATGCGAGCGCTGCTGCAGTTGGTTCGTTGATAATACGAAGCACGTTAAGCCCAGCGATTTCGCCAGCTTCTTTTGTTGCTTGACGTTCTGCATCAGAGAAGTATGCAGGAACTGTGATAACTGCATCTGTCACAGTTTCACCAAGGTAACTTTCTGCATCGCGCTTTAACTTTTGTAGAATACGTGCAGAAATTTCTTGGGGTGTGTACTTCTTGCCATCAATATCGATTGACCAATTGGTACCCATGTGACGCTTAACGGAACGGATTGTGCGCTCAACGTTGGTCACTGATTGGCGCTTAGCAACTTCACCGACAAGTACTTCGCCATTTTTAGCGAAGGCAACGATCGATGGGGTTGTGCGAGCGCCTTCTGCGTTTTCAATAACCTTTGGCTCTCCACCTTCGAGTACCGATACGCAGCTATTTGTTGTTCCAAGGTCGATTCCGACTGCTCTAGCCATTTTTAATGCTCCTTTTACCTATTACTTGAACTATTTAGCTCATCTCAAGCCCGGTTTGGGGTTGAGGCTGGTCTAACCTGAGTCGATCTTACACGAAAGAGTGAGTCGGAGCGACTCAAGTTTGGGCCATCCCGTATAACTCCCCGCCTCGCTCAGATATTCCCGCGCCACCTCGGTAACCTCGCGTTATGCGTATCGCCCTGGCCTCACTCTCGTATGCGATCACCGTTGTCGCACTTGTGCTGCTCGCCATTAGGGTGCCGCAGTTGATTGGGATTTATCGCAAGGGCCAACCTGATCCGACTCGAAGTAATGATCGCAGTGCGCGTTTGAAAAATATGTTGAAAGAAATTTTAGGCCACACCAAGATGCTCAACTTTACCGCAACTGGAATTGCACACTGGTTTGTGATGATTGGTTTCGGCGCGCTCTTTGGAACCTTGGTTACTGCATACGGACAAGTTATAAATCCTGATTTTATTCTGCCGATAATCGGACATTGGGTTGTTTACGAACTCTTTGCTGAATTTATTGCTCTGGCAACTGGTGTTGGCATTGTAACTTTGATTGGAATTCGCCAAGTTACACGTTTTAGAATGTTAAATCGTTTCGCCGGTTCTGGAATGTGGAAAGCGTATTACGTAGAAGCAACCATCTTGGCAATTGTTTTCTGTGTATTTGCTTTGCGAGGGCTAGAAGGTGCACACGCTGGTGAGACAAGTTGGAATTGGCACTTTGCGATCTCTTGGCCAGCGGTACTTGCATTTCAAGGTATGAGCACAGCGGCAATTGAGAGTGCAATTCTTTATGTTGCAACTGCAAAAATTGTAGTTTCGATGACTTGGTTTATCGTCATTGCAAGTAATTTAACAATGGGAATTGCTTGGCACCGCTTCTTAGCCTTCTTTAATATTTATTACAAGCGCAATAGCGATGGCAGCACTTCCCTTGGTGCGCTGCCTGAAATGCTTTCTAAAGGTAAGCCGATTAACTTTGAGGATCCAGCTGAAGATGATGTCTTTGGGCTCGGCAACCGCCAAGATATTTCTTGGAAAGGCCTGCTTGATATGACCAGTTGTACCGAGTGTGGGCGTTGCCAATCGCAATGCCCTGCTTGGCACACAGATAAACCGCTTTCGCCAAAGCTTTTGATTATGGCGATGCGCGATCACGCAATGGCGAAGGTTGTTGAAAGTGAAGCGATAGTAGGCGAAAACAGCCCTATTTCCTTAGATGTTCTCTGGTCTTGCACCATGTGCGGTGCCTGCGTAAATGAATGTCCGGTCGATATCGAACACGTTGATCACATTGTAAATATGCGCCGATTCCAAGTTTTAGTTGAATCTGAATTTCCAACAGAGCTTGGTGGCACATTCCGTAATTTAGAAAAGGCCGGCAACCCGTGGGGTGCTAATAAACAAGATCGTGAAGGTTGGATCGCAGAATGTGATTTCCCGGTTCGCGTTGTTGAAGGCGTTCTCCCTGATGAAGTTGAATATTTATTCTGGGTTGGCTGCGCTGGTGCTTATGAAGAACGCGCCAAGAAAACTACAAAAGCTGTAGCTGAACTTTTATGGATGGCAGGGGTTAACTTTGCGGTGCTAGGAAAGCGCGAGACTTGCACGGGAGATCCAGCGCGTCGATCTGGTAATGAATTCTTGTATCAAATACTTTCGAGAGAAAATATTGAAACCTTTAATGAAGTATTTGCTGGTCGTCCAAAGGGTAAGAAGAAAGTTGTTGTGACTTGTCCGCATTGCTTTACAACAATTGGTCGCGATTACGCACAGAGTGGTTTCGAACTTGAAATGCTGCACCACACACAATTACTAAATACTTTAATTAAAGAGAAGCGTTTAAAGCCAAGTCCACATAAGAGCGAGAAGAAGTTGACCTATCACGATCCTTGTTACTTGGGCCGTCACAATCAGATCTATGCACCACCTCGTGAATTACTTGAAGCATCTGGGTGCGATGTAACGGAGATGCCGCGTAGCCAAGAGCGCTCATTTTGTTGCGGTGGCGGTGGCGGACGTATGTGGATGGAAGAGAAGATTGGCACGCGGATTAATTTAAATCGTGTTGATGAAGCTATTTCAACTGGCGCAGAAGAAGTTGCAGTTGCTTGTCCGTTCTGTCGTGTGATGGTTGGTGACGGAATGGTTGCGAGACAAAGCGATGTAGAAGTCCTAGATGTCGCTCAAGTTCTGCTGCGCAGCGTTAAAGGCGCTGAATAGATATCCACAGGCTGCATCCACAGGTGTGTATGAATTACACGGGTGTAATTCGCAGTAATACCGCAGTCGTTAAGTAGCCCCCAATAAGGCCGCCTAGGTGGGCTCGCCAGTCCACACCGCCCAGGATGAAGCCGAATACGAAGTTAAGGCCAACGATTAAGTAAATGTCGCGTACGCCCTCGCTGATCAGTTTGCGCATCGCAATAAAAGCGCCAAATAGACCAAAGATTGCACCTGATGCTCCGACTGAAATCTGTGGTGAGTCATTTAAATAGATCGAAGTTAGCGAGCCGGTTAATAGAGATACCAAGAAGATTGTAAGAAAACGCGCCTTGCCGAGCGCTGCTTCAACGGGATTGCCTAAAACAAGAAGTGAGAACATATTAAAGAATAAATGCGTTAACCCACCGTGAACCAGTGCAACAGAAAATAAACGCCAATACTCACCTGATTGAACGAGGGGACCATAAAGTGCGGTGTACTCGTAGAACTGCGGATAGAGCTGATCTGCAAGATAGGCAGCGCAAATAATTGTAATTAATGAGAGCGTTACAGAACGCTTCATTTGATACATGTTATTTAATCTATATTGATTAAGCGATGGTGACGCTATTGATTACAACCGGTGTAACAGGAACATCTTGCGCACCTGTTGGGGTTGAGCCGATCTTTTCAACAACAGCCTGAGAAGCAGCGTCTTTAACTGCTCCGAAGATAGTGTGTTTGCGGTTTAACCAAGTTGTTGGTGCAACGGTGATAAAAAATTGTGAGCCATTTGTTCCTGGTCCTGAGTTAGCCATTGCAAGAATGTATGGCGCATCAAATTGCAGCTCTCCGTGGAATTCATCAGCGAATTGGTAGCCAGGTCCGCCAAAACCTTTTCCGAGTGGATCTCCGCCTTGAATCATGAAACCTGAAATGACGCGGTGAAAAACAGTTCCGTCATATAACTTCGCAGTTGTCTTCTTGCCATCGCGCGGATCGGTCCACTCTTTTGCACCAGTTGCGAGTTCGACAAAGTTAGCAACGGTCTTTGGTGCGTGATTTGGATAGAGCTCGATAACTACATCACCAAGTGATGTGTGGAGAGTTGCTGTTGATGACATGTTCTTAACCAATCGTTTCGGTGGATGAGTTACAAAATAGATATAGAAGTGGAGACCAGGGGAATCGAACCCCTAACCCCCGCCTTGCAAAGGCGGTGCTCTACCAATTGAGCTAGGTCCCCGTGTTAGAACGGGTGGGCCCAGGTGGACTTGAACCACCGACCTCTTCCTTATCAGGGAAGCGCTCTAACCA
>CAMAPO010000040.1 GCA_945860245.1 Bifidobacterium breve
CTACCTGCCGCAAGTGACCCAGATTTAGTAGCGCGGGCCGTTGCTGCGCGGGCCGCACTCGGAGATCGTGCACTGATACTTGGCCATCACTATCAAAGAGATGAAGTAATCGCCTTTGCCGACATAACAGGTGATTCGTTTAAATTGGCTCAATCTGCTGCTGCGCAATCAAATGCGGAATACATTATTTTTTGTGGCGTGCATTTCATGGCCGAAAGCGCCGATATTTTAACTTCTACTGCGCAAAAAGTTATTCTTCCCGATCTCGCAGCGGGATGTTCGATGGCCGATATGGCGACCGCAAATCAAGTTCAAAAATGTTGGCAAGATCTGACAACGGTCGGAGTATCTGCAAAGACAATTCCAGTTACGTACATGAATTCATCTGCTGCCATAAAGAGCTTTACCGGAGAACACGGCGGAACAATCTGCACATCTTCAAATGCTAAGAAGACAATGGAATGGGCGCTCACCAAAGGTGAGAAAATTCTTTTCTTGCCCGACCAACATTTAGGACGCAACACAGCGGTACTTTCACTCGGGCTATCACTAAGTGACTGTGCGCTCTGGGATCCTTGGAAACCAATGGGTGGACTCACCCCTGAAGAAATTCGCGCAGCCAAAGTTATTCTGTGGCGCGGGCATTGTTCAGTGCATGGACGTTTTTCGGTCGAGTCAGTTAACGAAGTACGTAAGCGCGTTCCTGGGGTGCAAGTTTTGGTTCACCCCGAATGTAAAAACGAGGTGGTTTCTATTGCCGACGTTGTGGGCAGTACCGAAATGATTATTAAGACCGTTGAAGCATCACCTGCGGGAAGTAAATGGGCGATCGGAACTGAACTAAATTTGGTTTCCAGGCTCGCCAAAGCCCACCCCGATAAAGAGATTCTTTTCTTAGATAAAACTGTCTGCTACTGCTCGACCATGAACCGTATTGACCTACCTCACCTCGTGTGGGCGATGGAGTCACTTGTCGCCGGCAATGTAGTTAATCAAATTAAGGTCGCTCCCGACGTCGCTCGATTCTCAAAGTTAGCGCTCGAGCAGATGCTCGCCCTATAGTTTGCGCCATGACGAATTCAGCAGATAGCTCACAGAAAAAAGGGCGACCAACTCCAAAGCGCAAAGAAGCTCAAGCTTCAGCGAAAGTTTCATCTCTGGCACCTGCATCATCAAAGGCCGAGAAGAAACGGGTAAAAGATGCAACACGTAACGCTCGAATCGCGCAAAGAGCTGCCTACCTTCGTGGCGATGAAAGTGCGTTACCTGCTCGTGATCGCGGGCCTGAAAAGAAGTTCGTTAGAAATTTTGTAGATTCGCGGCGTTCAATCGGCGAATATTTCTTGCCTGTAATTGGATTTGTTCTGGTTCTATCTCTAATTCCAATTGGGGCATTTGCTGTCGCAGGTATTGCCATTATGTATAGCGTGCTTCTAGTTTCAGTTATCGATGGCTTCTTTCTCTCCCGCAAAATTAAATCTGAAGTAACAAAGCGTTTTCCAGATAAGAGCACAAAGGGTTTAGGACTATACGGTTGGTTGCGTTCTACGCAGATGCGTCGCATGCGCGCACCAAAGCCACAAGTAAAGCCAGGCGACAAGCTTTAAATACTTTGCTTTGAATTAGTTAAGCGCGTGGATTGGGGCTTTTCGTCTCTTTCGAATCAGTCGTTGGAATCGTACCAAGCGCCTTATCGATCGCAACCATTACATCCTTCGACAGTTTTACTCCCGCCGCTTTTACATTCTCTTTAACTTGAGATGGCTTAGTTGCGCCCATGATGGCACTTGAAACATTGGGATTCTGCAGCACCCAAGCTATTGCTAGTTGACCCATTGTCAGATCTACGCTTTTGGCAATAGGTGTCAATTTTTGAACTGCGGTTAGTACGTCATCGCGCATCCAACGAGAAATCATGTCCGCACCAGATTTTTTATCTGTGGCGCGTGATCCAGCTGGCGGCTTCTTGCCCGGTAAATATTTTCCAGTTAAAACACCCTGTGCCATTGGCGACCATACAATTTGCCCGATGCCCTCCTTCTGGCTCAGCGGCACCACTTCACTTTCGATAACTCGCCAAAGCGCGGAATATTGCGGTTGGCTAGAAACAAAACGGTTATATCCCTTGGCATCTTGAATACCAAGAGCCTGACTAATTTGCGCAGCGTTCCATTCTGAGAAACCGATGTAATGAACTTTGCCAGATCGAATTAGGTCATCGAAAGCGCTTAGTGATTCTTCCAGCGGTGTTTCAAAGTCAAAGCGATGCATCTGATAAAGATCGATGTGATCAGTATTTAAGCGCTTAAGCGAGGCGTTGCACGATTCGATGATGTGCTTTCGAGACAGCCCGCGATCGTTCTTGCCAGACCCTGTTGGCCAATAAACTTTGGTGAACAATTCATAAGATTCACGTTTGATGCCTTTAAGTGCTTTCCCGAGAACAGATTCAGCCTTGGTTTCGGCATAAACATCGGCGGTATCAAAGGTAGTTATCCCTAGGTCGTAAGCGGTACGGACACATTTAATTGCGGCATCAGATTCAACTTGCGAGCCGTGTGTAATCCAATTTCCATAAGAAATCTCAGATACGTACATTCCTGAAATGCCGAGGCGTCTATATTCCATGCTCGAAACCATACCCTGCCCGTCAAGTGATGCGTGTTGAGTTGCAGGAGGGCTATCTATATGGTTTGGTTCGCAGGTAAGGCAAGAAGAAAAATTTAATATCGAGAGCTTTCTTTTAGGGGAAGTCGGTGAAAATCCGACGCTGACCCGCAACCGTAAGAGCGCCATAAGCGCTTAAGTCGGATTACCTAATCGAAAAGTGGATTTAGACCAACACCCGCCGAGGTTTGCGGGGCGTAGTCACAAGAAAAGTATTTTATACTTTATTTGCTGCTACCCCTGTGGGACTCTTAAAATTCGAGAGGCTACACAATCAAAATGCAGATTCATTTCATATCAAGAAAAAAAATAACAGCTGGCGCGATTTTAATTCTCGCTTTTTCAAGCCTATTCTTCGCACCCAGCGCCAACGCAGCAGAAAAAGGCTGGCGCTATTGGGGTTACTACCAAGCATCCCCTGGCGCCAAGGCCTGGACCGCTGCTATGACCGGACCGACAGTTGACATCAAAGATGGCTCAGTCGAAGGCTGGTCATTTGTATTTAGCGCTGATGACATTCCATCAATTGCTCCTTCTGTAAAGCCTGATTTCCAGGCAATTTGCGGTAAGACGAAGGCAGATAAAGACACAAAGCGAATTGCGTTGGTGATCGATTTCGGTTCTAAGGCATTTGCACCGAAAGGTGAAAAGATTCAGAAAGCTTTTACAACCTGTGTAAGAACTGCCAAAGCATCGCAAGGTATTGATGTGCTTGGTCAGGTTGCCAAAATTCGCGCAGATAAGAGCGGGTTAATTTGCGGACTAAATGGCTATCCAGCCAAAGAGTGTGGGGTTGAAATTTCAACTCCAGCATCCCTTAAGAAATAGTAAGGCTGTATGAAATCGCTGCATCCGCTTACTTGGTGGATCTGGTCTCTGCTCATTGTTGGCGCAGTTATTGCCACCAATAGTGCGTGGGTAGCCGGATTGGCCATAGCGGTTGCAGCGATTTCAGTACATCAATTTGCAGAAGATGCGCCTTGGGCAAAATCTTTTTGGTTCTCGCTAAGGCTTGGAGCCATAATTTTATTTATACGTACTATCGTGGGAGTCTTAATAGGTGTTCCGATTCCAGGAACCAAGTTGTTTAGCGTTCCGATATTGCCTCTTCCGAGTTGGATCGCCGGAATCAGAATTGGTGGAGTCGTTACCCAAGAGCGATTGCTCTCCTCGATTCACGAAGGTCTGATAATTATTGCGGTGATTTGCTTATTCGGTGCCGCTGTTTCACTTACCAGTCCACATAAACTTTTACGAGTTACCCCAGTTGTTATCTACGAGTTTGGAGTTGCAACGGTTATTGCAACCTCTGCTCTCCCGCAATTGGTGCAGAGCGTAGGGCGCATCAGGCGGGCACGTACTCTTCGTGGGGATGAAAACCCTTCATGGCGTTCTATCGCAATTCCCTTGCTTGAAGATTCACTCGCGCGATCTTTGGAATTGGCGGCGGCCATGGATTCTCGTGGCTACGGGGTTAGCCGAAAGAGGTCTAGATATCGCCCCATTCCTTGGCAGCAAATTGACTCAGCAGTTATAGCAAGCGCACTATCCGCCCTTGCTTTAGCGTTGGTATTGCGCTGATGATTAATTTCTCTAACGTATCTCTTATTTATCCCACTTCGACAAAAACAATTTTAGAAGACCTCTCGTTTTCTATTGTCGAAGGCGAACTAGTTCTTGTCATCGGTTCAACTGGTACTGGCAAGACTTCCCTACTGCAATTGATAAACGGACTCGTTCCACATCACACCGGTGGAATTCTGGCTGGTGATATCACGGTCGATGGAATTTCTACTAAGTTGGTGCGCCC
>CAMAPO010000041.1 GCA_945860245.1 Bifidobacterium breve
GATATTCCAGGCGCAATTATTGGAGTTATTGTTAAATATCCACCACTAATTTCACTAACAATTAAATGTTCTTGTCCAGCAGACATCCAAAGGGCAAGGAGTGCCGAATCTATTTCTCCAAAGTGGATTTTAATTACTTTCTCAGCAAATCCCATTGGTAGCTCTTCGGCGTTCTCTTGCGAACTTTGCGGAAAGAGTGCAACTGATTTAGCTTTTTCGTGGCAGAGTGATGCAAATACCTGTCCATAATCAATGGCTGAGATAAATCCCCCGGAAATATCAGCGTCGCAGACTAGTTCGCGGCCACGACGAAAAGATGGCGCAAATTGCGTATGTGTAAGGCCGCTGGCAACAAGTGCTGAAAATAAATATTGAGCGGCGCGAGAATTTCCAGAAATTTCTATATGTGCACTTTGGCGAGCGCTCACCGTTGCAACTCCAGAATCACAAACTCCGGGCAACCACCTTGTCAGAGTTAATTCTGGCGCAATCCGATTTTTCATCTGCGCGTACGAGGCATCTTTACTGCGATCACTTCCCTTGGCGGCGCGTTCGGCGATATTGGAGATAAATCTTTGCGAAATTTGGATGGCACTCGATTGCGTTTCTAGAAATTCATAAGAGTGCAGTTGTGCCAACAGCTCATCCAAGTCTGAAGCGTTGATGGCCAAGACCGCTTCCAATTCACTGCGGGTGAGGCCGCGCTTTAGCGCAGAATAAATTTCGGGGGCAAGGGGCGAGTTAATCGCTAGCCGGCTGCGCATGGTTCCAAAGAGAAATTGGCCTGCCTGCTCACCTGCATAGAGATTGATTCCAGATTTAAATTTAAGCCCTTGAATTCTTTCTTCGCTCATCTGCAAAGGATTGGCGCCTGCCCCAGCCAGCGCCCGAGCGCATGTGTGTAGCCGCTATGTATACCGCGAAAAATTAACTACGAGGCTAAAAATAAATTCACCCCGTGCGCATCAACGTGTGATGAATAACGGGGTGAATTTTTAAATGGTGAACTTGATTACTGAGCTTTGCCAAGAATTCTGTTGACCTTGGTGCCACAGACTGGGCAGATACCCTGCGCCATGCGACGACCAGACTCGGAGATCTTCACAGTGCCTTCGAAGTCACGCTTCGCTTTGCACTTAACGCAGTAAGCGTCACCTTTGTATGTCTCTGCTGTCATAATTTCCTCCAATCGCCGCCTGAGCTCTGAGCGCCCACACGTGCAAGCATGACGATACCCCTGCTCACGCTCAAATACGCTGAACTAGCCCTTGTTTGTGCGTAATTTTTTTAGCTCCACAGGCTCAGCCAAGGCGCGTTCGGCCGCCTCATACCCATCCAAGTAGGCGCTGGCCAGCTCGGCTCCCTCAAATCGGGCCAAAACCTCGGTGAAGGCTTCGCCATGGTCAAAATGCTGCAGATGGATCGCCTCATGGAAGAGGACATAGTCCAGCGCGTAATCCGGGGCCAATTTAAGTCGATCTGAGATGCGGATCGTGCGATCAACGCTGGTGCAAGATCCCCAGCGCTCGCGCATCGGGCGCCAATTGATCGAAGCGGGGCGAGCGGTGATTTCTGGGGCTAGGGATGCCATTAGTTCGCCCGTGCGCTCCATGAGGCGCACCTCGCTCGGTATCCGTGAACTCTCTTGGCTACGAATCTTGGCGATCATCTCGGGCACGATGGCGTGTTCATCGGCTTTACTCATGCGCGCAGGGATCGAAACAATTATTCGTCCGCCTTGGCGATAGGCCGAAATGTTTCGCTTGCGTCTTGCAGAGCGAATCACAATTATCTCACCCTCTGAAATTCCAGGCAGGGTTAAGTCATCTTCGCCTTCATCGTTTTCAAATGACATAGTCAAAAAGTACTCCTGGAATCCCAAATTAGATTGAAATCTGCAATATCTAAAGTACGTGTTGAGAGATTTAGGCAAAAATAATTTTGCACCACAACCCAAATTACAGGCGTGTCAAATCTCTTTTTATTTGATTCTAGGCAACTTTGGACATAAGTTGCGCTTACGAAGTCCTCGGATAACTGTTTGATCTATCTGCAAGGGGAAGGCAGATAAATCAAATTAGCGGCCGGGGACTTCGCTTTTCCTAAAGGTTATTTAGCTAAAAAAATAATTTACAGCAAGCCAGAGAGATCATCTGGAATCGATGTGCTGGCAAGAAATTTTTCTGGGTCTAATAAATCATCTGCCGTTGGCAGCAGACCGCTCCAAATCTGATCACGTTCAGAAATTGACTTAACTTCACGGATCTTCTTCCAGAAAGTGCTCGCCTCGCGAGTTAACTTTGGCGAGACTTGCAAGCCAAGCATTGAAGAGAAAAGAAGTTGCGCGGGTGCTGCCGATGCACGACTTCGGCGCAGCGTTTCGCGCAATTGTTCAATTGCTGGCAGACGATCTCCGGCGGCGAGTGCGCTTACTTCATCAGTCCATCCATCTATTAACGCTAAAACAGTTTCGAGTTTAAGGAGTGCGATCTTTTGTGCAGGTGATTCTTCAGGCGTAAATATTCCGCTATCTAGGGCAAAGCCCATGGGATCACCTGGTACTACCCCATCGCCGATATTTTCTTGGGCCTTTTCAAAGGCTTCTTGCGCTTGTCGTTGAATGGCATCGATATCAATATTTATTCCTTTGCCATATTCGACAACAGCGCTTTGAATATAAGAAACTAACCAAGGATTATTTGCAAAGAGTCGAGCAACTGCGCTTTCGCGAAGTGCGTGATAGATAAAGACCTCTGATTTTGCAATCTCTAATTCAGTGGCCCAAAGTTCAATGTTTTCAGGGATAACAATGGCGCGCGCTGGATCAAGTAAGGGCAGGCCAACATCATGTGCGCCAGTAACTGAAGTAGATAAGGTGCCGATTGATTGGCCAAGTTGGGTAGCGATCATGGTGCCAATAAATGAGCGCAACATCATGGTGATCATCTCTATTGGAGGCGCTCCTTCAGCGCTTTCACCCGCCTGTGCGGTTATAGCTTGATCAAGCAATTTGGAAATCGCAGCCGATAGCCCCGCAGCCAATGGCTCCATGGTCTTATGCCAACCAACCATCGTTTCATTTACCCAGTCCAAGCGGCTGGCCGCAGTCGGAACCGTTGGTGCGGCCGGGAAAGCTGTTGCTTCGTTAAGCCAAACTTCAGAAATTTCAAATGCGTTTCTTACAACTTCTAAATCTTTTGTACCAAGAGGTTTTAAACCTTGGGCCGAGACAAATTTCTTCGCGGTTTCGCGCGCAGTTGCAATTGAGAGCACGCCTTCATTGGCAGATGCACCTTGCCCTGCTTGTGAGAAAAGTGTTGTGAATGGATTTACAAAACCGGCAGGGTTAATTCCTAGTTGTTCAAATTGCGCTTTCATCTGCTCTTGCATTTGGCGCATCATTGCTTCGAAATCAGGATGGCCGTTTTCACCAGAATTTTCAGAGTCGTCAGGATCGTTTGGGATGAATCCAAAACTGGCCATAACCCGCCCTCTTTACTAATGTGAAATCTGACTTATTGCTTCCAACAACGCCAATGCGAGTTTTCTTCCCGCAAGAGATAGGCTACCGAACATGTCCAACGCATTTATGGCACTTATTTGGTGGGTTATCCCACTGGCTGGCCTGATCGGCGCGCTGGGTTATGTTCTCTGGGTAACGCAATTTAAATCTAAGTTCGAATCAGAGACCACTCGTTCAGTCGGCCAATTCCAACGTTTTCAAGATTCTTTCAGGGATGCCGAAATAACTATTGC
>CAMAPO010000042.1 GCA_945860245.1 Bifidobacterium breve
TGCTTGCCAAGAAGGCTGTGGAGCGTGGACTTACATCCAAGCCTTGGGTAAAGACAACGCTGGCTCCTGGATCAAAAGTTGTTACCGATTACTACGACCGTGCAGGACTTACGCAGTACATGGACGCGCTCGGCTTTAACTTGGTTGGCTACGGTTGTGTCACTTGTATCGGCAACTCAGGTCCGTTGCCAATAGAGATCAGCAAGTCAGTAAATGAGCATGACTTAGCAGTAACCGCCGTGCTTTCAGGCAATCGAAACTTTGAGGGTCGCATCAGCCCTGATGTGAAGATGAACTACCTAGCCTCGCCTCCGCTAGTTGTTGCCTACGCACTAGCTGGAACCATGAACCATGATTTTGAAAAAGATTCGCTTGGTACCGATAAAGATGGCAAGGAAGTTCTTCTAGCGGAGATTTGGCCAAGTGCGCAAGAGATTCAGGAGGTGATTGATTCTTCGATTTCCTCTGAAATGTTTAAGAAAGATTATGCAACGGTCTTTGACGGTGATCACCGCTGGAAGTCTTTAGATACGCCAACTGGTAAAACTTTCGAGTGGGATGCGCAGTCAACTTATGTACGCAAGCCTCCTTATTTTGATGGCATGCCGGCAAATCCAACACCAGTTACAGATCTCTCTGGAGCACGAGTTTTGGCAATTTTGGGAGATTCCGTAACAACAGACCACATTTCTCCAGCTGGAAATATTAGAGGCGATTCTCCCGCCGGCAAGTATTTGGAAGCGCAGAATGTTGCTCGTGCTGACTTTAACTCTTACGGTTCTCGTCGCGGAAATCACGAAGTGATGATCCGTGGAACTTTTGCCAATATTCGCCTAAAGAATTTATTGTTGGATGGAGTCGAAGGTGGTTTTACCCGAAACTTCCTGAGTGGTGGAGATCAAGTGACTATTTACGATGCATCCATTGCTTATCAAAGCGCTGGCGTGCCGCTAGTTATTTTGGCAGGTAAAGAGTATGGGTCTGGTTCTTCACGTGACTGGGCTGCTAAAGGCACCGCACTTCTTGGAGTACGCGCCGTCATTGCAGAAAGTTTCGAACGTATCCACCGTTCAAACTTAATTGGAATGGGCGTCTTGCCGCTGCAATTTAAAGATGGAGACACCGCGAAATCACTCGGTCTTACAGGGAGTGAGACATTTGCGATCTCTGGCATAACCGAATTAAATAACGGTGGCGTTCCTAAAGAGGTGAAAGTCACTGCAGGGGATAAGACCTTCAACGCAAAGGTGCGTATCGATACGCCAGGTGAAGGTGATTATTATCGCCATGGCGGGATCATGCAGTATGTTTTGAGATCGTTGCTCGCGTAAATATCGCGAAAAAAGGGATCGCAAACTAGACTTTGGCCATGCTTGAGTCAATTAAAAGTCCTGCCGATATTAAGGCTCTGGATAGCGCTCAACTTATTGCTCTCAGCGAAGAGATTCGCCAATTCTTGATTGAAAAAGTTTCTAAGACTGGCGGGCACTTGGGTCCCAACTTGGGCGTTGTTGAATTAACTCTGGCCATTCATCGCATCTTTGATTCTCCGCGTGATGTTGTGCTCTTTGATACTGGCCATCAATCTTATGTTCATAAAATAATTACTGGGCGTGCGGCAGATTTTGATGGTCTGCGCCAACGTGGCGGAATTGCGGGTTATCCAAACCGCAGCGAGAGTGAGCATGATGTTATTGAGAATTCGCACGCGTCAACTGCGCTCTCTTGGGGTGATGGGATTTCCTATGGCTTCGCGCAAACGGGTCAGACTGATCGCCACGTAGTCGTAGTTGTAGGCGATGGCGCCCTTACTGGTGGCATGTCTTGGGAAGCACTTAACAACATTGCTGCAACTGAAGTTCGGAACTTAGTAATTATTGTGAACGATAATGAACGTTCTTATTCGCCAACAATTGGTGGCTTGGCTACTTACCTATCAACCTTGCGCGTTACACGTGGTTATGAGCGCTTTCTTGACTGGGGCAAAGATGTTCTGCATAAAACCCCTGTCGTTGGAACTCCGATATACGAGACTTTGCATGGCATGAAAAAAGGCATCAAAGATATTGTCGCCCCACAAGGTATGTTCGAAGATTTAGGTCTTAAATACATGGGACCAATTGATGGTCATGACATAGCAGCGATGGAAAAAGCGCTGCAGAAAGCAAAAGCGTTTGGTGAACCGGTATTGATTCACGCGATCACTGAAAAAGGACGCGGCCACAAGCCAGCGATGGATGATGAAGCTGAGAAATTCCATGCTGTTGGCATAGTTGATCCGGAAACCGGCGCCTCACTTTCAAAGAGTGTCACAAGTTGGACCAAGGTTTTCTCTGAAGAGTTAATTGAAATTGCCCGTGAGCGCGAAGATATAGTCGCAATTACAGCGGCCATGCTCGGGCCAACAGGTTTAGCTGCATTTGAAAAAGAGTTCCCAAGTCGCACAATCGATGTCGGCATCGCTGAACAACATGCCGTAACAAGTGCGGCAGGTATGGCATTTGCAGGGTTGCACCCAGTGGTAGCAATTTATTCGACATTCTTAAATCGCGCCTTTGATCAACTCTTACTAGATGTGGCACTTCATAAGGCGGGAGTAACTTTTGTTTTAGACCGTGCCGGTGTAACGGGTGATGATGGACCTTCTCATCACGGTATTTGGGACTTAGCTCTGACGGGGATTGTTCCAACAATGCATGTTGCCGCACCGCGCGATGCTGCTCGATTGCGAGAGACGCTGCGCGAAGCAGTTGAAATTTCTAACGCTCCTTCCATGGTTCGCTATCCAAAGGGCGCCGTGCAAATTGATATTCCTGCCTTCGAACGACGCGATGGAATCGATGTTCTCTATCGCGGTGAGAGTGCAGATGTTCTTCTGGTCAGTATTGGCTCAATGGCAGCGATTGCCGTGGAGGCAGCGTCAATGGCATATCGTGAAGGTGTCGGTGTAACTGTTATTGATCCGCGCTGGGTAAAGCCATTGCCAATTTCTCTAATAACAATGTCACAACGCTATAAGAGCGTAGTAGTTCTAGAAGATGGCATAAAGCACGGCGGCATCGCTAGTTCGATTTCAGAGATGTTCCGAGAAGCAGGCCTAGCAACACCAATTCATTCAATTGGGGTGCCACTTGAATTTATTGAGCACTCAAAGCGCAGTGAAATATTAAATGACCTAGGAATTACCGCTCAGAGCATTTCACGCAGCATCGTTGAATGGAATAGCGCTAATACTTCAAATGGTGCAAATACGATTATGGAAGAGATGCAATCCCCGGCGCGTGAAAACGTTGACCGCAAGCAGCAACGCTAATTCCTTCACGATCTAAGTAAGGCAAAATCCCGCCGAGATGCATCGGCCAGCCAGAGCCCATCAACATACAGAGATCAATCTCTGCAGCTGTTGAAACGACGCCTTCATCGAGCATCATGCGCGCCTCAATGGCTAAAGCTTTTAGGGCGCGATCGCGCACTTGCTCTGCAGTTGATGCGCTATTTCCTTTCGCAATTAGCGCTAACGCTTCAGGATTGGCACCTAATTTTCCATCTGCGCCTTTGATATAGAAGTTGCGAACTTTGCCCGAGACCATCGCTTGCATCGTAGGGGAGATGCGATAGCGCGGACCAAGGTTTTCGTGCAATGTTTGTGAAACGTGTAGTGCGACACCTGGACCTACTAGATCGAGTAGTTCAAATGGTGACATTGGAAAGCCGATACTGCGCATCGCATTGT
>CAMAPO010000043.1 GCA_945860245.1 Bifidobacterium breve
CAACGCGATGTAAAGCGGATGCTCGCTTACTCATCCATCGCCCATGCTGGATTCTTGCTTTCAGGTGTTATTGCACTTAATAAGTCAGGACTTGATGCATCAATCTTCTATCTCTTTGCTTACGGCGTTGCAACAGTTGGCGCATTCGCGATCGTAACTTTGGTACGCGATTCAGCTGGAGAAGTCACCGACCTCAATCGCTGGAGTGGTTTAGGAAAGCGTTCACCTTGGGTGGCAACTGCCTTCGCTGGATTCTTATTAGCATTTGCTGGAATTCCACTAACAAGTGGATTTATCGGAAAGTTCTCTATCTTCTCTGCAGCATACGAAAGTGGTTCAACTGCGATCTTGATCACTGGTGTTCTTTCATCAGCGATAGCTGCCTTCTTCTATATCCGCGTCATCGTCTTGATGTTCTTTAAAGATCCTGTCGAAGATGGAACATCAGTTGTAATCCCATCTGTTTACACGCAGATCACGATCGCAATTTCTGCAGTTGTTACTTTCGCACTTGGAATTTATCCAACGCCTTTGATTAACTTTATTCTAAGCACCGCACAGTTTCTTCGCTAATGGCATCCTTCGGCATTCCTGATCTGGATCCCTCACTAGAGGCAAATTTAGCAATTGGTATGCAAGGTGTTGAAGATCTACTCCGCGAACATATAAAAGGTGATTATCCACTTGTTGAAGAGACCTCTCGCCATTTAGTTGCAGCAGGCGGAAAGCGTTTGCGTCCGTTGCTCACACTGATTTCATCGCACTATGGCGATAGCACTCGTAAAGAAGTTATCCCGGCAGCAGTCGTTTGCGAGCTAACTCACCTGGCTACTTTGTATCACGATGATGTTATGGATGAAGCGCCCATGCGTCGCGGGGTTGAAAGTGCCAATAATCGCTGGGGAAATACCATCGCCATCTTGACTGGAGATTACCTGTTTTCGAAAGCCTCCGATTTATTGGCAGATCTTGGACCCGAAGCGGTTCGCCTACAAGCGCGCACCTTCGAACGTTTAGTTATTGGTCAGATTATGGAAACACAGGGACCGCAGAACGGTGAAGATCTGCTGGCGCATTACCTGCGCGTTGTGGGGGATAAGACTGGTTCACTAATTGCAACAAGTGCACGATTCGGCGCCTTGTTATCTGGTGCGCCGCGAGAGATCACTGAAACGCTTACGAAGTTTGGCGAACAAATTGGAATCGCATTCCAATTAGCAGATGACATTATTGATATTGCAAGTGATTTAAACCAATCTGGCAAGACTCCAGGTACTGATTTGCGTGAAGGTGTGCCGACCTTAGTAACTATCAATGTGATGGCCTCAGACAGATCAGAAGATGCCGAACTACAACGCTTACTCAGCGGACCAATTCACGACGAGAGCGAAGTTCAAGAAGTTTTGCGCGCACTGCGATCACATGACGCTCTTCATCTGGCACGCCAACAGCTTGGACAAATCGCTAAAGATGCACGTACCGCTTTGGGGCCACTTCCCGTTGGTCCAGCAACAGGTGCACTCTTTTCTTTATGCGACGCTGTTATCGACCGCTCTGCTTGAGCGAACTAAATCAATCGCAAGAGTAATAAGAGCTACCCAAATTGTTAGGAAACCTATCCAGCGCGCCGTTGGCATGACTTCGTGATTAACCCACACGCCAATAATAAATGTCAGAGTTGGAGTTATATATTGCAAGAGTCCAATAGTTGAATATGGAAGACGGGTGGTGGCACCATTGAAGAGCAGTAGCGGTATCGCAGTGACGGCACCAGCACTAATCAGTAAGGCAGTTAAACCGAATCCATGGCCAAATTGTCCTTGATCTTTGCTTCCTATGAACAACAAATAACCGCAGTATGGAATGAAAGCAATCATGGTTTCGATCGCAAGTCCTTCAAGTGCACCGAGCCCAAGATGTTTCTTCACTAAACCATATGATCCCCACGAAAGCGCCAGTCCAAGTGCGACCCACGGCAGGCGACCGTAATCAATTGTCAGAATAAGCACGCCAATCGTGGCGATGGAAACTGCCATCCATTGCAATTGACGCATCTTCTCTTTTAGCAAAAAAACACCGAAACCGATAATTATTAAAGGGTTGATGTAGTAACCAAGTGATGCTTCAACCACGTGTCCGTTATTTGTGGCCCAGATATAGATCAACCAGTTAATTGAAACCAGAATCGATGCCAGAAAGAGTTTTATTGCAACCTTGGGTTGCTTAAAAGTAGCCAGCGCTGACTTCAGCGCATGAGTTATGGCCAGAACAATGATGCAAAATACCAAGGTCCAAACTGCGCGGTGCGAAACGATCTCTAGCGAAGTTGCCGGTTTAAGCAAAGGCCAATAAAGCGGGAAGAGCCCCCAAAGAACATATGCGCTAACCCCATAAATGAGGCCAAGCTTTTGTTTTTTCAATTATCGAAAGTTCACAAATTGAACTGCAAATTCCCACTTGCCTTCTTTGATCATTGCCATCGTGGCTTGCAGATCATCGCGGCTCTTGCTGGTGACACGAAGTTCATCGCCTTGAATCTGAGACTTTACGGATTTAGGGCCTTCATCGCGCAGGAATTTTGCAATCTTCTTTGCATTCTCAGTTGAGATACCTTCTTTAAGCGGACAAGAGATCTTGTAGATCTTTCCTGATAGTTGTGGCTCAGCTGGATCGATGTGTTTTAGCGAAACTCCGCGCTTGATCATCTTATCTTTTACAACATCTAAAGTTGCTTTAGCACGTTCTTCAGTATCAGCTTCGATACTGATTTTCTCGCCAGCCATTTCTATCTTGGCGCCGGTGTTCTTAAAATCGAATCGTGTATCAATTTCACGGATCGCTTGGTTAATTGCGTTATCGAGTTCCATGCGATCAATCTTGGAAACTACATCAAAACTGCTATCAGCCACGGTTGGCCCTCCTTAAACAAACGGGTATGAAATAACCCTGTATGAGACAAGGTTATCGCGCCTCGTGTAATTAATGAAGTTAAGCGCGGATACACTTCAATCATGAGGGCGCCTAAATTACTGCTGATCGCGTCGCTGTTAGCAATACCTCAAATTTACTCATCAGCCTCTGCGCATACCGTCATTGTTAGTGCGAACCCTGAAGAAAATGCGATATTAGAAGTGCTACCTTCGGTAATTTCCATCACTTTTGCGGAAGAACTAATCGACATCGGTGATTCAAATTCAATCTCAGTAGTAGATCAAGCTGGGTCAGAATTGGCCCTTACAAAACCTCTAGTTTCAGGTTCAGTATTAACATCAGAGCTATCGCCAAAAGTAGAGATAGGCCTGTTTAAAGTTAGTTATCGCGCCGTTGCCGCCGATGGACATGTAATTACCGGTAATTACGAATTTACGGTTTCATCTAAAGCAGTGGCTGCTGAGGATGTTAATCCTTCAGAAGAAAATTCTTCATTAACTGGCTCTGAAAATAAATTATCTATTTACTTAATTATTAGCGCGACACTGGTTGTTGGCGGAGGTTTATTGCTCTTTTTTATCTGGAAAAGGCAGTGAAAATAGCCGATTACCTATGGCAAATAAATTAAGGTAATCTAGCGCCCGCCGTAAAAGAATGACCCTGGCGGGTTGCCCGAGCGGCCAATGGGAGGGGACTGTAAATCCCCCGGCTCTGCCTTCGAAGGTTCAAATCCTTCACC
>CAMAPO010000044.1 GCA_945860245.1 Bifidobacterium breve
GACAGGAGGGTTAGTGCTTCTTTGTTTGGCTAACCCGATGGGCGCCTCACGCTGAAGGGTCAAGGGTACGCGTTGGCGCTTTCAAAGAGAAATTCACGCAGGGATTTGTGGGAAAGCGGGCCCAGTGGACGTCGACTCTGGGAACCCCCAGCCAGGCCCCGTCGAACCAGGGCCACGATTAGATAAATGGTTGCCGCGATTCTAGCCACGGTGATGACCGCATATCCAAAAAGCGGCAGACCAAATGTGGCGCCTGTTACCGATGCGAGATGCTGCCAAATTGCAATGTGATAAATCAATTCGGCGCCTTGCCAAATCCAGAAAACATGCAAGTCTCGTTTATCGATTAAAGCAATCACCGCAAGTGGAGTTAACCATAAAACATATTGCGGTGAATAAACTTTGCTGACGCACATAACTGTTGCCATGACAATAAAACTAAGCGCAGCTAGCGATGGCACGTAACGCAGTTCTAAAACATAAAGTGCGATTGCGGAAAATCCCGCCAACAAAAGTAATATCACTAAATAATCTATTTTGGGCATATTTACACCAAGTGATGACATCGCATACCAAAGTGATCCCCAGTCAGAACCCCGAGAAGTATTTAATTGGTAGAAACGCAACCAACCTTCTGGGGTAGTTAAGTAAACTGGCAAATTGATTGCCGCAAAAGTAAGAGCGGTCACTGCAAAATATTGAAGAGCAGCACGAAGCTGATTGCGTCGCAAGAAAATTAAAGCTATCGGTAACAATAAAAATACCGGCATAAATTTAGTTGCTATAGATAAACCCAACGCAATTGCACTCAAATCTAATTTTTTTCGATCAAACCAATAAATAGCGCCCAACATCGAAATAATTGCCCACAGATCCCAATTTATATATAACGACGCGATTGCGGCCGGCGCTAAAGGAAATAGATAAGAAAACTCTGGTCGCATCTTAAATACGAGCAGCGCGCTTAAAATAAATAGCAGGGTCAGAAAAAATATATTTATATTAAAATAATTATTTGTCGCGTTGTCACCACCCGGAGTTATTTGTGCAAGCGCCCACATGACTGCGCCGGTGACCACTGGGTATTCAACTGAATCCGCACCATTGGAATAAGCCCAATCGCCCTTACTTAAGCCGCGTTCGCCATAGAGCGCAGGGATATCGGAATAACAAGCATGGATATATTGATCGGGAGTTGCCCAGCCCGAACTTTGGCAATGGCTAAATTTTACAAAACTGATTAACGAGACAAGTACCGCAAGAGCGATTATTGCTCGCGCTTTGGTTTGCAAGGCTTACTTCTCTTTGATTGTCTGAACTCCACCGCTAGTCATTACGACCGGATCAAGTCCACCAATATTGGCTGGGGCTGGAAAACTCATAATTGGTTCGCCTTTGAGCGCACCCTTCATAAATGCTGTCCAAATTTTTGCAGGGAAAGTTCCACCTGTTACAGAAGTTAGCCCGCCGATTCCATTTAAAGATTCAGATGCGCTGTCACGGAATAGCGCAACAGAGGCGGCAAGCTGTGGTGTGTAACCACTAAACCAAGCAGAAGCATTTGATTGGCTAGTTCCAGTCTTTCCAGCAGCTGGGCGACCAAGGGCAAGTGCAGCCGATCCAGTTCCACCGTTGACCACGCTTTTGAGTGCATAAGTTAAATCTGCCATTACATCTTTTGCGAAAACTTCTTGGGTTTGTGTTTGACCCTCATAAAGCAAACCTTTATTTGGCCCAGTAACTGAGGCAATTAAATATGGTTTTGAAAAGATTCCTTGTGCCGCAAAAGTGGCGTACGCACTTGCCACATCAATTACATGTGGGCTAGCAACGCCGAGAGTCACAGAAGGTGCGGGGACCATCGCAACAGATTCGGGAATACCGGCGCGACGTGCGACATCGACAACTTTATCTAGACCAGCTTTCTGTCCCAATGGAACATAGACCGTGTTAATTGAATGCTTTGTTGCGTTAATTAAATCTATTTGGCCCCAACCTTCATCTCCATAATTAGAAACTTCATACGGCTTACCTAGATCATCAAAAACTTGCGGTGAATCACCGTTCCACATTGAGGTAAGTGGGATGCCGGCCTCAAGAGCGGCGGCCAACGCAAATGGCTTAAAGGTAGAGCCGGCTAGCGCAATCGACTGGGTGGCATCATTTAATTGACGCACCAGATAATCCCGTCCGCCATACATCGCAATTATTTCACCGGTGCCTGGTCGAATCGCAGCCAAGCCAATACGTAAATTCTCTGGCGCTTTCTTTGGATAAAACTTAGTTACGGCATCAACTGCTGCTTGTTGCGCGCGTTGTACCAGCGTTGTTTTAATAACTAGCCCACCAATTAAGAGTTGATCTTCGCTAAAGCCTAATTTGCCCATCTCTTTTTGAACCGCTGCAACGATATGACCTTTAGGTCCGCTGAGTTGTCCGGTTTTGGTTCGTGGAGTAACTGTTGGGTATTTTGCTTTCGCCGCATCTTCGGCTGTGATCCATTCGCGATCGAGCATTCCATTAATTACATACTGGAAGCGGCCCTTTAGGCGTTCTTCATTCTCTTTAGATAGAGAAGGATCGTAATAGCCAGGAGAACGCAAAATACTGGCGATTACTGCCATTTGAGAAAGTGTTAATTGGTTGGCGTTGCGATTGAAGTATTGCTGCGAAGCGGTCTGCACACCGTATGACCCCCGACCAAAGTAAATAGTATTTAAGTAATTTTCAAATATTTGATCTTTTGACAATGAGTTTTCTAATTTAAGAGAGATGACCAACTCTTTTATTTTGCGTTGAATTGTCCGGCTCGGTGATAAGAAAGCAGTCTTGGCGTACTGCTGGGTGATGGTTGACCCACCTTCACCATTTAAAGTGCCTGACTTTAAGTTATTAAATAGCGCTCGTGCGATACCAGTAACGCTAAAGGCTCTATTGGAATAGAAGCTGCGATCTTCAGCGGCCAATACTGCGTTACGTAAATTCATTGGAATTTTTGCAA
The DNA here is from genome assembly GCA_945860245.1 of Bifidobacterium breve. Classification (GTDB taxonomy): domain Bacteria; phylum Actinomycetota; class Actinomycetes; order Nanopelagicales; family Nanopelagicaceae; genus Planktophila. The sequence continues at coordinate 3,002 of CAMAPO010000044.1, forward strand.
GCGGCAAAATCTGACGGTTCTTTGAACCGATCCGGCCAATCTCTTGGCCATTGGAATATTGAATAATTGTTGATTGACTATTTACATATGCATTTGGATCGGGAATTGAAACGGTAAACCAGGCGAAGGCAAAGAGTGTGGAGCCAGCAATAAAGCCAAAGCCAGCCAGGAATACAGCGGCGCGGATTAGCTTTCTGCGGATCATTTCTGAAGGTTACCCTTTAACCCAATCATCATCTTCTAGGGTGCGTACCTTACGGGGTGGTTTTCGCTCAGATCCATCACCTAATAGGTATGAAGCGCACAAATGGTTCCATGAACAATCGCGACAGACTTCAACGATGTACACAGCAAATTCTCCGAATTCATTCTCCATTTCAAGTAATTCAATTTCAGTTTTAATGCGACCTGAAAATTGACCGAGCTGATCTCCAAATGTGTAGCGAAGTTCAACCAGCCCATTCTTTTTGCAAACCGGACATTTACGAGAAATTTTTTCGCCGTGATATTTGGCAGCCCTCATTAAGTAAGGATCGGCATCGCAGGCATCGACCACACCGCGAAAGAGCGCCAACAATGTGGCGCGCTTATCGAGTGAATAATCAATGAACGAGCGCTTAGATTTCATAATAGGAGAAGGATAATCCCCTTTCTGCATCCG
>CAMAPO010000045.1 GCA_945860245.1 Bifidobacterium breve
GATTCTTCATGGGGCGTAGATGTTGCGGTGTCGACTCCAAGAATAATTTCAGCCCTCGTTGAAGAAGCGGTAAGCGTCGGCGATGTTGTTCGCTTATTCTCATTCCGTAAAGGCCAAGCCAACTTAGTCGAATTAACCCTGCCTGATACTTCAAGTTGTATCGGAAAGACTGTTGAGGAAATTGAGCTTCCCGATGACGCATCGCTGGCAGCAATTGTTCGCGATGGACGGGTAATCACACCGACTCCAACAGATGTATTTAGTGCAGGTGATGAACTTCTTTTTGTTGCTTCAACAACCGCTGAAGGTTTAATTAAATCTTGCTTTATTGCTGGCTAACTAACTTTGTAATTTAGTTGTTGGCACGCTCTTTAAAATCATCCATGAACCGTAAGCGGTTGCGAGAAACAGTGGATAACCCATTGCCAGATTTACCGTTCCAAGCAAATTCACATTTCCGCTTCTATAAATTGGGTACTGCACTGCAATTCGCGTAAAGAACATCAAGACCCAGAGCCAACTTGCTCGCTTATAGGCGCGGGCGCGGGCAGGATCTTTGCGCCAATTTAAATTCTCGCCCAAAATCGGACCAAGAAGAAGTCCCAATATTGGCCAACCTGCCAGGTTGGCAATCAAGTAAACACTTCCGTAACCCAAATTAGTAAGCAGCTTCGGAATATATAGATCACTTGCGTTACCAGTTCGATTAGCAAACCAAGCGCATATAAGAGAGCCGATTAGCCCCGAAATCGCGTGTTGAATAGTGTCGCGCTTGGCCAGACGAATAATTGTTAAGGCAGCTGAAACGATGAGGGATGCGATCAAAGCCTGGCGCAGATCATTAGCAATATTAAAGACGACTAAGAAAATTACTGAAGGAATTCCTGAATCGATTAAGCCCTTCTTGCCGCCAAAAGCTGCCAGGACTTTATCTTTATCCGCGCCTTCACCCGAACTTGGTATCTGGCTCATCATCTTCCGGTTGATCCAAATCCATCTGTGCCACGACCAGATCCTGGCAAATTTTCTACTTCAACGAATTCGGCGCGCTCTACTTGTTGGATAACTAATTGCGCAATGCGATCCCCACGTTTGAATGTAACGCTCTCTTTTGGATCGTGATTAATGAGAATTATCTGCAATTCACCACGGTAGCCAGCATCAACCGTTCCCGGAGAATTCACCATGGTCACCCCGTGTTTAATTGCTAACCCAGATCGGGGATGCACAAGTGCAACAAAACCATTAGGGAGCGCAATTGAAATTCCAGTTGGTACCAACGCGCGTTCACCTGGAGCCAGTGTTACATCCACTCGTGCGACCAAATCAGCTCCAGCATCTCCGCCTTTGGCATAAGTAGGCAACGGCAAGTCAGGATCTAGACGAGTAACGAGCACTTTTACGGCCATTATGGATTAATCTCAAATTCAGGATCAACAAATGCCAAGATCTCTGGGGTCTTCGCAATATGTTCCAAATATTCTTTTGGAGCATTTTCCAAGAAGTGCGACATCGGAACAACTACAAATAGCGCTGCTGCCTTGACTGCGATTTCACCATCTGCGCCACCAAGACGTCCTTCAGCTGCGGTGTAAACCTTGCGATTAACCTGACCGGTAATTCGCGCCGTTATGTGAATCGTTGTTCCCATTGGAACTGGCTTTAGAAAATCAGTTTCTAAGCGCGCCGTAACTGCAGGAGCACGAATTAGCCACATTAATTTGCCGAGGGCTTCATCAAATGCAAGTGATAACAAACCACCGTGTGCCAAACCCGGAGCGCCTTGATGATTTTCAGTAACTGTGAATTCCGCCGTTAAATCTGCGCCAGCCCCAGCATGCGCAACTAAATGCAATCCAGTCGGATGCAATTCACCGCAACCAAAGCAATGGCCAAAGTGAGATGGAATTTTGGTTCCAATTTCGGGAGCTTTCGGATGACGATCCGGAATGATCGCTCCCTCTGGAGGCGTGGTGCTTGCTACTCGACTCATGCGCACACTTTACTTGATCTAGACTGCGATAGTGATATTCGCAGAAGTGCTTCGCCCGCCTATCTGGGTGCTCGCCTTTATCTATTTCATGTTTCTATCACTCGTAATCGCAATCTGGGCTGCCTTTGACACAATTGCGACGATGGTTGCTTTCACCATTGCAACGCTAGCAATGCCCTTCATCGCCCTATCTTTAACGTCAAGAATTAGCGTAGATCAGAGAGAATTGCGAATAGATAAGGCTCACATCGAACTTAAATACCTAGGAAAAGTTACTGTCTTGGATTCTGATGCGATGCGCATGTTACGGACGCGAGATGCTGACCCGGCAGCGTTCTTGGCCATTAAATTCTGGGCCGCTAAGGGAATTAAAATTGAAGTAACTGATCAACGCGATTCCACGCCTTATTGGCTTGTAACGAGCAAACGCGGCGAGAAGCTCGCCGCGTTGCTTACAAAATAGTAATTAGATCAGCCGCACTCTTTACAGACTGCCTTGGCTCCCTCACCTTTTGCAAGTTGAGTTATGTGATGCACCAAGAAACAACGAGAACAAGTAAATTCATCCGTTTGTTTTGGAACTACTCGGACTGCAAGTTCTTCGCCAGATAAATCTGCGCCAGGAAGTTCTAGATTTTCTGCCGCCTCTGCTTCATCGACATCAATCTGTCCGGATTGAGCATCGACGCGCTTTGCTTTTAACTCTTCAAGCGACTCCTCGTGGAGTTCCTCATCCGTTTTTCTGGGGGTGTCGTAATCTGTTGCCACTGCTCTCACCTCACTTCCACTTATTAACGCCTCATCTCGACTGAGAAAGGCTGAACGGGCGCATACTCGCGCATTTACCCGGTATTAGTTGCTACAACCTGCGGCGTGTCGCATATATTCCCGCTTTTCTAAGGTGATTCCCATCCCAAGGAGATTATTTCAGCGCGTTCTCGATCGCCTTTGCAAGTCCTCCATCGACAAATGCATGAATCAAAGTTCCCGCTTCCACATATTCCTCGCTGAGAATCTCACCAGTTTCGTGAATTGCACTGACTAAATCTCCACGATCGTATGGAATAGTCGCCGTTACTTCGATATTTGGATGAGGCAAAGATTTTTCAATTGCTTGAACTAGCCCTTCAATTCCAAAACCGGTGCGAGCCGAGAACGCAAAACTGTTCTTTTCTTTGCGCAAAATCTCCATAACGACTTCTGGGTCAGCCGCATCTACCTTATTTATTGCGATGATCTCGGGAATATCTCCCCCACCAATTTCGATGATGACTTCGCGCACGGCACGGATCTGCTCAAAAGGATCACTGTGCGAACCATCAACAACATGAACAATCAGATCAGAACCAGATACTTCTTCAAGTGTTGATTTGAATGCATCAATTAATTGATGCGGCAAGTGACGGACAAACCCCACCGT
>CAMAPO010000046.1 GCA_945860245.1 Bifidobacterium breve
CTATCTCCTTTTCACCAGGTGCCCAATTAGTTGTCGAAGCCGAACTAGGTGAACATTTTCTCTTTTGGGAATGGGTTACCGCGCTAATCGGCGCAGTTCTAGAAATTGATCCATTCAACCAACCAAATGTCACTGAAGCGAAAGAAGCAACCTCAGTGATCTTGAGCCAATGGTCGAACAAGCTGCCTGAGTTAATAGCGCCATCGGTTGATGACTATGTAGAAATATTCGGCGATGGAAATACCCTGGTGGCGACCTTAAAGAATTTGATTGCCACAACTGATGCGCAGGGCTATATCGCGATTATGGCTTACTTAGATCGCCGCGATGATGCGGCTATTGCAAAACTTCGTGCAATCTTGTCTGATAAATCTGGACGTCCGGTTAGCTTTGGATGGGGGCCACGTTTCTTGCATTCCACCGGACAATTCCATAAAGGTGGACAGCAGAACGGTTCCTTCTTGCAGATCACCGGAGAATGTAAGAATAATTTTGCGATACCCGGCCGTGACTTTGACTTTAAAACTTTACTCATGGCGCAAGCACTCGGTGATGCGCGAGCCCTTGCCACAAGAAAATATCCGCTGCTTCGATTGCATCTATCAAATCGAATTGCGGGTATTGACCAAATACTTAACGCAGCGCAAGGGCTTTAATTACTCGTCATCTCCACGGAATTTACGCAGCGCATCTTCTAGAATCTTGGCACCCTCAGTATCGGTGCGGCGCTCCTTTACGTAAGCAAGGTGAGTCTTGTAAGGAATATTTACAACAGCCTTAGGTGGATTGTTGCGATCGCGACCGGCAGGTAGTCCGCACTTAGGGCAATCCCACTCGGCTGGAATGACAACCGTTTCTTCAACTGCAAAAGATGGTCGAACTTCGTGGCCATTGCCGCACCAATACGAAACTGTGGCGCGTTCGATCTGATCTCCACGCTCGGCCTCGCCCATTGGGCCGGCGCCGACACGGCTTCCACGAATTGCACTTGCCATTTATTAACCCTTCAAAACAAGACTGAGTGCGACAACGCCGCCGAACCAAATTCCACCAACAACAATGGTGATGCGATCAAGATTCTTCTCTACAACAGATGAACCGCCGTAATTAGATGAGATGCCGCCACCGAAAAGATCAGATAAGCCTGAACCTTTACCCTTATGAAGTAGTACGAGCAAGATCATCACAATGCTAGTGATGATTAACAAGATAGAGAGCGCTAAAGCCACGATGTAAAACTCCTCAAATTGTGGATGGAGATAGACGGTAAGGATACTAGATCGGAACTGCGGCCTAGCCGTTTTCTGCGGCGTAGAACTTGGCGATCTTGGCTAATTCTTCTGGATCTAGGCTCGCTCCCCCGATTAGGGCGCCATCAACATCGCCTTGCTTCATGATTTCAACCACGTTCGAAGATTTTACAGAGCCACCGTACAAGATGCGCATACCAGCGGCTATCTCGGCTGAACCAATTGATTGAACTTCTTCGCGAATTGCCGCGCATACTTCTTGCGCATCTTCAGGCGTTGCAGTTTTTCCAGTTCCGATCGCCCAGACGGGTTCGTAGGCAATAACAATTTTCTTGAGTTCAGGTTTAGTGAACCCTTCTAGACCACCACGTACTTGGCGGATCACATGCGACACATGAGCACCAGATTCGCGGATTGGTAACTCTTCTCCAACACAGAAAATTGGGATTAACTCATTTGCTAGCGCTGCCTTAATTTTGCGATTTACCAATAAATCATCTTCTTTATGTATCGCGCGCCGTTCAGAGTGACCGATAACAACAAAGGTGCAACCTAACTTTGCCAACATGTGGCCAGAGATATCTCCTGTAAATGCACCACTTGCCTCTGGCGAAATATCTTGTGCCCCGTATTGCAGACGTAGGCGATCGCCATCGACCAGCGTTTGAATAGAACGGATATCTGTAAACGGAGGAATGATCGCGACGTCTACTGCGTCAAAATCCTTATCACTGAGGGAATAAACCAGTTTCTGCGCAACTGCAATCGCTTCCAGGTGATTGAGGTTCATCTTCCAGTTACCTGCCATTAGCGGTTTACGCATGATCTGCTCCTTTTAATTGCTACTAATTAATTTTAAAGATCGAGGGCGGTTAGGCCGGGAAGTTCTTTGCCTTCTAAATATTCCAGTGATGCTCCGCCGCCAGTTGAGATGTAACCGAATTGATCATCGCTAAATCCTAGCGCTCGTACAGCGGCCGCTGAATCTCCGCCACCGACTACCGAAATACCTGCGACTTCGGTAAGTGCCTGCGCCACAACTTTTGTGCCGCTAGAAAATGCTGCGAATTCAAAAACGCCCATTGGACCGTTCCAGAAAACTGTTTTGCAACTCTTAATCGCTTCTGCAAATGCCGCTGCAGAATCAGGACCGATATCGAGACCCATCTGATCTGCTGGAATAGCATCTGATGCAACCAAAGTTGCCGGCGCATCTGCGGCGAATTTGGGAGCGATGACAATATCTGTAGGCAATACAAGTTTTACTCCAGAATCAGCTGCCTGTTTGATCAAAGCTTTAACGGTTTCGATTAGATCTCTTTCGACAAGTGATGTACCGATCTCTTTGCCTTGTGCAGCGAGAAAGGTAAATACCATTCCGCCACCAATAGCCATGACATCAACTTTGCCTAAGAGATTTGAGATAACGCCAATCTTGTCCGAGACTTTTGCTCCCCCAAGAACAACCCCATATGGACGTTCAGGGTTCTGCGTCAATTTCTTTAGAACTTCTACTTCAGCCGCAACCAACGTTCCAGCCACGTGTGGAAGAAGTTTGGGGAGATCAAATACTGAAGCGTGCTTACGGTGTACTGCCCCAAAACCATCGCCCACATAAAGATCTGCTAGCTGCGCTAACTCATTGGCAAGTGTCAATCGCTCTGATTCTTCCTTAGAAGTCTCCGCTGCAGAAAAGCGAATGTTCTCGAGCAACAAAATTTGACCAGATTGCAGAGCCTTTGCTTTAGCACTCACATCGGATCCAGTTACTGCACCTGCAAAAATTACTTCTGTTCCAAGAAGTTCCGCCAAACGCAGTGCAACAGGAGCGAGTGAGAGCTCTGGTTTAACCTCACCTTTTGGTCGGCCCAGGTGT
>CAMAPO010000047.1 GCA_945860245.1 Bifidobacterium breve
GCAGCTCCTAGTATCGATACAACAGTGCATGCGCTCATTCCATTTGATCATGTAGATCATCTGCACCCAGATTCGATAATCGCACTTGCAACTTCTGCAGATGGTGAGAAATTAACACGTGAATGTTTTGGCGATGAGATTCTCTGGGTGGATTGGCGCCGTCCGGGATTTCAACTTGGACTAGATATGGAAAAGATTGCCTCCGAAAACCCAAAGGCAAAGGGCTGTGTTCTAGGAGGACATGGCCTCACAACATGGGGTGCAACAAGTAAAGAGTGTGAAGAGCGCTCTATTGCAGCGATCACCAAAGCTGAAGAATTTATTAAGTCAAAGGGTAAGAAGAACCCGTTTGGATCGGTTGTTGAAAAATACAAGCCGCTGGATTCGGCATCACGTATCTTGCGCGCCGCTGAGCTTGCGCCTTATCTGCGCGCTGTGGCTTCACGTGATTTGCGTATGGTCGGCCACTTTACAGACTCAGGAGTAGTTCTTGATTTCACGCAGGGCGCTGAACTCTTTCGGTTAGCCACCCTTGGTACTTCTTGTCCAGATCACTTTTTGCGTACAAAAATTTCTCCGATGGTTCTAGATACAGCACCTGATGCGCCACTTGAAGAAGTTCTCAAACGTGTTGCAGAACTTCATGACAAGTACCGCGAAAATTACGCTGCTTACTACGCACGTCATGCGTCGAAGGACTCCCCCGTAATGCGTGGGGCTGACCCAACAATTATTCTCGTTCCCGGAATCGGTATGTTCTCATTCGGAAAAGATAAGCAGACCGCTCGCGTTTCTAGCGAGTTCTATGTCAACGCCATTAACGTTATGCGCGGAGCCGAAGCTCTCTCAACTTATGCACCTATTGTCGAGTCTGAAAAATTCCGCATTGAGTATTGGGATCTAGAAGATGCCAAGTTAAAACGTGCACCGAAGCCAAAGCCACTTGCTGGTCGAATTGCACTTGTCACAGGCGCTGCTTCGGGTCTTGGTAAGGCAACTGCCCTGCGCCTAGCAGCAGAGGGTGCGTGTGTTGTCGTTGCAGACCGCGATAAAGATGGAGCTGTTGCTGTTGCAGCTGAAATTGGCAATTCGGATAAAGCGATTGGTATCGCAATGGATGTCACTGATGAAGGTGCGATTGCCGAGGCAATTAAAGCTACCAACTTAGCCTTCGGTGGCGTGGATATCGTTATCAATAACGCTGGTATATCAATCAGTAAATCTTTAGTCGAGACAACTGTCCAAGATTGGGATTTGCAACACGACATCATGGCCCGCGGATCTTTCTTAGTATCGCGTGAAGCAACCAAGGTTATGATCGCACAACATTTAGGTGGAGATATTGTCTACATTTCCTCTAAGAATTCCGTATTCGCCGGTCCAAATAACATTGGTTATGGATCAACGAAAGCGGATCAGGCGCATCAAGTTCGGCTATTAGCGGCAGAACTTGGAGAACATGGAATCCGCGTTAATGGCATTAATCCTGATGGCGTTGTAAAGGGTTCAGGAATCTTCTCATCGGGATGGGGAGCAAATCGCGCTGCCGTCTATGGCGTTGAGGAATCTAAACTCGGTGAGTTCTACGCCCAACGAACAATTTTAAAAAAGGAAGTTTTGCCAGAACATATCGCAGCGGCGGTATTTGTTCTGCTTAGCGGAGAACTATCTCTCACAACTGGACTACATATACCTGTCGATGGTGGAGTATCTGCAGCCTTCTTGCGATAAACCATTATGAAGTTCTGTGCAGCGATAGATCTTGGCGCCTCTAGCGGACGCATAGCTGTGGGATCTCTTGATTCAGGATCTCTCGTGATTCAAGAAGTCCATCGCTTTAAACACGAAGCAAAAGCTTCTGAAGATGGCGGGCTGCGCTGGGAATGGGCCAAGATTGTCGCTGAGGTTAAGACCGGTTTATTAAAGGCGCAAGAGTTTGGTGAAATCATCTCTATCGGTATTGATACCTGGGCAGTTGACTACGGATTACTGGACGCTCAGGGAAATCTAATCGAAGAACCTTATTGCTATCGAGATTCACGAACCGATGGTTTGATGCAATCAATCTCAGACTCACTTGGTGCAGAGTGGATTTATCAGAGAACTGGAATTCAATTTATCTTCTTTAATACCGCCTACCAACTGCGCGCTGCGCGAAATACGGCGGCGCTCAAAGGCGCGGCTACTTTCTTAATGCTCCCAGATTTACTTAACTACGCTCTCTCTGGAGTGCAGAGCAACGACATTACCAACGCATCATCTACACAACTCTTAAATGCTCACTCGCAAGAATGGGATTGGGAACTCATCGACAAACTTGAGATACCCAGGTCTATCTTCCCTGCATTGCATAAGCCGGGGATAAAAATTGGCAATATCAAAGGCCATGGCAAACTAGATGGCATCTCTGTCGTTGCAGTTGGTTCTCATGACACAGCATCTGCAGTTGCTGGAGTACCGCTTCGCTCTTCGAAAGATTCGGCCTATATTTCAAGTGGTACGTGGTCGCTAATTGGTCTTGAGCTTGATAAGCCAATCACTAACGCGAAAGCGCTTTCATACAACATCACCAACGAAGCGGGCGTGGCAGATCGCATCCGGTTTATTAAAAATGTATCAGGGATGTGGTTGCTCGAAGAATCTCTTCGCTATTGGAACTCTCAAGGTCTTACTTTGACCGCTGCAGATTTGACCCAAGACGCTCGCCAGCTTCCTCGTGAACAAATCATAAACACAAACGATCCACGCTTTGCCAAGCCTGGTGCCATGCCAGAACGTATCGCTGCGTATTGCCGAGAAACTAACCAAAAAGTTCCTGATATACCCGCCGAATTTGCACGCTGCATCTTTGACAGTTTGTCTGATGCTTATGCGCAATCACTTCGCGAACTAGAAGATGCCGCCAACGTTAAAGTAAAAGAAATAAACATTATTGGCGGTGGATCGTCAAATGATCTTCTAAATCAATTAACTGCGGATGTAACAGGTCTTCCCGTGATTGCTGGACCAGCTGAGGCAACCGTGATGGGTAATCTAATTATTCAGATGATCAG